>JBAXHD010000025.1:0-36839 GCA_037139095.1 Actinomycetota bacterium
AGCATTACGACGCTTTGAAGGGCATGTTCATGGGGGCCCGGCGCTAAAAGCCCGTGCACCTCGGTCCGAATCTTGGCGAACCGCTCTGCAAGTATCACCGTGTCCAAAACAACGATCGTTTGAGCTAGCGGAAGTAGAGAGTCATGGATGAGCAGATCGCGGCAGAACGTGTGCCTCCGACCCAGGCTCCTGTGAAGCGCCCCGGTGTGCTGCACTCGCCAATACTCTCGCTTGTCGTTGCAGTACTCGCGGTCTTGTTCGCCGTGGGTGCCGGACTCGTTGCGAACCACGCGCTCAACGAAGCGAAGCAGGCGAGAACCGAACTCAACGACACTCGCTTCAATGCTGACAACCTGCAGTCGCAACTCACTGCGTTGGATAGCAAACTCGGGTCGCTGCGTTCGCGCCTTGCGCTCACATCAGCGTCGTTGGCCTCAATGACCAAGCCGGGTGGCCTCTCGTCGGTTGTCGAAGCGGTGCAGACAGAGGTCGACACCCTGAAGTCGCAAATCGACGGAGTGAGTGCAACTGTTGGCGGACTCGGCGGGTTTGGTTCCAGAATCGAGACCCTCGCGAAGTGTGTTGACACATACATGGACACCGTCGCCAAAGCGGGCGGCGGCCGGTACACGTACTACAGGTGCTAGTTGTGGACGCCGATAGCTCGTTGTCGTTTGAGATCACTGACAACCACGTCGGTGTCATCACGCTCAATCGTCCAGAGGCGCGCAATGCGCTCACCTGGGGCATGTACTCAGCGCTCGAACAGGCGGTGCGAAATGCGCCGGCATTGGGTACGCGCTGTCTGGTCATCACCGGTGCCGACCCTGCGTTTTGCAGTGGTGACGATGTGCGTCAAGTGATGGGCGGCGGGCACGAGGGTCAGGCGCCGGTCGGTGTGACTGCGCGCGAGCCGCGGCTTACGCCCGCTGCCGATGCGTTGCTGCACACTGACATTCCTGTCATTGCCGCAGTCAATGGTGCTGCGGTTGGCTGGGGCATGGAGCTTGCGCTGATGGCCGACATTCGTGTGGCGAGCGAGCGCGCCAAGTTTGGTGAACTGTTCGTGGTGCGAGGGCTGGTGAGCGATGTGGCGGGTCTTGCCCGTTTGGCCCATCTCATCGGACGCGAGAAGGCCGCCGAGTTGTTGTTTACCGGCGACATCATCGATGCGTCCGAAGCATTGCGCATTGGGCTCGTGTCGCAAGTGGTGGCACACGACCAATTAGTCGATACTGCGATGCAGCTCGCTCATAAGATCGCCGCCAATCCGCCGCTTGCGGTGCAGCGGCTGAAGGAAGGTCTACGCGTAGCGCTTGATCCAGATTGGAACGAGCTTGGCCGATGGGTGTCGGCATCGCTGGGCGAACTCTTTATGACCGATGATCACCGCGAAGGCGCCCGGGCGTTTCTCGAAAAGCGTGCGCCCAACTTTCGTGGAAGCTGAAGGTCAGCGGTGGGCGGCGACCAGTGCGAGCACTTCGCCGGTCTCTACGCGCAGCACATAGAGCTCGCCATCGGGACCCTGAGCGATAGCGCTGAGCCCGGCCATGGTGCTCGATAGCGTGACCCCGGCACCCACGCTGTGGTCCTCGTTGATGTGCAGCGCGCGCACCTGACCGCTGCAGTAGTCGCCGTACACGTATGAGCCCACCAGTGATGGCACAGCCTTGCCGCGATAGCGCACGCCGCCTGAGATCGAGCACCCGGCATCGCCGTGTGGGTACTCGTAGATGGGCATCGTGACTTGCTCGCCAGGTTGATCGACGTTGAAACGATGAGTGCCCTCATATGCGCTCCACCCAAAGTTCCAGCCGTGCACACCACCAAGGTTGGCCCACGCCACGTCGACTTCTTCCCACTTGTCTTGACCAACGTCGGCGATCCACAGGTCGCCGGTGGCCTGATCAAAGTTGAAACGCCACGGGTTACGCATGCCGATCGCCCAAATCTCTGGGCGCGCCTTGGTGTCGTTGGCAAAGGGGTTGTCTTTGGGACTTGAGTACGGCGCAGTTGTGCTTGCCTTGGGGTCGATGCGCAGAATCTTGCCGAGGAGCTCGCTGGTGTTGAGCGCGCGGTGATCGGGGTCGTTGGCTGCTCCACCATCGCCCATGCCGATGTAGAGGAACCCATCGGGGCCGATGCGCAGTGCACCGCCATTGTGATTGGGATACGGCTGATCGATGGTCAACAACTGCCGCTGGCTGGTTGGCTCAAACACGCCGTTGGTGCCCACTGCGTACTCGGCGATGACGGTGTTGCCGTCGGTGTTGGTGTAATCGACGTAGGCGTTTTGGCCGTCGGTTGAAAAGGTGAGGCCGAGCAGACCCCGTTCGCCACCGGCCGAGATGGTACTGGTGAGATCGAGTACGGGCGTGGGGTCGAGCACTCCATTGCGTATGGCCGAGATATGGCCCTCGCGGCCAGCGATGAACAAGGTCTTGTCGCCCGCCCGATACGCGAGATCAAGGGCGCCGGGAACCTTGGCGACTTCGGTGAAGGCGACCTGCTCGGCGGTGAGCGGAGTGGTAACGACCGGGACATCGGTTGCGGCAGTTGCCGGCGCAATGTGCGATGTGTCATCAACCGCAGAGTCAGCGTTGCGATTCGAACTGCTTGAGCATGCCGACCCTGCAATCGCGAGCGCAGCGAGGGCGTAACGAAATCTTGATTTCATTGCCCGACCCGCGCCAAGCCTTCCTGCACAACGGTGACAGCAAGGGTGCCGTCTTGGCGGTAGATCGCCCCGCCGGCCATTCCGCGCGCGCCTGATGTTGAGATCGCGCTCTGGTCATAGAGCAACCATTCGTCGGCGCGGAATGGCCGGTGGAACCACATCGCGTGGTCGAGGCTGGCCATCTGTAGACCGGGGCTGTCCCACGACAGGCCGAAGGGCAACACGGTGGTATCGAGCAGGGTCATGTCGCTGGCGTAGGTAACGATGCACGCATGCAGCGTGGGGTCCATCGGTAGTTCGCCATCGGCTCGCAGCCAAACTTGCTGACCCTGCGCTGGCTTGCCGCGGCGACTGATGGGATCATCGTTCACGTAGCGCAGATCGATGGGACGTGGTCGGTCGTACCAATCGCCCATCTGCACTTTGTAGGGCTCCATACGGGTTTTGAAATCGGGCAAAGTGTCGGGGTGGGCGAGACCTGCGGGCATTTGAAGCTGATGGTCGGGGCCGTCTTCGGCCACATGAAAACTGGCCTGCAGGTTGAAGATGACCTTGCCATGTTGAATGGCAACGACACGGCGAGTGGTGAAGCTCTTGCCGTCGCGGATGCGGTCGACCTCGTAGAGAATGGGCACGTTTGGATCGCCTGGGCGGAGGAAGTACGCGTGCAGCGAATGCACCATTCGACCCGGATCGTCCACTGTGCGGGCGGCAGCGACCAACGCCTGTCCGGCCACTTGGCCGCCGAAGACTCGCTGTCGATTTTCGTCTGGGGAACGACCACGAAAGATGTTGACTTCGATCGCTTCGAGGTCGAGCAACTTCACGAGATCGTCGAGTGCTTCTTGCATGTGTCCATGTTGCCACGGAATTGGAAACGGCACCCGTTCGATTGAGTGACTGCGGGCAGATTATGGTGCCCTCGATGCCTCTTCTTCCTCTTGACCCAGACCAACTGCTCAGCACCACTCGCGCGGTGCGTAAACGACTCGACTTCACGCGGCCGGTGCCTGACGAACTCATTCGTGAATGCGTGGCCGCAGCAATGCAGTCGCCGAGTGGTTCAAACAACATGACCATGCAGTTCGTGATCATCCGCGATGCCGAAAAGCGCAAAGCAATCGGCGAGGTATATCGCCAGGCGTACAGCATCTACAAGACCCTCGATGGCATCTACATTCGCAGCATCGATAAGGGCGAGGCATCCGCGCAAGAGCAGCAAGAGCGCTCGGCCGACAGCGCCGACTTCCTTGGCGAGCACATGGGCGATGCGCCGGCGTTGGTGCTGGCGTGCAGCGCTGGCGCACGCGTCGACGGAGCTCCAGCGATGATGGCCGCATCGTTGATGGGCAACGTGTTGCCAGCCACATGGAGCTTCATGCTCGCAGCGCGCGCACGCGGCCTCGGCACGGCATGGACCACGGTGCATTTGATGATGGAGCAACAGGTTGCCGACATCGTTGGTATCCCGTTCGACACGGTGCAGCAGGTCTGCCTGAGTCCGTTGGCGTACACCATCGGCACCGACTTCAAGCCCGCGTTGCGCCCAGCACCCGACTCGATCATCCATTGGGACACATGGTGATTCCTGCCGATCTGCGCGCTCATGCTGTTGCAGCAAAAGGTTTCATGCCTCCCGACGAAGGCGATGCGTTATACCAAGCGGCAGTTGAGGCCGGCGCTCGATGCGCGGGTCTGGCGTTCTTAGAAGTGGGCTCGTATTGCGGCCGATCAACGGTGTGGCTCGGCGGCGCGGCGCGTGCGTGCGACACCGTTGTGTTTGCCGTTGATCATCATCGTGGCTCAGAAGAGAACCAGGCAGGGTGGGAGCATCACGATCCCACGGTTGTCGATCCGCGGATCAACCGCATGGACACGCTTCCCATTTTCCGCGCTGCCATTTACGACGCTGGTGTCGAAGATTTCGTTGTTGCAGTTGTTGGGCAGTCGCCAGCGGTGGCCAAGTACTGGACCTCGCCGCTTGCCTTCTTGTTCATCGACGGTGGACACGGCGTAGAACCAGCCCGCGCCGATTTCGAAGGATGGACTCCGCACGTGGTGGTCGGCGGCACGTTGGCGATTCACGATGTGTTCCCCGACCCAGCCGATGGTGGTCGACCGCCCTACGAGCAGATCTATCTGCCGGCGTTGGCGAGTGGTCGATTCGAGCTGCAGTCGGCAACGGGTTCGTTGCGCGTGCTGCGCTGCATTGCCTGATTTCTAAACGAACTGCACGCCTTGCGCGAGGGGTAGGTCGTTCGAGTAGTTGACCGTGTTGGTGGCTCGGCGCATGTAGGCCTTCCACGCATCGCTGCCGCTTTCGCGTCCGCCGCCGGTGCTCTTCTCGCCACCGAAGGCGCCACCGATTTCGGCACCCGACGGGCCGATGTTCACATTGGCGATTCCGCAGTCGCTGCCGTCGGCGGCACAGAAGCGTTCGGCCTCGCGCACGTCGGTAGTGAAGATGCTGCTGGCCAAGCCTTGCGGCACGCCATTCTGCAGAGCAATCGCTTGATCGAGGTCGTCGTAGCGCATCACATAGAGCAGCGGGGCGAAGGTCTCGGTGGCCACAATCGCGGTCTGCGCTGGCATGGTCACAATCGCCGGCCGTGTGTAGGCGGCGTGAGCAGCCTGGTCGAGCAGCAGTCGTTCGCCGCCCACGATGAGCTGGCCGCCATCGGCGGTGGCGGCGCCGATAGCCGCGCTCATCTTGTCGAATGCAGCGGTGGTGATGAGTGGGCCCACCAACGTGGATGGCTCGAACGGATTGCCAACCGGAAGCGTTGCGTAGGCAGCCGCAAGTCGTTCGGTGAGTTCGTCGTGGCGACTGTTGTGCACGATGACACGGCGCAATGTGGTGCATCGCTGTCCGGCTGTGCCCGCTGCCGAGAACGTGATGCCGCGCACAGCGAGTTCGGCATCGGCCGATGGAGCAACGATGGCCGCGTTGTTGCCACCGAGTTCGAGAATCGAACGACCAAAGCGGGCAGCCACCACCGGTGCCACGCGGGCGCCCATTGCGGTGGAGCCGGTGGCGCTGATGAGTGCCACCCCATGGTGAGCAGCAAGTGCAGCGCCGACATCGGCGCCGCCGAGCAACACCTGGCTGAGGTGCGCCGGTGCTCCCGCAAGCGCGGCCGCACGTTCGTACAGCGCGTGCGAAGCCAACGCAGTAAGCGGCGTGAGTTCGCTCGGTTTCCAGATCACTGGGTTGCCGCACACCAACGCGAGCGTTGCGTTCCAGCTCCACACAGCCACCGGGAAGTTGAATGCCGAGATCACCCCGACTGGACCAAGCGGATGCCATGTCTCCATCAGGCGGTGGCCGGGGCGCTCTGATGCCATTGTGTGTCCGCCCATTGTGCGGCTGAGGCCGACGGCGAAGTCGCAAATGTCGATCATCTCTTGCACTTCGCCAAGCGCTTCGCTACGGATCTTGCCTGCCTCAATCGACACGATGGTGGCGAGGTCGCCGATGTGTTCGCGCAGCAAGGCAGCGAGGTGACGAACCACTTCGGCGCGGCGGGGTGCAGGGGTGGTGTGCCACAGAGCAAAGGCGTCGGTGGCGCGCTCAACTGCGATGTCGACAGTGAGTTCGTTGCTGCCTGCACCGCTGAACCCAGCGACAGAGCCGAACTGCAGACCATTGATCGGGGATCGCACCGGGTGCAGGCCCAAGGTGAGCGACACGTTGGTGCCGCACGCAGCGAGAGCTTTCTGGGCGAGCGCGAGCAGTGATTCAGATGTTGGCAGCGAGTTCACGCCAAGGGTTTAGTCGGTGCAGGAGGCAGGCACAAACAACCGGCTGCCGGCCGAGGCACCACAGATGGCATCGGCGGCCAAGATGACCGCGGCGCCGGTGTAGGCAGAGCGCTCGCCTGCGGGGAATCGTTCGAGCGAGGGATACACGATTCCGGTGCTGTAGGCGCCATCGTCGCAGCGATGGGCCCGGGTCCAGCTGAGTAGATCGGTGGCGGTGGCGAGATCGCCGATGGCCGCGAACGACAACGACGCCTCGGCTGTCTCGGAAGCGGTAACCCATGGCTCGTCGCTGACGCAGCGAATGCCGCGGCCTTCGATTGCGAAGGTTTCCCAGCCATCGGTGAGGCGAGTCTTGGCTGCTTCGCCGATCATCGCGCCGGTGAGCACGGGGTAGTACCAATCCATTGCCCAACGCGTTTTGGGCTCGAACGCTGTGTCGGCCTGGGTGCTGATGACCGCGCGAAGCGCTTCGGCTGCGGCTGCCCAGTGGGGGCGTGGCTCGTTGATGAGATCGGCCAGCTTCGAGGCGCACTGCAGCGCGTGCATGATGCTGCTCGAGCCGGTGAGCAATGCGTAGTCCCAAGGGCGCTCGCCGTCGGGTTCGCAAGCCCACAAAATGGTGCCGTCGTGCCGACGCATGCCGAGCACCCACTCGATGGCGCGCTCGACGGTTGGCCACAGATGATCAACGAACGCGCGATCCCATGTGCAGAGCCAGTGATGCCACACGCCGGCGGCGATGTAGGCGCACACGTTGGTATCGAGCTTGATGTCTTCGACGGTGCCATCGGGCAGGTAGTAGTTGTTCCAGCTGCCCTCGGGACGCTGCGTGTCGACCAGCCATTCGTAGGCCCGCTCGGCGTGCGAGTGCATGCCAGCGATGTCGAGCGCCATCGCAGTTTCGACATGGTTCCACGGATCGCAATGGCCCCCGACAAACCAAGGGATCATGCCCGTAGGCAACTGAAGGTCGGCGATTGACAGCGCGGTGAGGCAGACCTCTTCGGCGCTCAAGACGCCTTCGATGTCTGGAATGCGACTCACGACGAAGCGACCAAACTTGGCATTGGCTTGGTGCCGTAGACGGCAAGGCTCTTGCCGAGCACTGGACTGAGTACGCGCTCGGCGATGCGTGTGACTTTGGGACCCTTGATGATGTCCCACTCGAGGAACTTCTTGTATGTGTTGACAGCGTTGCTGTCTTCGCGCCGTGGACCCACGGCGCACTTGAGCCACCAGTAGGGCGAATGCAGCGCATGCGCGTGATGGCTACCGGTAACGGTAAGCCCCGACGAGCGCAGCTTGGCCTTGAGTTCGGTCTCGGTATAAATGCGCACGTGGCCGCCCACCGACTTGGGTGCGTGGTATTCGTCGCTGAGCATCCAGTTGATCTTCTCTGGCAACCACGACGGCACGGTGCCAGCAAAGCGGCCACCGGGCTTGAGCACGCGAACCATCTCGGCGATTGCTCCGACATCGTTTTGGATGTGCTCGAGAACTTCGCTGGTGATGACAATGTCGAAGGTGTTGTCGGGGAACGGCAACTTGGTGCCGTCGCCGCGCAACACGCCCACATAACTGTGCAGCGGTATTTCGCCGGCCTCGACCATGCCGCCCAACGTGGCGCGGGTGCCAACCACTTCGTCGGCTGCGTAATCGAGCGCAACGACGCGTCCGCCGCGGCGGGCTACCTCGAAACAGTGACGGCCAAAACCGGCGCCAACATCGAGCACGAGGTCTCCGGGCTTGAGGCCCAATCGATCGAAGCGGATAGTGAGCACTGTTAGATCCGACCGTTGGCGCGCAGCTTGGCGATGTTGTGTGGCATCGCCAACACTTCGCGGTACTGATCGACGGTGAGCTTGGCACAGTGGGTCCAGCTCCAACGCTCGACCACGCGCTGGCGGCCAGCGTCGCCAATGCGCTGACGAAGTTCGGGGTTCTCAAGTGCCAGACGAATCTGGGCGGCGAGACCCTCGGCGTCGCCGGCCTTGCACTGGAACACAGTGTCGCCGTCTTTGCCGGTGACCTCGGGAAGCGCGCCGCCATCGGTGGCGACCAGCGGTGTGCCGGTGCACATTGCTTCGATTGCGGGAAGGCTGAAACCCTCGTAGAGGCTGGGCACAACGGCCAATTCGGCCTCGGCATACAGCTCGACGATGCGCTCGTCGCTGACGCCACTGACGAAATTGATATAGGGGCGCAGACCGAGGCGCTCGATGAGATCGTCGCTGTGGCCTTCGCGTGGCTTGCCGATGATGGTGAGCGTGATGTCGCGCTCAGTACGTAGCTTGGCCATCGCCTCGAGCAGGTACGACAATCCCTTGAGCGCAACGTCGGCTGACGCTGTGGTGATGAGTCGGCCAGGCACACGGGCAACGTGGGGCAGTGGCTTGAACAGGTCGGGGTCTACGCCCACCGGAACGAGACGCATGCGATCGAGGCTGACGCCCATATCGGCGTTGATGTCTTTGATGCTGTTTTCGCTGACGACCACAATGCGCGGCATGCGACTGGCAACGCGGCCCTGCATCTTCACGAAGCCGTACCAGCGACCCACGCTGCGCCGCTTCCAGCGTGACGGGGCGTGGCTCATCTCGAGCTCGCGGTCTTTGGTGATGGGGTGATGCAGCGTGACAACAGTGGGGATGATCTTTTCGATCTGCAAGATGCTGTACCCAAGGCACTGGTTGTCATGCACAAGATCGAAGTCGCGGGTGCGTGACTTGAGTGCTTTGTAGGCGCGGGCGCTAAACGCGAGCGGCTCGCTGAATGTGCCGGTGAGATATTGCAATGTCTCGAGCACATCTTCTTTGCTTTTCATCTCCCAGTAGGCGGGCAGACGGCCTGGATACTGCTCGTTGAAAATGTCGAGGCTGGGCAGTTTGTGCAGCGGAACGCGCGAATCGAGAATGGGGTACGGCTGGCCACCGAACACTTCGATCTCGTGGCCGAGGTCGGCGAGAGCCTTGGTGAGATGGCGCGTGTATACCCCTTGGCCACCCACGTGCGGCTTGCCTCGGTAGGTGAGGTAAGCAATCCGCAGGGGCCCGTTGGGGTCCGAGGCTGTAGACATGGAAAGCAACGCTATCGGCGCATGTTTGCGTACCGGTGTAGAAGCGCCGTATTCGGCAGCTGTCACAAGACCGTCATCTAGGTCTTAACGTGGGGTCTGACCTGCGGTGATATCCCAGCTGATGGTCATATTTCGGAGCAGCGATTGCCCCGCCCGAATGAGCGATGAAGACGCTGAAGACGATGGCATCACGAAGTTGGCGATGTTCAATCCGTTGGGTGGACCCGACTGCGGTTCAACGCATGTGGCGTGCGCGGGTTGGTCGTAAATGACCCAATGGTCACAATCGCTGTCGACCGAGATGACCAGTGAATCGTTGTCGGTGGTTTTGTAGCGCAGTTCGATCGGCGCCAAGGGGTTGGTGAAGCAATCGTCCCACGGCTGAGGACCCGGAGTCGCGAGCTCGCCAGTAGGAATGCCGTTCGCATCGCGAACGTACATATCGCCAAAGAGCAGTTGTGCCGACTGAGGCTTGACGAACCATGGATGCCACCCGACTTGGGCGGGCATGTCGTGCTCGGCGGCAGTGACCGAGAGTTGGCAACTGAGATGATCATCGTGCAACTCGATGCGTTGCTGTGCCGAGCCGCCGAGCGGCCAGCGCGGTCCGAGTTCGCACGACAACTCGACCGCATTGCCATCGATCGAGTCGCTACGCCATTCCCGGGTGAACACCGTGCCATGAATTGCGTGAGGCGCCAGGTTGATGGGCAGTTGGTGCGTGACTCCATCGAAGGTGAAGACGCCGTTGCGAATGCGACCAGCCCATGGCGCCATTGGGTAGCAACCCCACGCCATCGGATCTGCGTTGTGAGCCGCGTCGGCCGGCGCGACCAGTAGCTGAACGCCGTGCACAGCAAGCGACGCCACACGGCCGCCATGCTCGGGACTCAGCGAGCAGCGCGCGGGGCCCACCTGTAGTTCGATCACAGTGCAGAGTCTGCCCGCAGCCGTCATCGGTTGCGAGCCTCAGATGCAACAATGGCTCTGTGCGTGCATTGGTTCAGCGAGTTCTTGAAGCGAGTGTCACCGTTGTTGGGGCCGATGGGGCTGAGGTGGTTGGAGCCATCGGCGCGGGGCTGTGTGTGCTCGTTGGAGTGACCCACGACGACACGTTTGCCAATGCCCGCAAGCTTGCCGACAAGCTGTGGCACTTGCGCATCATCGACGATGAGAACGGCGTGATGAACCGTTCGGTGGCCGACACCAGCCGCGAAATTCTTGTCGTGAGTCAGTTCACGCTGTACGCCGACACTGGCGCAGGACGTCGGCCGAGCTACATCGCAGCAGCGAAGCCCGACCACGCCGAACCACTTGTTGCTGCCGTGGTCGATGAGTTGCGGTTGCTTGGCGCCACGGTTGCGACGGGTCGATTTCGAACCGACATGCACGTTGCGTTGGTCAACGACGGCCCGGTCACGTTGTTCATCGAGCTTTAGTTCGCGGGGTCGGTGCCCACACGTTTGGTGCGGTCGCGCGAGAACCAAACAGAAGCAGCGAATGCCAATGCCACCAGCGCTACCCAAGGGATGTCGCCTAACGACACGTACCACGTGGTGCCGGTGCGCAGCGCAATATCGTGAATGATCACGCGTTGCTCGCTGACCCGCGTGCGGCTGATCACATCGCCGTCGGGTGAAACGAACGCGGTGAACCCGGTTGGCGCAGCCTGCACCACCCATCGACCTGTTTCGATTGCGCGCAGCCGAGATGAAGCAATCTGCTGCGTTTGCAGCACGGTCCAGGTGTAGCTCGAACCGTTGGTGGGGTTGATGATCAGTCGACCGCCGTGACTGACGCCATCGCGGCCGCGGCCACCGAAGAACACTTCCCATGAGATGACAACGCCAACTCGGGTGCCGTCGGGCAACGTGACATAGCCGGGGCCTCGGCCGGCCACGGCGTCGCGCGGTACGAGGTTGGTAGGTGCCCCGAGCGCCGAGAGCAAGCCGCGCAGCGGCATGTATTCGCCGAACGGAACGCGTCGGACCTTGTCGTAGCGACTGATGATCTGGCCGTCGGGAGCGACCACAACTTGGGCGTTGAGGAAGTGATTGTTGGGTGCGTCTTCGGTGATGCCAACGAGCATCGGTACGTTGAGTCGGCGAGCCTCGGCTGCAACCTTGTCGAGTTCGGTGCTGTGAGCAAACGTGGTCACGTCGATCACATTTTCGGGCCACACCACGAGGTCGACCTTGTCGGCCGCGGTGATGGTCTGGGTGGCCGCGAGGTGACGATTGAGCACGATGCTCGAGTCGGTGAAGATGGCGTGGGTGCCCTGCTGACCACCGCCTTGCACGGCTGCGATGCGTAGCGATTGTCCGGTCGGGTGTCCGGTTGGGGCGAGCGTTGCCAGCACGATGATGGCAGCGACAGCGCCAAGGGCGAGCACTCCGTGAAGCGAGCCGGTGACCCCACCGCGACGACGTTGAGCAAACTTCGGCACTGCGGGCGACGGTCCGGCCAACGCGAAACCGATCTGAAAGGTGATCCATGTGAGCAACACGGCGCCACCGATGCGGGCAACGCCAACGAAGGGTCCGCTGCTTTGTGCGATGGCGAGGCTGGCCAACGGAACGCCACCGAATGGAAAGCAAAAGCGAAGTGCCTCAATCAGCGTGTGGGTGGCGGGTCGGGCGATGACGCGCCAGCGACCGGTAGGCGCCGCCATCGCCGCCAGCGCGTGCAGCGTGGCGAACAAGGCAGCACCGAGCACATAACCGGGAGCGGTGAGGAACCACATCCAGACCATGCCGGGGAAGAGCCATCCGGCACCAAACAGCCATCCGTATCGAAATGCTTCTCGGCGAGTGGGCGATTCGCCGAGGGCTGTTTCGAACAGCATGATGCCGAGGAAGGCGAGCGGCCAATAGCCCCATGGGGGCAGTGAGAGTGCCACGATCGCGCCACCAACAAGCGACAGCGTTGCCTGCCTACTCGGTCGTGCGATTCTGGGAAGCGATGGCCGCGAGGTTGGCATGTTCGTGCGACGTTACTGCCGCTGCGGATGGGGGCTGAGATCAGCCGCCGAGAATGAGGTGCACCACAATGCGCTGCGAGGTGGACCCTGGGGGGTGACACGCGAACAGGGTTGCTGTTTTGGCTGAGGTCTGATTCGTGATGTCGAGCCGGTCGGGGGTGACAATCTCGGTGTTGATCACGTGGTAGACGTATCGCCCATAGGGCATTGTGAAAATGACTTCGTCGCCGGGCGCGAGCGCATCGATATGGCGGAAGGGTTTCGAGTGGCTGGTGCGATGGCCGGCAACCACTACGTTGCCTGCATTTCCTGGCATGGCAGTGCCGGGCCAGTGTCCGGGGCCGCGATCGAGGGTGGTGAGGCGGATGCCCTCAAGCATCGTTGCCTTGAGGCCGATCTTTGGGATCTCAATGACTCCGAGGTCGTTTCGGGGCTCGGGCCCCTGTGGATCGCGTGGCGCTGCTACCGGCTTGGGCAACGCCGCAGCTGCAACGGGGGTGGCGGCGATGGTGGTTGGGAAGAAGTACGGGAACAGGCCGGGTGGATAGCTGACTTGCGAAGTTGTCGAGCTGGCAGGCGCTGGCGGGATGGGCATCGTGGGCCGGGTGATGGCCGGCGGCACATCAACGTAGGTTTGGCTCTCGAACGCGCACGCGCTGAGCAGCAGTGCTGCGCCCGCGAGGGCACACAGGGCTCGCAAACCACGCATCTGGCTAGCTAAGCACGACACCTATGTATTTGGCTACCCCTTGGGCTGATGAATTGGCCTGTTGTACGCAGGCCGGTATACCGATTCCTTTGTAACTGGCTCCGCACACAAAGATTCCGGGCGCATCGTTGGCTAACGCTGTCTCGATGCCGAGCACTCGCTTGGCGTGTCCGGGGCGATATTGGGGAAAAGCGGCGTGCCAGCGGGTAAGCCGATATTCAGTTGGCTGCAGGTCGAGTCCGACATGTGCGCCCACTTCGCTGAGCGCAGCGTTGATCAACTTTTCTTCGGGCTGTTCAGTGAGGTCGAGTCCGTCGCGGCCCAGCGAAATTCGCAGGATGACGCCGCCTTCGGGTGCTTTGGGCTGCCAGTGGGCCCACTTGCTGCTCGCGAACGAGGTTGCGGTGACCCATTTCTGCACGGGCTTGGGAACTAAGTAGCCGCTGCGCTGGGCGAAATGGGCGGGCCAGTTGTGGCCGGGTAGCGCAATCGTGAGCATCACGACTCCGGCGTGATCAAACTTGGCCAACGTTGCTCCGGCGTCGGGGCTCAGCGCAGCAACCAATGGGGCCGTTGTCTTGGCTGGGGTGGCCAGCACTACGGCGTCGGCGAATTCGCCGTTGACCATCCACCCGGTGCCCGATCGTTCGATTGATTCGACTCGGCAGCCCGTGGTGATGGTCACGCCTGAGGCGCGCAGCGACTGGGCCAAGGCGTTGGTGAGCGTGGCCATACCGGTGCTCGGTGTGCCAAAAATGGGGCCGGCCGCCGGGGGAGCTTTGCGCCGGGCTCGGCGAGCGCCGATGAGCAGGCTGCGGTTGTTGCTTGCCAGATCGAGGATCTGGGAGACCCCGCTGAGGCTGAAGCGATCGGTGTCGGCGGCGTAAATGCTGCCAACGAGCGGATCCACAAGACGCTCGTGTACTTGCCTGCCAAAGCGATGGCGAATAAGTAGCCCAACCGAATCGGCGCCCACGCCGGTGGCGGGCAAGATTGGTTCGAGCGCGGCCCGAAGCTTGCCGGGCCACGTGAGCAGATCGCTTTTGGCGAGTTTGGCGAGGTCGGTGGGCACGCCCAACATCAGACCCTCGGGGATGTTGTGCATCGCATTCCACCACACGTATGCCGATCCCACCGCTGGCGACGTGAGCTGAGCCGTGAGGCCCAATTCGGCGGCAAGGTTGACCGCGAATGGGATGCGAGTGAGGAAGGCGTCGGCCCCTTCGTCGACACCTTCGATTCCGGCGAATGTCGACGAACTGATCTTGCCGCCGACGCGGTGATCGGATTCGATGACGGCGATCTCTGCGTCGGGCAGCAACTGGCGCAGTCGATATGCAGTGGTAAGGCCGGTGATTCCAGCGCCTACCACCACAACGCGGCGGGTCATTAGTTGCTAGCCACGGCGATGACTCGGTGGGCTAGGGCCTTCATGATTTCGGGATTGTCGTTCACGCAAGCAGTACGGTCGAAGGCCAGCCCGAGCTTTTCGGCGTGGGCACGGGCCTCGATGTCGAGGTCGTAGAGCACCTCGAGATGGTCGGCAACAAAGCCGCATGCGCTAACCACCACGCCGTCGGCATTTTCGCTGGCACCGAGTTCGGAGATGACCTGCAAAATATCGGGACCAAGCCATGGCTCGGGGGTTCGGCCGGCCGACTGCCATGCAATGGCCCACTGGCTCCAATGCGCAAGACCCACCTGTGCGGCGACAGCTTCGGCAGTAGCACGCAGCTCGTCGGGATACGGATCGCCAGCGTCGATGATGCGTTGCGGCAGCGAGTGAGCGGTGAACAGCACCTTGGTGTTGGTCGGCATCGCGGCGAGACGCTGGCGAAGATCGTCGGCGAGAAATGTGATGAACGCTGGCTCGGTGGCCCAACTGTCGATGCCATCGAATGCAATGCCATGTGGCGCAGCAGCGTCTCGGGCGCGGCCGTGATATTGCCCGATTGAGTAGCTACTGAAGTGCGGAGCTAACACCAAGCCGATGATGCGCTTCACGCCCAAAGCGGCGAGATCGTTGACCGCTGTTTCGATCATCGGCGCGGCGTGCTTGAGGCCGAGCGTGACCATGTATTGGCCGGGAGCTTGCTGATCAAGCGCCGCTTGCAATGCGTCGCGCTGAGCTTCGGTTCTCTGAGCCAACGGGGAGATACCGCCGATTGCTTCGTAACGATTCAAGAGATCGGTGAGCTGCTCAGGAGTAGGCGGGCGGCCGCGGCGAATGTCGGTGTAGTACGGCAGGATTTCGTCGCGCGTGCGCGGCGTACCGTAGGCCATGAGGAGCACTGCAATGGGGGCGGTCATGATCGCCTTGTCTTGTCGTGGACGTACGCAACGATGTGTTCGAGCACGCCCGGGTCGGTGTTTGGTTGCACGCCGTGGCCGAGGTTGAAGATGTGTGCGGGGTGCCCCGCGTTATCGGCGAGTACGTCGTCGCAGCCCTGCTGTGCCACCGGCCATCCGGCTAGTACCAGCGCAGGATCGAGGTTGCCCTGCACGGCCGTGTTTGCCCCGAGACGTGCGCGGGCTTGTTGGATACGTGTGCGCCAATCGAGGCCGATGACGCTTGGGCCGGCGGCATACATCGACTCAAGTATGTGATCGCACCCGATTCCGAAGTGAATACCTGGCACGTGGGGATGACTAGCTGCAAGCTCGCTGAACACCTTCGCGGAGTGCGGCTTCGCGAACCGCTCGTAATCGATGCGGCTCAATGCTCCGGCCCACGAATCGAACAACTGAAACGCCGAGCCCCCAGCATCGAGTTGGCTGCGGATGGATGCGATCGCGTGATCGGCAAGGCGATCCATGAGTTCGTGCCACGTGTGCTCGTCGGTGTGCATCAACGCTTTGGTGTGCTCATAGGTTCGGCTTGGCCGGCCCTCGATGAGATAGCTGGCAACGGTAAATGGGGCTCCGGCAAAAGCGAGCAAGGGCACCGTGAGCTCAGCAGCCAAGATGCGACAGGTCTCGATGACATAGGGCGTGTCGACCTCGGGCTCGAACGGACGCACTCGGGCAAGGTCGGCGGCGCTGCGGAAGGGCACGGTGGCGACGGGGCCGGTGCCCGGCGCTACGTCGATGCCGAAACCGATGGAATGGGCTGGCACCACGATGTCGCTGTACAACACGGCGGCGTCGACGCCGTAACGGGTGACTGGCTGCAGTGTGATCTGCGCAGAGAGCTCGGGATTCTTGATGGCGTGCAGAATGCTGCCGTCGCCACGAATGGCTTTGTACTCGGGCAGGCTGCGGCCCGCTTGACGCATGAACCACACCGGCGTGTGCGAACCATGTTCTCCACGGGCAGCAGCGAGGAAGGTGTTGTTCGAAATGCCGGTGACCACGGACCGAACGCTAGCTGTCGATGGCGATCAGCGCCGCATAGTTCAGCAAGCGCCTCGCCATCAGCGTGGTGGGTGCGATTGTTGGCGTCTCGATGCAGCAGAATCGTGCAATGGCATCTGACCTCTTTTCACTCTCTGGAAAAACAGCACTCGTCACCGGTGGTAGCCGCGGCATTGGCGCAATGATCACTCGTGGTCTGCTCGACGCAGGCGCCACGGTGATCATCAGCTCGCGCAAGGCTGGCGAGCTGATGGCCGCGCAAGCCGAACTCGCCCAATACGGCGACGTCCGCGCAATCCCTGCCGACGTGAGCACGGTCGAGGGTTGCAAGACCCTCGCCGCTCAAGTGGTCGAGCAGTTTCCGGTGCTGAACATTTTGGTGAACAACGCCGGAGCCACGTGGGGCATGCCGCTCGATGAGTTCACCGAAGCCGCGTGGGACAAAGTGATGGACACCAACGTGAAGTCGTTGTTCTTCCTCACTCAGACGTTGCTGCCAAACCTGCGTGCAGGCGCCACCGCCGACGACCCGGCTCGCATCATCAACATTGGCTCGATCGATGGCTTGCACGTGAACCCGATGGACACCTACTCGTATGCCGCCAGCAAGGCTGGGGTGCACCACCTCACCCGCGCGCTGGCGCGCAAGCTTGGACCTCAGCACATCACCGTGAACGCTGTTGCGCCTGGGCCGTTCGAGAGCAAGATGATGGCTGCCACGTTGCAGGCTTTCGGCGACTCGATCGCCCGATCGGCCCCACTTGGCCGCATCGGTCGCCCCGACGACATGGCTGGCGTAGCGGTTTACCTCGCAAGTCGCGCTGGCGCCTATGTCACGGGCTCAGTGATCGCTGTCGATGGGGGCATCGCAACAACGTCATAGGGCGATAAGATTTTTCGACCCCGATTGAGGTATCGCACCTCGGTCGGGTCATCTCCCCCATGACACAACAGCACCCCGATCTCGCAGAAGAGCAGGCTTACATCGACCACGCCTACGGGTGTCTCGAGACGAGCCGAACCGACGCCTGGAAGCTTCGTAACATCCACGAAGGCACGCTTGGCGGCACCGTTCAGGCCCGGTATGAGCGAGATGTTTTCGATGAGACCTTGGTGAATCGGCTCACGCAACTCGATCTGGGTGACGCAGCGTTGGTGTTCGGACGTATCGATCGCCACCGCGACCCCGTGGCTGGCGAACCCCTCACTGGCGAACCCGGCGTTGTCGAGAGCTTCCACATTGGTCGCTTGGCAGTTGCCGACGACAATCGCGAACCAGTTGTGGTCGATTGGCGTGCGCCGGTGGCCGAGCCGTTTTACCGTGCCACTGGCCGCGAGCCGATGGGCCTCGCTCGTCGTCGTCACTTCGCGGTGCAGGGGCGCAATTTGCTCGGCATCGAGGACGAACTCTTCGGTGATGGTCATCTCGGTGTTGGCCAAGAAGACGACATCGAGGCCAAGCCCGGTGCAGGCCTTCGCGGCTACAGCACGCTGCTCGCGGTGCTCGAGCGTGGTCGCACGGGTCAACTCGGCGACATCGTTGCCACTATCCAAGGCGAACAAGACGAGATCATCCGCTCGCCACAGGCTGGTGTGTTGGTCGTGCAGGGTGGGCCAGGCACCGGCAAGACCGTGGTTGCGCTGCACCGCGCTGCGTACTTGCTGTACACATTCCGATTCCCACTCGAAGATCAAGGTGTCTTGGTCATCGGCCCCAACCGCGTGTTCTTGCGTTATATCGAGCGCGTGTTGCCGTCGCTTGGCGAGGCCGGGGTCGAGCAGGTTGTGCTTGCCGATCTCGTGCACGACGTTACGTGGGGCGGCCACGATGAGCCGCTGACCGCTCGCACCAAGGGCGATCTGCGCATGGCGATGGTCATCGACAAGGCAGTCACCGACCGCGAACGTCCGCTACGCGAAGACCTCGTGGTCGGATTCCGCACGGGCTATCTGCGCCTGCGCGAGCAAGAAACAACTCGCATTGTGCGCGCCGCTCAGCGCCGGTTCCGCCGTCACAACGCGGCCCGCCGTTGGGTCGAAGGCGAAGTGTGGGCCTCGATGGCCGCTACGTGGCGCGACGGCGAGGTCACTCCGGCGCAGGTGAAAGAAGGCGTTCGGCATATGCCTGAGGTGCGCCGAGCACTCGAGCGCATGTGGCCAGTGCTCACGCCCGCCGACTTGTTGCACGATCTGTTCGGCTCGAAGGCGTTGCTCAAACTTGCCGCAGGCAGCCAACTCAGCGAAGACGAATACCTGTCGCTGTATCGCCCGCGCGCCGAAGACATCAGCACGGTTCGCTGGAGCGACAACGACATCGCGCTGCTCGACGAAGCGCGCAACTACCTCGGGCAGCGTCCGGTCAAGGCTGGCGGCCCTGAAGAGACCGATGAAATCCGTACCTACGGCCACATCGTCATCGACGAAGTGCAAGATCTCACGCCGATGCAATTACGCATGGCGTCGCGTCGTTCCCTCAATGGTTCGATGACCGTTGTGGGCGACATTGCCCAGGCCACTGGTGCGCTTGCACCCAATAGTTGGGACGATGTCGTCAGGCACTTGCCCGACCGCAAGGGAAGCCGGGTTATCGGCCTCAGCGTGGGCTATCGAATTCCGGCACAGATCATGGAGATCGCCAACCGAGTGATGATGGCTGCAACGCCGTCGTTGCGGCCGCCAACAGCGGTGCGTCAGGGCGACGACGTGCCCGACTTCGTACACGTTCATTCGGCCGATGCACTTGGCGCAGCGGTGGCTGCAGAGACGGCTCGTCTCGTCAGCGAAATTGTCGACGGCAATATCGCAGTGGTTGCACCCGACCCAATGGTTGAGATGATTTCTTCGGCGCTCAGTGCGGCAAGCATCAAGCATGGCCGGGCCACGCGCACGGCACTCGATACGGGTGTCACGGTTGTTCCCGTCAGCGTGGTTAAGGGCCTCGAACTCGATGGTGTCATCGTGGTTGAGCCCGCCGCCATCGTGGCCGACGAAATGCAGGGCCTGCGGGCGCTGTACGTAGCGCTCACGCGCAGCACGCGCCGGCTCAGCATTGTGCATTCGCAGCCGTTGCCGCCCGCCATGGTTGGCGACGCCTAAGCCTGTTGGCGCTGGCCCCGCTCGGGGCCTGAACTAACCGAGGTAGCTCTTGGTGAGCGCAGTGAGATTTCGCACACAGCGGTCTGCATCGGCTGGCCGATTGAACTGCGTTCCCTTTGCACAGAGATCTACTGCCGCTGCAAATGTGTCTGCGATGTCTGCATCGGCAGCGGTTACCTCGGAGCGTGCAGCCGCCCACAGGTTGTTGATGAGCTGCATCTGATCGTTCTTGTCGCCAGCGCTGCCGATGAGATCGGAGAGCTTGCCGGCCTCGGCGACCAATCGTGGTAACAGTTCGGCAGCCGAACCCGTGGGCAATGTGGTGGTCACCGCCACTTTGGGAGCTTCGGTGATGGTGGTGTCGATGATGGTTTTGCCACACGACGAAAGACCGAACAGGGCGACGAGAGCAAGGCTGGTTTTGAACATCGTGGTCAGGCTAGGCAGTGACGAGGATGCGCGCGCTGGCGAATGCCCCGACATCGACGTGACTTCCGGCGATCTCGACAGTCATTGTGCCATCGGCTGAGGTAGCGGTAACCGTGCCGGCGCGACCGGGCAACAGCGCTGCGTTCTCAAGGAAGTCGAGCAGGCCCGGGGTGAACTCGAGTTCTTCGGGGATGCGACTCACGGTGAAGCCCTCGCCCACTGCAAGGTCGATGAGTCGGTGCGCGTCGGGCGCCAAGTATTCGCTGCCGGGGATGGGGTTTCCGTGTGGGCACGTGGTTGGACTGCCAAGCAAGCGGTCCATCGCGACCTCGACGTTGGTGCTCATCACGTGCTCCCAACGGCCAGCTTCGTGGTGGGCTTCGGCCCAAGACAAGCCAAGGATGTCGGTGAGGAAACGCTCGGCGAGCCGATGGCGGCGCACCACTTGCTGCGCCAACGTGGTGCCTGCAGCAGTGAGCCGAATGCTGGTGCCCGTGATGGTAATGAGTTCGTCGGCTTCGAGGCGGCGGATCATCTCTGAAACTGCGGGGCGGCTGACACCGAGTCGCTCGACGATGCGAGCCTGGATGACGTCGACGTCGTCTTCTTGCAGCTCAAAAATGCATTCGCAGTATTCCTCGAATGCGGGGTGGTGCTCACCGGAGCTAGGCATGGTGAGAGGCTACCTCTGATCGGGATTGCGAATGCCAACTGATGCGCTGTTCGATTCTTCGCCAAGCGTGAGCGCAGGGTAATCGTGCGTTCACGCTTCATAGAGGTATGCAATGCGTCGGCGCTGACTGACCGCTAACTGCGGCGCTTGCGTAACTGAGCGAGCCATTCCTCGGACTTGCGTAGGCGGCGCTCGAGTTGGTCGGTGGTTGCGCTGGGCACTGCGATCACGCTGGCAAGGCGGTTCATTTCGCCGTTGACCCGACCGTGGCTCCAGCCCGTGAAGTCGACCAGTCGCTTGGCCAGCACGGCGTTTCGCTCGCGGAGTTCTTCTTTGATTTCAAACACGCTGCGCCCGGAATCGGGACCCCACCCGGCGTCGGTAGGGATATCGGCGAGGTCGATTTCTAACAGCGGGTCGTCTTCGAAGTGTGGCTCGGGAAGTTCGGGTTCGTCGACACCAAGCTCGAACGGAATAGCGATGCCCGATGGCGTCATCGCATGAATCTGCATCCCGGTTGCAACCGCCGACAACACGCTGAACAACGACAGTTGTTCGGGCGGGAAATCTTGGGGTACTTCATCGAATGGCGCATCCTTTTCGGGATCGCCGGTTTCCATCAACTCGTCGCCGATCTCAAAGCGGCGCAACACGTGGCGGCGCGACTCCATGATCTGGAATGCATGCGAACGAAGGCGGGGGTCATCGGGCAAATAGACGAATGCCTTCTGCGATGGTTGCCCGGTTTGCCAGCGCACGAAACGACCAACGGCTTGGCGGAAGAACAACTCGGTAGAAACTGTGCTTGCGTACACGCCGATGCGTAGCCGGGGGATGTCGACGCCCTCGGACACCATGCGCACCGACACGAGCCACGGAGCATCGGATTCGGCAAACTCGGAGATCTTCTTCGATGCGCCTGGGTCGTCGCTGACCACCACGTCGGCTGGGGTGCCGAGGCGGGTCTTGATCAATCGGGCGATTGCGTGCGCATGCTCTTGATCCATTGCCATGACCAATCCGCCTGCGGAGGGCTGTTGATCGCGGATGTACATCAGGCGTTCGTGCGCCTGCTCGAGCACGTGTGGCAGCCACTCGCCATCGAGACTCAGAGCGGCACGTAACCGTTGGCTCATGCCGTCGCGGTCGAGCTCATCTTGGAACGATGCAGACAGCACGGATCCGTCGGGGGCGCTCCATTCCATGTTGCCGTCGATGCGAGGAAAGTAGACCGGCCGCACAACGCCGCCGTCGCGCAGCGCATCGCCATAGCCGTATTCGTAATCGGCGAAGGCTTGCCCGTCGTCGTAACGGACAAAAGGAATTGAGGCCGTGTCGCTGCGGAATGGTGTGCCGGACAGACACAGGCGTCGATACGCGCCCGAGAACGCGAGCCGCACCGAGTCGCCCCATGCGCGTTCGTCGCCGGCGTGGTGCAGCTCGTCGAGGATGACGAACGCGTCGTGGGCAACCCCCTTCAGCACATTTGCGGTGTCGCCGGTGGCTACTTGTTGAAAGGTGGTGACGATGCCATGAACGTCTTTAGCGATGCCACCGCCTGGGGTCCAGTCGGGATCGAGCTGCAGTCCGAGACGATGGGCGGCCAAGCTCCACTGCACCTTGAGGTGACTCGTTGGGGCAACAACCACCACCCGCCGACGCTGCTGCGATAAGGCCCAGCGGGCGCACGTAAGTGCGAAGGTGGTCTTGCCAGCTCCTGGCGTAGCGACCGCCAAAAAGTTGGGTTCGTCGTCGCTGAGGGCACTGAACGCATCGAACGCAGCGCGCTGCCAAGGGCGAAGTCGAACGGCTGTCATCGGCGCGGACGGAGGGCTGTCATTGAGTGTGCGAGTCTGTCGGCAACGGCGCGCAGATACAACGCAGCAGGGGAGAGCGGTGTGTGCCTGATGACCGATTGGCGCCCCTTGGGTAGGGTTGGCGCATGGCTGACCACGAGGTGCTGCAGCGTTTTTCGCCATCCGTTCGCGCGTGGTTCGCCAGTTCGTTTCCGGCGCCCACCACGCCCCAGGTGCAGGGCTGGCCCGCCATTGCCGACCGTCAGCACACCCTGATCTGTGCCCCAACCGGCAGCGGCAAGACATTGGCAGCGTTTTTGTCGAGCATCGATCGTTTGGTCACCACCCCGCTCCCCGAAAAAACCAGTCGCACCCGGGTGCTCTATATCTCGCCGCTGCGGGCCTTGGCGTTCGACGTCGAAAAGAACCTGCGCTCGCCACTGATGGGTATTCAGCTTGCGGCGGAGCGACTCGGTGAGCAATTTGTGCAGCCCGTGGTCGCCATGCGTACTGGCGATACCAGCGCCAAAGATCGTCAGGCACTCATTCGGCGCCCACCCGACCTGCTCATCACCACCCCCGAGAGCTTGTATCTCATGCTCACGTCGTCGGCGGCCAGCACGTTGGTCGGGGTCGAGACCGTGATCATCGACGAAATCCATGCGATGGCCACCACCAAACGAGGTGCGCACCTGATGCTGTCGCTTGAGCGCCTCGAAGAGATTACGGCGCAACCGCCGCAGCGAATCGGGCTCTCGGCCACCCAGCGCCCCCTCGAAGAAGTGGCGAGGTTCCTTGGCGGGTTCAGCGCGCCAGGCAAGCAGCGTCCGGTGACCATCATCGATTCGGGCATCCGCAAGACACTCGAAGTCGAGGTGGTGGTGCCGCTCGAAGACATGGGCACCATCGGTCAGGTGGGGGTTCCGGCCGATGCTGCGAATCACGCGAATCCACTCGACCGTCAGCGCGTCAGCATCTGGCCCAGCATTTATCCGCAGGTGCTCAAGCTGGTGTTGGAGCATCGCAGCACGATCATCTTTTGCAATGCCCGTCGCCAGGCCGAGCGCATGGCGGCCAAGCTCAACGAGGCCGCACAGCAGGCGGGCATTGGCGTCGATCCAGAAACTGGGTTACTCACCGAAGAACTCGTGAAGGCACACCATGGTTCGTTGGCTCGCGAACAACGTGTGGTCATCGAAGATCAACTCAAGCGCGGGGTGCTGCGCGCCATCGTGGCCACCAGCAGTCTCGAGCTTGGTATCGACATGGGTGCCGTCGACTTGGTGATTCAGATTGAGTCACCGGGTTCGGTGAGCCGTGGCTTGCAACGCATTGGCCGTGCGGGCCATCAGGTGGGCGAACCCAGCCGCGGCAAGTTGTTCCCGAAGCATCGTGGCGATCTGCTTGAAGCCGCTGTGGTCACGCGCCGAATGGTCGATGGCGACATCGAGACCACGCATTATTTGCGTAACCCTCTCGATGTCCTGGCGCAACAGATCGTGGCGCATACGGCCGCCGTTGGTGCCGATGTCTCGGTCGATTCATTGCGGGCGCTGGTACGTCGCTGTGCCAACTTCGCCGAACTCTCCGACGACCTGTTCAACAACACGCTCGATCTGCTCGCTGGCCGCTATCCCAGCGACGAGTTCAGCGAGTTGCGCCCGCGTGTGGTGTGGGATCGCATTAACGACACGGTCAGGGCGCGCGACGGTTCGAAACGGCTTGCGGTCACCAGCGGCGGCACGATTCCTGACCGTGGGCTCTTCGGAGTGTTCTTGCCTGATGGCACCCGAGTGGGCGAACTCGACGAAGAGATGGTCTACGAATCGCGGCCCGGTGAGACCTTCGTGCTTGGCGCGTCCACGTGGCGCATCGAAGACATCACGTTCGAACGCGTCACGGTCACGCCAGCACCTGGGCAGCCCGGCAAGATGCCGTTCTGGCACGGCGATCGGCAGGGCCGTCCGCTCGAGTTGGGCCGTGCCCTCGGCGCCTTTCAGCGCGAGATCAGGGCCATGCCCGAGATCGAAGCGGTGCAGCGTTTGCGCTCGCACTATGCGCTCGACGAGTTCGCTGCAGGCAACGTGGTGATGTATCTCGCCGAACAAGCCGAGGCCACCGGTGTCGTGCCCGACGATCGCACCGTGGTCGTCGAACGATTTCGCGATGAAATTGGCGACTGGCGGGTTTGCATTCTCAGCCCGTTCGGCACGCCCGTGCATGCCCCGTGGGCAATGGCGATCGAGCGTCGCCTCGCCGATCGATACGAGATGGCGGTCGAAACGATGTGGGGCGACGATGGCATCGTGATTCGTCTGCCCGAATCGGCCGATCAACTACCCATCGACGAGATGATGATCGACCCTGAGGACATCGACGAACTGTTGATGTCCACGCTTCCGCAGACATCGTTGTTCTCTGCTCGCTTTCGCGAATGTGCGGCGCGCGCACTGCTTCTGCCACGGCGCCGTCCCGATCGACGCACCCCGCTGTGGCAACAGCGTCAACGTGCGGCGGGCTTGCTGGCAGTGGCTGCGAAGTATCCAACGTTTCCGATTCTGCTCGAGACCAGCCGCGAGTGCTTGCAAGACGTATTCGATGTGCCGGCGCTGCGCGAAGTACTTGGTCAGTTGCGCAGTCGCGTGGTGCGCGTAGTCAGCGTCGACACCGCTAAGGCCTCGCCATTTGCGCAGAGCTTGCTGTTCAACTGGATCGCCGCGTACATGTACGAAGGCGATGCTCCATTAGCCGAGCGACGTGCGGCAGCGCTCGCTCTTGACCGCGACTTGCTGCGCGATCTGCTCGGCGCCGAAGAGTTGCGCGAACTCCTCGACGCCGGTGTTCTGGCCGATCTAGAACTCGAACTGCAATGTCTTACCGATGGCCGTCGGGCCCGTTCGGCCGACGAACTGCACGATGTGTTACGCCGGGTCGGCGATCTGTCTGCAGCCGATATCGACCTGCGCTGCGAAGCGTCGGCGGCGGCGTGGCTCGCATCGCTGCTCGCCGAGCGCCGCGTCATCGCTGTTCGCGTTGCAGACGAAGACCGCTTCATCGCTGCCGACGATGCGGCTCGCTATCGCGATGCGTTGGGCTGTGCGCTTCCGATGGGATTGCCGATTGCATTCACCGATCCGGTGCCACGACCGCTTGAAGACTTGATGCGGCGCTACGCCCGAACCCACGGCCCGTTTGTCACATCCGATGCGGCTCGTCGATTTGGCCTTTCGGTTGAGCGAGCCGCTGGCGCATTGAGCGCGCTCGAATCCGAAGAGCGCATTGTTCTCGGTGAGTTCAGGCCGGGCGGGATGACACGCGAATGGTGCGATGTCGATGTGCTCCGCCAGCTTCGACGACGCTCGCTGGCTTCGCTGCGACGCGAAGTCGAGCCTGTTGAACCCGAAGCCCTCGCCCGGTTTCTTGCGGTGTGGCATGGCATACCCAGCGAACGCAACAACGCCGATTCGCTCGTTGAGTCCATCGGGCTTTTGCAGGGCGCAGCGTTGGTTGCATCAACGCTCGAGACCGAGATTTTGCCGCTACGTGTTCGTGGCTATCGGTCGGCCGATCTCGACCAGCTGTGCACCAGCGGTGAGGTCGTGTGGGTTGGTGCGGGCGCAATCGGCTCGGGCGATGGTCGGGTGCGGCTGTACTTTGCCGATCAGATGCCAGCGCTTGCTGCGGGGCTTGAACCAATCGAATCCCCCGATGGTGAACTACATCACGCCATCCGTGCGCTGCTTCGCGATCGCGGCGCCAGCTTTTGGGGCCAGATCCGTGCAGCGAGTGCCACTGCTTCTGACACCGAGTTGCTCATCGCGCTTTGGGATTTGGTGTGGGCAGGTGAGGTCACCAACGACTCGTTGGCGCCAGTGCGCGCCCTCATCGGTTCGGGCGGTGCTGGTGTGCGGCCTCGCCGTTCTGCGGCCGTCTCAGCGAGCCAACGCGCACGGCCCAGGCCGGGTCGGCTCACCAAGATCGGTCCTCCAGCGGGCGCTGGCCGATGGAGCCTTGTGCAGTCGTTACTCACTTCGCAGCCCACCGCTACGGCGTCGGCCCACGCGGCGGCGATGCAGTTGCTCGAACGACACGGCGTGCTCACCCGTGAGGCCGTGGCGTCCGAGGGTGTAGTCGGCGGATTCAGCGCGGTGTACGGAGTGTTGAAGGTGCTCGAAGAGCGGGGTGCTGTGCGCCGTGGCTATTTCGTGAGCGGTCTTGGTGCTGCGCAGTTCAGCTTGCCCGGTGCCGTCGATCGGTTGCGTGCCCTGCGCGAAGGGCCCGATGCGCTGCACCCTGAGGCGCGGGCCGAACCGCTGCTGCTCGCTGCCACCGATCCGGCTCAGCCATATGGCGCAACGCTCGCGTGGCCTGTCACCGACCTACGCCCGGCTCGTTCGGCGGGCGCGCTGGTGGTGCTGTCGTCGGGCACGCCGCTGGCGTGGTTCGATCGACGCAGCCATCACCTGTTGTTGTTTCCTGCGGCCGACTCAAACGGCGCATGGGCCGATGCATTGGCATCGCTCATCAAAGATGGCAGGGCTCGAGTCGTCGAGGTGCGCAAGCTCAACGGCGGGCCGGTTCCGGCTGCCAGCGCCGCGATCAGCGAGCTGAAGCGCGTCGGATTCGTTGAGGGTTATCGGGGTCTGAGCCTGCGTCCCTAGATGCTCGGCTTACGGCGCGCAGGCCGGCCCATGCCATGTCGCTCACTTGGCGAGCGAGTAGGTCGGGATCGAAATCGGTGCCGTTGTCGACAAGGCGTCGGCTCGTGCCTTCGGCGATACCCACTAGGGCGTGCGCCAACGTGCGCTGGTGCTCGGGGTCGATGTCGGCGGCGATGAGTGGCTTGATCGACTCAGCAACCTGAGCCGTCACCTTGCGCACTGCATCGTTGAATTCGTCGTCGGCTTTGCCGCCTCCGCCGAAGAGCAACGAGAACGCGTCGTGGTCGTGAGCAACCCAACGGAAGTACGCCTGAAAGCCGAGCTCGGTGACATGCTTGCCACTTGTGGCTCCGGCTGTGGCGGTATAAATCGCCGTGAGCAGACGCTCGCCGACCGAGTCGAGCAGCGCCAGATACAGATCTCGCTTCGAGTCGAAGTGTTGATACAACACGGGCTTGGTCACGCCGGCTGCATCTGCCACGTCGTTCATCGAAGCGCCGTGGTAACCCTGCCGTGCGAAAACCTGCAGCGCCACGTCGAGCAGTTGCTCGCGGCGAGCTGAAGCGGGAAGACGGGTGGACATAGAGGTGACCACAGGGTAATCGTGGCGGCCCGCAATACTTCGAGCCGCCGATGGCTACAGGCCTCGGGCGATGTCGTCTTTTTCGGCGGCTTTCACCGCGTAGCCCACCACGATGGCGGGCGCTAGCAACACCGAGCCAATGACCATGCTGGTGGTGATGACAGTGACTTTGCTCTGTGAGAAACCGGTGGTGAGCGCCACGAAAAACATCACGACCGCTATTGCATAAAGCAAGTAGCCCACCCGAGTGGCGAGATGATTCCACTTTGCGATCTGAGCGCGCCGAGCGCGAATCGGATCGGTTGGAGACGAAGGTTGGTCGGGCGAAGTCATACAGTTCCCAGCATGGTAGAGCCGAGCGCGCGATGACAGTGCATCTCACATTCCACGATCGGGTTGCCCTGGTCACCATCGATCGCCCCGAGCGTCGCAACGCGGTCGACCACGAGACTCTTGTGGCGCTGCGGCAGGCGCAACTCGATGTGCTCGCCGCGAACGCTCGATGTCTGGTGCTTACGGGCGCCCCTCCGGCGTTTTGTGCGGGTGCCGATCTCAGTGGCGTCGAAAATGGCGAGTTCGTCAAAGCACTTGTGGCCGCGCTTCGCGGGTTTACCGAAATGCCCATCCCCACGATTGCGGCGATCGACGGTCCAGCGCTTGGGGCAGGCACACAGTTGGTGATTGCTTGTGACCTTCGTGTCGCAACCGAGCGCAGCGTGTTCGGAATCCCGGCCGCAAAGCTCGGTCTGGTTGTGGACCATTGGACGATCGAACGGTTGGCTCGCGAGATGGGTTGGTCGATTGCGCGGGCCATGTTGTTGGCCGCGCATACCTACCGCACCGAGCAGTTGCACGCCATTGGATCAGTGCACCGAATCGGCGGGCTCGACGACGCCCTCGCTTGGGCAGCCGAGTTGGCTGCGCTTGCTCCGCTGACCATCTCAAGCCACAAGTTGGCCCTCGAGCAATCGGCACCGTATCCGGCCTTCGACGAACTCTTCGAGCAAGCCCGCGATGCCGCATGGGCAAGCCACGATGCCGAAGAGGGTCGCACTGCGTTCTTAGAGAAGCGGCCTCCAAACTTTCTTGGGCGCTAACGCCTGCCGCGAATGCGCGGTGCGGGCTGCCTAGATGGCGGCTGGTAGCAGGCGGTTCACGTTCTCGAAGAAGAAGTACGCCACCACCACAAACGGCACAGCACCAGCCACGAACGCCAGCCACAGCTTGCGCTGACGCTTCGCGAGGCGGTACGAAGCGATGGCCACGCCGAGCAACACCAGGCCCCACAGGATCACCGGCAGGTAGGCGCTGGTGTCGGCAAACCAACCTTGGTTGAATGCGTCGGTTGGCGCCGCGAATGTGGAGGTCTTGTCGGGCACGGTGGTGGCAACGGGTGCCGCCGAGTCTGTGGGCAGCGTTGACACTGCGGCCGCGAGCGTGGTTGTGGTCACGGCTGGTTCGCCGCTGAGACCATCGGGCGACGAACTATCGGGTGGGGTCTGGCCGTAGAACAGCACGGCCTTACCCACGGGGGATGACCGCAGTAGGTCAAGGGTGGCGTGAATCACCAGACGCCGGCTTGAGGTGCCCACTGGCGTACACGTGATCAGCGTGAGCGTGGCCTTGTTCGGATCTGAGTCGGTGATGACGTGGTAGTCGTTTTTGCCCACCTCTTCAGAGCCAGTCACCACATAGACATAGGTGCCGCCCAAGATGGTGGTGATACCGATGTCATCGCCGGGTCTGAGCTTGTTGAGGTTATAGAACGGCTGGCCATACGTGGTGCGGTGCCCGGCGATGGCCGCGTTGCCCAGTTGGCCTGGAAATGGCGTGTTCGGGAAATGCCCCACGCCCTTGCGCAAATCGTGGATGCCTACGCCAGCCACCACATATTTGGTGAGGTTGATCGCTGGGATCTTGATGGCCGCAACCACCTCGCCCTCGGCGATGAGGTGCGGAAAGGGCTGATCCACAGGGCCGGTGATCGTTGGCGGCACGGGAATATTGGGGTCAGCGACAGCGATGGTGGTGGATGTCGTGGTGGTGCCTACGTCGTTGATGGCTGCCGTGAAGTCTTGGCCGAGCTGGTCCTGCGAACGGGCCTCTTGAATGCCGGTGCCCCACAGTTGGTAGCCAACAAAGGCGAACATCATCAAGCCGGTGGTGATGAGCGCCCGGCCTAGCTGGCCGATAGCCCACCGCCAATCGTGCGGATCTGGTGGACGATCCCAGCGACTGGGTCGAGCCCGGGCTGGCCGAGGCGTATCGCGCGTTGGCGAGGTGGTCTCGACCGCTGGCACATCGCTCGGCGCAGCTGCGGTTCGGTAGCGATCGTCGTCACTCACAGGGCGTGACGATAGCGGTGCCGCAGTCGAAACAAAGGCCACACCGCTGGGCGGGTGGGCATCAACCTCGCTAGCGTGGCCGTGCCTCATGGATCCTGTCGTGCACCTTTCCAACGCCGTTGCAGTCCTCGGTCAGTTTCCCGTACTGGCTGGGGTCAATCTCACCGTGAACCGCGGCGAGATCTTGCTGTTGCAGGGCCCGAACGGGGCCGGTAAGACCTCATTGCTCCGGCTGTGCGCTGGGCTGTTGCCGCTAGCGCGTGGCGAGGCCGTTCTGCTTGGTTGCGATCTGCGCACCCAGCGTGAGGCCGTGCGTAGCCGGGTCGGTCTGCTCGGCCACGCCAACGGCTTGTACGCCGATCTCACCGTTGCTGAAAACGTGCGGTTTTGGGGCGCCACCGTTGGCGCAAGTACGGCCGAGGTGCATGCAGCGTTGCAACGCATGGGCCTCGCACAGCGTCTCACCGATGTTGCCGTCAGTCGGCTCTCTGCTGGACAGAAACGCCGCACTGCGTTGGCCTGTCTCATCGCCCGTCGTGCCGAACTGTGGCTGCTCGACGAACCTCACGCCGGACTCGATGCGGCCGCACGCGACGAACTCGATGCCACCTTGCGCGACGCGGCTGCTGCCGGCGCGACCATCATCGTGGCGAGCCACGAACTCGAACGCGCTGGCGCATTGGCTAGCCGAGTCGTCGAGGTGGTCGGCGGACAGATTCGTACGCCACATGGTGAGGCCGCCTGATGTTTCGCATCGCCCGACTCATTGCCGCAAAAGACTTGCGTGTCGAACTGCGTAGCCGCGTCGTGACCAATCAGGTGCTGCCGTTTGCCGCGATAGTGATGGTGATGTTTGCGTTCGCGCTCAACAGTGATGCCGTTGTGAGCCGAGTTGCGCCAGGTCTGGTGTGGCTTGCCACGCTGTTCAGCCTGCTGATCTTGGTGCAGCGCTCGTTTGCTATCGAGAACGCTGATGGCGCCACCGATGCCCTCCGTGCAGCGGGCGTCGACCCAAGCGGAATCTTTCTTGGCAAGGCGATGGCGCTCGCCGTGCAGCTTGCAGTGCTCGAGCTGGTGCTGCTTGTGAGCGCGGTGGTGCTCTACAGCACCCAACTCCGAGTGGGCGGCATCGTGTTGTTACTTGTCACATTCGTTGCCGCGACCATCGGCCTCGCCCTCGTCGGTACGCTCTACGGCGGCCTTGCTGGCGGCGTTCGTGGACGGGAGACTTTGCTCCCACTCCTCTTACTTCCGGTGGTGGCGCCGGTGCTGATTGGTGCCACCCGCGCAACGGAATCTGCGCTTGGTACCGGCGGTGCAACGGTTGCAGATGGTTGGCCATGGGTTGGCTTGCTGGCTGTGTTTGTTGCGCTGTTCGGCGTCGGTGGCACACTTGCGTTCGGGCCCCTGATCGAGGAATGAAGCATGGCTACCCCTGACATCGAGACTCCCGCTCTAGCGGCCAGCACCCGCGCCGGCACAGGCACCACGTTCACCCGCTCTATTGGGCTGGCCACCATTGTTGGCATGATTGCCCTCGGTGTCTTCGGGCTGTTGCTGTCGCCTGCCGATGTTCAACAAAGCGACAGCGTTCGCATTCTCTACATCCACGTTGGCACCGTGTGGATTGCATACGTGGCGTTCGCAGTTACGGCCCTGTCGTCGGTTGCCTACCTCTGGAAGCGAACCACCTCGCTTACCTGGGACCGTTTCGCCGGTGCCAGCGCCGAGATCGGCGTGTTGTTTATGGCGCTCACGTTGTTGGCCGGCGCCTTGTGGGGTCGGCTCTCGTGGGGCAAGTTCTGGGTTTGGGATGCGCGGGTCACCAGCACAGCGTTCATGTTTGTTACCTATATTGGCTACCTCGCGGTGCGCGGCCTTGGCGGAAGCCATCATCAGCGGGCCCGCCGCAGCGCCGTTGTTGCGCTGTTGGCAGTGCTCGAAATTCCGCTTGTGCATTTCAGTGTCAAGCTGTGGCGCGGTTTGCACCAAGACTCAAGCGTGGCCGATCGCACTCACGTGAACCTGCACGGCTTGATGCTGTTCTCGTTGTTCATCTCGTTGGTTGCGTTCACATTGCTCTATGTGTGGTTGCTCATGCACCGACAACGAGTTCTTGCAATGCAAGACGCGATCGACAATTCGGGCCTCGATTATGCGTTGCAGCAGCGTCGCGACGAAGGTGATCTCTAAATGGAAGACCTCGGCTTCATCCTCACTACGTACATCGTCACGTTTGGCTCGGTCGCTGCGTTCGCGTTTGCGATCGTGCGTCGCGGGCGCCGCCTCGCTGCCCAGTTGCCCGCCAAGGACAAGCCATGGACCTGAGTCCCCGCTCGGCCGGCGTAGCCGCGGCACCGAAGGCACGTAATCGCCGCAAGATGATGTCTATTGGGCTGCTGGTGCTGGTGCTGGCGGCCGGTGGTTTGGTTGTCTTCAAGTTTCTCTCTACGTCTCTCGACTACTACTGCAACGTCGACGAAGTCGGTCACAAGAGTGGATGCGAAGCCGGCCGTCGTCTTCGCATCCAAGGCGTTGTCGACAAGGGTTCCATCGCCACCGACAACGGCGTCACCACCTTCAACCTCACCTTCAACAAGGTCACGGTTCCGGTTGTGTACGACTCGGGTGAGCCTGGCGGGTTGTTTCAACAGTGCATCCCGGTTGTGGTGCATGGCGTGATGAAGGGCGGCACGTTCGAGGGCGACGATGTCGAAGTGAAGCACAGCAACGAATACAACGAGAAGAACAAGGCCCGCGTCGCCACCGCGAACGCAGAGGCGGCAGCGTGTTCGCAGTCGAAGTAGCCGCGAGCATCAACGCCACGCTCGGACACTCGATATTGCTGATCGGGTTGGTGTGCGCCACGTTCGGCGCCCTCGCCACCGTCTACGGAATTCGTACCAACGACAACAAGCTGTTGCGCAGCACGCAGCGTTACGCGTGGGGTGTTTGCGCCGCAGGGGTTGGTGCCTTCGCAGTGATGGAGCGAGCGCTCATCCAACGCGACTGGTCGATGAAATACGTGCAGCAGGTTGGGTCTGCCGACACGCCGTTCTTGTTCAACATCACCGCCATCTGGAGCGCGCTCGAGGGCAGTATTTTGTTGTGGCTCGTGGTGCTCGTGGGTTACACCGTGGTGATCGCGCAGCGCTTCCGTAAGCGCTTGTCCGATCCGCTGGTGGCGTGGGCCCTCGTGGTGATGTTCGTGGTGTGCATGTTCTTCTTCGTGCTCACGCTGGGTCCTGCCGATGCATTCAAGCTCGGGGCGATTGGAGTCACCAGCGGCCCCGGCCCGAACCCACTGCTGCAGAACCACATCCTCGTGTTGTTCCACCCGCCCATTCTGTATCTCGGATACGTGGGAATGACCGTGCCGTTTGCTTTCGCAATTGCGGCGCTCATCACCGGCCGCGTCGGCGAGCGGTGGCTCAGCGAGACCCGCCGGTTCGCGTTGTTCGCGTGGGGCTTTCTCACCATCGGCATCATCCTTGGCGGTTGGTGGAGCTACGAGGTGCTGGGCTGGAGCGGCGTGTGGGGTTGGGACCCCGTAGAGAACGCCAGCTTGTTGCCTTGGCTCACTGGAACCGCCTATATCCACTCGGTGTTGGTGCAAGAACGCCGCGGCATGCTGCGGGTGTGGAACCTCACGTTGTTGGTCTCTACGTTTGCGCTCACCATCTTGGGCACCTTCCTCACTCGGTCGGGCGTGATCAAGAGCGTGCACGCGTTTAGCAACGGCTCCATCGGTCCGTATTTGCTCTCGTTCTTCGGGCTCATCGTGGTGGTGTCGCTCGGTCTCATTGCGTGGCGCGGCGACCGATTGCGATCGCCCGGCGCTATCGATTCACCGTTGTCTCGCGAGGGCGCGTTCTTGGCGAACAACGTGGTGTTCACCGTCTTTGCGTTTGTGGTGTTGCTTGGCACTGTGTTCCCGCTGATTGTCGAGGCACTGCAGAACCGCACCATCAAGGTGGGCGCTCCGTACTTCGAGCGCCTCTCGATTCCGTTCGGAATCACATTGCTGTTCTTGATGGCTGTGGCCCCGGTGTTGCCGTGGCGGAAAGCCAGCGCCGAACTACTGCGCGAGCGTTTGTTCTGGCCTGCATGGGGTGGTGCCCTCGCGATTGTCGTGCCGCTGCTTGTCGGTGCCCGCGGTCTGGCACCGCTGCTTGCGTTCGGCCTCGGCGGCTTTGCCTCGGGTGCGGCATTGCGCCAACTTGTGTTGGCAACTCGCCGTCAGGGTTGGCGTGGCTTGGTCGGTCGCGCCAACGGCGGCATGATCGTGCACATCGGCGTCATTGTTGTTGCGGTCGCCCTCGTGGCGTCCACCAGTTACACGCATTCGTCGCGGCTCATCCTCGAGGCCGGCAAGCCAGCTCGTTACGGCGGCCACACGTTCAAACTCATCGAGGTGCAATCGTTCACCACACCGCGCAGCAACGGCATCAGAGCTCAGATCAGCATCGATGGCGGCCAGGCATACGCGCCGGCCATCACCAAGTTCACCAACTTTGGCAGCAACATCCCCACGCCGTCGGTGCGTAGTGGCATCTTCAACGACATCTACCTCACCCTCGAATCTGGAGCCAAGGCTGGCGCCACCACACTGCCGATGAAGGTGTTCATCAAGCCGCTCATCATCTGGCTCTGGATTGGTGGCGCGCTGATGGTGTTCGGCACGCTGTTGTCAGCATTCCCTGGAACGCGTCGGCGCTTGCCAACCCAGCCAACGTCGGCGCCGATTCCAGCCGACAACCACGAACCACTTGCCGAGATCGTCGATGTCTGACGACACCACCATTCACGACAGCGGTGATTCGTTCGATGAGGCCTCGCCCGATGCCGGCTCGCTCGACGCAGCGCCCTCGCGGCGCAGGGCTCCGTTTATTGTCGCCGCTGTAGCTCTGGTGATTGCTGGGCTCTTGGTTGTGCTCATCGGAGCCAAGACCAACGAAGCCGATTCGGCCGACTCGCCCTTGCTTGGTCGGCCAGCGCCAGCGGTACAGACCACCACACTTGATGGCCGGCCGTTCGATCTGCAACGGCGCAAGGGAAGTTGGGTCGTGTTCAACTTCTTCAACTCAACGTGCGTGCCGTGCGTGCAAGAGCATCCCGAACTCGCAAAGTTTGCCGCCGAGCAAGCCAAGCTCACCGATGGCGCCGAGTTCTACACAGTTGTGTGGGACGACAACCACGGTGCCGTGCAGAAGTTCTTTGCCGACAACGGTGGCTCGTGGCCCATCCTCACCGACGATGACGCCCGTATCGAAGTGGCGTTCGGCGTGGCCAAAGTGCCTGAGACATGGATCATCGACCCCAACGGGTTCGTTGTGTCACGGCATCTCGGTGGCACCACCGACGACCAACTCACGCGTCTGCTCGCCCAGGCTAAGGCGGGCTTGTGAGTCTCTCGATCAACCGACGTGCGCTCAACAAGCAGCTCAAGCGGTGGCCTGGGTGGCTGTTGCTTGCTGTCGTTGTTGTTCTCGCGCTGGCTATTGCTTCGGCCGGTTTGTCGGGACCGCTCACCGATAGCGATCGCATCGACAGCATTTCGCAGAGACTCGCGTGTCCCACGTGTGACGGCGAAAGCGTCTACGAATCACAGGCATCTGCGGCACGTGGCATCCGCCAGCAGATCAAGCGTTTCGTCGAGCAAGGCACTCCAACCGACGATCAGATCATTCAGTACATCCAGAATCAGTTCGGCACGAAGACATTGCTTGTGCCCAATGCTTCGGGCTTTGATGCGTTGGTGTGGGCGCTGCCAGCCTTTGCTTTTGTGGTGGCCATTGCCGGGCTCACGGTTGCGTTTCGCCGGTGGAAACTGGTGGCCGACACCGTGCCAACCGACGACGACCGCGCCTTAGTGCAGGCCGCGTTGAACGATCAAGAACGCGAACATGAATCCTGACCGGCTCGCCGAACTCGAAGAAGAGCGTCGCTTCTTGCTGGGGTCGTTGGTCGATCTCGAGCGAGAGCGTGAAGCCGGCGATGTCGAAGATGCCGACTACGAAGCACTCCGCGATGGCTACACCGCCCGCGCCGCGACGGTGTTGCGCAACATCGAGCAGGGTCTCGCCGCCGTCGCACCACGTGCCCCGCGTCGGCGCATGCGCGTGGTGTTGATTGGCCTCGCTGTTGTCGCTGTTGCCGTCACAGCGGGGTGGTTGGTTGCTCGGTCATCGGGCCAGCGTTTGCCCGGCGACACCATCACCGGTGGCTCGTCACCCGATCGCACCGCCGTGTTGCTCAGCGAGGCACGGTCGTTGCTTGGCTCTGATCCAGCCGGTGCTTCGCAGCGCTATCTCAGCGTGCTCAGCATCGACCCCAACAACGCCGAGGCGCATACTTACACGGGCTGGTTGTTGGCGATCTCTACGCAGAACCAGAGCGGAGGCGATCCCGCCGCAACACTCGAGGTCGCCAAGAAAGACCTCGAGCGGGCCATTGAGATCGATCCCACCTTCCCCGATCCGCACTGCTTCTTGGCCGTGATTGCTGCTCGCTTCGAAAAAGACATGTCAACTGCCAAGGTGCGTGCAGCAGAGTGTCTCGCCAACAATCCGCCCACTGAGATGCGCGGCATGATCGAGGCGTTTGCCGGAAGCCTCGACTCGGCTCCGACCACCTCGTAGACCCTGTTTGCAGATCCACGGGCAGTCGTATCGCTGTCGTTACTGTTTGGCGATGAG
>JBAXHD010000026.1:0-36558 GCA_037139095.1 Actinomycetota bacterium
GTTTGACTGGTTTGCCTGGTGATTTTGGTTCTGCTGGTCCTGCGGGCCCAGCGGGTGCGAATGGTGCTGCGGGTGCGAACGGACTGGCCGGCCCTGCGGGTGTTGCCGGTCCAACGGGTTTGACGGGTCCGGCGGGGCCCACTGGTCCAACGGGTTTGGCTGGCGCAACGGGTTTGACCGGTCCTGCCGGTGTGGCCGGAGCGACGGGTCCCGCGGGCGCAACTGGCGCTGCTGGACCCACCGGAGCAACTGGGCCGGCGGGCGCAACCGGCGCAACCGGAGCAACTGGCGCAACCGGAGCAACTGGCGCAACTGGTGTTTCAGGGTGGGGCACAATCCCGACCGGCGTCACGGTGAAGGGGTACTTCTCGAACACCGATCTCGGTGGAGCAAGTCCACAGCTCACGGAGTGGTCAGTGTCGCTACCTGCAACTGCCCCAGTTGGGCTCACGGCCGCTCACGTGAACTTCGCTGCCGACGCATCCAGCGCTACAACAGATGACGATGCAACATGTACCGGCACCACAGCGGCACCCACGGCCCCCAGCGGCCGAGTGTGTATCTATCTCATTAGCTCCACTGGCATCACGGGTGCCGTGGGGACAATCCCCGAGTTCCTGACGGACCACGCGTTTCTCGTCAGTATGCAAGGCAAGGCGGCTGTGCTGAAGTTCACCTGGGCGTACACCGCCCCGTAGGTCAGTTCAACGAAACGAGTTGTCGTCTACGATCTGCCCAAATGGAGACCCTGGGAGGCCGCAAGACGCACACGTCAGCTACGGCGACCAGCGAGGTCGCCGTAGCTGACACCAATGCAGCCGACAGCGACCGCAGGTTCATCAGATACGTCGTTGCCGCCACCGTCGTCGGCGGAATCTGGCGTTTGATCAGGCTGATCTCGAAATGGAACGTGCCGCTTCACTACGGCGATGCGTGGTATTACAGCATCCAGGCGATCAACAATGCTCACGGTCGTTGGTTCAAAGAGGCAAGTGGGCCTGTCCAAAACTGGGGCGTGCTTCCCGGAGCCGAGCATCCTCCGTTGACGTCGATCGTGTTGGCGCCCGCAAGCTTGTTATCGAATCCGCAGTTCTGGCAGCGTGCCACGATGACCCTGCTTGGGTTAGCGGTGATCCCACTGCTCGCCTACTTGGGTCGCCGCCTCGGTGGCCGCCGAGTTGGCGTCGTCGCAGCAGTCATAGCGGCCGTGTACCCAAACCTGTGGCTGAGCGATGCGTTAGTTATGTCCGAGTCACTGTTGCTGCTTTTTGTGGTGCTGGTGCTGGTGGCGGCGCTTCGCTATCACGAGCGTTTCGACATGCGCAGTGCAGTGCTGCTCGGCGTCGTGATCGCAGTTGCTGGGCACGCCCGCAGCGAGGTGCTGATGTACGCGCCTCTGTTCGCGCTCATAGGCCTGCGCTCGCGCTCAGCGAAACTGGTTCTTCAGCAGGGGCTTGCGGTGCTCGCCGTTGTTGCCGTCGGTGTTTTGCCGTGGGTGATGTACAACAGCGGTCGGTTCGATGCGGTCGTTGCAATGAGCACCAACGAAGGAACCACTTGGCTGGGCGCAAACTGTCCGCTCACATACGGCGGGCCGGGACTCGGAGGGTGGAACCTCGACTGCTTGGCCTTCGGCAATCCGCCCCCACATGAAGACAGTGCGCAACGCTCAACAAGGCGTCGCCGTGAAGCGATCGCTTTTGCTCGAGCCCACAGCTCTCGGTTGCCGGTTGTCGTGGCGGCACGGCTCTTGCGTGCATCCGACCTGTACGGGCTTGATGAGTCGATTCGAGCCGACGTTGGTGAAGAGCGTCCACGTTGGGGAATCTGGGCTGGAATATTGAGCTGGTGGATACTCGCTCCAATGGCGGCGCTCGGGCTGTGGCAAGTTCGCCGAGGCGTGCGGTACATCGTGATGGTTCCGGTGGTCGGCGCCGTTGTGGTCGCAGTGGTGTTCTATGGGGCTCATCGCTTGCGTGCTCCAATCGAGCCAGTCGTTGTGCTCGGCGCCGCGATGTGGATTGTCGCTGTGCCGATGGCATGGCTTGATCGTCGTCGGCCGAGAAGCGGTCTCGGGGCTCGACGAGCGACATAATGGTTTGGTGAACCCACTGACCAAGCTGCGCGAAACGCTTGTTCCGCCGCTTGATCCGGCGGGATGGCGCGAAGGCCTGCGAGTGATGGCCACGCCAGGAGTCGCGATTGCGGCATGGGGAGTCGTTACTGGCGTCGCGATGGTCAAGGTGGGAATGCCAGTGCCGCTGGCGCTGCTGATGACCATGGTGGTGTTCGCTGGCTCTGCTCAGTTAGCGGTGCTGCCGTTGCTGGTGAGCGGAGCCCCTCTGCCCATCGTGTGGGTGACGGCGTTGCTCGTGAACCTGCGGTTCGTGATCTTCGCGGCGGCGATGCGCACCTACTTCTCGCAGCTGACATGGAAGCAACGGCTCTTTGCGGGGTACCTCAACGGCGATGTTGGCTTCGCGTTGTTCCTGCTGCGATACGCCGGCGTGCGCGAGCGCGGCACCACATTTCAATGGGGCTACTTCTTTGGTATCGCCACGGTGAACTGGGTTTCGTGGCAGGCGGCATCGGTGGCTGGCATCCTGCTCGGCGGTTTGGCGCCTACTGAGTGGGGCCTCGAGCTCGCCGCAGTCTTGGCATTAGTGGCTGTGGTTGTGCCGATGCTGAGCCGGGTGCCTGTGCTGCTCGGCGTCGTTGTGACGGCGGTGCTGTCGGTGGTCACCATTCATATTCCGCTCAAGCTGGGTTTGCTGATCTCGGTGCTTGCCGGGGTGCTGGTGGCCGTGGTGGCCGAGCGCAGTCACGTCAGCGAACCAGTCGATTTAGAGCAGCCAGCATGAACGCCACACACCATGTGGGCTATGTCTTGGTGGCCATTGCCGGACTCACGATGGTCACGATTGTCACGCGCAGCAGCTTCTTCATGCTGCCAGCGCGCATCAACCTGCCCGAGCGTGTTGAGCGAGCGTTGCGGTATGCGCCCGCCTGCGCCCTTACCGCGATCGTCGTGCCAAAGATCTTTGTGCCCAACGGTGAACTGTTCTTGAGTGTGCAGAACAATCAGATGTGGGCGGTGCTCGCCGCCGGGGCGGTGTTCGCCAAGACCCGCAACATGTTGCTGATGATGACGGTGGGCATGGCCGTGTTCACCGTGCTCCGTCTCTACGCCTGAGACGAGTAATGGCCGTTCGTGGAACGGGTGATGACGAAGGTCCCTATGTCTGGCAGCGCTGATGACTCACGCTGTAGCTACCGGTTTAGGAGGTGTGCGCATGTTCCTCGGACTGTTTGCATTGCTCGTTCCACTCACAATTATCGGCGCGGTTATATACGGAGTGGTTGTGCTTGCACAGCATGGTCGACCGGGAACGCCTGCGCCTTCTGACGCTCACCCAACTCGCCGAGGGCGCAGCGATCCAGACGAACTTGATCGCTGGGTCGATGCCGGTCTGATCAGCGATCAGCAGCGCCAGGCAATCATCAGCTTCGAAGTTGGACCGCCAGAGTCAAGCGTGAATCGGCCAGTTACTCCGATGTCACCGATTCACATTGATGTCGCCCAGCCGAGCGGCCGAGGTCGTCGCATCCCTCCGGTGGCCGAGGCACTTGGCTATCTCGGAGGCCTACTCGCGATTATCGGACTCAGTATGTTGGTGGGCAAGTACTGGGTAGACATGGCCTCGGGTGGCCATCTCGCAGTGAGCGGCGGCGCTGCAGTAGCGCTGCTTGCTGGCGGCTTTTTGGTACGCGAGAAGGCCGATCCTGCGTTGGCGCGATTGCGCTGGTTCGTGTGGATCGTCGCCACCGCGGCGACCGCACTGTTTGTACTCGTGCTGACCCGTGACTCACTTGGTGCCAAAGACAACCGCATCATCGCGCTTGCTTGCGTCGCCTCAATCGCTGTGTTGAACGCAGCGTTGTGGTGGTGGCGAGAACGACCGATGCAGCAACTCGTCTGCCTCGTTGCAGCGGTCGCAACCGTTGGCCTTGCAGTTGCCGAGTGGTCGCGCGACGGCTATGCAGGTATGGCCGTGTGGGTGGTCGGTGGCGTGCTGTTGGCCGCTGGTTTGCGCCAGCTCACTCCGTTGTCGGTGATCACAGAGATGGTTGGCGCGATCGCGATGACCGTTGGCGGAGCGCTCATTGCCGGCGACTGGAGGAGCCTCGGCCTTGCGATTTTGTTGCTCAGTTCGCTCGCACTGCTTGCCGTAGCAGTAGTGCCAGGGCTCGCGCCGAACACGCCGCATGTGGTCATTGCTGCGGTCGTTGGTGGGTTTGCATTCATGCAAGGTGCGCCGCAGACCGTGGCCCACTTTGCCAACAATGCAGGGTTGCTCACTGGCCTCGTCGTGTGGCTGGCGGGCGCCGGGCTGATCTACCTCGGCGGCACCGATCTTGTGCGGGTGCCAATTTTGGCTGAGGTGTTTGGCTCAATAGTGATCATCGTGGGAGCTGCAGTCACGGCGTCGCAGTTTGAAGGGTTCGGTCCGTTGTTCGGTATCGCCACAGCAATCTCGCTCGTGGCGTTGGGCATGTTGCCCGGGCGAGTGCTGATGTCGGTGGGCGGCTCGGTTGGCTTGTTGATCAACGTGCCATGGGCAATCAACTACTACTTGCCAGGCGAAGGCCGCGCTCCGCTGTTGATCTTGGTCTCGGGTGCGCTGGTTCTCGCAGTTGCTGTGTGGCTCGCTCGAATGGGAGATCGCTTCCGTAGTGAGCTTGGCGGACGCCGCGGTGAAGGCGGCGATCGCGACGGGCGCGGTGGTCGGCACCAGCGAGCGCATCACAACGGTCGGCATCGGGGCACGCCACCGTCGTCGTTCACCCCAATGCCGCTGTAGGCCGTGAGCCGACTCGCGCTCGGCCGTGATGGGCTGTGCCTATAGTGGCCGTAGGAGGCTCGTGACATGGCGGTTTGGATCATCATCGCAGTGCTCTTGGTGGCCGTTGAGATGCATCACCTCGCCTTCTTTGCGGTGTTCGCTGCTGCCGGTGCGCTCGCCGCAGCGATTGTTGCGGCATTCGCCCCATCGGCCTATGGCTGGCAGGTCGCTGTCGCGAGCGCTGTAGCAATCGTCGGAGTTGTTGCGGTGCGACCATACGTGAGTCGGGCGTTTGCCCATCGCGGTGAGGGCATTGTGGTGCATGGTGTTCACGGCGGTCTCGTGGGTGCTCAGGCAATGACGATTGACGAAATCACCACTCACGCCACCGGTCACGTGTACCTACTCGGCGAATCATGGCTGGCGGTAACCACCGATGGCATCACGATTCCACCGGGCACAGCTGTTCAGATCGCTGCCGTCAAAGGCACCACGCTCACGGTGAAGACCGTGACCATCAAGGAGAATCAATGATCGCAATCAGCAATCTCGTCGTCGGCGAACTGGTGGTAGCGCTCATCGTGGCGCTGGTGCTGCTGTTCATGTTGCGACGGATGATCAACATCGTTCAACAAGGCGAAGTTGGTGTGGTGAAGCGACTCGGCGAGTATCGCAAGACCCACGAAGCGGGCCTGGTGATTATCGCTCCGTTCATCGAAGAATTGCAGCGAGTTGATATGCGCGAGATCCCACGCACCGGCGATCGCCAAGAAGTGATTACCCGAGACAACGTGGTGGTCACCGTGAACGCAACCATCTTCACGCAGATCGTCGATGCCAAACAGGCGTTGTTCAGCATCGCCAACTTTGATGTCGCAATCGATGCGCTGGCACGCACTGCGCTGCGCTCGGTCATCGGCACCTTGTCGCTCGACGAGGCGCTGTCCGAACGTGAGCGCATCAACACCGATGTGCAATCGCAGATGGAAGCGGTCACCGACAAGTGGGGTATTCGCATTAGTCGCATCGAGATTGTTGAGATCACGCCACCGCCCAAGATTCTTGAAGCGCTTGCCTTGCAGAAGCAGGCCGATCAAGAAAAGCGCGCCAAGATCTTGCGTTCTGAGGGCGATCAGCAATCGGCAATCAATATCGCAGACGGCTCTGCAAAGGCCGCCATTCGCGCCGCCGAGGGTGAGCAGGAAGCAGCCATTCTGCGCGCCGAAGGTAACCGGCAGGCATTCATTCTCGAGGCGCAGGGTCGAGCCCAAGCAATTGCCAGCGTGTACGACGCCATCCGCGCGGCCGACCCGAATCCTTCGTTGATTGCCATCTTGCAGCTCGAGACGTTGTCGAAATTTGCCGACAGCCCCAACAGCAAGATCGTGGTTCCGTACGAGAGCGCAGCACTCTTGGGTGCGGCCCAGACCATCAAGTCGGTGATGGACGCAATCCCAACCCCGTAAGTGGCTGATGGCACCTCAGGTATGCGGGCGGGCTCCTTGCCCCTCCGCTACGGTTCAGAGGTGACCCGACTTATTGCCCGCTTGTGGCTTGCGCTCTGGCGCTTTCGTGCTGTCGAACCTGCCACCACGATTCCAGCGCGCTGCGTGATCATTGCGGCACCGCATACAACCAACTGGGATTTCCCAATGATGTTGGCGCTGGCAAAGGTCAGCGGCATCAAGCTCACGTGGTTGGGCAAGAACGAGCTGTTCCGTGGACCGATGGGTCCGATCATGCGCAAACTCGGCGGTGTACCAGTAGTGCGCGACAAGGCTGGCACCATGGTGGCCGATCTTGTGGCAGAGCTTGCCAAGCAAGACACGTTGCGACTGCTCGTGCCCGCTGAAGGAACGCGGTCGCGCAGCGAGTACTGGAAGTCGGGTTTCTACCGCATCGCTCGCGCCGCTGAGGTCCCGATTCTGTTCGGGTTCATCGATCACGCCACCCACACTGGTGGCTTTGGGTCGGCGATGTTGCCCACCAACGACGTGCGCGCCGATATGGATAAAGTCCGCGCGTTCTACGCCGACAAAGCCGGACTTCGGCCCGGCAACTCAGGCATTCCTCGGCTCGCCGAAGAAGATCGCTGACCTAGACTTCGGGCTGTGTCCGATTCGATTCTGCAAACAGTTCCGCTGAGCTTTCAGTGGCCCACAGTCGACCCGTTTCTGTTCTGTGTGCATCACATCGATCAGTATCCAGCGGGCAATGGCAACTTTGGGCCTGCGGCGTCGTTGGCGGGGCGGCAGATTGGCAGCGATTTCGAGGGCGTCGATGGCTGGCGGATGTATCACGGCCAAGAGGTGCCGGGCTTCCCGCAGCATCCCCACCGCGGCTTTGAGACCGTTACCTATGCGCGTCAGGGACTCATCGATCACTCCGATTCGTTGGGTGCTGCTGCTCGCTTCGGCCGCGGCGATGTGCAGTGGCTCACCGCAGGCGCTGGCATTGTGCATTCCGAAATGTTTCCGCTGCTCGATACCGAGCAGTCGAATACTGCAGAGTTGTTTCAGATCTGGGTGAACCTGCCCAAGGTCGACAAGATGGCCGAGCCCTACTTCTCAATGTTGTGGGACAGCACGATTCCTCGCGTGGTGAGCGCCAACGACACTGGTGCCGTCACCGAGGTCACGGTGATTGCGGGTCAACTCAGCGGCCACACCCCGCCGTCGCCGCCGCCTCACTCGTGGGCCTCGCGTGCAGATACCGATGTTGCGATCTGGCATATCCGCCTCGAGTCCGGCGCATCGTGGACCATGCCTGCCGCAACCGGTGTCGGCACCGTTCGAACGATCTACGTGTTTGGCGATTCGGCGCTGACGTTCGATGGAGTCGATCTCGCGGCATCTACGGGTGCGCTGGTGCGCTGCGATATCGATGTCGAGATCAGCAGCGAGCATGGCACCGAGGTGCTCGTGTTGCAGGGCCGCCCCATTGGTGAACCCATTGCCCAGCATGGCCCGTTTGTGATGAACGATCGTGCCGGAATTGAGCAGGCGTTTGCCGATTATCAGCGCACGGGCTTTGGTGGATGGCCGTGGCCGGCCGATGGTCCCGTGCACGGCACCGATCAGCAGCGCTTCGCCCGCCGACCCGATGGGACTGTCGAGCAGCCCGCGCTCGATTAGCTGAGGTCGAACCAGACCGTCTTCTTCTCGACGTATTGGTCGTAGGCGTAGATCGACTTGTCGCGGCCACCAAAGCCGCTTTGCTTGAAGCCACCAAACGGCGTGGTGATGTCGCCTTCGCTATAGCTGTTCACCGACACGGTGCCCGCCTGCAGTCGGCGAGCGATGGTGTGCGCACGAGTGACATCGCGGGTAAACAGGCTGGCCTGCAAACCGTATGACGTGTCGTTAGCAACGCGGATGGCTTCTTCGTCGTCGTCGACTGCGATCACTGCCATCACCGGACCAAAGATTTCTTCTTGGGCAATCACCATGTCGGGGGTGACGTTGTCGAAGATGGTTGGCGCTACGAAGTACCCGCCGGCGTTGGCTCCGATAGCCCCCTCGAAGGCCAAGGTGGCTCCGCCTTCGATGCCGGTACGGATGTAGCCGCGCACCTTGTCGTATTGCTCTTCGGAAATCAGCGAGCCGAGCAGGTTGTCGGGGTCGTATGGATTGCCCGTGGACCAGTTACGGGTTTCGGCTATCACGTGCTCGAGCAGTTCGTCTTTCATGTTGCGAGACACGATGAGCCGAGAGTTGGCGGTGCAGTTTTGACCCATGTTCCAAAACGCAGCGTTCACAGCGTGGCGTGCAACGGCTTCGAGGTCGCCTGCATCGCTGAGCACCACGCATGGGTTCTTGCCGCCGCATTCGAGCACGGTGCGCTTGAGGTTGGTGTCGGCCGAGTAGCGCAGGAACATGCGACCAACTTCGGTACTGCCAGTGAACGACACAGCGCCGATGCCGTGGTGCATACCGATGGACTGGCCGGCGGTTTCGCCGAGGCCTGGCAGCACGCTGAGTACACCGTCGGGCACGCCGGCCTCGGCCGCCAGAGCGGCGATGCGCAGGGCGGTCATGCTGGTCTGCTCTGCAGGCTTCACGATGACGCTTGAGCCCACGGCGAGAGCCGGGCCGATCTTCCAGCCCAACATCATCAGCGGGAAGTTCCATGGCAGCACAACGGCGACCACTGGGATGGGTTCGCGCACGATGATGCCCAGTGCTTGTCCGCCCGATGGCGACGATTGGTCGTAGATCTTGTCGATGCCTTCGGCGAACCATTCGATACAGCGCGCCGTCTCGGGCACGTCGATGTTGAGGCAGTCGCGAATTGGCTTGCCACTCTCGAGGCTTTCGAGCACTGCGAGATCGACACGATCGCGATCGATGAGCTGAGCGAGACGCTTGAGCACCGCCTTGCGCTCGTTGGGGTGACATTGCGACCAAACGCCAGAGTCGAATGTGGCGCGAGCGGTGCGCGCGGCGAGGTCGACATCGGCAGCATCGCAACTAGCGATGTGTGTGATGACCGAACGATCGGCGGGGTTGATGGTCTCGAAGGTCTTGCCCGACGCGCTGGACACAAACGCGCCGCCGATGAACGCCTGCGAAGGGCGGCTGACGTTTTGAGCCATTGCGGCGATCTCGTCGCGGGTGAACTCGTTATCGCTCATGGGTGCCTCGGGGTAGTTGAGTTGGGCTGCGCGGGTGGGCTGCGCAGCCGATTGTTCGACGACTGTAGCTCTCGGTGCCGAGCTTGTTAGATCCTGCCGAGGTGAGCGCGAACGGCCGCCAGCCATTGCTCAGGGTGGGTGAGTTGTGGGCTGTGCCATGCGCCATCGATCTGCGTGAACGCGCCATTCGGCAGCGCATCGACGAGTCGTGGAGCGTGGTCGACAAATGGATGATCGTTTTCGCCAACGATCACGGTGACCGGACATGTGATCTCGCCGAGCCGTTCCGCGGTACGTGGATCGGTGGTGAAGATCTCAAGCCCCAACGCTCGCGCGCCCATTGGATCGACACGTTCTTTGTTGGCGGTGTTCTCGAGCAGCCATGTGGCGGGGACCGCTGATCGGATCGCGATTGCCTCATCGCTGAGGTCGTCACGCAGCAGATATTCGCGAAACTTCGCATCGGACACGTTGGCCAACCAGCCCTCAAGCTTTGGATTGCCTACGTCCATCCGCCACGCCGTGGTGTCCATCAAGATCAGTGAGCGCAGCATTTCGGGGCGGGCCAACGCATAGTCGATGACCACGCGGCCACCCATCGAGTGACCAAGCAGATCGAACGGTTCGCCAATGACATCGTCGGCCCACGCCTCAAGATCTGTAGCAAGACGCGCTATGGAATACGACTGGGGATGCGCCGCGCTGGCGGAGTGGCCATGGCCGCGGTGATCGATTGCAAGTACGCGCCGATCGCGGCTGAGTTCGTGAATGCGCAGGGTGAAGTCATGCGCTGAGCCAGTCCATCCGTGCACGAGCACCAGTGGCTTGCCGTTACCCACCTCGCCCCAGGCGAGTTCGATGCCGTCTACTGAGTAACGCTGATCGCACCAAAGGGTCATGCCTGAATCCATTCCGATCCGCTGGGGAACAACAAGGCCGAGGCCGAGGCTGGGTGCAGGTCGGCCGAGTAGCCGGCTGCGGTCGGCAGCACGTAGCGACCATTGTTCACGACTGCCGGATTGATGAAGTGCTCATGCAAATGGGTGGCGTATTCGGTGGTGCGATCATCAAGGGTTGCGCTGACAGCGATGTAGTCGATGGCTGAGATGTGCTGAACGTATTCGCACAGACCGAGCCCGCCTGCGTGAGGACACACGGGGACGTTGAACTTTGCGGCGAGCAGCAAGATTGCGAGCACTTCGTTGAGGCCACCAACACGACAGGCATCGGCTTGTAGGTAGTCGAGCGAGCCGGCTTGAAGCATCTGCTTGAAGATGACGCGGTTCGCTACGTGTTCGCCGGTTGCAACCTTGATGCCGAGCGGCGCGAGCGCGCGACGAATTTCGGCGTGGCCAAGAATGTCATCGGGCGACGTGGGCTCTTCGATCCAGCGCAAGTTGAAGCCGTCGAGTTGGCGCATCCACTCAATGGCCTGTGGCACGTCCCACACCTGGTTGGCATCGACCATCAGTTGCACGTCGTCGCCGAGTTCTTCGCGCATGATCTCGCAGCGTCGACGATCGGCAACAACAGAGATGCCCACTTTGGTTTTGAAGCTGCGCCATCCCTCGCCATACAACTGCTGGCACAGGTCGCGAACCTTGGGCTCGGGATAACCCAGCCAGCCCGCCGAGGTGATGTATGCCGGGTAACCATCGGCCAGCAGTTCGGCGGTTCGTGCCGCTTTGCCTGGCGCTGTAGCGCGCAGCATGTCGAGCGCTTCGTCGCGAGTCAATGCGTCGGACAGGTACCGGAAATCGATGCAGTCGACGAACTGCTCGGGGGTGAAGTTGCAGACCAACTGCCACACCGGAACGCCCTCGGTCTTGGCCCAGAGATCCCACACGGCGTTGACCAGTGCGGCAACCGCGAGGTGAATCACACCCTTTTCCGGTCCGAGCCAACGCAACTGACTGTCGCTGGTGAGCGTGCGCCAAAAGCCGGCCATGTCGCTGGTGATCTCGGCGAGATCGCGACCAACCACATGGTGAGCCATGGTCTCGATAGCGGCGCAGCACAGTTCGTTGCCGCGTCCGATGGTGAAGGTGAAGCCTTGACCCTGCAACCCGTCGACGTGATCGGTGTGCAAGATCGCATACGCGGCCGAGTAGTCGGGATCGGCGTGAGCCGCGTCGGAGCCATCGAGGAAGCGAGATGTGCGCGCGCGGATGTCGCTTGTGGTGAGGCGTGTGATCACGGTCATTGCTGGGTAGCTCCAGAGTGGCGTCGGGTGAGATCGAGTTGGTGGCGCGAGTCGATGCGCACTACTGGCTGCCAGTGAGGCATGCGTCGAGCGCAGGCCATAGCGCGTCTGGGATTTGTGCAGCCGCATCGATGTGATTCTGCTGAACTTCGGCGGCACTGCGAGCGCCGACCAGCACGGTGGCGCTTGCGGGGTGATGCCACGGAAACTGAAGTGCCGCCGCGGTGAGAGCCACGTTGAAATCGCGGCAGACCGCCACCATCTGCTGTGCGATGGCCACGGTGGCGCCGTCGGCGGCCACGTAGTCGAATGTGCCGCCAGCGCTTGGCGTGGCGAGCAAGCCGCTGTTGAACACGCCGCCGATAATGACCCGCACATTGTTCGCCTTGCATGTGTCAAGGAGACCGCCCACGCTGCCGGCCGAACGATCGAGCAAGGTCCAGCGTCCGGCTGCGAGTACGAAGTCGAGTCCGATGTCATCGGCTTTCGCAGCGAATCGTGTGAGCATCGCAACCTGGTTCATGCCTACGCCGATGGCACCAATGACACCTTCGTCGCGAAGGCGAATGAGCGTAGGGAAGGCCGTGCCGAGCGCATCTGATTCGTGATCGTCGGGATCGTGCACGAGCACAAGCTCGATGTGGTCGGTCTGTAGCCGCACGAGGCTTTCGTCGAGCGATCGTCGAACGCCGTCGGCGCTGTAATCGAATTGCGGTCGGAGAACCGAGCCATCACGAAATGTGCTGTCGGGGTCGATGCCTGGAACCAGTATTCGGCCGACCTTGGTTGATAGGGAGATTCGTTCACGCGCGATGCCCGACGCGCGAAGCGCCGTGCCAAGGCGCGCCTCGGCGAGGCCGTTGCCGTAGAGGGGTGCGGTATCGAAGTATCGGATGCCTTCGTTCAGCGCAGCTTGGATAGTTGCAAATGCATCTTCTTCGGTGACTTCGGTAAACAGACCGCCGAGCGGCGCCGTGCCGAGACCGTGACGTGGAATCACATCGCCGTCCATCCGCCGTCGATGACCATCGCTGATCCGTTTGCGAAACGACCATCGGGTGAGGCGAGAAAGAAGATGGCGGCAGCCACTTCGTGGGGGGAGCCCATCTGCCCGTCGAGTTGACGTTGCTCCATAGCGAGGCGCTTCGCGGCGGGGTCCTCGGCAGTGGCGAGAATCTTGCCGATCCACTCGGTGGCTACGGTACCCGGGCACACAGCGTTGGCTCGGATGCCACGGTGTGCGTAGTCGGCTGTGAGCGCCCGTGTGAAGCCGATAACGGCAGATTTCGAGGTGCAGTATGCCGAACGATCGCGAATGCCGACAAGGCCAGCCACGCTGGCTGTGTTCACAATGATGCCCGCACCGCGCTCGAGCATCGATGGAAGAGCGGCGCGACATGTATGGAACATTGAGTGCACGTTTACATCGAAAGTGCGCTGCCAGTCTTCCCATGACGACGACAGCAGATCTGCGGCGACGCCGATGCCGGCGTTGTTCACGAGCACGTCGATCGGGCCGACCTCAGATGCGATAGCCGCAAACGTTGCAGTAACGGAATCGCCGCTGCGCACGTCGAGCACGTAGGAGGCTGCGTTGAGCGCGGCGGCCTCGCTGCGAAGACGGTCGGCGTCGACATCGAGCATGACGACGGTGTCGCCTGCCGCAGCGAAGCGTTGTGCTGTTGCGAGTCCGATACCTGAGGCGGCGCCGGTGATGGCGACCACTCGACTCGTTGCCGTGGTGTTGGTGTCAGTCATGAGCGCCCCTTTGCGTAATTCCGTCGCTGACAAGCGGCGCCGGGTCCCGACTTTTCGAGCCTTGGACAACGGCGACGATACTGTCTCAGCATGTCCCCGCTCAGAGTCGCAGTTATTGGCGGCGCCCAATATGACCAAGTGAAGTCGGTAATCGCTGCGTTCACAGCAGCAACTGGCCGCGATGTTGAGGTCGCGTTTCGGGGTGACCACGTTGCTCTCAACCAGCATCTGGGCATCGCTCTCTCGTCGGGCGACACCTATGACTTGGTGTCGACGCACTCGAAATACGCGCCGTCGCAAGCGGCCTGGCTGACCCCCCTCGATGAGTTGTTGTCGGCCGATGAGTTTGCTTCGTTCGTGCCGGGCGCAGTGCAACTGTGTCGAGTGGATGGCCGGCTATGGAGCCTGCCGCGCAACATCGATGCGCGACTGCTATTCGTGAATCGCGATCTCGTCGATGACGACTGGTCGCCCACCTCGTGGCCTCATCTGCTCGAGAGCGCGATGGAGTTTACGAAACGCACAGCGCATGCGGCCTTCGCATTCCCAACGAGAGACTCGGGCTTGTTTGGCACGTTTTACGAACTGACGGCCGCATTCGGCGGGAGCCTGTTCGACTCGGCGGGCGCGCCTTGCCTTGATTCATCTGAGGCGGAGGCGGCGCTTGCCTGGATGGTTGATGCGTGCTCGGGCAGTCGTGTGACACCAGCGCGAATGGTGACCGACGAGTGGTACTTCGATGAGATCTCTTCGGGCTTTCGCTCGGGTGCAGTAGCAATGATCGGAGATTGGCCTGGCTACTACTCGCTGTTGTCTGCCGATCCGTCGATGAAAGATCGAGTTCGTGTGTTGCGCTACCCGCCTGGGGTCGATCAGCGTCGGTATGTGTATGCCGGCTGTCATTCTTGGGCCATTCCGGCGTCGGCTGCAGATGTCGGTGCCAGCCTCGAACTGTTGCGCTTCTTGACATCGCAACAAGCGGGTCGAGTCGACGCTGCCGCAGGGATGGTGCCTGTTCGCGTCGATGTGTCGATGCCAGTTGAACATGCACTCGATGCTCAGCGCGCCGAGTTGCTTGAGGCCACCGTCGCCACGGATCTGCTCACGTTCCCATCGATGACCGCCTTTCCGGCAATCGAGGACGCCGCTGCGGCAAGCCTTCGATCGGCCTTGTTGGGCGAGAGCGATGTGCATTCAGCGGTGGCTGCGGCGCAAGCCGACGCGATGTTCGCGCTGGGCTTGTAACTCCGCGCAGCGGTGTTCGTATCGCTCGCGATGCCTCAGTCGTGAACGAGCACGATCTTGCCGAAATAGTTCTTGCTGAGGAAGTGCTGCTGTGCGGCCACGATGTCGCGGAGAGCAAACTGTGCGGCCACCAACGGCTTGATCTCGCTGCGTTCGATGTAGCCAACAAGGTTTGCGAACACTTCGGGATCAAGCACGGTGCACCCGAAGAGACGCAGATCCTTGAGATACATCGTGCGTAGGTCGAACTGCACAACTGGGCCAGCTATGGCACCAGCGGTGGCGTAACGGCCGCCCCGCTTCAAGATGTCGAGAAGGTCAGGCCATTGGTCGCCGCCAACAACATCGATGACCACATCGACCGATTCGCGGCCGCATTGGGCGACAAGATCGCTGCCGCGAGCGATCGTGATGTCGGCGCCGAGGCGCGCAAGATGAGGGAGTTTGTCGGCCCCCGCCACAGCGATAACGCGACAGCCGCGTCGCTTGGCGAGTTGCGCGGCAGCCGAACCCACACCACCGGATGCGCCGGTGATGAGCACGGTGTCGCCGGCTGCTGCGCTTACTCTGGTGAGCATGTTCTCGGCGGCCGAGTATGCACATGGGAACGACGCGAGTTGTGCGTCGGTGAGGTCGCTGTTGATCCGATGCGCATGCGCTGAAGGAACCGTTGCGTAGTCGGCGAAGGCGCCGTCGCATTCGGATCCGAAGTAGCGCACGTGATCAAGCGCCCCGTTGGTTGGCTGGCGGAAGACTGGTTCGATCAGAACCCGTTGGCCGATGCGACTCGTGTCCACGCCGTCGCCAACCGCAACGACAGTGCCGCAACCATCGGCACCTTGGATACGAGGGAACACAAATGCGTTGCCAGTCCATCCGGCCGAGTCGTCGTCGGTCACGCTGTCGGCGTACCAACCGATACGAGTGTTGATATCGGTGTTGTTGATCCCGGCCGCCGTGATGTGCACCAGAACCTCGCCCGCGCAGGGTGCTGGCACGGGCACATTGCTGCGGTAGGCAAGGCACTCGAAGCCACCATGAGCGGTGAGTAGTACGGCGTGCATGGTCGAGGGCAACGGCCTGCTCATGGTGCGGCGTTCATTGCGGTTCGCCACTGCTCACATCAATCTCGGGAAACGGCCAGTTCGCCACAGGTCCTGCCGCCAGATACGACTCGCGTAAACGCGTGAACCAGCGCGCGCTTCCGGCAAGGCCACCGGGTCGAGAGCGTTGGCTCCATAGCGTCGAATGTCGCTCGCCGATGTCGAGCGCCTGATCGGCCAACTGCGTACGCATGTCGCTCGGTATCGATGCAAGCGTGCCGTCGTTTTGTAAGCGGGCCTGCGCATCGTCGAGGGCCATCCGCACTGTGTCGCAGGCCCAACGAAGCTCGTTGGCATCGTGATCCACACGGTCGCCGAGCAGATCGAGGCCAAGCTCGATGCGATCGCGCGCGTCATCGAGTTCGTCGATCGTGATGTGACGAACCCTCGCCTTCGGCAGATACAGATGGCGCACGAGTGCAGAACAGTTGGGGCGCTGTGCGGCGGTGGCCAAGTAGACATCGCCGAGCGCTACAGCGGCAGGGTCTGTGACAGCGGCGAGGTCGAGATCGGTGTTCGCGGCGGCGCACCACGACATCGCCGCGCCGAATGCGTAGGCGGGCAAGCTCACAATTGCAGGCTGATGATGTCCCCAGTCGCCCCAGTCGGTCATCAACATGCCGGTGGCTCCGTGATCATGGGCAGCCGTTGCCGACGAGACGGTGTTGCCGCGCATGTTGGTGGTGCGACCAAGCAAGGTCTGCCAACTGGATGTGCCGGGGCACATCCACATCTCTTTGCCGGCGGCGGCTAAGGCGCTCGCCCGAACGTCGAATGGGTGGTCTGCTTCGTAGCCCCATTCGGTGACCGTGACGTTGTCCGGCAGCGACGTCAGCAGCGCAGGGTGATGAGCCAGAATGTCGCCCCACACCAGCACCTCGCGATCGCGCAGCACGGGCAGGTCGCACAGACGGTGCATCCACGCGATGTACTCGTCGATGCGTTCGGCCTTGAGCTCCCACGGTTCGTCCATGCCAATGTGCACTCTGTTACTCGCAAAGCACGGCACGAGTTCGGCGAGTAGCGAGGCCACGAACTCGAACGCTGCCGGGTTCGCAGGGTCAAGTGTTGTGGGGCCGCGGCGCACACCCATCATGTCGAAGCCGTCAGGGCTCAGTGCCATCGACCGATGTTGCGGAAGCCGTAGCCAGCGCTCGGCGTGACCGAGGCAGTTCTGGTTGGCCACTAACTCGATATGTCGGTCGAGGCAGAACGTGTCGAGTTCGCGCACTTCATCGGGAGTGAAGGGACTTGCGGTTGACCACACGTCTTCGTGAGCTGCGTACGCGAACGTGTGCTCGAAGTAGAGCTGAAGTTGATTGATCTTCCAGCCGGCAAGACGTTCGATAAGCGCCTTCAACGTCGACATCGTGGGTACACGGTCGCGACTGACGTCGAGCATTACGGCGCGTACGGCGAGATCGGGCCAATCGTCAATCACCACAGCGGGGGTGGGTGTCCCGAGTTGGTTCAGCGTGAGCTGTGCGTAGTGCTCGCCGACAGCATCGGCCGCATCGATGCGAGCGCCGTCGGCATCGACTGTCAACCGGTAACCCTGCGGCGGAAGCGACGTATCGCGCCGAATGTTGATGTTGTTCACAACGGCCGAGCCGCCAGTGCGCGTGAGGTGCCGTGGTTGTGGGCAGAGCAGGGCGAGCGACGGGTCAACAGACATCGTCGAGAGTCTTACATCCCGCCACCTCAGCCAGCGACGCCTCCGAACAAGCCCGCATGGGCGCGGGACGGGAGGGGATGGAGGTGGGATGGGGTGACATGATGGGTCGATGAACACTCCGATCAGTGGACTGTGCGACGAGCGCTTTGGCGCGGTGCGCCAAGCATTCGCCGCCAACTTTGCCGAGCGCGGCGAAGTTGGTGCTGCGGTGTGTGTGCTGATCAACGGCGACCCAGTGGTCGATCTCGTTGGAGGTTTCGCCGACGAGGCGTGCACCCAGCGGTGGCAGCCCGACACGCTGGTCAACTTCTACTCGGTCGGCAAAGCAATCGTTGCGCTGCTCGCGCTGCAGTTGGTCGATGCCGGGCTGATCTCGCTCGATGATCCCATTGCATCGATCTGGCCCGAATTTGGTGTGGGCGGAAAGCAAACCGCCACCATTCGACACGCGCTCTGTCATCGCGCCGGTGTGCCCGCGATTCGCGAAATGCTCACCAATGATGATCTGTCCGATTGGTCGCGAATGACCAGCGCGGTTGCGGCCACCGATGCGTGGTGGGAGCCCGGAACGAGGCACGCGTATCACACCAATACCTATGGCCATCTGATCGGTGAGATCGTGCGCCGGGTCAGCGGCGACATTCCTGGTGCGCGCTTGCGGCGAGTGGCCGATGCCATTGGGGCCGACATCTGGTTTGGTGTGCCCGAAGCCGAGCAGCGTCGCTGTGCCGAAGTCATTTGGGCGCCGGGTCGACCGATCGGCGATGTCGACTTTTCACAGATGTCGGGCGAAGGCTTGATGATTGCGCTGGGCTACTTCAACCCGTCGGGCTATTCGTCGGGTGGCATTGTGAACACGCCCGAGTGGCGCTCGACTCAAGTGCCGTCTACGAACGGACACGGCAGCGCGGCTGGCGTTGCCCGGTTGTACTCGGCGTTGATCAGCGACGCACCCTTGCTGTCGCCTGCTCTGCTTGCCGAGGCCACCCGTTCGCAGTCCGAAGGATTCTGCCCGGTGCTCGGCGAGGAGGCCGTGTTTGGGCTTGGGTTCAAACCCACCACAACGCGCCGACCGTTTGGTCCGAACCCACGTAGCTTTGGACACTTCGGTACCGGCGGCGCGCTGGGATTCGCTGATCCTGATAGCGGTGTGGCGTTCGGTTACGTGATGAACCACGTGATCCCGCGGTGGCAGAGCACTCGTAATCGTTCGTTGATCGACGCCGTGTTTTCGTCGCTCTGACGTGCGAGGCGGCCGGCCGCGTTTACCGATCTGATCGCACCAGAATCTTGACGCCATGCACCGAGGTGAGCGGCACGTAGTTCTGCGCAAGCAAGGTCTCGCTCTTGCCTGACTCATCGCACGCTCGCGGCAGCTGGTACACGGCGACAAACGTGGGTCGTTCGGGCGACGACAGCATCGCTCGCAACTTGTCGAGCGCCCCCGGGATGAGGCGCACACCGTCGAACCAGAGATAGGGATATGGCGGGTCCTCGAGAGCGTTGCCGTAGAACGCGGCGCTTGCACAAAACGCGTAGAGCGTCTCGCCAGGGGCTCGATTCGAGAGATACCAATCAGCGACTTTTTCGTCGGTGACGAGTCGGGTATCGCTGCTGGCTTGGGCAGGTACTTGGTCGCGGGGAAGTCCAATGATGCGCAGTGAGCTGAACAGTGACGGCAACATCACAGCAAGGGCCAGGGCGGCCTGAAGCCCTTGGCGGCGCACTGCCGAAATGAGCACGGCAGCGCCGATAGCTACGGGGAACGTGATGGTGATCCAGTAGTGCCGATGGAACTGGCCGCCCGAGACGAAAGCCGCTGCGGCTGCGAGCAACCAAAGCAGCAACAACAGGTGATCGTTGCGAAGCCGAACGCCACCGCGCATCCGCGCCGCGATGCCGCAGGCAGTGCCAACCACGAGCAACGGCATCAGCGTTGGCATCGCGTACATCGCAGTGGTGCGCAGGCGACTCCAATCGGCGCCCACTAGGGCGCTGCGCGAATCGAGTCGGTAACCAGCAACTGCAAACCACCAGTCGTGCCAACCGGTGAGCGCGCCATGCAGCCCAAGTAATGCAATCACTGAGGCGAGTCCGCCGACGAGTAGCGCAATGCAACGCCATAGAAATGCTCGCTCGCGCCAAGAGAACACGAGCGCGAGCGCGAGCCACACGAGCAGTGCGGCGAAGCCATCGAAGCCTGATTGCTTGATCGACATTGCTAGGCCAGCGAACACGCCCGACACAAACATCCAGCGCAGTTTGCGGTGACCAAAGAGCACCACGCATCCGGCGGCGAGGCCTGCAACTGACAGGGCGCCGCTGAGCAGTTCTCCGTTCGCGATGAAGCCCTCGAGCGTTGCCGCCGATGAAACCACAGCAACGAAGGCAGCAGCGATTACCCCAGCGCGCGCAGATGAAATAGCGCGGGCGATCACTGCACTTGAGACAACTGCAAACGCTGCGAACAGCGTGGCCATGATTCGAATCGAGGCGGTGCTACCACCAAAGATGTTGTCCCACAGTCGGAACACGGCGAGAAGTCCCTGCGGGCGATCGATCCACACTTGTCGATACAGATCTCGGCCGTGGCCCCACGCTCGCCCGATCGCGAGGTAGCCGCCTTCGTCTGAGGTGAGCGGTGTAAAAAAGAACCGTAGGTGCAGCAATACGGCCAGCAGCACGCTTGCGCCAACCGACCATCGAAATGACTTTGTAGTCATCGTGGGCGCAGTGCCCGCGACAAGGTCACAACTTGACCCAGTAGGTGCCGTCGATCATCGCTGTCAGCGTTGGATGATGGATGAACGCGTGGTCAGGATTCTCGGGCATCTCGGCCTCGCCGAAAAGAATCTGGCGACGAGTGATGCGGAACATCACGATGGCGTGACGCAGCGCGGCATAGAGAATGAACCATTGCAGATTCTTGGGTGCGTAGCCGCTGGCCTGCTCGTAGGTGGCCACAACGTCGGCTGTGCGCATGAACTCAGGCATGCCGGGCATACCGAATTGCTCGGCGAGGTCTTGGAAGAAACGATGGAGGAAGATCATCCAAGCAAGGTCGATTTCGCGAGGACCGTGTCCGGCCATCTCCCAGTCGAGCACGGCAACCGGGGTGAAGTCGCGATACATCATGTTGCCGATACGCGCATCGCCCCAACTGACCACGGCGTCGCCTTCATCGGCGGGCCAATGCTGATCGAGCCAGGTAAACGCTTGCTCAATGAGCGGCGAGCGAACACCATCGGCGGCGACCCACTCGTAGAACGCGCGTTGGTCGTTGACGTGTCGCTGCAATGCGGTGTCGCCTGGCGCATCGATGTGCAAGAACGCCGCATCGGGGTCTGTCGCCGCAATGGTGTGGATCTTGGCGACGGTTTCCACCGATAGGCGCTGCAGCGTTGCCTGATCGTTGGCCGCAGCTTCGAAGAACCAGTTGTCGCCGAAGGGGTATGGCATCACGTCGGGCGGCACCACACCGTCGATGCGCTCCATCACGAAGAAGGGTGCACCGAGAGCTGATGAGTCTGTTTCGAGCCATACCGTGTTTGGAATTGCAACATCGGTGCGGGCCGCAACCAAGCGCATCGCATTGAACTGGCGAGGCATGTCGTAGACCGCGAACACCGGCTCCGAGTTGGGATCGGGCGGTAGGCGCAGCACGAAGCGGCCAGATGTTGGGCTGCCGTTGTCGTCGGACCACTGTGCATCGAACAAGATGGTCTCGCTCGACATGCCGTTGGTTGCGGGCGCGTTGAACTCAGTGATTGTCGGATTTCGCAGATGCCCGGAAAGCCATTGCGTGAGTTGCTCGCGCAGCAGGCGATGATCTCGTGTAGACGTGCGAGGACGATCGTCGCTCATGGTGCTCCTGTTGCTGCTCTCGACCCGTTGCGGCTGACATCGAGCACCGTATCGCACCCGATGTCGGCCCGCAGAGTGGGTCAGATCAGTAGGTCAGCCCAGTGGGAGCAGAGCGTTTGCGGGGATGCGTGGGATCGTGATGTCCGGCACGGGGAAGTTGAACTTGTTGTACTTCGGCTTCGCTGTCGCGCGGTAACGGGTGGTCGAGTGCACTGGGTCCTTGTCGAACTCAGGGATGACCTTGGTGCCGAAGACTTCGAGCATCTCGAGCACTTCGTCGTGCTCCATTGCGCTGGGAAGACCGAAGACCAACTGGTCGCAACCGACGGTCTGGTACTTGGTGATCTGCTCGGACACTTCGTCGGGGGTGCCACACAGCATGTAGCCGCCATCGATGAGCGAGTCGAGAAAGGCCTCAGGGTCGTTGCCGGCGATTTCGCGAACCACGATGCCTGGGCTTGGCCACACGATGGCGTCCATCGATTGCGGCATCGTGTCGTGGTACATGTTCACCATGGTCACGAGGTAGCTGGCGAGACCATCGAGCGCAAGCTCGCGGGCGCGCTTGCGGTCGTTGAGGCAGATAACCGCGTTGGTCATCATCACGTTGTTGTTCATGTACTGACCGAGTGGCTCGGTGCAGTTGGCGATGGCGTTCTTGTATGACTCGATGCGGCCGCGCAAGTTGAAGATGGGCTCGAAGTTGAACGCAATGGCGCCGATGCCAAGCTCGCCAGCGCGGGCGAAGGTTGGTGGGTTACCGCAGGCCACCCAGATAGGGGGATGGCCCTTGCCGTGGGGCTTTGGCAAAATGTTGTGAGGTGTTGGCACGGTGAAGTGCTTGCCCTCGAAGGTGTAATCGAGCTGTTCCCACATGCGTGGAATCTCGTGGACTGCTTCTTCCCACTCGCTCTTGGTGCTGCTCGTGTCCATGATGTTGAACGTGGCGACTTCGTGGCTGCCAGCGCCGCGGCCGGTGCCCCACTCGTAGCGATTGTTGGTGACGTGGTCGAGCATGGCCGCTCGCTCGGCGTTACGCACTGGGTGGTTCACGCGGGGCGACAGGTTGTTGATGCCCGAGCTGAGGTGAATGCGATCGGTCTTTGCCGCGATGTATCCCATCATCACTTCGGGGGCCGACATATGGCTGTACTCGGCGAGGCCGTGATGTTCGCCGAACCACGCGTACTTCCAGTTGAACTTGTCAGCGTGGATTGCGTAAGAGGCTTCGCGCATCAGCGCGGTGTGCTCGCTGGCAGTGTCGTGAGCCGCTGGGCCCGGGATGTAGCCATTTAGAAATATGCCGAACTCCACGGCAGCCCCCTTCGCAAGGCACCTCGTGATGAGGTGGTGTCCGTGAAGACTAATACATCGCATTACTTATGTCGATACCAAGCGCACACGTTGTCCGAAGCACCCCCGCGGCTCGAGATCGGCCGATCTGGCATACTTGACGAGATCGCGACGGACCCCCTGTCGCCCAAGGGACTCACGAGCTCGATGCGCACTTCGCTTTCCGAACTATTGCAATCACGGCGCGTACTGCTCGCCGATGGCGCCACCGGCACCAACTATTTCGAGAGCGGCCTCGGGCCTGGAGAACCGCCAGAGTTTTGGAATTTCGACCATCCCGAGCGCGTGAAAGATCTGCATCAGCGCTTTGTCGATAGCGGCTCCGACATCATTCTCACCAACACCTTTGGCTGCAACGCTCACCGCCTCAAGCTGCACAAGGCCGAGTCGCGCGCGTTCGAGCTAGCCAAGCGGGCCGCCGAACTCGCACGCGAAGTGGCCGATGCGTGCGACCGCCCCGTGGTGGTTGCCGGATCCATTGGGCCCACCGGCGAACTCTTCGAGCCACTCGGGGCGCTCACCTTTGAAGCCGCTGTTGCTTCGTTTCGCACCGAGATCGAAGGCCTTCAGGCCGGCGGTGCCGATGTCGCTTGGATCGAGACGATGTCGTCGGTCGAAGAAGTTCGCGCTGCAGCGCAGGCCGCGATTGATGTGGGCATGCCCTACACCGCCACCCTCTCGTTCGACACGGCGGGCCGCACGATGATGGGCATCATGCCCGGCGCAATCGCCAGCGTGTTCGACGGGTTGTCGGTGCCGCCGGTGGCCATGGGCGCCAACTGCGGTGTTGGAGCCAGCGACATTTTGGTCACCTTGTTGGCAATGTCTGATAGCTGCGGACTCGACAACGTGTACATCTCGAAGGGCAATTGTGGCGTGCCTCAGTTTCACGGCACCGAGATCGTGTACTCAGGTACCACCGAGGTCATGGCGTCATACGCGGCGCTTGCCGTTGCGTCGGGTGCACGAATCATCGGTGGCTGCTGCGGCACGTCGCCCGCGCACATCGCAGCGATGCGCAAGAGCCTCGACGCCGAACTCAACCTTGGCCGCCCCACCATCGACGTGATCATTGCCAACGTCGGTCCGCTCACAAACTCGGCGCCATCTGAGACCGGCGGGCGCGAGCGCACTCGCGGTCGCCGTCAAGAAGGCTGAGCCTTGCCCGCACCGATGCCACCAACGCCGTTCGATCTCACCGGAAAGGTGGCGGTCGTAACTGGCGCAGCGCGCGGCATCGGTCTAGCGGTAGCCACTGTGTTGGCTCGCGCGGGTGCCCATGTGGTGCTCGCCGACATCACGCCGGCTGCATTCGCTGCCACCATTCTTGAGTTTGATTCCGAAGGCCTCAGTGCCGAGTTCGCTGCGCTCGATGTGTCAGATCAACACGCGGTCGATCGGTTGGTCACCGACGTGGCTGCTCGACATGGACACCTCGATGTGATGGTCAACAACGCGGCCATCATCGATGACTCGACCCCGCTCACCGTTACCGAGGCCGAACTCGATCGCGTGCATGCGGTCAACTTCAAAGGCGTGGTGTTCGGATCGCAGGCAGCAGCGCGAGTGATGATCACGGCTCGTTCGGGCAGCATCATCAACGTCACATCGGGTGTAGTCGATGTGGCCATTCCTGCGGTCACGGGCTATTCCACCTCAAAGGCCGCTGCGGCTCAGTACAGCCGGGCGTTGGCGATGGAGTTGGCTCCGCTTGGGGTTCGCGTGAATACCTTGGCTCCCGGCTGGACCGATACACCGATGAACGAGCGTCACGTGTTGCGGCCCGATGGTTCCATTGATCCCGAGCGCAAGGCGGCCTATGTTGCAATGCGAGCGGCCTCGGCACCGTTGGGTATTGCCGGCGATCCGATGGACCAGGCGTATGCGGTGTTGTATCTCGCATCCGACGCAGCCCGGTTCGTCACCGGCACCGTGATGCGCGCGAACGGCGGAGTCACAATGCCATGGTGACTTCAGCAGCCAACTCAGCTCAGACCGCGCAACTCAGCGGCAGCAAGATTCTGGTCACGGGCATCACTGGGCAGATAGCGTTTCCGCTCGCACAGCACCTAGCGGCCAACAACGACGTGTGGGGCCTTGCCCGCTTTACTGATCCGTCGAGTCGCTCGCGAGTTCAGGCATTGGGCATTACGCCGGTGCGATGCGACCTCGCCGCTGGCGACCTCAGCGCCGTTCCCGACGATTTCGATTACGTGTTTCATCTCGCTGCGTATCAGGGGCCTGGCAACAACTTCGATCTGGCTTTGCGCGAGAACGCTGAAGCAACAGGTTTCGTATTGCAGCACTGTCGCAGCGCACGCGCTGCGCTCGTGATGTCTACCCACTCGGTGTACAAACCGCGCAGTGATCCGTGGTTCTCGTATCGCGAGACCGACCCGATGGGCGATGTGAACCCTCAGCATTCGCCTACGTATTCGGTGGCCAAGATTGGCCAAGAAGCAGTCGCCCGATTTTGCGCGAGGGCATTCAATCTCCCCGTCACCATCGCGCGGATGAACGCCGCCTACGGCCCGGCCGGTGGGCTGCCCGCGCTGCATGCAGACGCAATCGCCGGTGGTAGTGCGGTATCTACTCGTTGGGATCCGTGTTTGTATGCGCCTATCTACCAAGACGACATCAACGCTCAGGCGTCGGCGTTAATTGGCGCCGCCAGCACGCCAGCCAACATTGTGAACTGGTCAGGCGATGAAGCCGTCAGCGTTCAGCAGTGGTGTGCGTATGCGGGCGAGTTGCTGGGCAAGCGCGCCGAAGTTGCGGTGCGTCCCATCGATGGCACCCTGCGCGGTTCGGTCGCCGACGTGACCAAGCGAACAGCCATCACCGGGCCGTGCACGATTGGCTGGCAAGAAGGCCTCCGCCGCACCGTGCACGCACGGCACGGCGGAAATGCGTCTTAGCTACGCGGGACGCTGATCCACGGAACGTCTTTGTCGACACGCGGCTCGCCCGGAAGGCCGAGCACTTGCTCGCCAAGAATATTGCGCATGATCTCGCTGGTGCCGCCCTCGATCGAGTTGGCGCGAACACGCATGAACGCGTGACGAACGCCGTTCTCAAGGCCCTCGGTTGACAGCGAGTCGGGTCGACGGAAGGTGTAGTCGTAACCCACCATTGCGTCGGCTCCGAGCAGATCGATGCACAACTCGAACAGCGACTTGTTGAACTCGGCCATTGCAAGCTTCGAGACCGAGCCCTCGGGGCCAGGGTTGCCGGCCTTGCGGTTTTCGCTGCCGCGCATGTTGGTGAGGCGCAAACATTCGGCGCGCACCCACATCTTCATCAGTTGATCTTTTTGGGCGGCCATGCGCTTGTCGGCGGGCAGCGATTGCCAGATCTTGACCGCTTCGCCAATGCCGCCCGACCCGCGCTTTGGTGACCCGCCGCCGCCACCGATGGTGCTGCGCTCGTTCATCAATGTGGTCAGCGACACGCGCCAGCCTTCGCCCTCGGCGCCGATGCGATTGTCGTCGGGGATCCGAACGTCGGTGAGGTAGACCTCGTTGAACTCGGCCTCGCCGGTGATCTGGCGCAGCGGACGAACCTCGAGGCCGGGGGAGCGCATCTCGACGGCAAAGTAGGTCATGCCCTTGTGCTTGGGCATGTCGGGGTTCGAGCGGGTGACGAGCATTCCCCAGTCGGCCAGATGGGCAATGGTGTTCCACACCTTTTGGCCGTTGACAACCCACTCGTCGCCGTCGCGAACAGCCTTGGCGGCGAGGCCAGCAAAGTCGCTGCCGGCGCCTGGCTCGCTGAACAGCTGACACCAACGCTCTTCGCCGGTGAACATCGGACGCAAGAAGCGAGCGCGCTGTTCGTCGGTGCCGTGGGTGACGATGGTTGGGCCCGCAAGGGCGAGGAAGAACGACGCCGGATCGGCGCCCTTGGCGCCTGCGGCACGAAGTCGCTGCTCGACCACGCGCTGCAAGTCGGGACGAACGCCGAGTCCGCCGAAGCCAACGGGGAAGTGCACCCACGCGAGGCCAGCATCGAATTGCAACCCACGGAATTCGGCATGAGGAACGTGCTTGGGGTCGTGGTTGGCGAGCAGCGCAGTGAGCGCCTTCTCGACGCGCTGCGACTCGGAATCGTGGCTGTTGTCATCTGTCATGCCACAAGCTTGTCGTACACCACCGCTTGGAGTCAAAGCCCTCTAGTGTGGGGGAGTTGCGTGCCGTGGTTTGGGCACATGATTTGGGTTCGCACAGGGTGTGTGGCCGAACGTTGAATGGGGATTTCATTGAGTGCCAAGGCAGCCTCCCGCCGCAGCCCACTACTGGCCGTTTTCATCACGGTGTTCATCGACCTTCTCGGATTCGGAATTTTGATTCCGGTCTTCCCGCTGCTCATCTCCGATTCTCCGTTCAGAGTCACGCCGCACACGTGGACCTTTAGCCAAGGCCTCATCATGCTCGGCTGGCTGCAGGCCATCTACCCGCTGTGCATCTTCTTGGCGGCGCCGGTGCTTGGTCAGCTCTCCGATCGTTTGGGCCGTCGACCAGTTCTTGCGATGTCGATCTTCGGTACGTCGGTTGGCTATGTGCTCTTTGCGATTGGCATCGTCACCAAGAACATCCCGTTGATGTTTGCTGCGCGTGCCCTCGACGGCATCACCGGTGGCAACCTTGCCGTTGCGCAAGCAGCCATTGGCGATATCAGTACCAACGAAAACCGTGCCAAGAACTTTGGATTGCTCGGTGCTGCGTTCGGCATGGGCTTTGTCATCGGGCCGTATCTCGGTGGACGCCTCAGCTCGCCGAACACAAGCTTCTACGGTTTGTTTCATACGCCAAGCTGGTTCGGTGCGTCAACCCCATTTTGGTTCGCCGCGATTTTGGCCATGCTGAACTGCTTGCTCATCATCACGCTGTTGCCCGAAACGCTGAAAGAAAAGATTCACTCGGGACGCATTCAATTCGGCAAGTCGATCTCGAACGTGGTTGCCGGATTCACATCGCCGCGGCTGCGCATCCCGCTCGCCACGGCGTTCTTCTTCAACGGCGGCTTCACGTTCTTCACCACGTTCTTCGGCGTGTACTTGCGCAACAAGTTCAACTTCTCGCCCGGCCAAACCGGCGACTACTTCGCGTTGGTCGGCATCTTCATCGCCCTGTCGCAGGGCGTGGTTGTGGGTTTGGTTGCCAAGAAGTTGGTCGACTACAAGGTGCTTCGCTTCTCGCTTTTCGGCAACGCCGCCGTGTTGGCCATCTACTTCTTGGCCACCACAAAGACACCGCTGTATCTCACCGTGCCGATCTTCACCGTGTTCAACGGTCTGACAATGGCCAACATCACCAGCCTTGTCAGCAGATCTGCCGAGCCCGGTCGCCAAGGCGAAGCGATGGGTATTTACAGCAGCGTGCAGAGCCTTGCGTCGGTGCCAGCGTCGATCTTGGTTGGCTACATTGCCGGCAGTATCACATCGAACACGCCGCTGGTTGTTGCCTGCCTCACCATCTTCACTGGTGGGCTGGTGTTCATCGGCCTGTTCCGTCCACGTTATGTAACCGACACCGTGGCCGCAGCGCCCCAAGGCGCTCCAGCGGCCCACTAGCAAACGGCTACTTGCGTCCCTGTGCGGCAGGGTGATTGTGCGCGCTGTTTGCGAGCGGATCTAGATTTTGGGCTGGCGAGCGGGCGAGTTCGAGGGTTGCTGCCAACGTGATCGCAATGCCCGCGATGGCCGGAAGAGCCCAGCCGTGACGCACGTGGTCACCTAAGGCAACGGCACCGATAATTGAGGCCACGAGCACCTCGGTAGACCACATCGCTGCAGTCACTGCACCCACGCTGCCGCGCATCAGCGCGGTTGCGTGCAGCGCAAGGGCAAGCGCGGCATAGACCAATACGGCCCACAGCAACGGCTCTGAGAGAAGGCCTGAGATGCTTTCGTCCTTGAAGTGAACCGACCGAGCGGCGAGCGCACTGCCAGTGAATGCGGCGCCCGACAACACGGACAGCACAATCGATTTCTTTAGCTCAAGTGCTGCGACACCGAGCGCAATCAGCACCGGAATTCCGAGCAGAATGCAGATTTTGAGCCAGTGGGTGATCTCTCGAGTTGGCTCTTCGCCTGCCGAAATGCCCACCAGGGTGAGACCCACCAAGGTTGCGATGATGGCTAATCGATCGGGGCCACGAAGGTCGGTGTTGAGCACGAGGCGGGCAAGCAGCACCGTGACAGCGAGGCTGCCGGCCAGGATGGTCTGCACGGCGAACAGCGGCAGCGTGTGCAACGCGAAACGAGAGGTGACCCAGCTTGCCAGATCGACGAGGATGCCGAGCAGGAAGACCGGCTGCTTCACGATGGCGGTGAGGCCATGCTGGCCCACTGCGTCGGCGCGACGCGCGCCAAGCGCTTGCATGACGGCACCCGCTCCGTAGCCAAAGGCGGCGATGAGGCAAAGCAAGAGCGCTGTCTTCACGTAGCCGCCGATTTCACGGCGCAACGCTACCTCGTTAACCGCCGTCGTTGCCCGGCAGCGGGGCAGTCTTCTTCGCCCTACTTGGTGCCACTCGAGTTGGCTCGCCTTCCATCTTCGGATATTGCGGCGGCCACGGCGCATCACCAAGGCCAGCCGCGGCATCGCTGGCGGCCATCTGCAGCAAGGGTTGCAACGTGTTCGGATGGTTGTCCATCGGTAGCCATGGATCGCCAAGCGCTGCGAGGCGGGCCGGCACGGTGGCGATGGTGAGCTCGTCGGGTCGGATGCGCCCCAATTCGTCCCAATCGAACGGACACGAAACAGGTGCCTGCGGTCGGGCTCGCACCGACCACGGAGCGAACACAGTCTTGTGTGGTGCGTTCTGGTTGAAGTCAACGAAGATGCGCGGCCCGCGTTCTTCTTTCCACCATGCCGCAGTAATGAGATCGGGTCGACGACGTTCGAGTTCGCGTGCAACAGCTACGGCAGCAGAGCGCACATCGAACGAGTTCCAATGGGGGAGCAGGCGCACGTATACGTGAAGACCGCGACTCCCGCTGGTCTTAATGAAACTCGTGATGCCAAGTTCGTTGAACAAGCGATGCGTCTCATAGGCCGTCTCTTGAACCATTGCGAAGTTGGTACCTGGCCCGGGGTCGAGATCGATGCGCAGTTCATCGGTGACGTTGGGTTGATGAGCGCGGATTGGCCACGAGTGAAAGCCCAGGCATCCGAGGTTTACCGCCCAGATGAGATGAGCAAGGTCGGCGATGACCAAGGCGTTCGACAGCGTGCCAGCGGGCGTGCTGACCTGAGTGGTCTGCAACCACTTGGGGGCTGAGTCGGGGATTCTCTTTTGAAAGAACGATGTTCCCGCTGTGCCATTCGGAAAGCGTTGCAGCATCACGGGACGATCGGACATCGCTCGCATCAAGGGTTCTTCAATGGCGATATAGAAGTTGATCAGGTCGAGCTTTGTGTTGCTGCGGTCGGCGAAGAACACCTTGTCGGGATTGGTGATCGACAACACTCGACCGGCGACGGTGAGTTGCACTGATTCGCCTGGCATACACGCGACGCTACAGCCGCCGCGTTACACGGTGGGTCGGCTGCCAATCACCGAGGCGCGTTCCATTACTCGCTTCTCGGGCCAGTAATCGCTTGCTGCGTAGTGCTGCACGGCTCGGTTGTCCCAGAAGGCCACCGAGTGGTCTTGCCATTTGTATCGACACTGATATTCGGGATAGTCGGCCTGGCGCGAGAGCATCTCGATGAGTTCGATGCTCTCGGAGTCGGAGACGCCAAGGATGCGGCTCGTGAAGTAGCGATTCACATAGAGATAACGGCGACCGGTGGCTTCGTGGCGTGGTGCCACAGGGTGCGTCACCAATGGGTAACGCTTGCGCATTTCGTCGCGCTCGCCCTTGGGGAGCAGACGCCCGAAGGCGCTCATGAAATCGTGCTCGGCGGTCATCGTGTCGACGCGCTCGCGCACATCGTCGGGGAGTCCGTCATAGGCCGCATACATATCGGCGAACAAGGTGTCGCCACCCACCGCTGGCACCGTGATGGCATGGAGCACGGCGCCCATAGAGGGTTCTGCGCGCCACGTGACATCGTGATGCCAGCCGTTTTCGTAGCCCGATGTGTTCACGTTCTTGGCGAAGCGAACCAACTCGGGCTGATTGGTATTGGGCGGCAGAAAGGGGTGGGTCTCGAGGCTGCCAAAGCGAGAGGCGAAGGCCACGTGTTGATCGGTGGTGAGGGGCTGATTGCGCCAGAAGATCACCTTGTAGTCGTGCAACGCTTTGCGAATCTCGGCGATGACTTCATCGCCGAGCGGCCCCGTGAGATCGAGTCCTTGGATCTCGCCACCGATGGTTGGGCTGAGTTGGGTGACCTCGAAGTGTTCGTACTTCAGTTCTGCCAAGCGGCGCCGTTCGTCGGCCAAGTAGGCGCATGGGCCATTCATCACCGTGGTGTTCGGCAACATGCGGCGCGACTTTTTGACTGTCGCGATCTGCTCGTCGGTTGGTTGAACGATGATGGCGTCAGTGGTGGTCACGGTGCCTCCTCGGCGAGCAGATTACCGGATCGACTCTCGCCATCATGATTTGGGGTGGCTGCTGGTTCGGACTCTCGACGATGGTATTTCGTGATGCCGCGATCAGCCTCGTAGGGTAAGGGGCCGTGACTCACGACGCCATCGACACGCGCGTCATCAAGCAACCCCGTAGTGATGGTCGCCTGTGCGAAGCGCAGTCGGTCGCGTGCTGTCGAAGGCGTACGCGTTCCTTTCGTTGGGCCGCGCGTTGATCGCGCTTTCGTACACCGCAGCGCAATACGCAGTGGTGTTTGTGGCGGTGTTCTTCTCGGCAATCGTGAGCGCCGTTGCTGGCTTCGGTTTCGGATTGATGTCGGTGCCGTTGATCAGCCTGGCGATTCCGCTACACCCCACCGTGATTGTGGCATCGCTGCTCGGGCTCACAACCAACGTGATTCAGAGTTACCGCTACCGGCGCAGCGCAAATCTGTCGCTGGTGAAACGATTGTGTGTCGGAGCAGTGGTCGGGATGCCGTTTGGTTTCGCGGTGTTCAGTGTGGTGAGCGACACGGTGCTTCGGCTCATTCTTGGTGTGGCGGTGTTGATCGCTGTAGCCGTTCTTGCTCGCGGGCTCGATCTGACCAACGTTGGGCCATCGTTCGATTTCGGCACGGGCTTTCTCAGCGGTGTGCTGAACACCTCGATCTCTACCAACGGCCCGCCGCTGGTGTTTGGGTTGCAGGCGCGCAAGCTAGAACCCGAACCGTTTCGGGCAACGTTGTCGTTGGTGTTTGCTGTCAGCGGCATTGTTGGACTGGCATTGTTTGTCGCTGGCGGAAAGGTGCACGCCGACGAACTCGTTGTGTCGGCCATTGCGTTGCCTGCATTGGCGCTGGGCTTACTCGCTGGTTTCCCGTTGCGTTACAGATTCTCCGCCGAGCGATTCCGGCTGCTGGTCTTTGCGCTGCTCATCGTTGCCGCAGTAGCAGCGATCGCGAAAGCGTTCACCTAGCCGCTCAACGCCGAGCAGGGGTCATCGTCGGCCGTGCCTGAGCATGTGAAACTTGCGCATGCTTACGTTGTCCTTGATCTGCACGGCGATTGCCGCCGTCACCAACTGGTCCACGCGCGTGTGGCCCAACCGCACACTTGAGACGATGTCCAAACCCGTCACCACCACGTTGGTGATCTGGGTTGCAATCGCCGCCGATGGCCCGAAGGCCGCCACTGTTCTGGCCGTGATTGGTCTGTTGTTTTGCCTTATCGGTGACATCGCGTTGCTCGAGGTGGTCGACAAGTTCATCGTGGGCCTCGCTTCGTTCTTGATCGGGCACCTTGTGTTCGTCGCGATGTTCGTCACGATGCATCTGCATCGGCCGCTGTGGGGGCTCATTGCCGCATTGCTGTTGGTGCTTCACGGCGCGCTGATCGGACGCAAGATCCTCAACGGCGCAGCAACCAATAAGCCCGAACTCAAGGTTCCCGTGATGGCGTATCTGCTGATCATCTCGAGCATGGCTGTGGTGGCAGCGATGACCGGCAGCTGGTGGGCCATTGTTGGTGCAGCGGCATTTGTAATCAGCGACACGTTGCTTGGCTGGCGCGAGTTCGTCGCTCACAAGAAGTGGCTCCCCATCGCAGTGATGGTCACGTATCACGCCGCACTTGTTGGTTTGGCACTCGGCCTCCACTGATAACTGTCACGTTGGCTCAGGTCTTCTAAGGTGATCGCTTCAACGCCTTGGAGGTCATGATGGAAGTCACGAACGCCGTCTATCCCGCACACGAGCAGCTTCAGGAGTTCTTTGGTTCGCCTGACGATGGCCCGTTCGTGATGGTCAACCTGATCAAGTTCAAAGAGCGGGCCGAGTACGCCGATGATCCATCCATCGATATCTCCGGCCGAGAGGCCTACGCCTTGTACGGCGAGGCGGTTTCACAGGTAGTCGAAGGGCGCGGCGGTCGCATCATTTATAGCGGCGATGTCACCGGTCTGCTGTTGGGCGAAGTTGGCGAACTCTGGGACATGGTTGCCCTCGTTGAGTACGCATCGCAGGCTGCGTTTATGGAGCAGATGTCGTCGCCCGATCGGGCATCAATCGAGCGTCATCGCCATGCCGGTCTCGCTGGCCAACTGAACATCCGCACCAAGCTCCGCCCAACCTGACCCCGGTCCGCCCGATCTGCCCAAACATGTTGCATGGGTGCGACGGGTCCGAGGACTGTGCAAGCGATAGGGCTAGTTCTTGCCGCCGAAGTACTGCATCCACGCGTCGCGGGTCTTGGGCTTGAAGATGTAGTTGTCTTCGCGGAGATCGATCATCGACGCATCGGCTGATGCCGAGTACATATGGCCCGGGTAGACCACCGTGTCGTCGGGCAGGGCAGAGAGCATCTGCAAGCTTGAGTACATCAGCTCGGGATCGCTTCCGGGAAGATCGGTGCGCCCGCACCCCTCGAGGAACAGCGTGTCGCCTGAGACGAGCTTGCCTTCAACCAAGAAGCACTGGCTGCCTGGAGTGTGGCCGGGTGTGTGCAGCAGAGCAATCTCGATGCCGCCGACGATGACGACATCGCCAGCATCGTGTTGCTTGAGATCGTTGAGCCCCACGCCGGTGGTGCGAGTGACCCACGGTGCCTCGTCGGCCTGCACGTGAATGGGGCAGTGGCAACGAGTAAGCAGTTCGGTGACGCCCTCGATGGCATAGCCCATCATGCCGCCACCCACATGGTCGGGGTGATAGTGGGTTGCCAATACGCCGGTGACCTTCATGCCATCGGCCTCGACGATGTCGACAATGTCGTTCACCGCATATGCGGGATCGACCAACAATGTCTCGCCGGTGACACGGTCGCCGATGGCATAGACGAAGTTGAGCATCTGGCGGGCAACGGGATTGTCCGTTGCGAAATCGCGACCGGACAAGAGTTGGCGAAAATACAACTGGGGCTGAATCACCCGACCAAAGCTATTCGCTGCATTGGCCAGTTTGGTGCCATGCAGTCAGTCTTCGCGAGGAACCGAACACCTACGATGTGACCCAATGGACAACATTCAGCCGCTCGTGGGTCTCGTCGCTGGTCAGGTCGTGCCGTTCGGCGGCGACCGTCTGGCCACAGTGAGCCAATCACTTGCCGATGCGTTTCGGCCCGGCGACCGACTCGTGGTCGTTCAGGACTCAGGGTCGCTGTTACACATTCCTGCTGCTGAGTTCGCTTTGGTGCGGTCGGCCGTCGCTCGCGCCGTCGAGGCGTTCGCGTTGCTCGCCGCCGTCTCTGACGGACAGGTTTCTGCCTTCTTCGATTTGTTCGCTGCTGCGCTCGAAGACGACGACGTCTTCGCTCTCGTGGCCGCGGCCAACGATCTCGATGTTCAATCGGCCGCTGCTCGCGGTAGGTCTACCACCCGGTTGCAGTTGTCGCAGCGCATGCGCTCCGACATGATCGACGGCCTTCGGGTGTGGCGAGATACTGAAACGCCGAGGCAACAGGTGGTCGAACACGTGCGCCACGCCGGTTGGAGTGTTACGGCCGAGCGTGCTCCGCTGGGCGTTGTGGGCTTTGTGTTCGAGGGCCGTCCAAATGTATTTGCAGATGCAACAGGTGTGCTTCGCACCGGCAACACAGCAGTGCTGCGCATCGGCAGCGATGCGCTCGGCACGGCCGAAGCGATCATGCGTTATGCGTTGGCGCCAGCGCTCGCCAAAGCTGGCCTGCCCGACGGTTGCGTTTCGCTGGTTGCGTCACCAGCGCGTGCTGCCGGCTGGGCGCTGTTCAACGATCATCGACTCTCGCTGGCTATCGCCCGCGGGTCGGGTGAGGCCGTTGCCCAGCTCGGTGCCGTTGCTCGTCAGGCCGGGGTTCCCGTGAGCCTGCATGGCACCGGCGGGGCCTGGATGATGGTCGCAAGCTCAGCCGAGGCCCAGCGATTTCGCGACTCGGTGTTCTATTCCCTCGATCGCAAGGTGTGTAACACCCTCAACGTGTGTTGCATCGTGGCCGACCGTGCGGCCGATCTGGTGCCACTGTTTATCGACACTGTTCGCGCTGCCGGCGCAGCTCGTGGCACCACCGCTCGCGTGCATGTCGTCGATAGGTCGGCAGGTCACGTTGCGGCACCGCTCTTCGCCGAGATGGTTCGCGTCGACCGGGCCGAGGGCGGTGTCGATGAACCATTTGCTGACATCATCAGCGAGGCCACACTCGCTACCGAGTGGGAGTGGGAGAACTCGCCCGAGGTGTCGCTTGTTGTGGTTGCCTCTATCGATCAGGCAGTCGATCTGTTCAACCGCTACAGCCCACAGCTGACCGCGTCGCTCATCAGTAGCGACCCCGTCGAGCACGACAGCTTTTACGATCGCTGCGATGCGCCCTTCATTGGCGATGGCTTTACGCGGTGGGTCGATGGTCAGTTCGCGCTGAATCGTCCAGAGCTTGGTCTGTCGAACTGGGAAGCGGGTCGCCTGTTCTCGCGCAGCGCAGTGCTGTCGGGCGACTCAGTGTTCACCGTTCGTTTACGAGCCACTGTCAGCGACGCAACAACGCATCGCTAAGACCTCAGACGAGGTGTGGATCGACAGCTTCGCGAACGAGTTGATGAAACTCGGCGACCGCGTGCTCGTGACGAGGGCTGAGCGATCCGGACTGATACAAACCGGCCACGAGGTTCTTTTGCACCATCTCGCAGATGCGAACATCTTCGTCGGCGACTTCTTCGCTGTCTTTCACGATCGTGTCGGCGTCGTCTGAGTTGTCGTCGAAAAAGTACTCGAAGATGAGATCCATCTTGTCGTTGCCCACTGGCAGCCAGCGTTCAACCGCCATGCCGCCCGGGAAAATATCGAACGAGAAGCAGGGGAAGAAATAGCCCCACACGCCACTCCAGGTTTGGCCAACGCGCCGCGGTGCAACGTGAATGTTCCAGCGCGGGTCGCCTTCGCCGCTGATGACATAGTCGAGTGCATCGACCTCTTTGCACATGGCCGGATGAACCAGCGGAAGGTGGTAGCCCTCAACGAAGTTGTCGTTGTAGACCTTCCAGTTCATCGAAGTGTGGCGAACCGTGCGGCTATGGAAGCGGTAGCCCTCGGTGGGGTATTCCTTGCAGCGATCGACGAATCCGCCGAGCCACTCAATGAGATCGGGGGTGCTTGGGTCGAGGCACACGAAGATCATGCCGCGCCAGCTCTGGGCGCGGATCTTGCTGAGGCACGTTCCTGCAGGTGCTTCGGCGCCGAAGTCGCGCGCATTGAGCAGCAACCCTTCTTTGTCGAAGGCCCAACCGTGATAGCGGCACACCAAGTTGGCTTGGTGTCCGTTGCCTTCCCACACAATGGGTCCGGCGCGGTGCGGACACATGTTGTGAAAGGCGCGCAGGCCGCCGTCGTCGGCGC
>JBAXHD010000027.1:0-36493 GCA_037139095.1 Actinomycetota bacterium
AGAACAGGTGGCAAATCGCGGGTTGGGCAGTGGCAGCGATTTGCATTGCTGGGACAGGCGGATTCGGCGTCGGCGCATGCGCAGTGGCGGGGATTTCGTTGGCGGGCCTCAAGTCCTACTCAAGCTGGCAACGCAACGGAGGCGCTCGAGGAACATTCTGGCGAGATACGGCGGTCAACTTCGGTACTGCGGCTGTGACGACCCTTGCAGGGTCAGCTTTTGCAGGAGCAAACGGCATTATGAATGATCTACTTCCACTGTCGAAACTGTCGCCGTGGGTTGAGCGTGGGTTCAACGCGTTGTTTGTCCTACCTACCCAAGGCGCTTGCTCGTCGGTGCCAGCGTGCGCCCGACCATGAGAGGACGCCGAATCCTGTCGCCGTTGAAGGTACAGCGTGCGCTCGTCGCGATCATCCCGATTGGCGCAGGGATCTTTCTCATTTTGTCAACGATTTTGATTAGCGTTGGTTCAGTCGAGGGTCGCGTAGTGTTTGGCCTGTTTGGTGCAGGGTTGCTGTTGATTGGTTTGCGCGTCGCCGCAGCGCGCATCGTCGTCCACCCTGCGGGCGTAAGGATGCATGGCGTCTTTAGAAATCGGTTTCTGAGAGCGGGCTCGGTTACCTTGATCGAGTTCCGGCCTTTCAACGGTTCATACCTCTTGCGGCTTGTGACAGATGACGGGGCCGTCTACGTGCCACTGATACTTTCCGGAAATATCGCTCGGGTTCGCAACCTGGCCGCTCAGATAAGCGATGCCACTGGGGGCCAGCTCGGTCAAATCGGCGGAAGCCCAGGATTCGTTTTGTAACGCTCTGACTTCGCGAAGGTTCCCGCCCCGCTGAGGAGCGATACGTGCTATCGCCGACGCTGACCCTTGAGGCCCTCTTCCCTGTCGCGTAACTGTGGGCTTCACCCCGCCCGTCACTTCGGGTTGCGTTGCACCATGCTGCTGAGGCGGCGGAGCATGTGGGCGCTTCGAACTGGTCGTCGATCTCGCTGTGTCTGATGCTGGCGAAGTCGTTGTTGAGTTCGGCGACGAGTTCCTCGTCTGGGCATATAGGAGCTCTAGGTGTCGCTGCTCGGACACGGAGGAGGATCCGGTCTATCGACGGGTGGATTTGGGAGATGACGTAAACGGCGTTGACGACACTCGCTCCGAACCGATGCGACGAAGCGGCCTCAACGCTACCCAACCGGACGTATTGCATGTCGAAACGGCCTACGATCGAGCCATGGAATCAGGTGAGCTCCATACGTCGCACATGGTGGTCGGAGGCGATGCACTTGCGCGAGACGCCAACGGGCGCGTGGTGTTTGTGGCTGGAGCCCTTCCTGAAGAAACGGTTCGTGTGCGATATCGCACGACCAAGAAAGACTTCGCAACAGCCGATGTCATCGAGGTGATTGCCGCGTCGCCAAGCCGTGTTGAGCCGTCGTGCGAGGCGTGGCAACGCGGATGCGGTGGCTGCGATTGGCAGCACATCGAGCCGCAGGCTCAGCTTGCGTTCAAAGCCGACATGGTGCGCGAAGCCTTGGCTCGTACCGCCAAAATCGATCAGCCCGTTGTCACCATTGGTGCATCGATTGAGCCGTGGGGGTATCGCACCACCGTGCGTCTTGCGGTCGATCCATCGGGGCGCGTTGGGTTCCGGTCGCGGCGCTCGCACGATCTTGTGCTCACTCAGGCGTGTCCGGTGGCGCATCCGTTGATCAATGAGATGTTGGCGGTTGTTACGGCTACCCGAACCGACGAGATCACGCTGCGGGTTGGCCTCGGTAACGACGAACCTGCTGCGTGGGGCGACACGGGCGGCGAGATCTTTGGGCTTGGCATGGGCATCACCCACGGCGTGCACGCCATGGTGCACGAGGTTGTTGCGGGGCATCGCTTTCAGGTGTCTGCTGGCTCGTTCTTCCAGTCGTCGCCAGCGGCTGCCGAACTGTTGGTTCAGTCCGTCGCTCGGGCGTGTGCCGATATCGATCTGCGCAAGGCCACCGTCATCGATGCCTACGGCGGAGTCGGACTCTTCGCCGCCACGGTGGCTGGCGCTGCTGGCCGAGTGGTGTTGGTTGAGGCATCGCCCAGTGCCTGTGCCGATGCTCGCCACAATCTGGCCGTGCAGCGAGCCGATGGTCGCGCCGAGGTCGTTGAGCGTCGACTCGAAGATTGGGAGCCGGTCGATGCCCAAGTAGTGATCGCTGATCCGGCGCGTAGCGGCCTCGACAAAGTTGCAGTGGCAGTGCTTGCCGACACGGGTGCCGATCGTTTCGTATTGGTCAGTTGCGATGCCGGGTCATTGGCCCGAGATACGCGATTGCTGCGCGACGCGGGCTATGCCCACCGCGGTACCGAGGTGTTCGATGTGTTTCCAAACACGTCGCACATCGAGGCGGTTACTCGCTTCGACCGCGTGTAAGCAACAACGCGTTAGCGCATTGCGGCGGCCACTTGGGCCGTGTCGAGGTATTCCTCGAGACGCGTGATTCGCCCGTTTGCCACGAAGACACGAAGTGCTGCAGGCAGATCGAGTTCGCCATTCTTGGCGGTGCCGCGCAGCACATGTTGTTGGTAGAAGCCGTCGTCGACAATGGTGCGGCGCACTTCTTCGTAGCGCATGTTGGTGAGTGAGCGGTGCAAACTCAGCAAGGTTTTGATGTTGTCGGCACGGGTTTGATTGACCTTGTCGAAGTTGTGCCAGATGGTGGCGTCGTCGGCATAGATGGCTTCGACAGTGGCGACATCGCACGTTGCGACAGCGTTCACGAATCGGTCGGCTAGGTCGTTGATTTCGTCGTGGGTCATGATGTGTTCCTCGTGGGCTCGTTTGCTCGTGCGCGGTGCGCGTGGTGCGCGTGGTGCGCGTGGTGCGCGTGGTGCGGCATTGAAGTCTTAGCGCATGGCAGTCCGCAAGTGGCACACTTGCGGCGTGCTCAAACCTGTTCTGTCGCTCGAAGTTGCTGCCGCCGTAGCCGATGGCTTGCCCGTGGTAGCGCTGGAGTCGACCATCTTTTCGAATCTCGGATTGCCGTCGCCGTTTAATGCCGACGCGCTGCAGCGTTGTCTCGCGGCCGTTCGGGCTGGTGGAGCCGTGCCAGCGGTAACCGCAGTGCTCGATGGCATCGCACGGGTAGGTCTCGACGAGACCGAGCATCATCGGGTGTTGGGTGCGGGGCGCAAAGTTGCCGAACGAGATCTCGCAGTAGCCATTGGCCAAGCGTGGGAGTTCGGAGCCACAACCGTGTCTGCTTCGGTTGCGTTAGCGGCGGCGGCAGGCGTGCATGTCTTTGCTACCGGTGGCATCGGGGGAGTGCATCGCGGCGCCGAGATCACCGGCGATATCTCTGCCGACCTCGATGCGCTGGCGCACCAGCCGGTGATCACGGTGTGTGCCGGGGCCAAGGCGTTTCTTGATCTACCGCGCACCCTTGAGTATCTCGAGACCGTTGGCGTGCCGGTGCTTGGGTGGCAGCACGATTGGTTCCCCGCGTTCTACACGCGTAGCTCTGGGTTGAAGTTGGCTCATCGCGTGGAGTCGGGCAACGAAGTGGCAGCCATCTTCGCTGCGCGTAGTCGCGTGAACAGTGGCATGTTGCTCACGGTTCCCATCCCGCACAACGAGGAACTCGATACCGACATGCTCGACGCGGTGCTTGCCGAAGCACTCACCGATTGCGACAAAGCGCGCGTCACGGGTGCTGCCATTACCCCGTTTGTGTTGGGTCGCATCGCCGAGGCAACTGCCGGACGAAGCATTCCGGCGAACCTTGCGTTGGCCGAGAACAATGCAGCCGTAGCAGCCCAGGTTGCGTGCGCTATTTCGAAAGCTGTGCAGTAACCCGACGCAAGAACTCGTTGCGCTGCTCGAGGGTGGAGCGATCAATGTTGTAGAGCGCTATCCAGCGTGTGCGACAACGAGGCGAGCACAGCACTCGCAGACTGCGCAGTGCAGTTCGCTTGCCGCCTTCGCCTTCGAGGGCGTTAATCCATTTCGATGAACCGTGCGTGGTGACCACGTGCAGGCGGCGGATGTTGTGCAGCAGTGGCCGCAGCCGATTGCCGTCGGCGGGCAGTTGCCACGCCACGCCATTGACCCAGACGCGGTCGATCCAGCCCTTGAGCATGGCTGGCTGACCTGCCCACCATGTGGGGTAGACGAGCACCAGCGACTCGCACCAGCGCAGGTTTGCGGCGTGGCTGGCGATGTCGGGTTTGGTTGATGGATCGTCGAGATGATGCTCGTGGTCGTGGGCCGAGAACGCGGGGTTAAAGCCTTCGGCGTAGAGGTCGGTGACACGAACGTCGTGGCCGGCGGCGTGCAGAGCCGCGACCGAGGTGTCGAGCACGGCGGCTGCGAACGAGTTGGGAGATGGGTGACAGAAGATCACGAGTGTTTTCACAGCGACGCCATCCGTGATTCGACCCTGGCGAGAAAGTCTGCGCGCTGCTCGGCGGTTGATGTGTCGATTGCATAGAACGGCAGCCACGTGCTTCGTAGGCGAAGCCCGGTTTGCAGTCGTAACGCACGCATCAGAGTTCGCCGGCCGTTGTCGTTGACTGCTTTCACGTATGCGCGCGGCGACCCGTAGGTGCTGATGCCCACTATGCGGCGCACGTGGGTGAGTCCGGGGCGCACGCGATGATTCTTGTTGAACACAAAACCGACGCCAGGCACCATCGTCTTTTCGAGCCAACCTTTGAGCATCGCTGGCAAACCGCTCCACCACGTTGGGTAGACAAAGACCAATATCTGAGCGGCGCGAAGTGCAGCGGCTGACTGGGCCACGAGTGGGTCAAGTATGGGCTCATCGCTGTGGTACGCAACGATCTCGGCGTTGGTCATCGCCGGCTGAAAACCCATCGCATAGAGATCGAAGAATGTGACCTCGTGGCCCGCGCGCTCGAGCCCGCGCACCGCTGCATCGCAAGCGGCACGGGTAAAGCTCTGCTCTCGAGGATGAGTCAGGACAACTACGGCGCGCATGTACTGACGACGCTAGCCCGTAACCGTTGATGCTCGAGCGGTACGATCGGCGAGCGAGTTCTGGCTGAGGGTCGGCGTACTTGGGGAGCAGTTGTGAGTGATCAACGCGAAGCCGGCGAGAACGGTTGGGATGCAGCGCTCTCGCGGTTCGATGCACGCCGTTTGGCCGCTCATGCATCGGGTGGTCCCGAGCGGATCGAGCGTCATCATGCAAAGGGAGCGCTCACCGCGATCGAGCGCGTGCTCACGCTGTTGGACCCCGGCACGTTTCGTGAGATCGGCACCTTTGCCGGCGCTGGCGTAGACGCACCTCGTGATGCATTTGTGGCGGGGCACGGTCTGATCCACTCGCGCCCGGTGCTGGTGGGCGCCGAGGATGCCACGGTGCAGGGCGGGTCGATTGGTTCGGCTGGCATGTCGAAGCGGGCGCGGCTCGCCGTATTGGCGGCTCAAGAACGCGTGCCCTTGGTGATGCTGCTCGACGGCGCTGGGCATCGGGTGAGCTCAACCCCCGAGCGATTGCGGCCCGCGCCAACCGACCTCTCGTTGCTCGCCGATCTCATTGGTGTGGCACCGACGATCGCTGTGGTGCACGGAGCATCGGCAGGTCATGGGGCGCTCACCGCGCCGCTATGCGATCTGGTGATCATGGTGCATGGGCAGGGACAGTTGTTTGTTGCTGGTCCTCCATTGGTAGCTGCAGCCACCGGTGAGCAAATCGACAAAGAGTCGCTCGGCGGCAGCGCCGTGCATCTCGCCTCGGGCGTTGCCCACCTAGGGGCCGACAGCGACCAAGAAGCGCTCGCGCTTGTGCGCCAAGCGTTGTCGTTTCTGCCAGCCAATGCCGGCGCAGCAGTTGCGCCGTCTCGCGACGAGCCGTTGACCACACTCATCCCCGCCAATCAGCGCGTGCCGTATGACATGGAGGGCGTGCTCGAGGCGATTTTCGATGGCGGCTCTACGTTTGTGATGCAGGACCGATTTGGCGCCTCACTGATAACCGCCTTCGCTCGTCTCAACGGTGTTGCTGTTGCCGTCGTTGCGAACCAACCCATGGTGCGCGGTGGCGCACTCGACGCCGATGCCGCGTCGAAAGCGGCTCGGTTCATCGATCTTGCTTCGGCGCACGGACTTCCTCTGGTGTTGCTCGCCGACAATCCCGGCGTGATCCCTGGCGCCGCATCTGAACGCTCGGGTGCGTTGCGTGCAGCAGCGCGCATGTACGTGGCTCAGCACCGCCATCCGGGTCCGAAGCTTCACGTCACGCTGCGCAAGGCGTATGGCTTTGGCAGTTCGATGATGGGTCAGAACCCCTACGACGGACAGACGGTCACGTTGGCGTTGCCTGATGCCACCGTTGGGGCCATGCCTGCGCGTGGTGGTGCTGATGCGATCGCCGCCGATGATCCAACCCGTCAGCGCCTGGCCGACCTCGAGCAGGGTGGCCCATGGCGGCAGGCCGACACGATGAGCTACGACGAAGTGGTGCTGCCCGACGACCTTCGTCAGGCGTTGATCGATTCGCTGCGCCTCGGCTCAGCTCGTTCGACTCACAAGCGCGGTGGGCGCGGCGCACGGCCCCGTCCGAATCTGCGCCCATGATCTCAGCAAAGCGGCCCTCCGCTGGGTGGGTGTATCTCGCGGTATTCATCGCGATCGGACTGTCGCTGAGCATGCTCGGCCCTTCGCTCACGTACCTGCGCGAACGGGCGCACGTGAGCAAGGGTGAGATCGGGGTGCTGTTCGTTGCGCAGGCGATTGGGTATCTCAGCGGCTCACTGCTGAGCGGTCGAATCTACGACCGTGGCCTTGGTCATCGCGCTCTGGCCACTGCACTCTTCGGACTTGTAGGCGCCGTGGCGCTCATCCCGCAGTTCACATCGGTGGCGGCCCTCGCTGTGCCGTTTGCATTGATCGGTGTTGTCGTGGGCATCGCCGATGTGGGTTGCAACACGCTTGTGGTGTGGTATTCCCGTGGCTCGGGATCATCACGCTTATTGAACGCGCTGCATCTGTTCTTTGGTATTGGTGCCCTAGCGAGTCCGCTCGTGGTCGATCGGTCGCTGGTGCTCAGTCATGGCCTCTCGCTCTTCGCAGTTGTCTTGTGCGGCTACACAGCGGTTGTCGCGCTCATCGTGCTGCTGCATCAGGAGCCCACGCCGTTTGCCATTGGAAACGGGCCAGCGGCAGTTGAAACGCCGACCCCGGCTCGTGTGCTCGCAGTCATCAGCGTGTTCTTCTTTCTGTATGTGGGCGTCGAGTTTGGATTCAGCGGTTGGCTGAAGACATACGCCGAAGGTATTCATCTGCCCGGTGCCAGCGCGCCAACGCTGTTGAACACAGCGTTTTGGGTGTCGTTCACGCTTGGTCGACTGCTCGCTGTCGTGCTGGCTGCGCGGGTGCGCTCGGGCGCAATGCTGGCTGCTTCGTGCACGATCGCTATTGGATTGGTCGCAGTGATGGTCGTGGCCGATGGCAATGCCATGTGGGTCTGGATCACGACGGTGCTCATCGGATTCGCGATTGCTCCGCAGTTCGCCACGATGATCGCCTACGCCGAAGAGCACATCGCTTTGTCGGGTCGCTCAACGAGTTGGTTCGTGAGCGGTGCTGGTATTGGCAGCCTGGTGTTGCCGTTCGTGATTGGGCAGATGCTTGATCGGTCGGGAAGCTCGGCAATGCCCATGGCTGTGTTTGTTACTGCGATCATCACCGCTGCATGGCTGCTTGTGGTGCGGCGCGAACTGACCGTGGCTACGCGCTAAGAAACGCAGGCGATTCGCCGCCGCCATGGGCCAACACGTTGGCGCCGGTGACGTAGCTCGCCATTGGTGAACCGAGGTAGACGCAGATGTCGCCGATCTCGGTGGGCAACGCAAGGCGACCGAGCGGCACCGTTGCGCCAACCGCAGCGATGCCCGCTTCGTCGCCGTAGAACAGGTGGGCTTGCTCGGTGCGAATCATCCCGGCGCTGATGCTGTTGACCCGAACCTTTGGTGCCCACTCGAGCGCGGACGTGGCCGTGTAGTTGTTGAGCCCGGCCTTGGCGGCGCCGTACGCGGCCGTGGTGGGCGACGGACGAACCGCGCACACGCTAGAGATGTTGATGATGGCGCCGCCGGTGGCTTGCTGTTGCATGTGGTGGTTGGCCTGTTGGCTGCAGTAGATGGCGGCAAGCAGGTTGAGTTGCACCAGGCGTTCGGTGATGCGCGGCGAAGCCGTAGAGGTATCTACCGGGGGAGAGCCGCCGGCATTGTTGACCAAGACATCGAGACGACCGTTGGCTGCAACCACCGAATCGATCAGTGCAAACGCTGCCTCGCCATCGCGAAGATCGGCGGCGAAGAACTGCCAATCGGCGGGCAGATCGTCGGCGGGCTTGCGGGCGCACACGACCACCGTTGCTCCGGCATCGGCGAAGCGCTGCGCGATGCCACGGCCAACTCCCTTGGTGGCCCCGGTGACGAGCACGACCTTGTCTGAGTAATCGATGGTGACAGCCATGCGGCAAGCGTAGTCACTCGAATCTGACGCTCCGTCAGATAACAACTAGTCTGCGCCCATGGGGATTTCCACACAGATGCATGAGCACGGTATTGCCGAGATCATTGTCGACTGTCCGCCGGTAAACGCGCTCACTGTTGCTGGCTGGTTCGAACTGGCCGAACGCATCACGGCCGCTGGCAAAGACACCAACACCCGGGTCGTGGTGCTGCGCTCCGAAGGTCGCGGCTTCAACGCCGGTGTCGACATCAAAGAGATGCAGAACACCACCGGCTTCGATGCGCTCATCGGCGCGAACAAGGGTTGCTACGCAGCGTTCGCTGCCGTGTACGAATGTGCCGTTCCGGTTATCGCTGCGGTCAATGGGTTTTGCGTGGGCGGGGGCATCGGCCTCGTCGGCAACGCCGACATCATCATCGCCAGCGACGATGCCACGTTTGGTCTTCCCGAGGTTGATCGTGGTGCTCTTGGTGCCGCAACGCATCTGTCGCGTTTGGTGCCACAGCACAAGATGCGCGCGATGGTTTACACCGCCGCCACCGCAACTGCTGCCGAACTTCACCATTTCGGAAGCGTCTTGCAGGTAGTGCCACGCGCCGAACTTCGCGACGCTGCGATGGCAGTTGCCGAGTCCATCGCCGCCAAGTCGCCAGCCGTTATGCGTGCTGCCAAGGAGTGCCTCAACGGCATCGACCTGTGGGATGTGAAACGTAGCTACCGCTTCGAGCAGGGCTTCACGTTCGAACTCAATCTGTCGGGTGTGGCCGACGAACTCCGCGATGACTTCGCCGGAACCGACAAAGCGCACGGAAAGTCAAACAAATGAGCCGCGACAAACGAACGACCGAAGACGACGCAATCGCGTCGTTGTCCGACGGGATGACCATCGGCATTGGCGGGTGGGGTAGCCGTCGCAAGCCGATGAGCCTCGTGCGCGCCTTGCTGCGCTCGCCGCTCAAGGATCTCACCATCGTGTCGTATGGCGGCCCCGACGTTGGTCTGCTGGCAGCAGCGGGCAAGATTCGCCGCATCATTTACGGCTTTGTGTCGCTCGACTCGATTGCGCTTGAGCCGCACTGGCGCGCAGCGCGTCAGGCCGGCACCATCGCCGAACCCGTCGAGTACGACGAAGGCATGTTGCAATGGGCGCTGTACGCCGGATCGTTGCGGTTGCCGTTCTTGCCCACCCGAGCGGGCCTTGGTTCGGGTGTGGTCGATGTCAACCCGTCATTGCGAACTGTTCGCTCGCCGTATGCCGATGGCGAAGAGTTGTTGGCCGTGCCAGCGATTCGTCTCGATGCGGCGTTCGTGCATCTCAACCGAAGCGACATGAGTGGCAATGCTCAGTTCCTCGGACCCGACATCTACTTCGACGATCTGTTCTTGTCGGCGTGCGATCCGGGTCATCGTTACCTCAGCTGCGAACGCGTGGTGCCCACCGAGTCGTTGCTCGACGAAGGCACGTTTCACACCTTGCGTATCAACCGCAGCATGGTCGACGGTGTCATTGAGGCACCCAACGGTGCGCACTTCACCACGTGCGAGCCCGACTATGGGCGCGACGAAGCATTCCAGAAGGCCTATGCCACTGCAGCTGCAAACCCCGATGACTGGCGAGCATTTAGCGAACGGTTCTTGCAAGGCTCCGAAGCGCAATACCAGGCAGCTGTCGCAGAATGGAAGGCACAGTCATGAGCACTCTTGCTGACATCGTGGTCATCGCCGCAGCCGAGGCATTCCGTGGCGATGGCGAAATCTTCGCCAGCGGTATGGGCACCATCCCAATGCTTGGCGCTCGCACAGCGCGCAGCACCTTCGAGCCCGACCTCATGGTCAGCGACGGCGAGGCGTTTTATGTGGGGAACGAGTTGCCCATCGGCGGTACCAACAAGGTCGTCGAAGGTTGGATTCCGTTTCGCAGTGTGTTCGACACGCTGTGGGGCGGCCGCCGTCACGTGATGATGGGTGCGAGCCAGATCGACCGGTTTGGCAACACCAACATCGCCAACATTGGCTCGTGGGATCGCCCCAAGGCTCAGCTGCTCGGTGTGCGCGGCGGCCCTGGCAACACCATCAACCACTCCACCAGTTTCTTCATCCCCAAGCACACTGCGAACGTGTTTGTGGCCAAAGTCGACATGGTCAGCGGCCTCGGCTACGACCGTGCGGCCGAACTGTCCGAGTGGGTGCAGCGCAACCATCGCCTGCCGCGCGTGGTCACGAACCTTGCTGTGCTCGACTTCAACTCGGCTGACCATTCGATGCGGCTGGTCAGCGTTCACCCTGGCGTATCGGTTGCCGATGTGCAGGCGGCTACCAGCTTCGAGCTGGTGATCGACGGCCAGGTTGGCGAGACCCGCGAGCCCACAGACCTCGAGCAAGCCGCGATCGATCGTCTCGACCCTCGCGGGTTGCGCCATCGCGAAGTGTCGTGAGGTTGACGCTGTGACTCACCCACGCCTGAAAACCGATCTGTGCGAACTCCTCGGTATCGAGTACCCCATTATTCAGACCGGCATGGGATGGGTGGCAGGGCCTCGTCTCACCAGTGCTACCTCGAATGCTGGCGGCCTTGGCATTTTGGCCAGCGCCACGATGGACTTCGCTGAGCTCACCGCGGCAGTTGCCGATGTGAAGGGCCGCACCACCAAGCCCTTTGGCGTGAACATGCGCGCCGATTCGGCCGACGTTGGCGATCGCGTGCAGTTGCTCATCGATCAGCAGGTGCGCGTGGCCAGTTTTGCGCAGGCGCCGAAAGAAGCATTGATCTCGCGACTGCATGATGGCGGCGTGCTGGTGATCCCGTCTATCGGGGCCAAGCGTCACGCCGAAAAGGTGTTGCAGTGGGGTGTCGATGCGGTGCTGGTGCAGGGCGGCGAAGGCGGCGGCCACACCGGCTCGGTGCCCACCACCATCTTGTTGCCACAGGTAGTCGACGCTGTTGCCGGCGCTGTTCCTGTCATCGCTGCAGGCGGCTTCTTTGATGGACGCGGCTTGGTTGCGGCGCTCGCGTATGGGGCATCAGGCATCGCCATGGGCACGCGCTTTTTGCTCACTAGCGACTCAGCCGTGCCGCAATCGGTGAAGGACTATTACCTGTCGAAGACCGTCACCGACACCACGGTGAGCAAGCAGGTCGATGGCGTGCCGCACCGAGTGCTCAACACCGATCTTGTGAACGAACTCGAGAGCGGCCGCGGCAAACTGCTGGCGTTGCCGCGGGCCGCGATCAATGCGCTCAAGTTCCGCAAGATGACCCAAGTGAGCTTGCGTTCAATGCTCACCGAGGGGCTCGCGATGCGCAAGAGCATGGAGCTCAGCTGGACCCAAATGGTGATGGCCGCGAACACGCCGATGTTGCTCAAAGCGGCGTTGGTCGATGGTCATGTCGACAGCGGTGTGATGGCCAGCGGACAAGTGGTGGGTGTCATCTCTGACCTGCCCACCTGCGCCGAGCTCATCGAGCGTGTCATCGCCGAGGCTGGCGTTGTCCTCAACGGATTGACCGCCTAGTGGCCGCCACCGTTCTTGTCGGAGAGGCAGGGCTGCTTGCAGGTGTTGGCTCTCACCTGGGCTATAGCGAGTGGCTCGACATCGATGCCGATCGTCTCGCCTTGTTCGCTCAGGCCACGGGCGACGCCGACGCCACGTATTTGGCAATCAGCCTGTCGAACATGTTCTTGCCGCAGATCGTCGAGGTGCAGGGCTTCGCGATGGGCATCAACTACGGCACCGGGCCGGTCAGTTTCGAACAGCCGCTTGTTGCCGGCATGCGGGTGCGCGGTGCCGCGGCATTGGTAGAGCTGAGCGATGTGAAAGGCGGCGTGCAGACGCTGATGCGCATCACCATCGAGCAGGCCGCTGGTGAGCCGGTGTGCGTGATCGAATCAATCTCGCGCTGGCTGCACTAACGCCTGCGCATCAGTACCTACAACAGATTTTTGGGGAGTAGTCATGAGCGTGATGCAGATGTTTCGGGTGGACGGACGTGTGGCATTCGTCAACGGGGCCGGGCGCGGCATCGGTGCCGCATGTGCGCTAGCCCTAGCCGAGGCCGGAGCCGATGTGGTCATTCGCGCTCGCACGCTGTCGCAACTCGAGGAAGTGGCCGCAGGCGTTCGCGCCCTGGGACGCAAGGCCTTAGTGCTGCAAGCCACCGAAGAGCCAGGCGACGACGTTGCTGCTCTGGCGCGAGCCGCCGAGGAGATGGGCTCGCTCGACATCTTGGTCAACGTGGTTGGCGGAGCAATGCCGGGTCCGTTCCTGAAGGGATCCGATCGCAGTCTCAATGAATCATTCGACTTCAACGTCACTGGTCCGGTGCGGCTGTGTCGCGCTGCGGTGCCACACATGCTCGCGTCGGGCGGCGGTTCCATCGTGAACATCACCACGGCCATGGGCCATCTTGTTGCCCGCGGCTACAGCACATACGGCACCGTAAAAGCGGCACTCGATCACGCCACGCGTCTCATGGCCGCCGACTTGTCGCCGAAGATTCGCGTCAACGGTGTTGCGCCCGGCGCCATCCACACCGATTCGCTCGAAGTGATCATGCGTAACCCTGAGATCCGCTCAGCGATTGAGGCAGCGACCCCAATGCGTCGCCTTGGTGTGTCCGAAGACATCGCTGCTGCAGTGCTGTACCTGTGCACACCAGCGAGCAGCTATGTCACCGGCAAGATCATCGATGTCGATGGTGGCATTCAGGTGCCCAACTTTCAGATGCCATTCGCCGACCTGTGAGCAATCGGGTCAGCACTGACTCAACCGATGTAGCCGAACCCAACGTGAGTTCGCTGCGCATCTTTCGTCATCGCGATTTCGCGCTGTTCTTCAGCGCTGCTTCCATCTCAAACGGCGGCAGCTGGATGCAGCTGGTGGCGGTACAGGCGCTGATGTACAACCTCACACACCGTGGCACGTGGCTTGGGTTGTCCACGGTAGTCAGTCTGGTGCCTGCGGTATTGCTCACGCCATATGCGGGCGTGCTGGCCGACCGCGTGTCGCGTCAAGCCATCTTGCGCATCACCCAAACCGTGCAGATGTGTATGGCGTTCTCAATGTTTGCGTTGTACGCCAGTCACAGCATCACGCCACTGTGGATCATTGCTCTTGGCTTCGTCAACGGCGTTGCCACCGGTTTTCAAACAAGCGCCTGGCAGTCGTTCGTGCCGCTGTTGGTGCCCGCCGACGAGATGCTGCAAGCAGTTCGACTGAACAGCGTGCAGTTCACGTTGGCTCGCGCGATTGGCCCAGCGCTTGGTGGAATCGTGGTTCGCTTTGGCGGAATCGGAGCTGCCATCTTGGTGAATGCTGTGACCTACGTATTGGTCATCGTCACGTTGTTGATCGTTCGGCCGCGCCTGTCTGCGCTGGCGTCTCGTCAACAGGGTGTGTTGGCGGGCCTCATGCAGGGGGCTCGTTATATGTGGAACCGCCGGCCACTGCGCCTCGCTGTGTTGTTGGCGCTGGCCGCATCCACGTTTGGTCAGTCGCTGCAGTACATCGCATCGGCGTTGTCAGAGCACCTGTTTCATCGGCCCAGCGAGGGCAACGCCGGACTACTCACGGCGCTTGGTGTGGGTGCGTTGTTGAGCTCTGGTTACACGGTTCGGATGGGCGATCGGCTACGCCGCTCTACACAGGCCATGGTCTCGATCTCGCTGTTCGTCGCCTCAATCACGCTCATTGCGTGTACCGGTTCGTATCACCTCGGACAGTTCGCCTATTTCGTCGCAGGCGTGGCGCATCTGCAGATGGCCGTAGCACTGAACACGTTGATCCAGGGCACGGTACCTGACGAATACCGCGGTCGAGCGATGAGCTTCTATCTGCTGGGCATTCTTGCGGGCATTCCGCTGGGGTCGCAGCTGTTGGGAACATTGGGCGACATCATTGGATTCCGCTTCACGCTTGCTCTCGACGCCGGTGCGTTTGCATTGGTGCTCGGTGCGTTGCTGGTGTCGGGTTGGTGGCGAGACCTCGATGCCACTCCCGAACAGATCTCGGAAGCCGCAAACGCTGCCTAGTTGGTCTCGGCGTCGGGGTCGGCGTTGACCTCGTCGAGGTAGTCGACATCGGTGAGTTGCTCTGATTCGAGCCACAGTCGCACTGCGACATCGCGGCGATTGCTATACGCGTTTGAGTGCACCTTCACTGGGTAGCCGCGTTGCTCGCCGAAACCATCGGGGCCGTAATACTCGCCACCCTTCACTGTTGGATCGGTGGCTGCGCGCATTGTGGGCAATGCGCCCATCGACGCTGACTGCATCACTTTGCTTGCGATGGGCTGGGCGAGCTTCATCAACTTGCCGGCATCGCGTGCGAGCTCTGTATTGCTGCCGCCCGGATGGCACGCAACGGCGATGGTGGTTGAACCGCTGGCTTCAAGGCGGCGCTGCAGTTCGTAGATGAAGAACAGGTTGCTCACCTTGGTCATGCCGTAGCGGGACCAGCGGTGATAGCGGCGCTCGGCATCAAGGTCGTCGAAGTTGATGCGGCCCATGCGGTGGCCCTGGCTGCTGACCGACACAACGCGAGCGTTGGGGGTTGCGTTCAGGCGATCGAGCAGTAACCCGGTGAGTGCAAAGTGAGCGAGATGGTTGGTGCCGAACTGCATCTCGAAACCATCAACAGTGGTGCTCTTCGGAATCGCCATCACGCCGGCGTTGTTGATGAGCACGTCGAGGCGGGGTTCGGCGTTAACGGTCTTGGCCGCTGCGTGAACCGAGGCGAGGTCGGCGAGATCGAGAGGCACCACAACCAGATCGGCGTTTGGTGCAGTGGCGCGGATTCGCTCTACGGCAGCGTTGGCCTTGGACATGTTGCGGCAACCGAGCAACACGCGAGCGCCATGCTCGGCCAGAGCGCGGGCCGCTTCGAATCCGATACCGCTGTTGGCGCCGGTAATGAACACCGTCTTGCCGGTCTGGTCTGGGATGTTCGCTTCGGTCCAATTGGTTCTACTCATGGCGAGATCTTGTCACGCTGGCAGTGCAACGTAAATGGCCGCGAGGCTCCGAGCGTTATGGTCGAGACCATGAGCACTTTCACACCTGCGGGCGAGCCGGGCAACGAGGCCTCGAACAAAGCAATCATTGAGCAACTGTGGGAGCGCCTCGGGCAGCGCGACTTCGATGGTGTTGGCGCGTTGTTCAGCCCCACCGGCGTGTACAACGATGTGCCGCTAGTGGGTGGTGACCCAGGAGCAATTGGCCCTCGTGAAGTGGCATCGCGACTTCGTCTCGGCCTTGAACCACTTGAGAACTATGTGCTGCACGCCGGCCCCATGTTGGCGCAGGGCGACGTGGTCATCACCGAGCATTCCGAAGAATGGTTCTGGAACACCGGCGAGTACCACCTCGTGCGTTTCTGCAGTGTTCATGAGGTACGCAACGGGCTCATCGAGCGGTGGTGGGATTACGTCGACATCGGCCAATTGATGGCCGCAGCCCCCTCTTGGTGGCTCGAACACATCATGAAGGGCTATAAGTAACGCTCCGTCTAGAGGCACCTCTGACAGTTTCTGACACACTGTCAGATATGAGTGTTGTCGCCGATCCGCACGTCTCGGGAGCTACCCGATTCCCGCGTGATCTCACCCGCCGCATCGTGCAGCGCATGGCCGAGAACTCGCTCGATACGGCAGCGCACGCAATGACCGAGCCCGCCTCAGTTTTCACCGACCCAGTGCAGTTCGAACGTGAGCGCGAGTTGTTCTTCCGTCACGGCGCGCACGTGGTTGGTTGGGAAGGCGAACTCGTCGGTCCCAACACCTTTGTGACCAAAGACGTTGCTGGTGTGCCGGTGCTCATCACCCGCGACGGCGATGGACAACTACATGCGTTCCTCAATGCCTGCACGCATCGCGGTGCGCAGGTGGCCACTGGTTGCGGCGAGGCTCGCCGGCTCACGTGTCCGTATCACGCGTGGTCGTTCGACATCGGTGGCGAACTCGTTGGTCAACCAGAGGCATGGGGTTTCGACGAGATCGATCGGGCCACGCTCAAGCTTCAGCAGTTGCCTATTGCGAGCATTGCGGGCTTGCTGGTTGTTGGGCTGTCCGACGATGTCGACCCGGTTGCTGCGTATGCCGACATCGCTCCGCAACTCGGCGGCTATGGCTACGCAACCCACGAGGTTGTGTCGAGCCACTCATGGACCCTGCAGGCCAACTGGAAAATCGCCTTCGACGTCAACCTCGAGGCGTATCACATTGCTTCATTGCACCGCGAGACGCTGAACCCATTGGTCATGAACAACGCTGTGCACGACACGTTTGGTCGTCACGCCCGTTGGGCATTTCCTACCCGCGCCGCAGCCGTCATGGTCGATCTGCCCGAGGCCGAATGGCCGGAACCCGCTCTCGTTACGGTGGTGCACACGTTCTTTCCATCGTGTGTGTTGCTCGAGACGCCGGTGAGCTGTCAGATGTTTCGCATTTACCCGGGTCGACACGCGGGCGAATGCACGGTCGAACTCACCGAGGCGAGCCTGCGCCCGGTGCAAAGCGACGAAGAGCGTGAGGCGCGTAAGCGTGGTGGCGACTTCGCCGCACTCATCGTGGGCACCGAGGATTTCCCGGTGGCCGAGCAATGCCAACGCGGAGCCGAGGCGGGTCTGAACCGTTTCGTGTTCGGCAAAATCGAACCAATGTTGCAGCACTGGCACGCCACCTGGCGTTCAGCGCTCGAGAGCTAATTCACGGAGGAACACTCATGGTTATGTTGTCCTACAGCCGCGCGATTGCGGACAATGCGGCTCGCCAGCCCGATCGCGTTGCGATCACCTGTGGCGACGACTCGGTCACGTGGGCCGAGTTCGAGGCCCGCACGAATCGCTTGGCGCGCGCGTATGCCGCACTTGGCGTGACCGAGGGTTCGTTCGTCACCATCGGCCTGCCGAACTCAATTGGCTTTTTCGAAGCATGCGTCGCCACATGGAAACTCGGCGCCACGCCGCAGCCAATTAGCTACCGCTTGCCCGACCGCGAGCGTCAGGCCATCGTTGAGCTCGCTGAGTCGTCGCTTGTTGTTGGCGCGTTGCCCGAGGCGCATCCAAATCGTCAGGTGGTGCCGATCGGCTACGTGCCGGATCCATCGCTGTCCGATTCGCAACTCGAAGACATCATCGCCAAGCGTTGGAAGGCTCCAACATCGGGCGGCTCAACCGGCCGGCCAAAGCTCATCGTGGCGGCAGACCCAGGTGTGACCAACACCGAAGCACCCGGCATGGGCCAGCGTCGCGATGGCGTGGCGTTCATCCCCGGACCGCTGTATCACAACGCTCCATTTAGCTTTGCGGCAAGTGCGCTGATGCACGGTAACCACGTAGTGATCTTGGCCAAGTTCGAAGCCGAGGCAACACTTGCGGCCATCGACAAGCACGGTCCCGACTGGATGCTGTTGGTGCCAACGATGATGCAACGCATCACCCGCCTGCCCGACGAAGTGCGCGACCGCTACAACGTCGATTCGCTGCAGACCGTGTGGCATATGGCGTCGCCGTGCCCGCCATGGCTCAAAGAGGCGTGGTGCACATGGCTCGGTGGCGAGAAGATCTTCGAGCTCTACGCCGGCACCGAGGCGCAGTCGGTCACCATCATCCGTGGCGACGAGTGGATGGCGCATCGCGGTTCGGTCGGCAAGGTTGTTGGTGGCGAGATGCGCATCCAAGACCCCGACACCTATGCCGTGTTGCCAGCGGGCGAGATCGGTGAGGTGTTCATGCGCACCGGTAGCGATCGCAAGAGCTATGAATACATCGGTGCCGAGGCGCGGGTGAGCCCCGATGGCTGGGAGAGCCTGGGCGACATGGGCTACATGGATGAAGACGGTTACCTGTATCTCGCCGACCGCCGCAGCGACATGATTTTGTCGGGTGGCGCGAACATCTATCCGGCCGAAATTGAGTCGGCTATCGACGAGCACCCCAGCGTGATCTCATGCGCAGCGATTGGTTTGCCCGACGACGATCTCGGTAACCGCATTCATGCAGTGGTTCAGGTCAGCGCGCCAATCACGGCCGACGAGATGAGCACGTTCCTTGCCGATCGTCTCGTGCGCTACAAGATTCCGCGCAGCTACGACTTCGTCGACTTCGTGGTTCGAGACGATGCGGGCAAGGTGCGCCGCAGCGCCTTGCGCGAAGAGCGCAGCTAGTTAGGCGATCGCACCGGCGCTGCGCAGTTGGGCCAACTCGGTTTCGTTGAGACCAAGTTCGGCCGCAAGCACGGCGTCGGTGTGCTCGCCCAACCACGGCACCCGAGTTTCGGGACCCTCGGCCACGGCGCTCATCTTCACTGGATTGCCAGGCGAGATCACGGGCTCGGCTACACCGTCGGTGCGCGGCATCGCCACGAGCATGTTGCGCGCAGCCACGTGCGGGTCGTCGATTACCTGCTGTGCACTGAGGCACGGACCTGCCGCAATGCCAGCCGCTGACAGTGCTTGGCAGGCCTCGATGTTGGTCATGCTCGCAGCCCATTGGCCGACGCCAGAGCGAATGACCTCGATGTGTTCGCGCCAGCCTGCGCGCGTTGCGAAGCGTGCATCGGTGACCCACTCGGCGTGACCGACAAGGTTGGCGAGACGTTCGAACTCGTGCTCGCGGCCCACCTGAATGATGAACCAGCCATCGCCGCTGGGGAAGCCATCGAGCACCATCTTCAAGCCTTGCCCGGGTTCGGGACGCTCGCCCATGCTCCAGTAGTTCACGACGACGTCGGCGAATGACACCATCGCGTCGAACATTGCGACGTCGATGTATTGACCGATGCCGGTGTTGTCGCGATGACGCAAGGCGGCGAGCACGCCGATGACACCAAACAGCGCAGTGCCGATGTCGCCAAGCGCGCCCACGGGACTGACTGCTGGCGGCTGACCCGGCTGACGTTTCCATTCGTAGAGCCCACTCATTGCTTCGGCCACACCTGCGTAGGCGGGCCAGCCGTCGTATGGCGTCTCGACGGTGTTGCCGAAACCGCTAATCGATAGGTACACAGCGGCAGGGTGAACGGCGCGGATGTCGTCGTAGCCAAGACCCATGCGGGCCAAGGTGCCGCCCTTGAAGTTTTCGGCGATGACATCGAAGCGCGGTGCCAGCGACAAGATCAGGTCGCGACCAGCGGGGTTTTTGAGGTCGACGCAGATCGATTGCTTCGAAAGGTTGTTGCGTAAAAACGTGGCCCCAACATTGCGGCCCTGTGGGTCTTTCATGGCAGGCAATGAGCCGCGGCCCAAGTCGCCGCCTGTTGGATGTTCGACCTTAATGACAGTTGCGCCGAGACGGCTGAGCAACTGCGTTGCGTACGGCAGGGCCTGCATCTGCTCGAGGGCAAGGATGCGCACGCCGTCGAGCGGCTTGCCGTTTGCGAGTGCTTCGATGTTGCCGATGTCGCCAAGGTTCACGGCGCCACAGTATCGGGCGGGGTGGTTTGCAGCCTTGGTCAGCGACCGCCGGAAACGTCGACGAACGCGCCGGTGGTGTAGCTCGATGCGTCGCTGCACAGCCACAGCACTGCGGCCGCAACTTCTTCGACCGTGCCCGATCGCTGCATCGGCACCATCGGGCGAACGCGCTCGACGCGACCTGGCGAGGCGTGGTCATTGAAGTCTGTTTCGATGAGCCCGGGACGCACCGCGTTCACGCGGATGCCAACGGCCGCTACCTCTTTGGCGAGGCCGGTGGTCATTGATTCGAGCGCACCCTTCGATGCCGCGTAGTGCACCCACTCGCCGCTGCCGCCGAGCACGGCCGCCTTCGACGAGATGTTCACGATGCAGCCGCCTCGGCCACCGTTGGCCGTTGACATATGGCGCACTGCCTCGCGGGCAAAGAGGAACGGCGCCGAGATGTTCACTGCCCAGAGGCGCTCGAGCATGTCGCCGGTGACCGTATCGATGGTGCCGTATGAGCCAGCGATGCCAGCGTTGTTGATGAGCGCATCGACGCGGCCGTAGGTCTCGAGCACTTCGGCGAACGCAGCGACCACGGCTGCTTCGTCGCCAGCATCGGATCGAATGGCAAGGTCTACAGAGCCCTCGGATACGAGTTCGTCGGCCGCTACATCGCTGGTTTCAAACGTGATTGCAACGGTGTAACCGGCTTGCGACGCGGCTCTGGCGATGGCGGCGCCGATGCCGCGGGTTCCGCCGGTGATGAGCATGACGGGGTTCATGAGGTGTCCGTTTCGTTGTGTGAGCTAAGAAGGCTTGTCGACTCGAAATACCTGTGCGGTGATGGTGATGCGGCGGGTGAAACCGAGTCGCTCGTAGACACGAATTGCCGCAGTGTTGTCGACGACTACATGCAAGAAGGGTCGTTGGCCATTGGCGATCAGGCGTGATGCGAGGTGATGAACGAGCGCTGCGGCGTATCCGCGTCCGCGCGCGTCGGGGTGTGTGCACACGGCGCTGATCTCGGTGGCATCGCCGACGTGCAGCCGGTGTCCGGCCATGGCGACGAGCTGGTCGCCATGACGAATGCCGACGTATTCGCCGAGCACGTTGGTGCGCTCGAAGAACGGGCCCGGCTCGGTGAGTTTCACGAGCGCGAGCATGTCGGCAACGTCGTTGTCGCCGAGGGTGATGATGTCGGCATCTCGTGTGGGTGCACGGTCGAGCGGAGCCAGGTGGTCACACACCATTTGCGCAGCGTTGCCGGTGTGGAGCGACGAGCAACCCGCTGGAATCGCGACGGGTGCGACGTTGAACAGCAGAGCGAATTCGCCAGGAGCGACGATGTCGGTGATTGCCGCAACGCCGATGCCCAAAGGATCGGGAACGCCGGCGAATAGCGCCACGTTGGGATCGAACCGCAGCGCCGCGGCAGTGCCGCGCGCCAGGTGGGCTTGTTGACCCGCTAGCGCGTGCCAGACAGGGTTGTCGAGTTGGTCAGCCACGATCGGGTCGAGCAGCCTTCGGGCCGCTCAGCTTGTCCCACACCATCTCTGGCGCCGCTTGGCCGCCGAGTAACACGGCTGGATGCTGACGATCGACATGACCCATCACGTTGCGATACATGCTGTAGCCAATGAGTTCTTGCAGGCGAGTGGGAAACGTGGCGACCAACGCAGGAGCCAGGCCGAGCATCAGGTTCTGCTGTTGGCGGCACCAACCGGCCACGTATTGAACACTCATGCCGTAGCGACGTTGATCGGTCACGTTGGCGCCGCCGCCGTGCCACGTGCTGGCGTGCAACACCACAACGCCGCCCTTGGGCATTTCGGCGGCGATGGATTCGTGCGACTGGCCGGGCTTGAGCACGTTGGGCCATTTGTGTGAACCCGGAACGATGCGGGTGGCGCCATTCTCCTCGCGGAACTCGCTGAGCGCCCACAACGTGGTGACCATCGTGGCGGGGTGCGGCCGGGGGAGTGTGATCATGCCGTCGTCGGCGTGCAGCAACTGCGGCGTTTCATCGGGGCCGATGTTCATGCTGGTGATGCCGCTGAGTAGCAGTCCGGTATCGAGCACCGCCTCCACAACTGGAAGCACCCGAGGATGGATGGCGGCCTCACCGAACAACGGGCTCTTGGTGAGCACGTTGAAGATGCGCTTGGTGTAGAAGCCCTCGAAGTCGTTGATGCCATCGGCGATGTTGAAGTCGTGCTCGATGCGCTTGATCTCATCGATCAGCGCATCGCAAAAATCGTGATCGATTGCATCGGGGATAATCACGTAGCCCTGCTCTTCGATTGTGGCGGCGAGCGCCACAGGATCGATCGATGAGGGTTCGCTGGCGGTAACAGTCACGGCGCCAACCTTACGCAGAGACGACATGCAAACTGAGCGGCGGGCGCACCGGTGCTTCGGGTGCGTGTGTTGCCCATCCGAGGTACATCACGTTGATGATTCGGGTGTCGGCATCGAAACCGCACAACTCGAGCACTCGTGGAGAATCGATGAGTGGAGCTGTTCCCCAATAACTGGCCACACCCAAGGCGGTGGCTCCGAGCAACATGTTCTGAATGCCCGCCGCCACTGCGTCGCGGTTTTCGTCGTGCGTACTCGGCTTGGTGTCGGCGATGCAGCCGACCACAAGCACGGCCGGGGTGCGCATGTACTTGGTCAGCGTCTTCGTGCGCTTGGTTTCGTCGCCGAAATCTCGATCGATCATGTCGGCAGCAAACGCCTGCCCCAGACGGGCGCGGCCTTCGCCGGTGAACAACGCAAACCGTGCGGGCCACGTGCGCTTGTGGTTTGGCGCCCACAGGGCCAGCTCGCAGAGTTGCTCGACAACAGACACTGATAGGGCGCGCTCGGTGTCGACCAACATGCTGGTGCGTCGGGAGCGGATGAGTTCGGCGAGTGAATCGAACGGCACTGACATGGATGCAGCATGGCGCATCTGACCCACGGTTCCAACAGAGTGCCCCCTTACCATGCGGGCCGTTGTCGGAGTGGGGGGTCATTTCGATGCGTGCATTAGATTCGCAACCGTGACTGCACCTGCGAATGACAACGCGACAAACGATTCGACCGCCCCATATTTTGGTTTCGGCGGGCGCATCGGAACCACGATGGCAGGCTCCCAAAATGAGTGGCCAGCGGCCGTTGCTGCGCCCAAGGGTTCGCCAAACATTGTGTTTGTGTTGGTCGACGATGTGGGCTTCGGCGACATCGGTTGCTTCGGTAGCGAGATCAACACGCCCAACCTCGATCGCCTTGCTAGCGAGGGTTTGCGGTTCACCAACTTTCACGTGAACCCAATGTGTTCGCCAACACGCGCATCGCTACTCACCGGCGTGAACTGCCACGCAGCAGGCATGGGCCACATCGCCCAGGACGATCCTGGCTTCCCGGGCTACCGCGCCGAGATCGCCGACAACGTGTCTACGGCTGCAGAGATTCTTCGTGCCGCTGGCTACGCCACGTTGATGGTGGGTAAGTGGCACCTGTGCCGCGACAACGACATGGGCGCAGGCGGGCCGCAGCATGGGTGGCCGTGCCAGCGCGGCTTCGATCGGTTCTACGGAATCCTTGAGGCGTTCACCAACCTGCATCAGCCGCATCGCCTTATCGAAGACAATCATGTGGTCGAGGTCAACGAGTGGCCCGAGGGCTACTTCCTCACCGACGATCTCACCGACAAAGCCATTCGCATGATCCGCGAGCGCGGCGCATCGCGGCCGGGTCAACCGTTCTTCTTGTACATGGCTCATCCTGCGGCTCACGCGCCGTTGCTGGCCAAGGCCGAAGACATCGAGCGCTACCGCGATACCTACAACGGCGGATGGGATCTCACGCGCACGCAACGTCTGGCTCGTCAGATTGAGTTGGGTATCGTGCCGGCCGGGACTCCGCTGCCACCGCGCAACAGCGAGCCCGGCGACGAAGTGAAGGCATGGGACGACCTGACCGACGACGAGCGCACGCTGTATGCCCGCTATATGGCCGTGTACGCCGCGATGGTCGACGAAATCGATCAGAGCGTGGGGCGGCTTCGCTTGGCGCTTGAGGAGACCGGTGAGTGGGAGAACACCATCTTGGTTTTCTTGTCCGACAACGGAGCGAGCCGCGAGGGTGAGTCCACCGGCACCACCAACTATTTCGGTCACCTCGGTGTGGGCGATGCCAAGAACACCGTTGCGCTCGACCTTGCTCGCTTCGACGAGATCGGCGGACCCACCACCATGCCCCATTACCCGCGCGGTTGGGCGATGGCCAGCAACACGCCATTTCGGATGTACAAGCGCAACACGCACGCTGGTGGCCATCAGGTGCCGTGTCTGTGGAGTTGGCCCAAGGGTCTCAGCGAAGTCGCTGGGGGCATTCGCACACAGTACGGCCATTGCATCGACGTGCTTCCCACGGTGTTGGCGCTTGCTGGCATCACGACGCCCACGCATCGCAACGGCAAAGTCGTGAAACCGATGAACGGTGCCAGCTTGGCGCCCGTTCTGCACGACGCACATCACGGCGAGGTTCGTGAAGAGCAGTACTACGAACTCGAAGGCCATCGTGGCTTCTATCGCGATGGGTGGGAGGTCGTGACCAACCGCAGGCCGCGTACCAAGTTCACCGACGCCGACTGGGAGTTGTACAACCTGCGCAATGATCCCGTTGAGGTGAACAACCTTGCGGCCGATGAGCCCGAGCGTGTGGCCGAACTCGCTGCCGCATTCCACCAGGCGGCACTGGCCAATCAGGTGTATCCGCTTGATGAGGGCTCGGGCTGGCGTTGGATCGTGCGTCCCGAAAAGGATGCCGTGTTTCATGAGCCGGTCACCATCTGGCCAGGCACGCCAACGCTCGAACGCATTCGCAGCGGAGTGCTGGTGTGGCAGCGCACTTGTGTCATCACCGCCGACATCACGATGGCTGCTGGCGATCGTGGCGTGCTGGTTGCTCACGGCGACCAGGGCGGCGGTTATGCGGTCGAGGTCGATGATGGTGTCGTGTGGTTCGTGCACAACGACGGCCACGGCACAACCACGCGTACCGCCGCGGGCGCGGTCTCTGCGGGTCGGCATCGCATCGATCTCACGCTTGGCGCACCCGGTGGGGGTCGATGGATCGTGGCGCTTGCGGTCGATGGCGAGATACGTTTCAGCGAACTCGAGCGGGCGATGCTGTGGCCAATGGCGCCGTTCTCGGGCATCGACATCGGTATCGACCGCGGCTCTCCGGTCGATTGGCAGCGGTACCTATCCGATGGTTCATTTGCGTTCAGCGGTTCGGTGCACTCGGTGCATTACGAGCCAGGTGAGCTCGGTCCCGACGCCAGCGCGCGCTTCGTGGAACTCGCTCGCGACCTCGGCGCCCGCTACGAGTAGTGCTCCCAATCCGCTCACTCGCGGTTTTGTTGAAGACCTTTGGTCGAACCTCAACCAATTGTCTTCAACAAACCGTTTGTTGAAGCAAAGTGGTGGGCAGGCGACCGAGGGTTAGTGGCCCGAGCGCACGAGGCGGCCGGGGCGGGCGCCGGTGTCGGCGCCGTTGCGACGGGTGACTTCGCCGTTCACGATGGTGGCCACATAGCCGTGTGCGGCCTGCATCAGGCGGCGACCGCCTGCGGGCAAGTCGTCGACAGCGCGTGGGTATTCGAGATCGAGCGTGTCCATGTCGATGATGTTGATGTCGGCGCGCAGACCCACAGCGATGGTGCCTCGATCGTGGAAGCCCACGACATCGGCGGTGTCACTGGTTTGACACTTGACGGCCTGCTCGAGCGACAGCTTGAGACCCTCGCGATCGCGGGCCCAGTGGCTGAGCACATAGGTGGGGATCGAGGCATCGCAGATCATTCGGCAGTGAGCGCCGCCGTCGCTGAGCCCCGACACCGTGGCGGGGTGCTGCAACATTTCGTAGATGGCGTCTTGCGTGCCGCCCACGTAATTGAAGAACGGGAGCATCAAGAACGCGTTGCCATCGGCGGTGTTGAGTAGGTCATAGGCCATCTCAAGCGGATCGACACCGCGTGCGGCAGCTAGCGCGGCGACCGTGTTGTCGGCCGATGGCTCGTAGTTGGGTGTGTCGCCCATTGAGTAGATCTTGTCGAGCATGAGTTGCAAGAACGGGCCGAGGCCGTCGAACTGGATCGACTCGTCGCTGGGCAGATCGGCTTCAGCAAGCACTGCTGCCTTCACTTCGGGCTTGCGCAATTCGGCGCGCAGGGCTTCGCCATCGAGACGGCTCACGAGTTCGACCACGGTGGGACGCTTGGTGAATGGGTTGTTGTTGGCCCAGCCGATCATCATGCCAAACGGGCGCGCAGCGATCTGCGGGCGCATGTTGCCGCCTGCGGCGTTGGTGGCATCGACCTTGTCGAGCGCGAGGCGCCACGAGTCGGGGTTGCGCTCGTTCTGCAGCATCGCGAACGTGACGGGAAGGCCAGTGCGCAGCGCAATGCGACTGAGCAGATCGACTTCGCCGAGGAACACTTCGGCCTCAAACTCAAGACCCTGCGGAGCGATTTCGAACAGGCCGCCACCGGCATCGCACACACCGTCGGCAAGTCCGTTGAGTTCGTCTTCGGCGGCAAATGTTCCGGGCACGGGCTCGCCATCGCGGGCCTTGTGGTTCAGGGTGCGGCTCGATGAGAAACCAATTGCACCGGCAGCGATTGCTTCGGTGACGAGTTGCTTCATGCCAGCAATGTCTTCGGGCGTGGCGGGCTCGTTGCGTGCGCCGCGGTCGCCCATCACATAGGCACGAATTGGGCCGTGGCCCACATAGGTGGCGATGTCGATTGCGTAGGTGCGCGAGTCGAGCACATCGAGGTATTCGGGGAAGCTTTCCCAGCCCCAACTGATGCCTTCGTGTAAGGCGGTGCCAGGAATGTCTTCGACGCCTTCCATGAGTTGCACGAGCCACTCTTCTTTGCCGGGTCGCACCGGAGCGAAGCCCACGCCACAGTTGCCTGCAACCACCGTGGTGACGCCGTGCCCGCTAGATGGCTCGAGCAGGTCGTCCCATGTGGCTTGGCCGTCGTAGTGCGTATGGATGTCGACGAAGCCTGGCGTGACCACGAAGCCGGTGGCGTCGAGCACTTCGCGCGCTTCGCCGAGATCGTTGCCAATTGCTGAGATGCGACCTTGGTTGATAGCGATGTCTGCGGTGAATCGCGGTGCGCCGGTGCCGTCGACGACAGTGCCGCCGCGGATGATGAGATCGTGCATTGAAGCCCCTTGCTTTGCCTGCGGGTCAATCTAACGCAGACCCTGAAACTTGTCAGGAGCGCGCACAAACCTATGAGCGCGGAGCGCGAATCATGCCCCACATGTGCGGCCCGTTGAGCGGAACATCCCACTCGCTGCGCACCGTGAAGCCAAGGTGGCCGTAGTAGGCAACGTTGGCTTCGGTCTCGGTTTCGAGGAATAGTGGAAGGCCTTCGCGGTCGCAGATTTGCGCAATGGGAGAGATCATCAACGCGCCAAGACCCTGCCGCTGCCAATGCGGATGTGTGGCCAACAAGTTGAGATACCAATGCGGCTCGGGTGGTGTGTGCTCGTGCAAACATCCGCCGAGGGCAATGAACTTCTCGATGCGCTCAGCCGGATGGGATGGCGAATTCGGTTCGGGTGTGGTGCCGAGGTCGGGGCGGCCGGGGGGAATGAACGCCGCCACGGCAACGCTGTCGTCGGTGGTGAAGGTCTGGTCGTACGCCAACCATCGCCAGAACAAAAACCGCACCGACGCGCCGTTGCCTTCGAAGAACTCGGTGTCGTCTGGAAAGAGCCAGCGCATCACTGGGTCGTCGGCGAACGCGTGCACCATCGTGCGGCATAGCCGCGGCAGATCTGCCGATGTTGCCTTGCGAACGACGCTCACGACGCGGCGACTAGAGGCGTTCGATAATGGTCACGTTGGCCTGGCCGCCGCCCTCGCACATGGTCTGCAGGCCAAAGCGGCCACCCGTGCGCTCAAGTTCGGCGAGCAACGTGGTCATCAGTCGTGCGCCGGTGGCACCGAGTGGGTGACCGAGGGCAATTGCGCCGCCGTTCACATTGACCTTGTTGTAGTCGAAGCCGGTCTCTTTCAGCCACGCCAGAACCACGGGAGCGAATGCCTCGTTGATCTCAACCAGATCGATGTCGTCGGGCGTGAGGCCGGTCTTGGCCAACGCACGCTTGGTGGCGGGGATGGGGGCAGACAACATCATGATTGGGTCGTCGGCCAAGACACTGATGTGGTGAATGCGGGCGCGTGGCGTGAGGCCGTGGTCTTTGATGGCTTGCTCGCTAGCGATGAGCAAAGACGCCGATGCGTCGCTGAGTTGGCTGGCGCAGGCAGCGGTGATGCGGCCGTCAGGCGTGAGCGTGGGCAGTGAGCGGATCTTGTCCCAGTTGGGCTCGCGTGGGCCTTCGTCGAAGGTGAGTCCGTTGAGTGCAGCGATCTGACCGTCGAAGCGACCTTCTTCGCGAGCGCGGATGGCACGCAGGTGCGAGTTGACTGCAAACTCTTCCATCTCCTCGCGGGTGATGTTCCACTTCTCGGCCATCATCTCGGCACCGATGAACTGGTTGACTTCGCCGTTGCCATAGCGAGTCGTCCAACCGGGCGAGCCGGTGAATGGGTCGTTGAAACCAAGTGCCTGGCCGGCGGTCATGGCCGAAGAGATGGGGATCATGCTCATGTTCTGCACGCCACCGGCGACCACGAGATCCATGGTGCCGCTCATCACGGCTTGCGCTGCGAAGTGCACCGCCTGCTGGGCCGAACCGCACTGACGATCGATGGTGGTGCCGGGCACATGCTCGGGCAAGCCAGCGGTGAGCCAAGCGGTGCGGGCGATACAACCGGCCTGTGGTCCGATGGAGTCGACGTTGCCGAAGATGCAGTCGTCGACGGCGCCGGGATCGACACCGGTGCGCTCGATGAGCGCCTTGATGCTGTGCGCACCGAGGTCGGCGGGGTGCACAGTGCTGAGCGCGCCACCACGGCGGCCAACAGGGGTACGGACGGCATCGACAATGAAGGCTTCAGGCATGCCTGCACGATACGCCGTCGTGGGCCGTGAGCCAGATTCGTGGCGAATCAGCGGCGAGCTTCGGCCTCTTTGGCGAGATTGCGAGCGGTGGCAAGCAAGAAGCGATGGAGCATGAATCGCATCGACGCGCCGGTGAGCGGATATTTGCGATGAAACGTGCTGTGCCACGTAATCGTGCAACCAGTGGCTGAGGTGAGCGGTGCGATGGTGACGTCGGCGCGGTAATCGCGAACGGGAATACCCGAATGCAAGATGTACGCGAAGTGTGTTGGCGCTTCGTAGGCCACCACTTCTTCGCGGCTGCCGAATGGGCCCGTCTTGAAACGCCGTATCGCGCCGACGCCATCGGGCGCTGGCGTACCTTCTCGCTCGAGAGAGGTGTTGTTGACGGCGGCCCATTTCGACCATCCGGCCGCATCGCGCAACACGTCGAATGCCACCTCGGCCGGAGCCGAGCATGGCACTGACAAATCGATGACGTACAGCTTCATCGGCGCAACTAGCGAGCGACGATCACTGAGCTGCCGTGTCCGAACAAGCCTTGGTTGGCGGTGATGCCTACGCGGGCACCTTCGACCTGGCGTCCGGTGGCTTGGCCGCGAAGTTGCCACACAAGTTCGCACACCTGCGAGATCGCTTGCGCCGGAATAGCTTCGCCGAAGCACGCAAGTCCGCCGCTGGCGTTTACTGGAACGCGCCCGCCAATGGTGGTGGCGCCAGATCGCAGTAGCCCCTCGGCTTCGCCTTCGGCACACAGACCGATGTGTTCGTACCAGTCGAGCTCAAGCGCAGTAGACAGGTCATAGACCTCGGCGAGGTCGATGTCGTCGGGTCCGATGCCGGCCTGTTCGTAGGCAGCAAACGCAATGGTGTCTTTCCATTTGCGCGCTGGCGCAGGCACCACTGCGGTGGAGTCACTGGCGATGTCGGGAAGCTCAAGCACGCTCTGCGGATAGGTAGGTGCCACGGTGCCTACGGCCTTCACGCGGCACAAGCCATCGGTGTTGCCGAGGTGCTTGCGAGCGAAGTCCATACTGCACACCACCATTGCTGCGGCACCATCGCTGGTGGCGCAGATGTCGAGCAGACGCAATGGGTCACTGACGATGGGGCTGTTGAGCACATCGGCGATCACGTTCTCTTTGCGGAAACGAGCGTTGGGGTTGTTCAGACCGTGACGGCTGTTCTTCACCTTCACCTGAGCGAAGTCTTCGGCAGTTGCGCCGTACATGTCCATGCGACGGCGAGCGAACAGCGCGAAGTACACAGGGTTGGTGGCGCCGAGCACGTGAAAGCGCTGCCAGTCGGGGTCGTGCTTGCGGTCGCCGCCACCCACTGGAGCAAAGAAGCCCTTCGGTGTGGTGTCGGCACCGATGACCAGAGCCACGTCGCAGAAGCCAGCAAGGATCTGCGCCCGAGCCGAATCGAGAGCCATCGCACCCGAAGCGCATGCGGCGTAACTGCTGCTCACGCGAGCTCCGTTCCAGCCGAGCTTTTGCGCGAACGTGGCACCCGCTACGAAACCGGGGTAGCCATTGCGGATGGTGTCTGCGCCAGCGACGTACTGGATGTCTTTCCACTGAACTTGTGCATCGGCGAGAGCTGCGCGCGCGGCAACCATTCCGTATTCGGTGAAGTCGTGGCCCCATTTGCCCCATGGGTGCATGCCCACGCCAAGGATTGCGATGTCGCGGTCGTTGCTCATTGTGTGGCCTCCGAGCCCGGCGTGGCGGGTGCCCACACATAGACCATGTATTCGTGGTCGGCGTCGCGGTGCGATACGTCGAGCTCGAGCTGCATTTCCATACCAACCTTGAGGTCGGCGGCGCGGATGCCGGTGGCAACACGGCCGAGCACCACGAGTCCTTCGGCGGCGAGTTCTACAGCGGCCAATGCGTATGGCTCGTATGGCTCGGCGGCTACGTACGGCAACGGCGGTGCGTAGCAATTTTCGGTGTAGCTCCAGATGCGACCAAAGCGTGACAACGGTGTTGGATCAAGCGTGACCGAGTCGCAGTTGGGGTTGGGGCAGTCGCCGCTGCGAGGAGGAAACACGAAGGTGCCGCATTGCGAGCACTTCGCGCCGATGAGGGTGGGCGCATCGATGTCGTCGGTGAACCAGCCATCGATGATCGGAACGCGGGAGAGGGTTTCTGACACGGCGTCAGATTACATGAACGAGGTCGGGAAAGACCTTGCTGACCTTCGCAATCAGGTATTCGCCATAGGTTCCGTCGAACTCGAACACGCTGCGGCCATCCCAGCGCGCAGCATCGGCCTGCTCTCGTTCGGTGTCGCCGGGTTCAGCCGCCAGCGGCAACGGCTGCGGCCGAGCGTGCCAACTGGGGTCGAAGAAGAAGGGAAACGACAAGCGGTCGCGGTCACTGGTGTTGCGCACGCGATGCAAGGTAGAGCGGTATCTGCCACCGGTGATGCGCTCGAGCATGTCGCCGATGTTGCAGACGAACGTGTCGGGGATGGGTTCGATGTCGACCCATCCGTCGCGGCCCAGCACTTGGAGACCGCCGCAGTCGTCCTGCGCTAAGAGGGTGAGTAATCCGTAGTCGGTGTGTTGAGCCACGCCCCACGTGCCCGGGCCGTCGACCGGATATTGGAAGATGCGAAACAGCAACGTTGGGTCGCTGGTGAGGTGCTCTCGAAACCAGTCGGACGGAAGCCCGAGGCCCAGCGCAATGCCAGACATCACGAGGTGACCGAGCTCGGTCATCGCATCGATCCAAGTGAGCACCGCAGGGCCGAGCGCGGGTAGTTGCAAAGGAAACAAGTTGCTGCCGTGCAGCGGTAGCGCTGCCTGAACGCGAGGGTCTTCGGGGCCAAGTTGCTGGCCGAAGTAGATGCCCTCTTTGCGGTCGGGAACACCGCTGGTTATTTCGCCGCCGAGTGGGAACCACCCGCGCCACGCTCGCCCTCCGCGGGCCATAGCGATCTCGGCCTTTGCTGCTTGTGGCAGCGCGAAGAACTGGCGGGCTAGGGCATCAAGCGACTGGAACAAATCGTGGTCTACTCGGTGTCCGCTGATGCAGAAGAACCCCGTGTCTCGGCACGCACCATCGATTGCGGTAGCAACGGCGGTCACTGCCGATGAATCGTTGCCGTCGCGCAGTGCAGCGATGTCGATCAGCGGAACCGCCCGCGGAGTATTGGTCATTTGACCTCGGTGGGATTGTGGGCGCGCTCTTCGAACGCGATGAGTCCGCCGCCAGCGTGAGTGAGGGCAATGGCCGTGTCGCCGCAACGCAGGAAGGCGCGCTTGCCGTCTTTCACCACGACATCGGCGGGATGGGTGAACAGCGGAGCATCGGCGCCAGCCATGTTGCCCGTGGCGTGATCCCACACCACGGAGTTGGCTGCGTAGGCGGGTGTTCCGGCTTGATATGCACGCACCATCTCGGCAACGCCTGCTGGGTCATCGGTGGTTGGTTCGGCTGCGAGGCTGATGTGCGTGATGCTGGGATCGGCAGCCATCGTGGGTTTGCCACCCGCCATGTACCAAGCAACGACGGTCTTACTGGCGCCGTCGGGAGCGTAAAAGTCTTCTTCCCAACTCCACTTGCCGTTGCCTGCATAGGTGAGCAAGGTGAGGTTGCTGAACGAGAAGCGAGCATCGCCTCCGGCCGGATCGGGCATGTGGTTCCAGATGTTGAACGCCAAGTACGGGGGCTGCAAGATGGCCCAATCGACCGAGAACGTCATGCACGCAACGGGCTCCATCTGGCGAATAATCCACTCACGGATTTCGTCGGCCCCGTAGTACTTGCCGAGGCAATGCTCGTAATAGGTGGCGTCGTCGGTAAACAGCGCAGCCCAGGCTGGCCAGTCGCGGCCGCGTGCGCCGAGGCGTTGGAACTCTTCCCACGCGGCCTGCATGTCTTCGAGAGTGAATGAAGAAGTCATCGCCGAATGCTGCCACATTCGTCTGTCGCAAACGGGAGCCGACGATCGCACGGCGCATGTATCTGACGCCGCGTCAGATACGGTACGCACCCATGGATCTCACCGAGACCGCCGACGAACAAGCCTTTCGAGCCGAGGCCCGTGCGTGGCTCGAAGCCAACGTGCCGAGCGGCCCGCTGCCGAGTTTTGACACCGCCGAGGGCTTCGAACTGCATCGCCAATGGGAGGCCAAGCTGTACGAGGGTCGCTGGTCGGCCGTCAGTTGGCCTGTCGAATACGGCGGTCGCGGCGCCGACTATGTGAAATGGCTGATCTTCGAAGAAGAGTATTGGCGCAGCGGCGCCCCGGGCCGAGTGAGCCAGAACGGCATCTTCTTGTTGGGCCCAACCATCATCGAGGTCGGTACGCCCGAGCAAAAGTCCCGCTTCTTGCCGGCCATGGCCAAGAGCGATGAAATCTGGGCTCAGGCCTGGAGCGAGCCCGACGCCGGTAGCGACATGGCCGGCATCCGTAGCAAGGCCGCGCTCAGCGACGATGGCAGCGAGTGGATAATCAACGGCCAAAAGATCTGGGCCAGTCGCGCTGTTTGGGCCGACTGGTGCTTCGGAATTTTCCGCACTGATCCCGAGTCCTCGCGTCACAAGGGGCTCACGTTCATACTCATGCCGCTCGATACGCCCGGCATCACGGTGCGTCCTATCGCGCAGCTCGATGGCGACACGGGCTTTGCCGAGATCTTCTTCGACGATGTGCATGTTCCTATCGAGAACACTCTCGGCGGGGTGGGCAATGGCTGGAGCGTGGCGATGGCCACCGCCGGTTTCGAGCGTGGCGTTAGCTTGCGTAGTCCAGCGCGATTCAATGTTGCCGTCGACCGCTTGATCAAGCTGTGGATCAAGATTGGCGACCCCGACGACGACACCATGCGCGACGCGGTCACCGATCTGTGGATGCAAGCCGAGGGTTATCGACTGCACACCTATATGACCGTCACCAAGCTGCTCGAAGGCGGCCACATTGGCAGCGAGTCAAGCCTCAACAAGATCTTCTGGAGCGAGATGGATGTGCGTGCCCATGAGTTGGCGTTGCAACTGCTCGGCCCCGATGCCGAACGTATCGACGGTCCTCACGAACGATGGGTCGACGGCTTCTTGTTCAGCCTCAGCGGTCCGCTGTACGCCGGCACCAACGAGATCCAGCGCAACATCATCGCCGACCGCGTCCTGAATCTTCCGAGAGGCTGAGCCGTTATGAAATTCAGCTTCACCTCAGATCAACAACAGTTCGCAGCAAGCCTGCGCGAGATGCTTGAGCGCGAGTTCACTGCTGCGCATTTGCGTCATGTGTGGGAAACGGGTGCCGGCCACGACCCTGCGTTGTGGTCGCGCCTTGCAGAGATGGGCGTGCTCTCGATGATGCTTCCCGAAGCCGATGGCGGCATGGGCGGCGACTTTGTCGACACGATCTTGCTCATCGAAGAACTCGGTCGGGCCGCAGTCCCTGGACCCGTCTTTGAAACCATGACCGTTGGCGCGCTCGCTCTTGCCGGTACGCCGTGGGCCGCTGGCGTCGCCGATGGTTCGGTAGCGGTCACGGCTGCGCTGATGGGCGAGCGCTATGTGCCGCACACCGGCGTTGCCAGTGTTGTGTTGCTCAGTGATCACGACTCGATCCGCGCAATTGAGACATCGCAGTTACAACTCACCGAAGTTGAAGGCATCGACCATGGGCGACAGTTGGTCACCTTGGCCGGCACCGAGACCGCTGGTGTGTTCGTAGGCAGCGACCGCGAAACCGCCACCGATGCAGGCTCGTTGGCTGCAGCTGCGTATCTGCTCGGTTTGTCGTCGCGCATGCTCGCTATCGCAGGCGACTACGCCCGCGATCGTCGCCAGTTCGGTCAGCCGATTGGATCGTTCCAAGCAGTAAAGCATCTCATGGCCGACGCGTTGCTCAAGGTCGAGTTTGCTCGCCCGGCGGTGTATCGCGCCGCATGGTCTCACGCCACCGACTCAGACACCCGTGCCCGCGATGTGAGCATGGCGAAGTCGCTTGCCTCTGATGCTGCTCAGAAAGCTGCGCGCAGTGCGCTGCAGGTGCACGGCGCCATTGGGTACACGTGGGAATGCGATCTGCAGTTGTTCATGAAGAAGGCCTGGGCGCTGATGCCAGCGTGGGGCAATTCCAGCTACCACCGTCGCCGCGTTAGCGACGCAGTGCTGGGTCCGCGCTAAGCGCAATCGCTTACGCAGTGGTGAGCGGTTTGGCCAATCGCAGCGTCGACAAGGTGCTGGGTGCCGAGAGGCCGGCGAGCGCGATGTCGAAGTCGGGCAACTCGTAGACCTCGCCATCGTCGGTGATCATGATGAACCGATCGAAACCTGCCAAGAAGGTGCGATCGTGGCTCACGGCGATGACCGTGCCTTCGAAACCTTCTAGGGCACGCTCAAGAGCTTCGGACGACTCGATGTCGAGGTTGTCGGTTGGTTCGTCGAGCAACAACACGTTGTGGCCGGCCAACTCAAGGCCGAGGATTTCGAGCCGCGCCTTTTGTCCGCCCGACAACGTCTGAAACTCTTGGCGCGCGTTGTTCACTAGGCCATAGCGGGCGAGCGCGCCCATCGATTTTTGTTCGTCGACTAAGCGATCGCGAACGATGTCGATGCACGTTCGACCGCGAAACTCGGGGCGATCGTTGACCTGGTTAAACATGCCCACCGAGGTGCGTGGCCCAAAGGTGATGGTTCCCGACAGTTCGCTGTGGTTGCCGTTGAGCGCATTGAGCAGATGCGTCTTGCCGGTGCCGTTGGGGCCGATAAGCGCCAACCGTTCGCCAAAGTGAATCTCGTCGGAGAAGGGCAAGAACAGATCGTTGACCATGACGTCTTCGAACTTCACAACGCGGCGAGCAGAGTCGCCGCCTCGGAAGCGCACATAGATCTGTTGATCGGGAACCGGTGGCGGGGGAGGACCAGCCTTGACGAACTTCTCCCAGCGCGATTCGGCAGCGTTGGCCTTGGTGGCGTTCTTGAAGTTCTGCGCAGCGCGTGTCTTCATCATCTTCATGTGCTGAAACAGGCGACGCTCTTCGTCGTTCCATCGCTTGAGATCGTCGCCGAGCAACTCTTGACGCTTATGACGAGCCTCGGGGAAGGTGGCATACGAACCGCCATGCACCCAACATCCGGAGCCTTCGACCGCGACGATTTTGGTGGCAACGCGCTCGAGCAAGGTGCGATCGTGGCTCACCATCAAGATGGTGCTCTTGCACTCGCGGATCTGATCTTCGAGCCACGAACGGGTGGGAATGTCGAGATAGTTGTCGGGCTCATCCAGGAACAACACATCGGCGCCCGAGTTGAGCAGCAAGTCGAGCACCAGTCGTTTGCGTTCGCCGCCCGAGAGTTGGCCAACGAGTCGCGTTGCGAAATCGACGACTGGGGTCTTCACGCTGCGCTGGGCGGCTGCAGCCCACTGGTTCTCAAGCTCGTAGCCACCAAGGTCGCCCCAGTCGGAGAGCGCTTGCGCATAGCCCATGCCGTCGTCGGAGCCATCGGCCAGCGCACGTTCGGCAGCGGCTAGGGCTCGACCAGCGGTACGTAACGCAGTGGGTGCCACCTCGATGAGCATGTCGCGTAACGAGTCGTTGGGGAGCGACA
>JBAXHD010000028.1:0-36416 GCA_037139095.1 Actinomycetota bacterium
CCGTCGCTCCAAGAGATTGAGATTCCCCATGCGCCTGCGAACTCGGCGTTGCTGATGGCGATGTTTGTGGGATGTCCGGGGCGCGGCCACGCGTCGTCGCCGCGCTCACGGAATCCTCGGCACGTTGCACATGGGCATGCGGCGCGCAGATCGCCGACCGCGAAGATGCACACAATGCCGTCGTCGAATGAGATGGTCACGCTTTCGCCGCGCTCGATGCTCACGTCGGTTACTGCTGGGGTCATTGGTGAGGTCCTTGTTGAAGAGAGCTAGGCGCGGGTCAGCGTGTCGATGAGCACTGCGCCGATAACGAACAGAATGATGCATCCGTTGTAGGCGGTGTGGGCGCGAGCGGATTCGAGAGTTGCGTGTTCCGTCGAAGGCAAGGCTCGGTACGAACGTAGATAGGCGAACATGAAATACGCGCCACCAATACTGAGCGCCAATGCTGTGCCGATTGGAATGCCGATCACGGCGTGAATCAGACCGAACTGCACGATCTTGAGGGCGCGTTGGCGCGTGGTCCAGTGCTCGGCACCGCTGCGAAACATTCGTTCTTCGGCATAGGCAAACAGCGGTAGCGCCGGCACGAGCATGACCATGAACACGGCCGGAACCAGCCACTCCCAAACGGTGCCGCTGGTTGACGCGTTCGATCCGAATACGGGGTTACCTTCGCCACCGAGAGCGCTCCACCAACCCCACTGCATTCCGGGAATTCGCGTGAGCGCCGTGGCCGCAATGATGACTGCGGTGAGTACGAACGGAACGGGCCACACATGGCGCCAACGAATGCCGCGCACGATTCGAACGATGAGATCGCGGCCGTCGCGAGCCATAGAGCGACGCAGGCCAGTGACAAGGCGTGAGCCCACAAACGCAAGTACGGCAACCGTGAGAATGTTGCCTGCTGGTCCGTTCACACGCTGAGTGTACGCAGCGGCCGTCTAGCTACAGTCGAAACACCGACACGAGGGGAGCCGCTAATGGCATGGGATTTTGAGACCGAGCCAGAGTTCGAAGCCAAGCTTGAGTGGATGCGTCGTTTTGTGCGCGAAGAGATCATTCCGCTTGAGACGCTCGCTCACGAATTTCGCCAGCCCGGCGGTCGCGAGGTGTTCGCAAAGATCGTCGCACCCCTCAAAGAGCAAGTGAAGGCGCAGGGGTTGTGGGCCGCCCACCTTCCGCCCGATATGGGCGGCATGGGTTTTGGCCAAGTGCGCCTTGGGCTGATGCACGAAATCCTTGGTCAGTGCGCGTTCGCTCCAAGCGTGTTCGGCAACAACGCACCCGATAGCGGCAACGCCGAGTTGCTCTCGGTGGGCGGCACGCCCGAGCAGCGCGAGCAGTGGATGAAGCCGCTGCTGGCCGGCACGATGCGCAGCTGTTTCAGCATGACCGAACCGGGTGCTGGCGCCGACCCCACGCTGCTCACCACCAGCGCGATGCGCGATGGCGACGAATGGGTGATCAACGGCCACAAGTGGTTTTCATCGAATGCATCGATCAGCGATTTCTTGATCGTGATGTGCAAGACAGGCGACTCAGAGCACGGCGCGTACAAGGCCTACTCAATGATCATCGTGCCAACTCGCACCCCCGGCGTGAACATCGTTCGCGATGTGCCAACGATGGGTGAGCCCGACCACAAGACCGGCGAGCCGGGCGGTCACGCCGAGATCTTGTACGAGAACGTGCGCGTGCCCTTCGACAATGTTGTGGGCGGCGAGGCGGGCATTGGTCAAGGTTTCGCTTTGGCTCAAAAGCGACTTGGGCCGGGCCGCATCCACCACGCCATGCGTTGGTTAGGGCAGAGCCAGCGGGCGTTCGACATGCTCTGCGAGCGTGCGCTCACCCGGTACTCGCACGGCAGCATCCTGGCCGAGAAGCAGATGATCCAAGACTGGATCGCCGAGAGCCACGCCGAGATGCAGGCCGCTCGACTGCTCACGCTTCAGGCGGCGTGGAAGATGGACCAGCTGCACGCGCAGGGCAAGCATCACAGTGATGCGCGCATCGAGATTGGTGTCATCAAGTTCTGGGGCGCCAAGGTGCTCTACAACGTGATCGACCGTGCCATTCAGATTCATGGCAGCCTCGGCTACACAACCGACTTGCCCCTTGAGGCGATGTATCGCGCAGCGCGCGCCGCGCGTATTTACGACGGTCCCGACGAGGTGCACAAGGTCACCGTGGCGCGTCAGTTACTGAAGCGTTACCGCGCATCAGATCCATCGCTCGAGCACATTCCTACGCGTCGCCTTGCGGCACAAGAAAAGTTTGCGTCGTATCTCGACGAGATCGCCGCGAACCAGTGACCAACTCGTTACATGCTGCCTAGTGGGTGCGGGCGCGGGCCGAGGCTGCAAATGATTCGGCTGTCACCGGCTCGCCAAGCAAGAAGCCTTGGGCCATATCGCAGCCGAGCATCTTGAGTCGGTGCAACTGATCAGGAGCGGTGACCCATTCGGCCACGACCTCCATGTCGAGCGCGTGCGCGAGCTGAATGATGGAGCGCACGATGGGGTCGTTGTCGCCATCGGCTCCAAGGCTTGAGGCGATTGACCCGTCGAGCTTGAGCACATCGGCGCGGTAGTCGCGAAGCGCGGTAAGCGATGATGCTCCCGTGCCGAAGCTGTCGAGGGCAATGCTGACACCAAAGCGACGCAAGGTTGCCAAGGCGCGCATTGTGGTGGGCTGGTCGGCATAGAGGGTGTTCTCGTCGAAGTCGAGCGTGAGTTGCTTTGGCAGCAGATCGAGTTCGCGTACCGAGGCAATGACTCGTTCAACAAACGCACCTTCGCTCATCTGGCGACCGCTCACGTTCACGTGCACGCTGAAATTGCGCTCGACCAAATCGGCATCGAGCCATGCGCGGGCATCGCGGCATGCCTGACGGATGACCCAGTCGCCCATTGGCAGAATCGAGCCGCTTTCCTCGGCGATGGACACGAAGTCGCGAGGCATCAACAAACCGCGCTCAGGGTGGTGCCAACGAAGCAATGCCTCTGCGCCCACCATGCGTCCGGTGTGAGTCGAGATGATTGGCTGATATGCCAAGCGCAGCTGATCTCCGGCCATCGACTTCTCGAGAGCGATCGAGAGTTGCTTGCGTTCGTGGGCGGCTGTGCCCATTGCCTCGGTGAAGAGTTCACAGCGCGAGCGGCCACGATGCTTGGCCCGGTACATGGCGGTGTCGGCGTTGCGCAACAGCGCCAAGGCTTCATCGCCAGGCGTGCCCGTGAGGGGCATCGAGGGATGCGATAACGCGATGCCGATGCTGACGCTGAGATCTACCTCGACACCGTTGAGCATCAGCTTTCCGCTGAGTGCCTGGCTCACACGTTCGGCGACTTCGACTGAGGTTTGCTCGTCGATGCCGCCCTCGCACATGACGACGAACTCGTCGCCGCCAATACGGGCGATGACATCGGCCGGGCGCGTGGCCGAAGCGAGCCGGCTGGCGATTGATGCGAGCAGCAAGTCGCCTACGTCGTGACCGGCGTTGTCGTTGACATCTTTGAGACGGTCGAGGTCTACGAACAACACGGCGATCTGTTGATCTTGATACCGGCCACGGTTGAGCGCGTCGGCGAGAGTTCGCAGCAACAGCATTCGGTTGGGGAGCCCGGTGAGTGGGTCGTGTGTGGCCTGATGGGCAAGCTCGGCCTGCAGTTGCTTGTTCGCGGTGACATCGCGAATCTGCGAGGCCCAATACTCGATGGCACCATCGCTGGCGCGTTGCACATAGACGGTCACGCTGAGCGTGCGGGCCAGACCGTCGACTCCGCGATAGACCACCTCGCCGTTCCAGTCTCCGCTGGTTGGGTTGGCCAAAATCTCGCGAGGGATTTGATCGCGCAAGGTCTGCAGCAAGCCGCGCATGGCGGGCTCGCGAACGAGGTCGACTGCGTCGTCGACACCGAACAGTTTGCGAGCCGCGGCATTCGTGAACGTTGGCGAGCCGTGGCGATCGATGATGAGGATCGCGTCTGGGCTCACGCTGAGCAGCCCGGTGAGCCGTTGGCTCAGCTGACGCTGGTTCTGCTCTTCGCTGATGTCGGTGACGCAGCCGGCGTAGCCCACGTGCTGCGCAAAGAGATCGCGCTTTGGTGTCGCGTCGAGTCGAAGCCAGACCAGCTTGCCCTGAGTGGTCCACACGCGAAAGACAGTGGTAACCGGTTCGTCGATCTCACGTCGGCGCGACCACGCGAGTTCGGCTGCAGCCCTGTCGCCAGGGTGAGCGTTTGCCCAAGGTGCAGCACCAATCGGAACGGCGCCTCCGCTGAGGGCGAGCGCGCGAAACGACTCGTCTGCAGAGACGAGGCGACCAAGAAGGTCTGTTTCGAACATCCCGACCGGGAGTGCATTGATCACGTGAAATTCCTGTCCCGCTTTACCGTTGGTTCTTTCTAACAAATCATCGACCGTGGTGGCTCAAGTTTCCGTCAAGGTGTGGTGTACACACCAGTGAGTTGAGCCGCCAACAGCGATGAGTTATCGATGACCGTCATGATGTCAGCCGACGGCGAACCGGTTGGCAGATCGATCTGTTGATCGAGGGCGTACAACGTGAATCGATAGTGATGCGTTGTGCCCTTCGGCGGACACGGGGGAGTCCACCCAACACTGGGAACAGCCGCTGTGCTGGCACCGTTGGTGCCTTCGATTGCTCCAACCGGCACGTCGTCGGAGGGCACTCCGAATGTGCTCGGACTGATATTCGCGATCACCCAATGTACGAAGTTGTTGGCATCGAGGTCGGTGACGACCAGCGCTAGCGAGGTCGTATCGGCTGGCACGCCGGTCCAACTGAACGGTGGAGACACCCCCGCCGCTGAACACGTAAAGCGCGCATCGAGGAAGTCGCCGTCGGTTGGGATCGCTGGTGTTCGGAGCGTGAAATCCTCGGCCGGAAGTTCTGCCGAGGACTCATCTGAAGCGGCAGGCTGCAGCGTGTCATCGAGCACGGTGGTTGTCGTAGATGCGGTGAACACGCTTGCGTTCTGCGACGGGTCCGCTGGACGAAGCGTGCGGCCGTCAGATCGACAGGCGCTGAACGCGCTCAGTGCCAACACGCACCCGACAGATGAGATGAGGATTCGCTGGAGACGCACAAGTCACGAGCCTAGGTGTTCGAGCATTGCTGGATCGTGCAGCCTGTAGCGTTGCCCCCGTGTCTGTACACCGCCGCTGCATCTTGACGGTCCACGCCCACCCCGACGACGAAGCCTCAAAGGGCGCGCCCACGCTGGCCAAATATCGCGCTGAAGGGGTGCATACCGTGTTGGTGTGTTGCACCGGCGGCGAAGAAGGCGACCTGCAAAACCCACGTCTACGTGAACCTGGTCAACCGTTTCATGGCCTGACGCCCGAAGAAGAAAAGCTGAAGATGGCCGAACTTCGGCCGGTCGAACTCGCCGAGTCGGCGGCAATCATTGGCTTCGAAGAAGTGGTCATGCTTGGCTACCGCGACTCGGGCATGGTCGACACCGAAGCAAATGCTCATCCCGAGTCGTTTCACATGGCACCTATCGACGATGCGGTGGGTCGTTTAGTGGGCACCATTCGCCGCACCCGGCCGCAAGTGATCATCACCTACAGCGACGATCACAGTGGCTACCCACATCCCGATCATGTGAAGGTGCACGACATCTCAATCGTTGCCTTCGAACGCGCCGGCGATCCCAATTGGTATCCAGAGCATGGCGAGCCATTTCAGCCAGCGAAGATGTATTACACGTTGTGGTCCAAGGCCCGGCTGATCGCGGTGCACGACGCCATGTTGCGCCTTCGCGGATCATCACCCTATGACGATCGTTGGTTCAACCGCGTGGGGCAAGACGAGCGCATTACTACCCGCCTTGAGGTGGGCGAGTACTTGTGGGCGCGCTCGGGCGCTTTGCTAGCGCACGCAACCCAGGTGAACCCCGACGAGCCGTTCTGGTTCGGGCTCTCCGACGAAGAACTCGCCGAGGTGTATCCCTACGAAGACTGGGTGCTGGCCCACTCGCACGTTGGTTACGTGCCCGAAGGGATTATTGAAGAAGACCTGTTCGCTGGCATCGAGATTGCGGCCGAGGCTCACCAGTGAGCGACACCGCTGTCACCGTGCAATATCGGGTGGTCTTCGCCAAGAAGGACGAAGTAGCCGATGGTCCCGACGACGCCGCATTGGTGGTGTCGGTAGGTGTCGCCGATGTGGGCCTGGATCCAACGGTGGCGTTCATGCAGGGCAAGCTCAAAGCCGCCGGACCCACCGGCGCGTTGTTCGACCTACTCAAGTCGGGTGCGATGCCAGCGGTGCTGGCCAAGCTGAGTGCTCGCTAGCGAGAGCGCATTGCTTCTCGGAGTTGGCGGTAGCCAATCACCGTTGCGCCGGTGGCACTGAGCAGATCGCGAATGCTGTGGTCGGTGGTGACCAACGCGAGGTCGTCGATCCAGCCTTGAGCAGTATCGGAGATGGCCCGCACTTCGGGAGTGTCGACCACTGGTTGCACGTGAATCTCGGTGACGCCAGGTTGCAGATTGCTGAGCGCCTCGATGAACCGCTCGCGACTTCCTGAGCGCCAGTCGTGGTTGAAGTGATCGGGGAACACCACGCCTTCTTCGGCGGCGAGGTCGCGAAACGGGAAACCGGCTTGATCTTTGGTGATGGTAGAGGGCAGCCGAATGGGTAGCTGGAACTCGACGGCGAGCTCGAGGTAGACATCGAAGAACTCGGGCCGCAACGTGATGGCCGTGAGGTGTGGAGCGAGGTGGGTGACATCGATACCCCACGCCAGGGCGCGCTCGATTTGGGCGCGGCATTCGCGAAGAACTTCGGCTGGATCGGCGTGTTCCCACAGATCGTCGACGGTGCGAGGAAAGCCGGCCTCGCCGCTGAGCAACGATGGCGCATGGGTGATAGGACCCCAGCGGTAGGCGGGGTGCTCGCAGTTCAGCGTGAGGTGCACACCGATGTCGTCGGTTGGCAGGTAACGCAAGGCCGCATCGCGAGCCCATGGCGCTGGCACCATCAGCGACGCGCACGACGCAATGCCGGTGCGTAACGCGAGGTACACACCGTCGTTCGCGGCGTGGCAGGAACCGAGGTCGTCACACGAAATGATGACGAGACGATCGGTGCTGCTGTGCCCAAGTCGTTCGGCGAGAGTGCTCATGAGCTGCGACGCTACCCGCTGCAAGCGGCCCACAGGCCCAGATTCGCTGCCTCGGCTTCGCGGGCAGCGCGAACGAAATCGGAGGCGAAGGCATTGTTGGGTGCGATGGTGAGCGGCCGGGCGTAGCCCAGTCGGGCGAGTTCGAGGTTCACGAACAGGCCATCGCTGGAGCGATAGATATAGCCAAGCAGTCGTCCGTACTTGTCGCGGGCCTCGACATCGCGTCGCACGAGCACCGATGTTCCGGGGGTGAGCAGGTGCTTGGTGAAGTCGCTTGCCTCGGGGCCAAAGCACTGAATCGGAGTGTTTGGCTTTTTGGTCTCGGGTGTATCGATGCCGATAAGACGAACACGTTCGCTTTGGTTACCGAAACGAAGGTCGACAGTATCGCCATCGATAACGCGCACCACTACGGCGTTGGTGTCATCGAGATGGGGGGTGGTAGTTGGCGCCGCAGGGTGAGCCCCCTGAGCGCATGCAGCGGCCAATACCACGAGCCAGCCATGCCACAGCTTCATAGCGCTATGTCTACCGGATGGGTGCGACAACGGCTCGCGGCGCCAATGGCGCCGATGAATCTAGAGGCGCTCGATGAGCGTGCCGGTGCCGATGCCGCCACCACAGCACATGCTGACGATGCCGTAACGGCCGCCTGTGCGCTCGAGCTCGTAGAGCGCCTTGGTGATGAGGAACGCACCGGTTGCGCCAAGTGGGTGACCCAACGCAATGGCGCCGCCATTGGGGTTGGTCTTGGCGAGATCGGCGCCAAGCTCTTTGGCCCAGGCCAGCACCACAGAGGCAAACGCTTCGTTGATCTCGAAGGTGTCGATGTCGTCGATCGAGAGATTGTTGCGCTGCAACAAACGCTGTGTGGCATCGATCGGGCCGGTGAGCATGAGCACTGGATCGACGCCGACCAAGCAGCTGTCGATGATGCGAGCGCGAGGCTTGAGGCCAAGTGCGGCGGCCTTGTCTTCGGTCATCATCAGTACTGCTGCGGCGCCGTCGCTGATCTGCGACGAGTTGCCTGCGGTGTGGACACCGTTTTCGCGAGCTACTGGCTTCAGCGACTGCAGCTTCTCGAGGGTCGTCTCGCGCAGGCCTTCGTCGCGGCTCACGCGGTGGGTGGTGCCGGTTGGCTTGCCCTCTTCGTCGAGGTCGGGAGCGTCGACCGTGATGTACTGGCCGGCGAAGCGATCTTCGGCCCACGCCTGAGCGGCGCGCTGTTGGCTCAGCAGACCGAACGCATCGGTGTCTTCGCGGCTGATGCCCCACTTGTCGGCGATGCGCTCAGCGCCTTCGAACTGCGAGGTCATCTCGTAGAGGGGGAAGTAGGTGCGTGGAATCGGAACACCGAGACCGAGCTTCTTGCCCGAGTTCGAGCCGATGGGCACACGGCTCATCACTTCGACACCGCAACCAATAGCGACATCGACCATGCCTGAGCCCACCAGCGCGCTGGCGAGGCTGGTTGCCTGCTGGCTCGAGCCGCACTGAGTGTCGACGGTGGTGGCAGCTACACCCAATGGCAAGCCAGCAGACAACCATGCGGTGCGACCGATGTTGAAGCTCTGTTCGCCCACTTGGCTGACGCAGCCTGACACGACTTGGCCAACGACAGCTGGGTCGATGCCCGTGCGATCGATGAGGCCCTTTTGCACGATGGACAGCAACTCGGCTGGGTGCACAGAGGCCAATCCGCCGCCGCGGCGGCCGATAGGGGTACGGACAGCGTCAACAATCACTACGTTCGTCATGCGCCCACGCTATCTCGCCGTGCCATGCTGAACAGGTGCCAGAGAACCAACCAACGAATCAGACCGAGTTTGTCCCCTTGGTGAACCCGCCAACGTATGAGATCGAGTCGCATCGATACGTGCACGTTGTTGGGTCGAATGTTTGGGTTCACGACGAACCCGTCGACTCCGAATGGGACCTTCATTTCTTGGGCATGCGCGGTGGCCATGCCATGTGGGGTGTCGACGTGCCTCGTGGGGTCGATCCAGCCGACGGTGCCGCCACAGATTTGTTCAGCTACTTCGGCAGGGCCAGCGAAACCGATTGGCTCATCGCTGGCCGGGCCGTGCAGATCGTCGAGTGGGCCCGCACGCATCGCTTCTGTGGTCGCTGCGGTACGCCAACTGTTCAGGCGCCCGGCGAGCGCGCGATGAAATGCCCGGCGTGCGCGATGTTGGCGTTCCCGCGTTTGGCGCCAGCGATGATCACCTTGGTCACTCGTGGCGAAGGCGCCGACCAAGAAGCACTGCTTGCTCGCGGCGTTCAGTTTCGGGCGCCCATGTATAGCTGCCTCGCTGGCTTCGTCGAGCCCGGCGAAACGCTTGAAGGCGCTGTCATTCGTGAGGTGCGCGAAGAGGTGGGCCTTGAAGTCACCAACGTTCGGTATTGGGGCAGCCAGCCGTGGCCGTTTCCGCACAGCTTGATGCTTGGTTTCCAAGCCGAGTATCTCAGCGGAGAAATCGTGTGTGACCCGAGCGAGATCGTCGATGCACAGTGGTACCGCCGCGATGCATTGCCATCGATTCCACCCGGCATCAGCATCGCCCGCAAACTCATCGATGCTTGGTTGATCAACGACTGATGTGATCCACGGCTCGCGCCGTCACGGCTGCGGTAACAAACCGTCAACTCATCTAGCCTGCAGTTCATGAATCTTGGACGTATGGGCTTATGGACATTTCAACTCGACATGCAGCCGATGTCGCGTGCGCGTGAGGCGGTCGCCGAACTCGAATCGCTTGGTTACAAGACGGTGTGGGTTCCCGAGGCTGTTGGTCGTGAACCGTTTGCGAGTTCAGCGTTGCTGTTGTCGGCAACCGAGTCGCTCATCATCGGCACGGGTATCGCCAGCATGCATGCCCGCACCGCGATGACCATGCAAGCCGGATGGAAGACCCTCACCGAGGCCTTCCCCGATCGGTTCTTGCTTGGCATTGGCACCAGCCATCAGCCGATGGTCGAAGGCGTTCACGGCCATTCGTATGACAAGCCGTACAGCACGATGGTCGCCTATCTCGACGCTATGGATCGCGGCATGTATTTCGCGGCGCCACCGGTTGCTCAGCCACAGCGCGTGCTTGCTGCGCTGGGCCCGAAGATGTTGAAGCTGGCTGCCGAGCGCGGGCTTGGCGCTCACCCGTATTTCGTACCGGTAGAGCACACCGCAATCGCTCGCGAAACAATGGGCGCAGGTGCACTGTTGGCGCCAGAACAGATGGCCGTCTTCGAGACCGACCCCGATAAGGCTCGGGCAATTGCCCGCGGTGCGATGAGCACATATCTCGGCTTGCCGAATTACACCAACAACCTTCGCCGGCTTGGCTGGGGCGACGAAGATCTGCTCAACGGCGGCAGCGACAAACTGGTCGACGCAATCGTTGTGTGGGGCTCGCTCGAGACAATCGTCGCTCGCGTGCAAGCACATCTTGATGCCGGTGCCGACCACGTGTGCGTGCAGGTGCTGCCATCTGATGGTGTTGGTTTGCCAATGGCCGAGTGGCGCGAGTTGGCCTCGGCACTGCCGTCGCTGTGACGCGGTTGGCGTTGTGAACACTGCCGATTACCTCGCTGCCTTACGTCGCGATGGTGCTGCGTTTGTGGCAGCGGCGCGCTCGGTCGGACTCGATGCACCCGTGGCTTCTTGTCCTGGTTGGTGCATGGCCGATCTGGTGTGGCACCACGCCGAGGTGTATTACTTCTGGGCGTCGATTGTCGACCTTCGTGCTGTTGAGTGGAACGAGGTTGCGCGCATCAACCGTGTGAGCAACGACGAACTGTTCGATACGTACGACACGTATCTGGCGAGAGTTCTCGAGGTGTTGTCTGCGGCCGACCCATCCACCAAGGTGTGGTCATGGTCGGCCCAGCACGATGTGAGCTTCGTGACCCGCCGCATGGCGCAAGAGACGGCCGTTCATCGTTGGGACGCTGAGCAGGCCGCTGGCTTGTCAGCATCGATCGAGCCAACGCTTGCGAGCGATGGCATCGACGAGTACCTAGAACACTTCGTCAACGACATCGCCGATGATGCCGAGCCAGTCGCGGGGTCGGTTCACATTCACTGCACCGATGTGCCTGGCGAGTGGACTATTCGTCCGATGGCGGCATCGAGCGGCGATGCCTTCGAAGTCACCCGCGAACATGCCAAAGGAGACTGCGCGTTGCGCGGGCCCGCAAGCGACTTGTTGCTCGCGCTGTGGCGCCGCATTCCGGTTGAGGCCGTTGATGTCATCGGTGATGCCGCCGTTGGCGCTCGGTTTGTTGCTTCGGCCAACCTCACGTAGCAATCGCCTGGGCGAGTACGGTTCGTGCTCATGCCCGTGGCTCATCTCAACGACATCGACATCTACTACGAGCGCTACGGCGAGAATCAGGGCACTGCGCCAAAGTTGTTGTTCGTGAACGGTTCGGGTGCCACCTTGGCGGCCAGCCAACCGTTGCTTGGCTTGTTTGCCAAAGGCTTCGATCTCGTGGCTCACGACCAGCGCGGGCTTGGACGAACCAGCATTCCCGATGGGCCGTACACGATGGCTCAATACGCTGCCGATGCAGCGGCGCTTGCCGAGCATCTCGGCTGGACAACCTATTCGGTGGTGGGGGTGAGTTTTGGTGGCATGGTGGCGCAAGAGTTGGCGGTCACGTTTCCTGAACGCCTCGAGTGTCTCGTATTGATGTGCACGTCGCCCGGCGGCGACGGCGGATCGTCGTATCCGTTGCACACGTTGGGCAGCCTCGACCCGAGCGAGCGCGCCGAGATCGGTTTGCGCATTCTCGACCAACGGTTCACGCCAGAGTGGTTCGAGAACCATCCGGGTGATCGAATGCTCAGCGATGCAATGGCGCAGCGCGGCGGCGAAAAGCCAGCCGACGTAGTTCGCGGAGAGACTCTGCAGTTGCAAGCGCGCAGCACCCACGACGTGTATCACCGGTTGCCTGCGATCACCTGCGCAACGTTGGTGGCATCGGGCCTCTACGACGGCATTGCCCCAGCCTCAAATGGTGAGGCGATTGCGGCTCAGATCGAGGGCGCGCAGTTTCGTGCGTACGAAGGCGGGCACGCGTTCTTCTATCAGGACCGCTCAGCGTTCCCCGATGTGATCGAGTTCTTGCTCGCCCGCTAACGCGCGGGTGGCAGATCTATTCGTTTAAGCCCACGGGCTTGTTATCGATGATCTGATCGAGGTACTCGGACAAGCCGTAGCCCACGGCCCCATCGTGTTCGCCTGAGGCCATGGTCCAGCGGGTCATGCCCTCGCTGATGCGGGTGACCAACCAGTTGCCCTCAGGGTCTTGGCGGCGGTTACGCAACGGGATGAGATCCATGACCTCGCCGGTGAACTTCCACTCGCGTTCGCTGCGTGACGACTTGAGCAAGCCGGAGATGCGTTGGTGGTATGTGTCGTCGCCTTCGAACTCGGTGCTGATTTCGAAGTCATCGCAGTAGTGCATCTGGCCGTTGTCCCACACGAAACCGCCGCGGGTGCCGGGGCCGTCTTTTTTGGCGACGCGACTGGCCATGAAACCAAGGTCGGGTCCGAAGTTGGCAGTGAGCCAGCGGTAGTACCACGGCGCCTGCCAGTAGCGAGGACCCCACGAGTGATCGCGCAGACCGCAGCCGGCAATGTCGAATTCTTGATCGCCCACGCGGATGGTGCCGTGCGCCTCGACGAGTTGTTCGTAGTGGCCTTTCGCGAACTCTTCGCCGGGTGTCTCGTGTGGCTGATCTGGCTCGCCACCAAACATCGAGGGCTTGCCCTTGCCGGTGAAGGTGATGTGCACTTCGCACTCGGCATATGGGTTGTTGGTGAAGGCCTCTTTGGGGTTGGCCATCTGCAGCGGTTCGTCGAGCACGACAACCTTGCCGCTGTAATCGATGCGCAGTTCTTCGAAGGGCTTCACCATGGTCCAGGTGAGGCCGCCAGCGTCGAATGCATCGTTGTTCGTGATCGTGGGTCGCTTGAACATGAAGCCCACCTTGCCGTCGGGCAAGTAGATGCACACGGTCATCTCGGCGTAGCCCTCGTTGGCGCGGTTGCCGATGCGGAACCAGCCGCCCACCTGATGGGTGGGGTCGAAACAATTGATGTACATGCTCTCGTTGAAGTTCGACTCAGGGCCGAGTTCGTGCATGTATTCGTCGGAAGGATCAAGACGTACTGCCATGGGCCTTACCCTAAACGCCAACCGTTGAGCAATCTGCAGTGGCCGCGCATCGGGGCAACAATTACACGCCGTTCTCCATCGGCCACAGACTGAGCTGCTCCCACGTGATCGCCACATCTTCGATGTTTTGCCACGACAGTCGACCACGTGATCCGGGTCGACGCACCTCGAGTCGGTCAGGGCGCAACGAACGCGCCGCGCCATCGATGTCGTGCAACGTGATGCTGCCGTCGGCGTTGACCCGCGACACGCGGCCGTGCACCCATCGACCGGTTTCGCCCCGGCGGAACCGCACCGCTTCGCCCGCCTTCAGGCCGATCTTCTCGAGCACGAATACTGAAGTCAACGACTAGGCGCCAACGACCCGAGCTTGCAGTTTGCGCATGCCGGCCAACCAGCGGTCGTAGTCGGCGACTTTGCGCGACCAGTAGGTAAGCACCTCTGGGTGTGGAGCAACGAGAAACGTTTCGGCTTCGATGACGGCGAGCGCTGCCTCGGCAACTTCGGCAGGTTCGAGCACCACGCCCGCTGAACGAACCACGCTGCTCGAGCCGCCCACGCCTGGCTCATCGCCTTGGCGAAGCATGTTGGTGTTCACGCCTTGCGGACACAAACAGCTCACGCGCAGACCCTGATCTCCGTAGGTGAGGCTCATCCATTCGGCGAAGGCCACGGCGGCGTGCTTGGTGAGGCTGTAGGGCGCTGAGCCGATCTGCGACAGCAACCCGGCTGCCGATGCCGTAGAACAGAAGTACCCGTGGCCGCGCTCGAGCCAGCCCGGCAAGAGATGCTTGGCAGCCCACCGATGGGCATGCACATTGATGTTGAATGCGGCGTCCCACACGTCTTCGGTGGTGCTGAGGTCGGTGCCAATGCCCACGCCAGCGTTGGCCCAGAAAAGGTCGATGGGACCGAACGCGGCGACGGCGTCGTTGATCAGTTGCACGTTGCCCTGTTCGGTGGACACGTCGGCAGCAACGCCAAGGCTTGAGTTGGCGCGCAGTGCGTTGAGCGCTTGCGATACCTGTTGGGCTCCGGCTCCGTCGAGGTCGGCGACGACCACGCGTGCGCCTGCAGCGTGGAACCGTTCGGCGAGTGCTTTGCCAATTCCGTTCGCCGAACCGGTGACTACTACATGCTTGCCAGAAAGATCCATTGTCGAGATGGTAGGCCTCGACGTGGGGATGCGGTGTGATTGGATCGGAAGATGGGGACGAATGTCACGGCAGTGAATCTGAAGCTTCAGGGATACCATGCACCGGCAGTAAGCGTTACCCGGTTACGGTGACGTGTTCAGCAGTGAGTCAATGAAAATTGAGTCCAACCGAGGGGAGCAGCCGATGACCGATTCGAACGAGGCAGTGATTGCCGACGCCTTGGCGGTTATCGACAAAGCGCTCGCAGAAATGCTCAGTCGCGAACTCGTGTCAACCGGCGAAGTCGCCGATCTCTTGCTCGACGTGCGCACCTTGCTCACGCATCCAGCAACAACCGCACCAGCCTGAGCTTGGTCTCGCCCACACGTTGGGCGTGAGATCGCTAGTGGTCAGATAGCCAGCAGGTCTGTAAATGCGCCGACCAGACAGCGGTGCAGCAACGCTGGGTCAGCTACTGCCGCGGTGTCGATGTTGGCGCCCATGTCGAGACTGCCCATGTAGCTCAACAGGGTGAGATTGAATGCCACACCGCCCAGTGGCCCCACCGGATAGTTCTGCAACACCTGAGCGCCGCTCATGAACAACGCCACCGGTGCGCCGCGAACGTTGCTTGTTGCAAAGTCGACCGTGTGTGCCTGCGTGCGGGCTAACCGCGTGACCAACGACGTAGGCAGAGTCGAGGCAACAGCCGCCAGAGTTTCGAGCGAAGCCGGTGCTGCGCTGTCTCGGGCTGCTTGTGACGCTTCGTTGATTGCAATGAATCGTTCGGCCACCGACATAGCTGAGGTGGGTACCTCGATGCGGGCCAGAGAGAACGCGTTGGCTCCCGATGATTCGCCCCGGGTGCTGATGGCCATTGAGGCACGCAGCGTGTCGACGGGTGCCCCGAGCGCAATGTGATAGCGACTCGATGCTTCGGCTGCCACCGTGAGAAATGCCGTGTTGAGCTTGCCGCCGAGCTTGGCCGCCACAGCCCGCGTTTCGGCGTACGGGGCTTGCAGCACTTCAATCTGGCGACGCAACGAACGCTGGGTCCAAATTGGAGAGTGGGCCTGCTCGACATCGCTGAGTTGGCTGATAATGCCGCGAATGGTGTCGGCGGCTGCATTGCCCGCCTCGGGTAACTGGGTTGGGTCGGCCAACAGTTCTCGGACTTGGCGCAGTAAACCCAGTGGCATTCGCAGGCTGCCGGCCACGAGATCGCGAAGGGTTTCGCTGCTGCTGGGCTGAGCCTGTTCGCGGGCTGCAGCGATGTCGTCGGGGTTGTGCGGTGGGCGCTCGGGAGCATCGGCGGCGAAGTCGAGGAACTCAAGACTGAGCTTCACGCCGCCCTCGCCATCGGTGATGGTGTGATGCAGCTTTTGAATGAGGGCGCATTTGCCGCCGCGCAGTCCCTCGACCACGGTGAACTGCCACAGCGGGCGAGTGCGGTCGAAGGGGTCGGCGGTGACGATGCTGGCGAGGTCAAGTAACTGACGAAGGTTGCCTGGCTTCGGCAACGCGATATGGCGAATGTGGTACTTGAGGTCGAAGTTGGTGTCGTCGACCCACATCGGTGCGGTGAGGTTGGCAGGTGCGGGTTGTACGCGCTGGCGAAGGCGGGGCACCACGTGCGTGGCTCGCTCCATGGTGCGCATCATGCGGTCCATGTCGGGGCGCTTGTCGAGAATGGTCACGTTGGCAAACGTGGACGACAGGTGTGGGTCTTTTTCCATCCGCCACATCAGGCCTTCGGCATCAGACATCTTGTTGTCGAAGGTGGGCGAGTCAGCCATAGCCAACGAGGCTACGCCGTTTGCGGCTCGGCGCTACCCAGCAGCATCAGCGGATGGGGCCCTAGCCCACGATCTTGCGGACAACACGCTTGGCAATTGCGCCCAGGGTGAGACCCACCACGGCGCCGCCAATTACGTCGCTGACGTGATGAATGCGCACATAGGCGCGACTGAGGCCCACTATGCACGCCAGACCAAACCACATTGGGGCAGTGCGGCGGCCATCCCACGCAACGAGCAACGTGGCTGCAGTGAACGCTGATGAAGCGTGACCGCTAGGGAAGCTGCTCGTAGATGGTTGGCGTACATCGAAGCGAGCGTCGCCGGCCACTGTTGGGCGAACGCGACGAAAGAGGCGTTTCACTCCTTGGTTCACGATGAGGCTCTCGACGCCCAGTACCGATGACAACACCAGGGTCTGCCGAGCGCGTTGCTGGTTGGTGAGGCCGCGGGCGATGCCGATGATGTGCCACAACACGCTGAAGTCGCCGACGTGGCTGGCCGTGGTGAACAGCGCATCGGCAATGGGGTTGCCGCGGAGTTTCTCGAGCTGATCATCGGCCCATTGATCGAACCGCGCAACCGTGGCACCGAAATGTTGATCGGTGTGTACGGTCTGGCTTGATTCGGGCGGGCTCATCGATCGATTCGAGTCATGAGGCCGCAACGGTAGCGAGCGGTCGCTGAATTTCTGCGGCTGCTTTCGAGGGATCACCGCCAAATGCGGGACACCACGTTTTGAATGCGCAGCTGTTGCAGAGGCCACTGGGGCGTGGCTGGAAATCGTTCTTGAGGCAGGCTTTCTCGACCGCTTTCCACACAGCGGTGGTGCGGGTGACCACGGCGCGAACCGACTGCTCGGTTGGTGCAAGCTCGATGATGTCGCCGCTCTTGAGATACATCAGGCGGATCTTTGATGGCCGACGACCAAGCACGGCTTGGCACAAGAACGAATAGAAGTGCACCCCGCTGAGTGAGCTCTGTTCGTATTTGGCGCTGGGGGCCCGACCTGTTTTGTAGTCGGTGACGACGAGTTCGCCATCGGCATCGAGTTCGAGGCGATCGATGATGCCGCGCAACGTGAGATCGCCCACAGCGGCTTCGAGACGCAGTTCGAGGCCGATTTCGCGAATGCTGGTTGGGTCTTCGATAGCAAAGTAGGCATCGACGAGTGAGCTCGACTCGCCGAAGAAGACACGTGACTGCGCCTCGGTGAGGCCGAGCTCGGTGAATTCGGGGTTGGTTTGGTACTCGGCGAAGGCGGTATCGAGCGACAGTTGTGCTGCTGCGTTGGTGCGAGCTGATGGCTCGAGCATGAACAGCAGCTCGAGGGCGCGGTGCACCAGTGAGCCGCGGGTGGTGTGCACGCTGGGTGGCTCAGGCAGTTTCTCGATGCTCGCAAAGCGAAAGGCCATCGGGCACGAAATGAACGACTGCACGCGACTTGGCGACAAGCTGTTGGGTACCGGAAACATGGGTTGATCGTAGAACAGACCTGCGACAAGGTTGGTCAGGCAGGGAACGACGCAATGATCTCGGCGATTTGCGCGGGCGCCTGCATCGGCCCGAAGTGACCCAGGTTGTCGAGTTCGATGTATCGGCCCGATGGAATCTGCTCGGCAAGGGCGCGAGTGCGCGACGACGGTTGCATTGGCTGCGGCAACCCGCAGATGACCCACACAGGAATGCGCAGTTCGCCAAGGCGGACCCACGTGTTGTGGTTTCCTCCCGCTTCGTAGTTGCGGGCCTCAGATTCGGGAGCGCACTTGAGGTGCACATGACCGTCGGAGCCCTCGGCGAATCCACCGCGTACGTAGGCGTCAAGACACGCAGGGTCGAAAACGTTGAGCGGAGGCTTGGAGCTGTAGTTGGCGATCGCTGCATCGAATGATTCGAAACTGCTGCGCCGCTTGCGCGCCCCAGCCGCTAAGAAGTTGCCGCCGCCCTGATCGCCGGCCGCGCTGCCGCCGGGGATACTCGCGCCGGGAGGCATCACGATTGGTTCGAACACGATGAGCCCGCGGAACAGTTGCGGCTGCGCGAGTGCTGCCATGAGCATTGCGGCACCACCCATGCTGTGCCCCACACCGAGCACGGGTCCGTTGTCTTGCAGCGTGGCGGCCACCGCAGCGGCGTCGGCGCCGTGCGTTTGCCAATCGACAACCCAATCGGGATCGACCGGGGTGTTGCCATGACCACGAGCGTCGTAGGCAATGTTGTGGTGATCGCTGAGGCGGTCGGCGATGGGCTTCCAGCACTGCGCGTGAAAGCCGGTGGCGTGCGCGTAGAGCGTGGTGGGGCCGGAGCCGCCAAGGTCGTAGATGGCGTTGATGAGAGCTGACACGCGTGAACTAGTTCTTCACTACGACAGATTTGCGACGCCGGCGGCGCCACCAGCTGCTGAAGAGTCGGTCGGCGACAGCGCCGAGAATGAGGGTCGTCATGATCAGCCAACGCGTCGTTGTGGTCTTGGTGAAGAACACAAAATGGATCGATGTCTCGTGGTTGTTCTGAAGGAGGAACGCGATGCACAGCGCTGCAACCACCCCGGTACCGATGAGGGCAAGGTTGGGTCCGCTCTTGCCGCTGGATGTGCGGTGGTGTTTGCCGCCCCACTTGGCGGTGTCGTTCTTGGCGGGGCTGTCGTTGTCACCCATGGTGGCCTCCGTGGTTGCGATGCATCATGTGCTCGTGGGCTTTGGTTCGCGGGGCAAACCGAGCAAGCGCTCGCCGATGATGTTGCGCTGTACTTGGCTGGTGCCCCCTGCGATGCGGCCGCCTGGAGCCGCAAGCATCCCTTGCGAATCGGCGCCTACCAACATTGCTGCAGCGCCCGAAAGGTCGCCGCGCAGCATTGCAGAATCGAACATCATCTCGGTGATGCCGAGCTTCATCAGCGAGGCGGCCGTAGAGGCCACGGGGCCTTGGCGCTGACCCATTGCTTTGAACGCGTTACCTCGACTGAGTAGCTCGGCCAACGACTGACGCTGCACCGCGCTCAGGTCGCGGCCCTCGGCAATGCGAGCCATCGATTCGAGGCGTCGCTCAAGGCCGATGACGCTGGCGCCAATGTGGCCGCGTTCGTTGGTGAGCACTGCCATACCCACGCCCCATCCGCCGTGCAGCGGACCGAGGAGTTGGTCGGCGGGCAACTCGACATCGGTGAAGAACACCTCGTCGAATTCGGCCTCGCCGGTGATCTGCTTGAGCGGACGAATCTCGACGCCGGGCAGGTTCATCGGGAACAAGAAGAACGAGATGCCGTCGTGCTTTTTTGCTTCAGGGTTGGTGCGCGCCATCAAGATGCCCCAGTCGCTATAACGACCTCCGCTGCACCACACCTTTTGGCCGTTGATGATGAACCGGTCCCCGTCGCGCTCGGCACGAGTGCTCAATGACCCAAGGTCGCTGCCGGCGCCGGGCTCGCTGAACAACTGGCACCACACCCGGTTAGCTTGCAACGTCGGTAAGAGGTGTTGTTGCTGTTGTTCGGGCGTTCCGAATTTCATAATGGAACCACCGGCCAGAACCAAACCCACCATGTTGAGCACGGGTGGCACACCGGCCAGCGCGCACTCGTGCATCCACACTGCTTGGTGTGCCGAGCTGAGCCCGCGGCCGCCGTGATCGACGGGCCAATGAATACCAGCGAAGCCAGCCTCGAAGATTCGCTGTTGCCACTCGATGCCGGCGCTAATGAGATCGGGTGGGCAGATTGCGCCGTAGTCGCGCGGCGCGGTGGCTTTGTTGGCCCCGAGCCAGGCCTGCACCGAGGCGCGGAACTCGTCAAGGTCGAGTGTTTCGGGTGCTTGATCCATTGGCCTGCACGCTAGTTGTACCCGGATGGTCACGACGTGGTGGCGCTGCTCAACCCCCCTTTTCTGGCGAGGGTTTCTTGGATAAGTCTTTACTCCAGCTAGGGCAAGCCCTGCCGATACATAAATTACAGTTCGGCTGCATTCAGCAATCAGTTGTTCGAATTCGCATCAATTTCAGGGAGGTATTCATGCGCAAAAGCGCACTCATCACCGCAAGCGCCTTCATCGGTCTTGCCTCACTCGTTGCCGGTGGCACAGCCGCCAGCGCCTCATCAGCACACGCGCCGAAGGTGGCGGGGGTAACAAGCTTCACTCTCAACTTGCTTGGCGCACCCATCACCGTTGACGTGACCACTGGTGTCGACGGCAGCCTCGCTGACGCAACCATCACGCAGACTCCTTCCGTTCCGGCCAACAAGGTTGATCCAACTGCGGCGAACTACAACATGGTGCAGTTCTCCAACCTCGCCGGCACCGCATCGGTCACTGTTCGTACGAACCATGGCGGCCAGAGTGTCACCGTTCGTTCAGCTAGCTTGGCCGACCTTGCCGGCTTGGCGAACGGTTGGAAGGGCGATGTTTTTGGATCTGGTAAGGGTGACACCACCGTCGCTTTTGACATCACCGCTGTAGGTGGCGTGCCAGGCATCAGCCCTCCGGTGTGTACACCAGCATCCGACGTCACGAGCTGCGATGTCACTCCAGCAGTGGTTGGGCATGACGACGACGACAACGAAGGCTCAAGCGCCTCGGCGTCGGTGCTGTTCACCAGCGATACCGGAGCAACCCGCACACTTCGTATTCGGGTTGGCATGCACACTGAAGACGGCAACACTCAGGCCGTGGTGCACATGTCGCTCTCGAGGATCAAGGAAGCCGACATTGTTGGTCTCGGCGACCAGACCTGGACCGGCACGCTGTGTGATCTCAGCACGGGCACGATCAACTACAACGTCGCCGAAGGCGGAGTTGTCACGGTGCCAACTCCTGGTCTTGGCCAGACGGTCACGTCTGGCGAGCATGGCGGCGTAACCGTTACGTTCGCAACCGGCGAGCAAGTTCGCATCAGCGCTAGCGGCACTGGTGACACCACCCTCACCCGCATCCGGGTGAACCTGCACTGCCCAAAGACTCTGCCAACGATTAACGGCATCGCTCCTGACCCAAGCATCGTCAGCGGCGATGACGACGGCGACGACGATCACGGCGACCATTCAGATGACAACGGTGGTGACAACGGTGGCGACCATGGCAATGGTGGCGACCATGGCAACGGCGGCAACGGCGGCAACGGTGGCAACAACGGCACCCGCGGCGGCAATGACGTCAAGGGTCATGGCTGATTTCACTCCTTCAAAGGCCCGGTTCCTCATCTGGGGAGCCGGGCCTTTGCTCGTTGCAATGCTCGCATCGTCGTGCAGCGGGAATGATCCAGGCGTCAATGCGGGTAAGGCAGACCAGTCGTCAGCCACTTCGATCGCAGTCGGTCAAGCGACCGATGGTGCAACCACGTTGAAGACGGCAATTGGCCAGTTGGCTGCGGGCTACCACTTCTCGAGTACGGCCACAGTAAACGGCGCAGCAGCCGTTACGGCAGTGGGCGATCGAGTGGGCGATAGCACTCGCATGAACGTGTCATCGAAGGGCGCAGCGGTTGACTATGTGGTTACCCCCACCGCTACTTGGGTGAACAAAGACGGCACGTGGTCTGAGGTCACCGACGCAACGGCGCCTGCCGATCCGCTCGGTGCGCTGAGCGCTCCAACCTCGGTAGTGGTTACGTCGTCGGGCGCAGGTGCTGCAACGGTGTTGACCGCTAGTTACCCAGCGTCGGCGCTATCGCTGCCGGGTACTGCTGCAGTAGATGTGGTGTTCACGATCAACGGTTCGGCACTGAGCTCGATGAGCTACAGCACCACAACAGATGGCGGTGCTGCCGATGTGCATACCGACATCACCGCACTGGTCGATACGTCGCCAGTGACGGTTCCGAAGGTCTAGACAATTCGCGCGGGACTTCGTGGGCGCTGGGCCTGCGAGGTCCCGTGTGCTTCGGCCGGGAATTGACTCGGCTCGGAGGCGCTTAGGCCAAGAACGGCAAGAACATTGCCGTTTCTTCCGAGAGGTTTGCCGGAACGGCGTAGCCCTCGCGACTGGTGATGGTTCCCCAGTTATCGCGGACATCTTCGGGGCTGAGGTTGGCGTGGTGATAGCCCTGGGTCTCGCCAAGGAACACTTCGGCCACTCGGCCGCCGCCCACGCTGAACAGGCGGCCGCTTGGCTCACACTGCTCGCTGGCGAGGTAGGTGACCAGTGGCGAAATGAGGCCCGGATCGAGCTTGTCGCCAAGCGCTCCGAGCAAGCTCTCGGTCATGCGGGTGAGCGCCAATGGCGCAATGGCGTTGGCCTTGATGTTGTACTTGGCGCCCTCAACAGCGAGCACGCGGGTGAAGCCAACGAGACCCATCTTTGCGGCGCCGTAGTTGGCCTGGCCGAAGTTGCCGAAGACGCCAGCGGCCGATGAGGTGCTGATGATGCGGCCGTAGCCCTGCTCGCGCATGTGCACCCATGCTGGCTGAGTCACGTTGAATGCACCACGAAGGTGAACGTCGAGCACTGGGTTGATGAGGTCGGGTCCCATGTTGTGGAACGCCTTGTCGCGCAAGATGCCTGCGTTGTTGATGACGATGTCGATCTTGCCGAACGCATCGATGGCGGTCTTTACGATTGCGGCGCCGCCTTCGGTGGTGGCAACGCTGTTGGTGTCGGCAACTGCTTCGCCGCCCGCAGCGCGGATTTCGTCGACGATGTGGTCGGCTGCGCCCTTGTCGCTGCCGGTGCCATCGACCGAACCACCGAGGTCGTTGACCACAATGAGGGCGCCTCGCGACGCCATCAAGAGTGCATGCTGGCGGCCAAGGCCACCGCCTGCGCCAGTAATGATTGCTACCTTGCCGTCAAATCCAACGTCGCTCATACCGACAGAAGTTAGCGAGGCGGCGGCCGTATTCGCTAGTTCGCTCAAGGATCGGTTGATCAACCGGCGTTTGTGGGTCCGCCGAGTTGGGCAACGGCTTCGGCTTTGAGGCGCTTGTAATCGAGCTTGCCGTTGGCTGCGCGGCCAATGGTGTCGATGGTGAGCACGCGCTTTGGTGCCTTATACGCAGCGAGGTGAATCTTCACATGGGCGATGAGTTCGGCTTCGTTGATCACCGCGCCATCGTGTGGTTCGACCAGCGCAGTGATTGCTTCGCCGAAGCGCTCGTCGGGCAGGCCAACCACCGCCGCATCGGCCACGGTGGGGTGGTGCTTGAGGGCCTCTTCCACTTCTTCGGGATACACCTTCTCGCCTCCGGTATTGATGCACTGGCTGCCGCGACCAAGCAACTTCACGGTTCCGTCGGCTTCAACTTCGGCGAAGTCGCCCGGGATGCTCCAGCGCACGCCGTCGAATGTGATGAAGGTGCTGGCAGACTTTTCGGGGTCTTTGTAATAGCCCACCGGTGTGCGTCCGCGAAGAGCGACCCGACCACGTTCGCCGCTGCCGGGCACAACTTCGCGACCATCGTCGGTGAGCACCTTGGTATGCGGCGTCAGCGTGAACTTGGCGGTCTCGCCTGCGCCATCGGCCGAGGTGGTGTTGTTGGCCATACCAATGGCCTCGCTGCTGCCGAGGCTGTCGATAAGGATCAATCGAGCGTTGTGGCGCAGCAGTCCGGCCTTGGATGCGGCCGACCACATCACGCCACTTGAGACAACGACCCGCAACGATGAGATATCCCACCGATTGGGTTCTGCATCAAGCGCACGCAGCAGCGGCTTCGCGAAGGCGTCGCCCACGATGGACATGCTGTTCACGCGTTGAAGCGCGATGGTGTCGAGCAATTCGATGGGATCGAAGTGGCGTCCCTGCAGGGTGACGACCGATCCGGCAAGCGACAGGTTCCACATTGCGTTGAAGGCGCCGGTGCCGTGCATGAGCGGAGCAGCCGGAAGGTTGCGTGGACCTGGCTTGGTGATGCGCTGCTCGAGTTGGGCCCAACCTGGCACCGGCGGCAACGGTTGCTTAGACGCCGCATCGAGGCTGCCGATGACATCGTCTTGGCGCCACATCACACCCTTGGGCATGCCGGTGGTGCCGCCGGTGTAGAGCATGTACAAATCGTCGGGGCTGCGTCCCCACGGAGCGATGGTGCGAGACGTAGCCGATGCTGCCGCGGTCTCGTAGGGCACCGCCCATTGGGGACATGGGTCGCTGCCATCGTCGACCCAGATCCATGTGCGAATGGCCGGCAGTTGTTCGCGGAGCGTGGCGCAGCGCGATGCGAACGAACCATGGAACACCACGGCGACAGCGTCGGCGTTGTTCCAGAGGTACTTCAGCTCGTCGTCGGTGTAGCGGTAGTTGGTGTTGACCGGAACAAGGCCGGCTTTGTACATGCCGAACATGCTCTCGAGGTACTCGGGGCAGTTGTACATGTACTGCGCCACTTTGTCTTGGTGCTGGGCTCCAGCGGCGAGCAGCGTTGCAGCGATGCCGTCGGCGCGCCGATCGAACTGGCTCCACGTGAACACACGATCGCCTTGCACCTGCGCCGTTGCTTCGGGAAAGCGATCGGCGTGGTGCTCCCACATTTCGGCAAAATTCCAACCTGAGGTAGTCACGGCTCTGAATCTAGAGCGGCCTAGAAGCGAACCCTGAATCGGTTGACGGCAGAGTTAGGCGAGCGACGGAGGACCATCGCGTAGACGGTCGAGCGAAGCAGCGATCGGATCGGTTTCGTGCATGGCGTCCCACAAACTCTCAATCCACCATGTGGCGCCGGCTGAAGCCCAAGCTGCGGGGGAGTGCTCTTGATTGCTGCCCTCAATGATGATGTCGTAGGAGCGATCGGCGACCGTGGCGCGAATTTCGGGCATGGCCGTCATCAGTTCTTCGAGCGTTGCTTGGCGGGCGATGCCGTTGTCGACAGTCTGCGGCAACAGGCCGTCCCAACTCAATGCTCGATGCATCGATCGCGGCGAGACCAACGCACCCACACACCACACCGGTGGCCGTGGCTGTTGGATCACATGCTTGATCGACGGAAACTCGCTTGGCGTGATGCAGTAGTGCTTGCCCTCGAACGACACGGGTTCGCCGCTCCATAGCGCGCACATAATGGCGAGCCCTTCGTCGAGCAGTTCGGCTCTGGTGCGACGATCGGTCTCTTCGCCGAAGCTCGCGAATCCGGTGTCGGGTGCACCGAGTCCGACCGACATCGTGAGGCGGCCGTTCGACAAGCGGTCGAGCGTTGCTGCTTGCCCAGCGAGTTCCCACGGCTTACGTCGCGAGACGGGCGTGAGCAATGTGCCGAGACGAAGCGAGTTCGTTGCCATCGCTGCGGCGGCCAGCGAAATCCATGCGTCGGTGCCGTAGAGCCCCTCCCACACGAACAGCGCGTCCCATCCGTTGTGCTCGGCCACAGACGCCATTTCCGCGACGTCTCGTGCGTCGCCCCACGGAACAACAAAGCCGAACTTCATGTCCGCATCCTCTACCCAGAATCCGACCGACGCAACCGTCGTTGGCTCAGGAGTCGTAATGTGGCTGCATGGACTTTCAGCTGCCCTCCGAGGATGACCCCCGACGCTTAGTAGTGCGTGAGTGGATCAAAGCGAATCCGAAACCATCGGGCGCCACCTTGGCCAAAGCTGGCTACGTGGCTCCGCATTGGCCGGCACCGTGGGGTCTCGCTGCCGACCCAATTCATCAGCTGATCATCGACGATGAACTCAACCGTGCAGCGGTACGTAGGCCTACGAATCCGATTGGCATTGGGTGGGCCGGGCCGACACTGTTGTACGCCGGCACACAAGAACAAAAGGATCGCTACCTCGATCGGCTGCTGAGCGGCGAAGACTTTTGGTGTCAGCTGTTCAGCGAACCCGGTAGCGGCAGCGACCTCGCCAGCCTCGGCACGCGTGCGCTTCGCGATGGCGATGAGTTCATCGTGAACGGTCAAAAGATCTGGACCAGCGGCGCACAGCACGCGAAGTACGGCATCCTCATCGCTCGTACCGATCCTGACCTGCCCAAGCACAAGGGCATCTCATATTTCGTTTGTCCGATGGATGCTCCCGGTATCGAGATCAGGCCCATCACCGAGATGACCGGCGGGCATACCTTTAATGAGGTGTTCTTTACCGATGTTCGCATTCCGGCCGAGAACCTCGTAGGCGATCTCAACGATGGTTGGCGCCTTGCGAAGGTCACCCTGGGCAACGAGCGGGTGTCGCTCTCAACCGGTGGCGTGCTGTGGGGCAGTGGCCCAACGGCCATCGAGATGCTCGATGCAGTTCGCGCCAATGGTCCTGTGACCGATGTGCATATGCGCCAGCGGCTTGCATCGATTTACATCGAGCACATGGTCCTCGACCTGATTCGTTTGCGCACGTTGTCGGCCAAGCTGCGCGGCGAGCAGCCCGGACCCGAGGCCAGCATCCGCAAGATCATGGCCGACGAACACGGGCAGCATGTGATGGCCGCAGCTCGTGATCTGCTCGGTGCTTCAGGGATGCTCACGAGTAGCGAAGGTCGCGATCAGTTCGTACCGGGAACCGACACAAAGGGTCTTGGGCCTGGTCGTCCACCAAACGATCTTGGTCACCCAGGTTGGTACGACGGCTACATGTTCAGCCAAGCGCTCACCATTGGCGGTGGCACCGGCGATGTGCAGCGCAACATCGTGGCCGAGCGTGTGCTCGGGTTGCCTCACGATATCGATGTGCAGATTGGCCTAACTTGGGCCGAGACGCAGCGATCCGGATCGCGCTAAGAAGGCATAGATACGTGACTGACATTGTCGAGCCAGAGCTGAGCGACTACAAACTCACCAGTCGTTACGACCGTGATGCGGGTCGAGTGTTCTTGTCCGGTGTGCAGGCATTGGCTCGGCTACCGCTCGAGCAGATGCGTGTCGATCGCAGCAATGGCCTGAACACCGCAGCGTTTGTCACGGGCTATCCCGGTTCGCCGTTGGCCGGGCTCGATCGTGAAGCCGATGTTGCGGCGAAGTCGGCAGGCCAACTGAACTACGTGCATCGTCACGCGCTCAACGAAGAGCTTGCCGCTACTGCAGTAATGGGCAGTCAGCTGGCGGCCGAGAGGCCCGACTGTCGCTACGACGGCATCGTTGGCTACTGGTACGGAAAGACTCCGGGTGTTGATCGCGCAAGCGACGCCATACGACACGCGATGTTCGCTGGGGTGCATCGCAACTCGGGCGCGGTGGCCTTCGTCGGGGACGACGGCGCAGCCAAGTCGTCTACGTTGCCGAGCGCATCTGATTCCACCTTGATTGGGTTGCACATGCCCATCCTCTTTCCGGGCGACGTGCAGTCGGCGCTCGACCTCGGACGTCATGCCGTAGCGATGTCTCGCGTCAGCGGGTTGTGGTCGGCGCTCAAGATCGTGGCAGCCGTAGCCGACGGCACCGAAGCCATCGACCTTGCGCTCGATCGCGTGTCTACGGTTGCGCCGAAGGTTGATTTCGATGGCTACACGTTTGTGCCTCACGCCGACGGCGGGTTGCTCACGCCGCACACGCTCGACCTCGAGCGCGAGTTGTGCGAGATACGTATCGAGCTCGCGCGGGCCTATGGCATTGAGAACAATCTCAACACCATCGATGTCAATCCCGACGACGCGTGGATCGGTATTGCTGCGGCCGGGCACACCTATACAGAGGTCCGCCAGGCGTTGCGCATGCTGGGTTTGGCCACCGACGAGCAGATTGCCGACGCTGGTATTCGCTTGCTTCACCTTCGGTTGATCTCTCCCATCGATCACGCGCTGTTGCGTCGTTTCGGCGCCGGACTCACTGAGATTTTCGTGGTCGAAGACAAGACCCCCACGCTCGAAGCCACCCTCAAAGAGGCGCTGTGGTCCTCGCCCGATCGTCCGTCAATCACGGGCAAGAACGACGAACTCGGTCGTCCGTTGTTGGCCGCTTACGGTTCGCTTGATGCCGATGCCATCGTGGGCCCATTGCGGTCTCGGCTCGTTGAGAGACTCACCGACGAGCGACTCGCTCCCTTGCGTTCGGCGGCTCGCTCGCGAGTGCTCATACCGCTCACGCTGAACCGCACGCCGTATTTCTGTAGCGGTTGTCCACACAACGTAAGCACCGAGGTGCCCGAAGGGTCGTTGGTCGGCGGCGGCATTGGCTGTCACTCGATGGTTGCGCTGATGGATTCGTCACGCGTTGGCGAGATTGTCGGGCTCACGTGTATGGGCAACGAAGGCGCCCAATGGGTGGGTATGGCTCCGTTTGTCGACACGCCTCATCTCATCCAGAACATCGGCGACGGCACCTACGCTCACAGCGGCCAATTGGCGATACGCGGTGCTATCGCTGCGGGCGTGAACATCACCTACAAGATCTTGGTGAACGGCGTTGTTGCAATGACCGGTGGCCAAGACGCAACTGGCGCAGTCGACGTGCCAACGATGGCGCGCATCTTGCTTCTGCAAGGCGTGCGCAGCGTGCTGGTTACCACCGACGACCTTGGCCGATACGACTCGATCGGGTTACCCAACGAAGTCGAGGTCTGGGACCGTGCCCGCATGATCGAAGCGCAAGAACGCTTGGCGGCGATACCGGGTGTCACGGTGTTGATCCACGACCAACTCTGTGCTGCCGAGAAGCGGCGTCTCCGCAAGCGCGACAAGGTCGACAAGCCAGCCTTTCGGGTACTCATCAACGAGCGCGTCTGCGAGGGCTGCGGCGATTGCGGGCAGAAGAGCAACTGCCTGTCGGTGCAACCCATCGAGACCGAGTTCGGACGCAAGACGCATATCGATCAGAGCTCATGCAATCTCGATTACTCGTGTCTACGCGGCGACTGTCCGAGCTTCGTGAAGGTGCTCGAGCCGAAGCGACCCGTGAAGGCCAAGAGTCGTTTCACGAGTGCGCCCTCTGATCTTGCAGCGGCGACTGTGGTTGATCCGGTTGAGGGTTTGATGATTCGCATGCCGGGTATCGGCGGCACGGGTGTTGTTACCGCCAGCCAGATCCTTGGTACAGCAGCGATGCTCGACGGGCTACACGTTCGCGGGCTCGACCAAACTGGGTTGTCGCAAAAGGCTGGCCCGGTGGTGAGCGATGTGTTCATCAGCCGCGACGAGCAGGTCGGATCAAACAAGGCCGCCGCCGGCAGTGTCGACGTGATGATTGCGTTCGACTTGCTCGGAGCCGCCGCCGACGCGCAGCTTCGTGGCGCCTCGGTCGATCGCACCATTGTCATTGGCTCCGCGTCGCCTACACCTACGGGCAAGATGGTGCTGAATCCGGCGGTGCCGTATCCCGAACTCGACCACCTTGCTGGGCGCCTCAACGCCACAAGTCGCGCCGACCTCAATCGCTACGCGCCAGTGTTCGAATTGGTCACCGGTCTCTTTGGTGACACCACTACCGCCAACGTGTTCCTGCTCGGCGTGGCGCATCAGGCAGGCGTGCTGCCCGTGTCCACCATCAGCCTTGAGCGGGCAATCTCGCTCAACGGCGTAGCCGTCGAACGTAACCAGGCTGCGTTTGCTTGGGGCCGCCAATGGATCATCGATCCCGAATCGGTAGCGAAGGCGGCTGGCGTTGATGCCTCTTCCGAAGCAGCGGCCGAGCCGATGGATCCGATTGCAATGCGCGCTGCCGACCTTGTGGCGTATCAGTCGCAGACATATTCGCAGCTGTATCTCAATCGCATCGAGACCCTGCGCGCCGCCGGAGCCTCGGCCGAAACGATTGATGCATTTGCAACAAATCTCTACAAGCTGATGGCCTACAAAGACGAGTACGAAGTTGCTCGTCTGCTGCTCGCCCCCGAGGCGCGGGCTGCGGCCGAAGCCATCGGTGGCGAAGGTGCACGCGTGCAGTGGCAGTTGCATCCGCCGATGCTCCGTGCTCTCGGCATGAAGAACAAGATCTCGTTGGGTCGCTGGGCAACCCCGTTGATGGTTGGCCTTCGGGCTGGTCGTCGTTTGCGGGGTACTCCGTTCGATCTGCCGGGCCGGACCAAATTGCGTCGTATCGAGCGTGCGCTTTCGGGCGAGTACGCCGACGCGATCACATTGCTCGTTCGGGCCAATGCGCCGGCGGCGGTAACGCTTGAGGCCGCCGGCCTGCCCGAACTCGTGCGCGGCTACGAATCGATCAAGCTCGATTCATTGGTCCAATACCGAGCCCGCATGGCTTCGTTGTTGAACCCGTCGGGTTCTGTCGAGCCCGATGCTGCATCCGTTGGGTAAAACAAAGGACTTTGTGCCCTAACTACCCATGGCCCCATGACGCAACATGTACATGCGTGAAGGAGTCGCAATGAGTTCTCGGATTGTGATTCTTGGTGCAGGCACTGGTGGCACCATGGTTGCCAACCGACTGCATCGAGAACTCGGTGGTCGCGGCGCGGAAATTACCGTCATCGATCTCAACGATGTGCATGTGTATCAACCTGGGCTGCTGTTCGTGCCGTTTGGTCTCGCGCGGCCGCATCATCTCGAACAGCAGCGGCCGAGCCAACTGACGAGCGAAGTCCTCTACATTGAGCGAGTCATCGACCACGTCGATGTTGACAGGAATACCGTAATTCTGCGCGACGGAGAGAAGGTTCCCTACGACGTGCTCGTCGTGGCAACTGGTTCAGTGTTGTCCCCCGACGCAACCGAGGGACTGTCCGATGCGATTGGGATGAATGCTGCGCATCACTTCTACACCGCGCACGCGGCCGACTTGCTCGAAGCGGCACTTGCTCGCTTCGACGGTGGACGCTTGGTTGTCAACATCGTGGACAACCTGATCAAGTATCCGTTAGCACCTGTTGAGTTCTGTTTCTTGGCTGACTGGTACTTCCATCAACGTGGCATTCGCGATCGTGTAGAGATCACCTTCGTGACGCCGCTGGATGGAGCGTCCACCACGGCGCTCGCAAGCGACACACTCGGCAGCTTGCTCATGGAAAAGAACATTCAACTTGTGCCTGAGTTCAACACCGCCAGGGTGGACGGAATCAAGCGTCGGCTCGTCGGCCTCGACGGCCGAGTGGTGCCGTTCGACCTCGCCGTAGTTATCCCAACACACAGTGGAGCGGCATACGTTGGGCGCTCGCGTGAGCTCGGTGACGAGCACAACTTCGTGCCAACCGACCCGCACTCGATGCAATCGTTGGTGCGCCCGAACATCTTCGTGATCGGAGATGCGGCCAATATTGGGGTTTGGAAGGCCGGTTCGGTCGCCTATTTTGAGGGCGACGCACTGGTTGCCAACGTGCTCCATTTCATCCATGGTGAAACGCTTGATGCCAGCTACGACGGTCACATCAACGGCTTCATCGAATCGGGATTTGGCAAAGCACTGCTGATCGATTTCAACTACGACACCGAGCCAATGGCAGGCCGGTTTCCCGGCACGGTTGGATTCCCGCTGCTCAAGGAGAGCCGACTCAACCACTGGGGTAGGGTCGCCTTTGAGTGGATGTATTGGCATGCCGTGCTCGCAGGCCGCCATATCCCCGGGATTCGATCAAAGATGCCAACAGCGGGTAAGCGCCCCGAGCTTGGTGGGGCCCCGCGACTGCGTCCGATCTCGCGATCGACAGAGGAGCCCAAGCCCGAGAAGGTGTCATGAATTCCGGGGGCGGCAGCGCACTAGATTCTGGCGATGTCACTACGCCGTACTCGTTTGCTCGCCGCTATGACCTGCGTTGGTCTCTTGGCAGGATGTTCAAGTAGTTCATCTTCGGGCTCAAGTGGCGCCGATGTCACCGCCTCAAGTGCAGCATCAGCCACCTCCGATGTGCCCGCCGCAAATCTGCTCGTTGGCGCCTCAAGTCGCTCGGTGCTCCCAACGGTGGGCGGCAATCGCGACTACGTATCAACGGCTCCGGGATGGTCCAACCTTGATCCGTATAACCCTGGCGTCTATGTGCCGGCGTTCGATCAGGGCGCTGTCGATGTGGGCAACGGCAACAACGATGCGGCCTGGGTCCACGATGATGTGAAGGCCACTGCGGTGGCGATTCAAGAAGGTGACTCACTGGTGGTGCTGGTCTCCGCAGATGTGTACATGGTGTTTGCCGCCGACGCCGCCGAGATCGAGGCGCGAGCGCGCAAGAGTCTGCCCGCGCAGTGGAAGGACAGCGCCAAGATCATCGTGTCGGCCACCCATAACCATCACGGTCCCGACACTGCATTCAGCGTGAACGACAAGTGGTACGAGGCGATGGCCAACGAGACTGCGGCCACGGTGAGCGAGGCTGTCGCAGCGCTTGAGCCAGCAACGCTGGCGGTGGCGTCTGGTGAGCATCGCTACGGCGTGAACGATGCTCGTGATCCCGTTGTTCTCGATCCGGCTCTCAACGTGTTGGTTGCGCATAGCACGGCCACCAACGACGTGATCGCCACCATTGTGCAATGGACGAGCCACCCCGAGACCACTTTGGGCTTCGAGCCCAAGACCGGGTTTGATATTTCGGCTGTCTGCGCGGCTAAGGGTTGGACCGGAGACAACTGCAAGGCCGAGGGGCGTTACTTCACGGCCGACTACCCAGGCGTGTTGCGTGATGTCGTGAGAAGCAAAATCGGTGGCGAGGTGATGTACTTCAACGGCCCTCTCGGCAGTCAGATCGGTCCCGGTCGCGCGCCAACTTGGGTGATCGATGCCGAGCATCCGATGGGTAACGGATGGGTTGTGCCAGCGGGAGCCAAGCCGCTTCCCGGCACTACCGACTATCTCGGCAAGAGCTTCGCTAAGACCGAATCGATCGGTACCCAGTTGGGCCTTCATGTGTTGCAACTTGTCGATGCAGCCAAGCCGATCACGGTTCCGAAGTTGGACTGGCGTGAGCAGTCGTTCTACACGCGCCTCACCAATATTGGCTTTCGGGTTCTGCTAGCCGACGGTGATCTTGGATGGAAGTCCCCAGTGGGATACAACTGCACGATGCCGTTCAGCGACGCAACCTGCGTTTCTGATGAAGGCAAGGTGGTCGACGATCCGGTTCTTACGCCATTGGTCCACAGCCAGATTCGAGTTGCCGACGTACTCAAGACTCGACTTGTTCATCTATCGCTTGGTTCGGTGGGGTTCTTGTTCATGCCCGGCGAGTTGCCTCCCGAGTTGGTCATTGGGTTGCCCGCCGATTTCGTCACCGACACCAACAAGTACTACCGAGACAACAACGAGCAACACGCCCGCGGCGCCGACTACGCGACGCCCGGCTACTTGCTCGATCTGGTCGACGAGCCGACCACTTTCACCGTTGGCTTGGGCGGCGACGAGCTGGGTTACTGGGTGCCGCTCAACGAAGTGAAGGTGCGCTGCGCTGCCGAGATCATTGGGCCTCCCGATGGTTGTCAGCGAGCGTTCGAGGCCGGGGTCATCAAGACCCCCGATGGCGTCAGCGGGCCGGTGTGTAAGAAGATCACCGATGACCCAAGCAGTCTCGACGGCGTGCCGGCCGATCTCGCCAAGGTTGCGCTCGACTCGTGCCGTTATGGCCAGGCACTCGGCCGTGAACTCGGCGAACCTCCGGGTCACTACGAAGAAACCAACAGTGCCGGTTGGGATCTTGTGGACGACACGTGGAAGGCCGCCGTGGCCTTGTTTGGTCGCGACAATCCGCGTCAGATCAATCCCGACAACAAGGGCTACACGCCCGAGTTCCCACCGCCAACACCGTGATCGCTCGGTAGGTGTGGCGCCGCAGGCGAACTTCGTGGCAAGGTCACGGGTATGACTGCAGTGAGTAACGAGCGTTTGGTCGTCGATCTCCTCGACCCTGAGTTCTACCGATCGAATCCGCACGACGCGTATACGTGGATGCGTGCCAACGAACCCGTGTATCGCGACCATCGCAATGGCTTGTGGGGAATCACCCGCCACGCCGATCTGATGGAGGTTGAGCGACGCAGCAGCGTGTACCTCAGTGGTCAGGGCTATCGCGCTATCTGGTCGCCCGACGAGATCAACATGATTGCTCAAGACGATCCACGGCATCGCCAACAACGCATGCTCGTGCAACACAAGTTCACCCGCTCGGCTGTCAGCGATCGTCGCTCCGAGATCGATGCGCTTGTGGCCGAACTCATCGACAACATCATCAACGATGGTGAATGCGAACTCATCGAAGCCATCTCGGGCCAACTGCCAGCGCGACTCACATGCCGTTTGTTGGGCTACCCCGAGACCATGTGGCGTGAGCTCAAGAGTTGGAGCGAGCGCCTCATGCGTATCGACATGCGCGAGCGCGACGGCCACATCTTCACCGACTTCATCGATGCCAACATGGAGTTCATTGGCGCTCTTGGTCAGGTTGCGCAAGAGAAGATGGCATGCCCGGCCGACGACTTGATCTCGCTGTGGTTGCATGCCCAAATCGATGGCCAGCCATCGCCGCCCGCCACCATCGTGCACGAAGTTGGTCTGTTTATTTCGGGTGGGGCCGAGACCACTCGCACGGCAATCAGCCACGGCATGCGTGCCTTTTGCGACAACCCCGAGCAGTGGGAGGCAATGGCTGCCGACCCTTCGCTCGTGCCGCTTGCCGTTGAAGAAGTGTTGCGTTGGGTGACACCGTTGAACAACATGTTCCGCCGTGCCGGAGCCGACGACGAACTCAATGGCACCAAGATCTCACGCGGCGATCGCATCGTGTTGTTGTACCCGTCGGCCAACCGCGACGAAGCGGTCTTCGAGAATCCATTCGAGTTCAACATTCGCCGCAATCCGAATCCGCAGATCGCGTTTGGTTTCGGCACGCACCTGTGTGTGGGTAACAACCTGGCTCGCGCAACGCTGCACTCACTGTTCACCCAACTGTCGGCGCGCATCACGCAGTTGCGGCCTATCACCGAGCCCGATGTTGAGTCGAACATCTTCGCCCGCGCGGTGCGCAGCTTTCAGCTTGGTTTCACGGCGCGATGAACGCGTTCCGCTTCGGTGTGCAGTCGTTCAGCGCCGAGACCCCAAAGCAGTGGCGCGACCGTGCCCGCGAAGCCGAGGCACTTGGCTACTCGGCGCTGCACCTTGCCGACCACTACATCGGTCCCGGACCTGCTTTGTCGGCCACCAGCCATCCGGTGCAGGGACTCGCGGCGGTGCCCGCAATGGCAGTTGCCGCCGAGGCCACCTCTACGTTGCGCATCGGTAGTCGCGTGTTCTGTATCGACTATCGCCCGCTGGCCGTGCTTGCCAAAGAAGCCGCCACGCTCGATTTCTTTAGCGAGGGCCGCCTCGAGCTTGGGCTTGGTGCGGGATGGCTGCAGGGGGAATACGAAGCCATTGGTCTCGAGATGGATCCCGCGCCACAGCGCATTGCCCGGCTCACCGAATCGGTGGCAGCAATCAAAGCCTTGTTCGCTGGCGGCGAAGTGAACATCTCGGGCGAGCATGTGAGCTTGCATGGCTTTACGCAAGTGCCGGCCACCGTGCAGACCCCGCATCCACCCATCATGATCGGCGGCGGTTCAAAACAGGTGCTCAGCCTTGCGGCAAGGCAGGCAAACATCGTGAGCCTCAACTTCAATAACGCCAGCGGCAAGATTGGCCCGGCGGGCGTGAACAGCGGCACAGCAGCAGGCACCGCCGCCAAGGTTGCATGGGTGCGCGGTGCCGCCGAGGCAGCCGGCCGCACAGCACTCGATTTCGAGATCGAGATCGGCGCTTACTTCACCTTCGTCACTCCGGCAGCGCGTCAGACGGCCGAGGGCTTTGGCAAGTTGTTCGGTCTCGATGCCGACCAGATGTTGCAGCACCCACACTCGTTGTTTGGAACCACCGACGAGATCGTTGAAGAACTGCAGCGCCGGCGCGAGCAATACGGCATCAGCTACATCACCATCAACGACACAGCGATGCAGACGTTCGGGCCGGTGGTTGAGCGCCTCGCTGGCACCTGAGCGCCCGCAGGATCGTGAGTGGGCCTGTCAGGCGTTGGCCTGCTCGAGTGTGTCGACAAAGAGTTCGAGCGCTGCTTCGGCGAAGGTGATCATATTGTCGACACGCACATCAGAGCCAGTGAGCACATGCCGCGTAGCGTTCACGGGGCCGGTCACTGCGAGCCACACATGGCCGGCCGGATCACCGTAGGGATTTGGTGGGCCAGCTGCGCCCGCCTCGCCGACGCCCCATGTGGCCCCGAGGCGAATCTGGGCTGATTGGGCGATGTACTGAGCGAACGCCTCGGTGGCGCCGCGCATGCCGGGTGGTATGTCTACGGCGCCGGCAATAAGAGCCCGGTGTGCGGCTGCGGTGTAGACCACGACGCCACCGAGGTAATAGGCCGAGGCGC
>JBAXHD010000029.1:0-36334 GCA_037139095.1 Actinomycetota bacterium
GTGGGCGAGAGGGGACTTGAACCCCTACATCCTTTCGAATACTGGCACCTGAAGCCAGCGCGTCTGCCATTCCGCCACTCGCCCGAGCGCAGGCCAATACCGTAGCAACTTCGCTCACCGCCCCCAACCCTGACGGCCAAGCCACTCGCCACGCGCGCAACGCGCACCGCGTGGGCGAAATCCCCACTACCCTTCCCATTTCAATGGGCTTGCAATCGTTTGAGCAGGGTGTAGAGCGTATGGTCGATGGTGTGTTCTCGCGTTCCCGAAAGGCCAGCATCCGCCCCATCGAGTTAGGGCGCCGACTCGTACGCGAAATGGACGACCATCGCTCTGTCGATGTCAAGGGTCGCCGCATCGTGCCCAACAAGTTTGAGTTGCACATCAGCCCGCGCGACCACGCTGGTTTCGCCGACATCGAGCAAGCACTTGTCACCGAACTCACCGAGGCCGCACGCGAGCATGCTCGCGAAGAGGGCTACCACTTCATGGGTCCCGTCAGCGTGAGCCTGCTGGTCGACAACGAGACCAAGCCGGGCCGCTTCGGTATCGAATCGTCCATGCGCGAGTCAGGCGGAGGCGTTGGCACAGGTTGCCTCGTGATGCCATCGGGCGAGCGTTTGCCATTGGGCGCCCAAGTCATCACCGTGGGTCGCCTTCCGGCCTGCAGCATCACGATCAACGACGCAAACGTGAGCCGCAACCACGCAGAGATCCGCGCTCAAGGATCCTCGTTCGTGGTCGTCGACCTTGGTTCCACCAACGGCACCAAGCTCAACGGCAACCGCATCACCGGCGAGAACGCACTGAAAGATGGAGACGTTGTCAGCTTCGGCGGCACGAACATCCGCTTTGAGGCCAGCTAACTGCCGGCGTAGGCGGACTCACCGATGACAGATTCTTTGCTGAACATCCTCAAGTACTCGTTGCTCGGACTGCTCTATCTATTCTTCGCGCGTGTGCTGTGGGCGGTGTGGAGCGAGGTCAGCGGACCACGGCCCGGCACAGCGCCAATGCCAGCATCAGCGCGTGCAGCAATGCCGCCATCGTCACCCACCTCGCCCGATGCAACCACCGGCGCGCCAGCGCCTACAAGCCAATCAGGCCGCGGATCATCTCGGCCGGCAAAGGGCAGGCGCGGCAAGGTCGGCCGACTCGTAGTGCTCGAGCCAAAAGTTCGCAAGGGCGCCGTCATTGGTCTCGCCAACGAAGTCACCTTTGGGCGCGCCCCGGGTTGCACTATCAGCGTTCCCGACGACACGTTTATCTCTCAGGTTCACTCGCGCATCTTTCGTGACGCTGACGATGTCGTGGTCGAAGATCTCGCCAGCACCAACGGCACGTACGTGAACGGCAACCGCATCACCATGTCTCAGATTCTTCGTCGCGGCGATCGCATTCAAATCGGCAGCATTGTGCTGGAGGCCGACTGATGGCCGAACTGCGTTGGGGTGCAGCAACCGATAAGGGTCGAGTTCGCGAAGGTAACGAAGACACCTTTGTGGCCGAGCCAATGGTGTTTGCCGTGGCCGACGGCATGGGCGGTCACCAGGCTGGCGAAGTTGCAAGTGCGCTCGCCGCGAGCATTCTGCGCGAGCGCCTCGGGCAGGGCGCAGCCAGCGAAAGCGCCGCCTCGGCGGCCGTAGCCGAAGCCAACGAAGCCATCTTCGGTGCGGCCCGAGCCAACAGCGACCAATCGGGCATGGGCACCACCGTCACAGCGTTAGCGATTCTGCACGCCGAAGAAGGCGGCGGCGAGGGCACCAACGAAGAGCGTCTCGTATTGCTCAACGTGGGCGACTCACGCACCTACCGTTTCCGCCTTGGGCGTTTGCAGCGGGTCACGGTCGACCACAGCTATGTGCAAGAGCTCGTCGCCACCGGCCACATCACCGACGAAGAAGCTCGCACTCACCCTCGCCGCAACATCGTCACCCGCGCATTGGGCATTGAGCCCACGGTGCGCTCCGACGTGTGGAGCCTGCCCATCGTGCGCGGAGATCGTTTCGTGTTGTGCAGCGACGGCCTGGTCGACGAAGTTCCCGACCACGAGATTGCCGACCTTGTCGGCTCGGTCGAAGACCCGCAGATGCTGGCCGAAGTATTGGTCGAGATGGCCAACCGGCACGGCGGCCGAGACAACACCACCGTTGTTGTGGTCGATGTGCTCGCCGGTGCCGAACCACCAGACCCCACCGACGAACTGTCATTCGACCCCGCATGGGCCGAAGGCGTCGAAGAACCTGCGGGTTGGGGCGATGACAACGAACCCATCGGCCTCACCCCGGTTGAGCCCACGACGGTGATGGCCGCAGTGGTTGCCGATGTTGCAGCAACCGCCGATGTTGCAGTAGCCGCCGAAACCCCCGCCGCCCCCAAACACCGCCGACGTCGGCTCACCATCGGAACCTTCGCGTTCGTCTTCGCGCTGGGGCTCATCGGCACCATCACACTCACGTTGGTCGCGGTGCACGCTCGTAGCGGCTACTTCGTGGGGTTCGATGGCGACACCGTGGTCGTGTACCAAGGTCAGGCCGACAAGCTGTTGTGGTTCAACCCAACCGTGAAAGCGCCCAGCACCAAGAAGCGCCAAGACCTTGATCAGACGATGATCGACGTGATCAACAGCAAGCCCACGTTCAGCTCATCCGAGCAAGCCGCATCGTTCATTGCCAACGAAGTCACGCCAACCACGGTGGCTACGTCGACCACCACAACCACCACCACGGTCCCCGCGTCGTCAACCACTGCCGTCACGGTCACCTCAATCGCAGGCCCATGATGCAGGCACTCTCGCGCCGGTCAACCGAACTCGGGTTGATCATCATGGCGGGTGTCATCACAGCGGCGATGTATTCGCTTGCCGCGTTAGGAAAGAACTCGGTCATTCCGCCGGTCATCGTGCCGTTCTTGATCGTGATGTTGGGTCTGTTGCTCGTAGCGCATTTCGCCACACGCAAGCTCGCGCGCGGTGCCGACGCAACGCTCCTGCCGCTCGCCGCAATGCTGCACGGAATTGGCTACGTGATGATCACCCGCCTCAACGATCATCTCGCTGGGCTGCAGACCACGTGGACCTTTATCGCCATCGCCGCCTACGTCGGCACGCTGCTCGTGGTGCAACGAGTGCCCGATCTCGCGCGTTACAAGTGGACCTTCTTCGTGCTCGGCGCGGGCCTGCTGCTCTTGCCGATGGTGCCCGGCCTTGGCCGCAGCGTTGGCGGCGCTCGCATTTGGGTGCGGCTTGGGCCGATCAACTTTCAGCCAGGTGAGTTCGCCAAGATTCTGCTTGCACTGTTCTTCGCCGGTTACCTCTACGAGCGGCGCGAGCTCATCGCCACGGGCACATGGAACCTCGGTCCGCTACGCCTGCCCGAACCACGACACTTCATGCCAATTGCGGTGTCATGGGTATTCGCAGTGGTGGTGATGGTCGGCCAAAAAGACCTCGGCTCGTCCTTACTTTTCTTCACGTTGTTTGTCGTGATGATTTGGGTCGCCACCGAACGGGCAACGTTTCTCGTGCTTGGGTTCGCCTTGTTTGGTGGCGCTGCCTACATGGCATTTCGACTCTTCACACACGTGCAAGATCGCGTGCACATCTGGATCGATCCGTGGAGCCAATATCAAGGCAAGGGCTACCAAATTGTGCAGAGCATGTTTGCCATCGGCGAGGGTGGCATCGCCGGCACCGGGCTTGGTCAGGGACACCCCAACCTCATCCCAGCGGTGCAGAACGACTTCATCTTCGCCGCCATCGCCGAAGAGATGGGCCTCATCGGGGCTACCACGGTGCTCATCGCGTTCTTGCTGATGGTTGGCGCGGGCCTACGCATCGCCATGCGCGCCGAGCGCACCTTCGAAAAATTGCTCGCGGTGGGTCTCACCACGTTGCTCGGAATACAAGCGTTCATCATCATTGGCGGAGTCATCCGCGTCGTTCCGCTTACCGGAATCACGTTGCCGTTTGTGAGCTATGGCGGGTCATCGCTCGTAGCCAACTACGTGTTGCTTGCGCTGCTGATGCGAGTCAGCGATAGCACGTCGCGTCGCATCGGCGAACTGCCCGATGACCCCACCATCGCCGAGCGTTATGCCGCCTGGCAGTTGCGTCGCAAAATCAGCGAGCAATCGGCCTCATGAACGCGCGCATCCGCAAACTCGCCGCAGCACTGATCGCTTGCTATCTGGTCTTGTTCGTGCAGCTCAACTTGCTGCAAGTGGTGAAGCGCCCCGAGCTCGCGTCGAACCCCAACAACAACCGCGGCGTGCTCCGCGACTTCGACAAGCCGCGCGGCCCCATCGTCTCGGCCGACGGTGTTGTGGTTGCGAAGTCGCAACCATCGGCCGACACCAAGTTCAAGTACCAACGCGCATACCCAGAAGGCGATCTCTTCGCAAACGTCACCGGTTATTACACCTACGGATTCGGCGCCACCAAGGTCGAAAAGAAGTACAGCGACGTGCTTGCTGGCAACACCGGCCAACAGCAGCTGACCAACATCACCAACATCTTTAGTGGACAAGACAACACCGGCTCGGTTCGTCTCACGATGCGCTCCGATCTGCAGCAAGTAGCCAAAGACGCGCTGGGTAACCGCGAAGGCAGCGTCGTTGTGCTCGACCCCAAAACCGGTGCTGTGCGCGCGATGTGGAGCTACCCCACCTACGACCCCAATCAGGTGGCGGTGCACGACAACACCCAAGCAAAGAACGTGCTCGCTTTCTTGAATGCTTCACCTGGCAAGCCGCTGCTCGCCAATGCCTATCAAGAGCGCTACATGCCCGGGTCTACGTTCAAGATCATCACTACAGCCACCGCCATCGAGGCCGGCGCCATCAACTTCGACAGCACATGGGCGAACGAAACCAGCTTCACGCCCGAACAAACCAACGACCCGATCGAGAACTACAACGGGCACGTGTGCGGCGGCGATCTGCGCGAGGTGTTCCGCCGCAGCTGCAACACACCGTTTGCGCGCACGGCTGTGTTGCTCGGCGCCAAGACGATGGTGGCAGGCACCAAAGCGTGGGGCATCGGCGACCCAATTCCATTCGATCTCGGTGGCGGCGCTGTCTCGCATTTCGGCGAGGTCAGCGACTTCGATCACGCGATTCCCAAGCTGGCCATCCGCGGCTTCGGACAAGACGACGACTCGATGGTGCCGTTGCAGATGGCGATGATTGCGGCAACCGTCGCCAACGGTGGCATCTCGATGAAACCGTTTGTAGTTGATGCCACGCTTGACCATCAAGGCCGAGTGTTATCGCAAACGAAACCTTCGGTGTGGCGCACCCCGATCACCCCACAGACCGCCGCCATGCTCAACGAGCTGATGGTCGGTGTGGTGCAAAACGGCACTGCGTCCTGCTGCATGAAACTCGCCAACGGCATTCAAGCCGCAGCCAAAACAGGTACGGCGCAACTCAACGCAAAGGGTCAGCCGCAGCGTTCACACGCATGGATCACAGCCTTCGCGCCCGCCGACAATCCTCAGTACGCAGTGGTGGTCATGCTCAAAGGCACCACCGACGAAATCAGCGCTGGCACCGGCGGCAAACTTGCCGGACCAATCGCCAAGACCATCCTCGACTTCGCGCTCGCGCATCCCTTGGGCTGACGAGCAACTCGTGACACAGAATCCTCAGAGCAGCATCTGTATCCTTCGGGGGCGACAAATGTGTGCACCCGAATCGCAATCCCCAACGGCCATCATGGTCCGGTGCAATCAGGTAGGCAGCAGTGACAGATAGCGGCGAACGCACGGTCCTCAACGACCGATACGAGATCGAATCGCGCATTGGGCGCGGCGGCATGGCCGACGTGCTCTTGGCGCGCGACCTCTTGCTCGACCGCCCCGTTGCAATCAAGGTCTTGTTTTCTGAGTTCGCAACCGATCCAAACTTCGTCGAACGATTCCGCCGCGAGGCACAGGCCGCCGCCAATCTGAACCATCCCAACATCGTTGGTGTCTACGACTGGGGCAAATACGGCGGCACGTATTTCATCGCGATGGAATACGTGCAAGGTCGCACGCTTGCCGACATTGTGCAGAGCAACGGCCGCATCTCGGCCGTGCAAGCCGCCGAGATCGCCAGCGAAGTTGCCGCAGCACTTGGCTTCGCACATCGCAACGGCGTGGTGCACCGCGATATCAAGCCAGCCAACATTCTCATTGGCTCAAGTGGCCAAGTGAAGGTGGCCGACTTCGGCATTGCCCGGGCAATGAACTCTGCCGCCGACAGCAACCTCACCCAGGTTGGTCTCGTGATGGGCACCGCCACATATTTCTCACCCGAGCAAGCCCAAGGTGCTCAGCCCGACCCACGTAGCGATCTGTACTCGTTGGGCATCGTGCTGTACGAGATGGTGGGTGGCAAGCCTCCATTCGCTGGCGACAACCCTGTGTCCATCGCCTACAAGCAAGTGCATGAGGCTCCGCAACCACTGAACCAACTCGCCCCCGACGTGCCCAAGCCGTTCGAGGCCATCGTCGCCAAGTTGTTGGCGAAGAACCCAGCGCATCGTTACGCCGATGGCGAAGCGCTGCGCGACGACCTCCGCCGCTTCCGCAACGGCGAGCCAGTACGCGCGCTATCCGAAATGCTTGGCGGTGCCGCAGCTGCGGCAGGTGCATCGGCCGCATCAGAAGCCACCGTGGCTGTGCCACGCACGGTGAATCCCCCCATCGTCGTGGGCACAACCGTGTCTCTGCCAACGCTTCCCGATCCGGGCGCCACCGCACTCATGCCGCGCACGCAGGCTGTGCCACAGAGCCAGCACCCCACCGGCTCAAACGAGGCCGTCTATTACGACCCACCACCACGGCGCGGCTGGTATGGCATCGCCGCATTTGTAGCCGTTGCACTGCTTGCAGTTGGCGCGTTTGTGTTGTTCAAGGCGCTCAGCAACGACTCGGGCACCACGTCGTTTGCGCTTCCCGATGTCACCGGTCTTCCGCTTGATCAAGCAACCAAGGTGCTCACCGACAAGGGCCTCAGCCCGGTTGGCGTCTCCAAGGTCGATCCCAATCAGCCCGAGGGCGTGGTCTACCTCAGCGACCCAGCCGCCGGTTTCATCGTGAGTAAAGCGCAAACCATCACCCTCACGTATAACCCCAAGAGCGAGCTGCAGCCAGTTCCCGACGTCACCACGCTGTCGCTGCTCGACGCACGCAACAAACTCATCGGCAGCGGCTTCGGCGTGGGCACGGTCGACTATGCCGACAACCCAGCAATTCCCGATGGTTCAGTGATCAGCCAAACTCCTGCAGGTCTTGAGATGGCCAAGCAAAGCTCGGTGGTCAACCTGGTGATCTCGCAGGGCAAGGGCAAGGTCACCGTGCCCAATGTGGTTGGCCAAAACGGTGCTTCGGCCAAGTCGCTGCTCGAATCCGATGTGTTCGGTTTTGTGGTCACCATCACCCCCGAGGCCAACGACACCGTGCCACTCGGCTCGGTCATTCGCACCAGCCCAGCAGTCGATCAGCAAGTAGACAAGGGCAGCCCACTCATCCTGTTCGTCAGCAGTGGAGCAACGCAGGTTCAGGTACCGCCGCTGATTGGTCTCAAGGAAGACCAAGCTCGCGTGCTCATTGCCTCGAAGGGACTCATCGTTGCGCCGGTGATCTTCCAAGACGTGCCGTTCGGCAGCGCCAACGACGGACGTGTGTTGCTGCAGAATCCGCCGCAGGGCGCGTTAGTGAACTCAAGCTCCACCATCACCATCACCGTGGGTAAGGCATTGCCAGCTCCCACCACCACTGTGGCCCCAACAACCACACTGCCTGCGACAACTACCACAGCGGTGCCGTAACACCGCGCAGAGGTAGCTCAACGCTCGCTAGGGCGCGCTCAGGGCCGCCTTGTCGGTATAGCCCAAGAAGTTGGCGAGCAGCGCGTGGCCGGCCGTAGTCAAGATGCTCTCGGGGTGAAACTGCACGCCCTCTACCGGAAGCTCACGATGACGGATTCCCATGATGATGCCATCGTCGGTCTGAGCCGTTATCTCGAGGCATGCCGGCACAGTGGCCGGATCGATGGTGAGCGAGTGATAACGAGTTGCTTCGAGTGGCGAGTCGAGTCCGGCGAACACTCCCTTGCCGATGTGATGCACAAGGCTGGTCTTGCCGTGCATCAGTTGTGGCGCACGCACCACGCTGGCTCCATACACATGGCCAATACCCTGATGGCCAAGGCACACGCCGAGCACAGGAATACCTTGGGCCGCAAACGCTGGGATCGACGCGCACAAGATGCCGGCATCTTCGGGTCGACCCGGACCGGGCGATAACAACACGGCGTCGGGCTGCAGGGCCAGAGCTTGCTCGACGGTGAGCGCATCGTTGCGGTACACGAGAGGATCGGCACCGAGCTCTCCGAGGTACTGAACAAGGTTGTAGACGAAGCTGTCGTAGCTGTCGAGGACGAGGACGCGTTTCATGTTTTATAGCTTTGCTGAACGAACACTGCGCTGTCGACTGGGTTCATCGCCTACACTCGTTTTTTCGTGGCACCTCCTAAGCGCAAAACTGGCGGAAGAACTACTCCTAAGGGCACCAAGCCCGGGCAATTGCCCGCGGCTGGCGCGCCACCGATTGCGGGCGGCAGCTCATCAGGTGGTGTCGCAGCGTCGTCGCGTTACACCCCGCCGATCCCTCACTCGGTTCGCGAAAGCCCGCGCTGGGTCCCCATGTTGATGATCGCATTGCTGATCCTCGGCGTGCTCACGATTCTCGCCCGATACCTGCTCGAGACAAGCAGCAACTGGCCCGTGTTCATCGGCCTTGGCTTCATCATGGGCGGTCTCTACACCGCCACGAAGTGGCATTGACCCACTGATTCGCCCACTTGGGCTCGAATTACACACATGTTGTTTCTCAACACGTTGTCCACACCCTGTGGGTAAAAGCCGTCACTCGATCGGCGCGACAAGATCCATATCTTCGAGGCAGTGGCGCGGCGGCGGCGGGTCTTGATCCGGTGCCAACGTGAGCTTGATCTCCAGCCCACACAGGCTGCACCGGTACTTCACGTTGATGCGCCGCATCTCACCAGCAGGTGGCGGTGGGGGCAACGGCGTGGTCATGCTACGCAACATGCCAATGCCGGTTTTCCACAGGACGTAGGCCAGAACGAGGGCACACCCCACCCAAAGAATCGTGGACAGGGCTGGCACCTGCTCAGCCCAAGCGTTCGATGATGGTGGCGTTGGCCATGCCGCCGCCTTCACACATCGTCTGCAGGCCGTAACGGCCGCCCGTGCGCTCGAGCTCGTTGAGCAAGGTGGTCATGAGTCGGGTGCCGGAGCAACCCAACGGATGACCGAGCGCGATCGCTCCACCGTTTTGGTTCACACGATCCATGTCGGGGTGCAGTTCTTTCTCCCACGCCAACACCACCGACGCAAATGCTTCGTTGATCTCGACAAGATCGATGTCGTCGATGGTGAGGCCAGCGCGCTGCAGAACTTTGTGCGTCGCCGGAATTGGTGCGGTGAGCATGTAGCGCGGATCATCGCCAGCGAGCGAGAAGTTCACGAAACGGGCGCGAGGGGTGAGGCCCAACTGCTTGGCCTTCTCTTCGCTCATGATGAGAACGGCCGAGGCACCGTCGGTGATCTGCGAGGCGTTGCCTGGTGTAACGCGACCACCTTCTTCTACGGGGCGGAACGACGGCTTGAGCATTGCGAGCGACTCCATGGTGGTGTCGCGCAAGCCTTCGTCGGTAGTCATCATGTTGCCCTCGGCATCGAGCACCGGCAGGATCTCGCGATCGAAGCGACCCTCATTGGTTGCGCGCTGTGCGAATGTCTGGCTGCGCAGACCAAATGCATCCATGTCGTCGCGGGTGATGTCCCACTTGTCGGCAATGAGCTCGGCCGAGATGCCTTGTGGCACGAGGCCGCCTTGCGGTGCGTAGCGAGCACCAACTGCAGTGCCGAAAGGAAACCCATACTTGCCGTCGGCCATTGCCGAACCCATTGGCACGCGGGTCATCACTTCGACGCCAGCAGCAACCACGATGTCGTATGCGCCAGCCATGACACCTTGCGCCGCAAAGTGCGCTGCCTGTTGCGACGAACCGCACTGGCGATCGATGGTGGTTGCAGGCACGGTGTCGGGCCAGCCTGCGGCGAGCACTGCGTTGCGGCCGATGTTGAAGGCCTGCTCGCCCACCTGCATGACGCAGCCCATCACGACGTCGTCGATGAGGCCTGGATCGATACCGGTGCGGTCGATGAGCGCCTTAAGCGTCTCAGCGGCGAGGTCGACCGGATGCCAGTTCTTCAACTTGCCATTGCGGCGGCCAAGCGGCGTTCGGATTGCGTCGACGATGACTGCATTAATCATGGAAGTACTCCTCGAGAGAGATCGATGCCTCGGGGGGAGGCCGATCGTGCACTCGTGATTCTTATTCGCTGCCCCCGACTACAACGAATCGAAATCGGGATCAGTGTGATCCGCGCCGAATGCTCAACGAGATTCGAGCAGCTTCGCGAGCACCCGATGCATGTTGGCCACATCAGTGTCGGTGAGATGCCCCGTAAACATTCGCTTCACGACGCGCAGATACGTGGTGTTGGCGCGACGCCACGTATCGCGGCCCTCTCGCGTGAGCACGATGAGCACGGCACGCTGATCGTCGGCGTTGCCGCGATCGCGGCGCACAAAGCCATCGTCTTCCATGCGAGTGAGTTGGCGCGACAAGCTTGAAGGCGTGGCAACCACACGCTCGGCGAGGTCGAGCACACGCAGTTTGCCGCCAGCGGCTTGCAACGCGTTGAGTACCTCAAACCACGCGAGGGGCAACTCACGTTCTTCGTCGAGCGCAACGGTGAGGGCTCGATCAAGAACGGCGCTGGCCTCGCGAAACGAATGCAACACCGCAAGGCGCTCTGGGTCTGGGCCGGCCATTACGAGGTCGCCTTCAGAGCGCCGGCAAACGCGGCGAGCCCAATTTCAATTTCGTGCTCGGACACAACCAACGGAGGCATCCAGCGCAACGTGTTGCTATACGTGCCAGCGTTCATCAGGATCATGCGCCCTTCTTCGAGACAGTGTTTTTGGATCGCAGCAACTCGAACCGGGTCGCTGAACTCGGTACCGACCATCAGGCCCAAGCCACGAACGTCGGTGATCGCGTTGTCATCGCGCTGCAGTTCGCGAAGGCCGGCAGTGAGTTGGTCGCCGCGTGTACGAACGTTGGCCAAAAAGCCGGGCGCGCTCATGATCTCGATCGTGGCGAGCGCCGCAGCGCAGCCCATGGCATTGCCGCCATAGGTACCTCCGTGGCTCCCCTTGGTCCACTTGGCATCGAGTTCGCTGCTGGTGCCCAACGCGCTGAACGGGAACCCTGAGGCGATGCCCTTAGCCATACAGATGATGTCGGGCTCAATGCCATAGTGCTCGACCGCAAACATCGTGCCGGTGCGACCGAAACCGCTTTGCACTTCGTCGGCGATGAACAAGATGCCATGTGCGCGGCAGCGCTCGACCAAACCCTGAATAAACGCCGCCGGGGCCGGCACATAGCCACCCTCGCCAAGCACGGGCTCGAGAATCATTGCCGCGGTCTCTTCAGGCGCCGTCATCGATTTGAGCAAGTGATCAACACCGCGCAATGCGCGAGTGACCTCGGCATCTTGATCGGATGCGAGATGATCGGGATACGGCGCCACGAATACACCCGCTGGCAATGGAGAATGTCCGGCGCGATAGCCAGTCTTCGAAGTGGTCATTGCCATCGCCATGTGAGTGCGGCCATGGAAGCTGCCGCTGAACACAATGATGTGCGGACGCTTAGTTGCTTGCTTGGCCAACTTCACAGCCGCTTCGGTGATCTCGGCGCCTGAGTTTGCGAAGAAAAACTTGTCGATGCCCGCCGGTGTGATGTCGTTGAGTTTCGATGCGAGCGGCTCGAGCAGATCATGCTTGTACACGTTCACTTGAGCGTGAATGAATCGAGCGGCCTGCTCGGCGATTGCCGCCACAACCTTGGGGTGCGAGTGGCCAGTGGAGTTCACCGCTATGCCTCCCGCGAAGTCGAGATACTCGTCGCCGTCGGCAGTGGTAACCCAACAACCCTTGCCGCTTGCCACCTGCAACGGCGTGACTGAAAACCAGACATCCGACAAATGTGAACTCATGCGCGAATGTTACGCCTGTCGCGAGGTGCGGCTTGCCGTTTGGTCACAGCGCTGAGGCAGCCTCGATCGCATCGGCGAACGACAACTTGTCGAGCAAGAACCGTCGGCACTGCATCACTGGCTTCGGCATCGCGACGCCGAGCGCGCCGCGTAACTTTCCGTGTGATCCGTAGAGCGCAAGAAACGAGCGATCGGCCACCGAACCCTTAACGATGCGCACCTCATCGTCGCCCGCGGCGCGGCCCAAAAACTGAAGTCGAGTGCCATACTGCTCGCTCCAAAAAAATGGAACCGCGCTGTACTCGTCGGGCTGTTCGCCGCGTGACGTCGCGACAATATTCTTGGCCACGATGAGTCCTTGCTCGGAAGCGTTGGTCCAATGCTCGACCCGCATCTCTTCGCCATCGAACTGAGGGTTCGGCCAGCGCGCAATGTCGCCTGCGGCGTACACGCCGGGCGCGCCCGCATTGAGCGTGGAGTCGCACACGATGCCGTCGCGCAACACCAGTGAGCTGTCGTTGAGCCAGTCGGTAACCGGCGTTACACCAATGCCCACAACGATCACATCGCTCGCCACCGACTCGCCGTCGCCAAGGCGAACCACCAGTTCGGTGCCGTTGTGCTCGATGCCCTGCACCTGCACCCCACAGCGAACAGACACACCGTTGTCGGTGTGCAATTGAGTAACAGCGAGGCCCATCTCGGCACCGAGACCGCGAACAAGTGGCGCCGGCGCGCCTTCGAGCACCACGACCTCGTTGCCCAGCAAGCGCGCCGTAGCGGCGACTTCGAGCCCAATGAAACCTGCGCCAATGACAGTGACACGAATGTTGCCAGCATCGATTCGGGAGCGAAGCGCCAGTGCGTCGTCGAGCGTGCGCAACTCGAAGATCGATTCGTGTTCGAGTTGATTTGGCAGACGCCGGGTTGCCGCACCTGTGGCGAGCACGACCGCGTCGTATGACAGCACCGAGTTATCTCGCAACGCAACGGTCTTGTCTGCTATCGACAGCGCTGTCGCTGCAACGCCGAGACGTAGTTGCAAATGCAACTTCTCGAGTTCTTCGGGACGCACCAGCGCAATGCGATCTGGTTCCCATTCGCCCGATAGAACTTTCTTCGACAGCGGCGGCCGGTCGTAAGGGGTGTGTGACTCAGCGCCGACCAACGTGATGTCGCCATCAAAGCCTTGAGCGCGTAACCCACCGCAGGCGCGAACTCCGGCGAGCGAGGAACCAACGACAACCACATGTTTCAACACGTTGAGAAGGTTGCCACAAACGAGCCATTGATTTCTAAGAGGCGCCGCTAATGTCAGCCCCAGTCATGGAACCAGTCGCGATCACCAGTGCCGACGATCCGAGGGTGGCCGACTACATCGGTTTACGCGACCCTCAGCATCGCCAACGGCTTGAGGGCAATGAGTTCTTTATTGCCGAAGGCATCAACGTGATCGAACGGCTCATTGCATCGAGCTACACAATGCGATCGGTGCTCGTAACCAACCAGCGTTACGTGCGGATGGAACCGATGCTCAGCAAGCTCGCATGCCCCGTGTACGTAGCCGACCGCGAAGTGCTCGCCCAGGTTGCCGGATTCGATCTGCATCGCGGCGCTGTGGCATCAGCCGATCGCGGCGCCCCGCCATCACTCGCCGATGTGCTGCAGCGCAGTCGCACTATCGCCGTGCTCGAGGGATTGAACGACCCCGAAAATCTTGGCGCCATCGCTCGGTCGGCGCGAGCACTTGGGGTCGACGCGCTCTTGCTTGACCCCACGTGTGCCGATCCGTTTTACCGTCGCACGGTGCGCGTCTCGATGGGAGAGATTCTGTTTCTACCCGTGGTTCGCTCGGTGCATTGGTCGGCCGATTTGCAACGTGTGGCCGATGCTGGCTTTCGGCTCATCGCACTCACACCGTCGCCTACAGCCCAATCGATTCACGATGTGACCCGCTCGCCCGATGATCGAGTTGCGTTGCTACTCGGCGCCGAGGGCCCGGGCTTGAGCCAACGAGCAATGGCGCTTTCGGAACGAGTTCGCATTCCGTTGCGCACCGACGCCGATTCGCTCAACGTGGGCCATGCAGCCGCTGTTGCGTTCGCTCTATTAGCAGCACCCTAGCGAATCTCGCTCTGCCAGGCCTGCCAACTCGGCATGATCTCGGGAAGCGTTCCCTTGCCGGTCTGGCTCTGCGGCCAATTGGCATCGGGTAACACGTTGGGCCGGGTGAGCATGTCGGCTCCATACCAAAGATGATGTCGACGACGTACGAACAACCAGCGTCCATCGCGTCGCTCGTAGGTGTCGTGATATTCGATGACCTGAATCACCCATTCGTCGCCTCGCTCGATTTCGGCGCGTGTGCCCACGATGCCTGAAGCGTGATCGGCACCGTGTACATCGATCACGTGATTGCTCACTTGCAGAATGGTGCGATGGCCATCGCGTAACTGTGCGGCCATGTTCTTTTTCAGCGATTCGCGGCCGACGTCGGCGCGCCCGACGCGAACGTCGGGCACAAAGAGCTCCACGAGCGCATCGAGATTGCGATGGTTCAAGGCGACTGCATAGCGGGACGCCAATTGGCGAATCTCTTCGCAGGCGATCAACCATTCGGCCGGGTTCGTGTCGCGGAGTGAAGTCACGCCCAACACATTGCCATGTCGGCAGCCATGGCCTCAGTCGTCGGAGCCCGAGCTGCCCTTGCCAGAGCCCTTGCCAGAGCCTTTGCCTTGATGATCATCGACCGATGACGACGGACCATCCGAATGCTTGTCATCGGTGGTCGAGGTGGGCGAAGTGGTAGTGGGCCGATTGGGTCGGACAGAGCCGAGAGGCGTCTCGACTGGTTCGCCATCGACCGATGAATCGACCTGCGTCTGCACCTGGCCGTCGACCATGAATGCGTTGAAGACAACGAGTTGGGTGTCTTTCACGAACTGCACGACAACCCAGTTGCCGGGACCCGACATGCTTTGCACTGCCCAGCCCGCTGTGGGCTCCACATTGCCGACAGTGATAACACCATCGACAGCAGTTACTTGCACGGTTCCGGCTTCACCCGCTGCCAGAGGAGCCTGATCAGGGGGAACCGACGATGAGGCAGGCGTTTCGGCCGATGACTCGGCAGCGGGGGCGGTTGCAAGAGTTGACTCTGTGGGGGGAACCGTTGCAGAGATCGTGATGGCTTCGTGGGGCCGAGCGACATCGGTGAACACCGTGGTGTTGGCGAGCACGGCAGCAGAACCTGCGCCGATGACTCCTACAACTGAGAGCGCTGTAACCAACGTATGCTTCACAACAGTTTGCTCCTGTGAGATTCTTGACTTCAACCATACGGAAAGAGCACTGCGCTGTCTGCGTCTGGTTATCCAAGAATCATCCAATATTCAGTGTTTCGGCGAGAGCGAGTCGTCGGCCAAGGCGAGGATCAAGGCGTGCATATTCTGCTTGTAGATGATGATCCGTCAATCGCAGCCTCGCTCAGCGACGCACTTGTCTACGCCGGATATCAGGTGACCCACGTTGCAACCGGTGCAGCGGCACTCGCTGCCACCGACTATCAGCTTGTGCTGCTCGACCTCGGACTCCCCGATATGGATGGCACCGAGGTGTGCCGAAAGCTGCGCCAGCAGACCACAGCGCCCATCATCATTGTGTCGGCGCGCGATGGTGAGATCGATCGGGTGGTGGGTCTCGAAATCGGAGCCGACGACTATGTGGTGAAGCCGTTCAGTACCCGCGAACTTGTCGCGCGAATTCGCGCGGTCAGCCGCCGGTCTGATGCCACTGCTGCCGCACCGGTTGCCGACGTTGAGCAAACGGTGGGTCGCCTGCATATCGATCGTCGCTCGCGTCGCGTTTCGCTTGGCGACGAGGTAATCACGTTGACGGCCAAGGAGTTCGACCTGCTGGCCTTTCTTGCCCAAGACGCCGGGGCATGTTTGGCTCGCCAAGACATTCTTGAAGCGGTGTGGGACACCAACTGGTACGGACCCACCAAGACACTCGATGTGCACATCGCATCGGTGCGTAAGAAGCTCGGTGATGCAGCATGGATCGAGGCGGTACGCGGGGTTGGGTTCCGCCTGCAGGACCCTGAATGAGCCGTCGGTTTCTGCTTGCAATCGTGGGCCTCACCATGCTGGTGTTGGCCGTTCACGACATTCCTCTCGCCGGCTACCTACGCGCTGTCGAACGTGATCGGCTCATCACGTCGCTCGAGCGCGATGCGTTCACCATCGCTGGCGTCGCCTCCCAACACCTCGAGCCAGCTGCCTCAGGCAACTACACCGAGCTTGTCGCTCTGATCAAGGGATACAGCGGGCGCGATGGCGCCCACGTTGTGATTACCGACGCCGCTGGCGTGGCGCTGGTGAGCTCTGATGCCGACGCCGACACAGGCCGCAATTTCTTTTCCCGCCCCGAAATCGCCACCGCCCTGAGCGGCCAAGTGAGTACGGGCACTCGTCGTTCCGAAACGCTCGGCTACAACCTGCTCTACGTTGCGGTACCCATCTTTGCTGGCAACTCGGCGGCAGGCGCGGTGCGCATCACGTTCCCGAAAAGCACCATTGACACCAAGGTCAACAAGCGCCTGTGGGGCCTTGCGTTGGTCGCGCTGATCTCGATGGTGCTCGCCGCTGGCGTAGGCCTCGTGCTTGCCCGCACGCTGAGCCAGCCGTTGCGCAGCCTTGAGCACGCCACCGATCGCATGGCGCAGGGAAACCTGCAATCGCGCGCGCCCGATGGAGAAGGCCCGCCAGAGATTCGCCAGTTGGCGCGGTCGTTCAACGTGATGGGCGGGCGGCTCGAGCGCTTGGTCGATCGGCAACGCGCGTTTGCCGGCGACGCATCACATCAACTTCGCACGCCGCTCACCAGCCTTCGACTTCGGTTGCATACGGCTCTCGAACAAATGAACCGTCAGACCGATCTCACCAACGCTCGCGAAAATGTTGAGGCGGCGCTCAATGAGTCATTCCGAATGCAGCGACTCGTTGAAGGGCTGCTGTTGCTGGCTCGCGCCGATGGCGCCGACCTGCCTCGCGTGCGTACCGATCTCGCCGCTGTGTTGCTGAGCCGCGCCGAAGAATGGGAACCGCTGGCCACCGAACGCAATATCGAAGTGGTCATCAACGCTCCCAAACCCGTATGGGTGTTGGCCGTAGAGGGCAGCCTCGAACAGATCATCGATAACTACGTAGATAACGCTCTCGACTACGCGCCAGCGGGCTCGCAACTTGAGTTGTTTGCCCAGACCGTTGGTCACACCGGGCAGTTACGCGTGGTCGACCACGGACTCGGTCTGTCGCCAGCCGAACGTGTTCGCGCGTTCGATCGTTTCTGGCGGGTAACCGACCAGCAGCGCGAAGGCACCGGACTTGGCCTGGCCATCGTGCAACAGCTTGCCGATGCATGCCACGGCACCGTTGAACTTCTCGAGACGCCGAACGGCGGTATCGATGCCGTAGCCCACTTTGAGTTGGCCCAAGCCACCGAGCATCAGCGCACTGTGTTTCCGCCGCCGAAAATCTGATTAACGCGAGGCATCCGACTCGCACCGTCGGATAGGTCGATTCAATCAAAGAGCGAGATGCAGCCGAAGTGCTTCGTCGATCTGGCTCATCAGCGCCGCTGAAACCTCACCAAGCCGATGGCCTACACGTTCGACTGCAACCGATCGAACCTGCTCGGCCTGTGCCTTTGAGTCGCGATCGAGTCCTGTCGCTGTAGCCGGAAGCGCCACTTGAAACGGGTAGATGCGAGCCGTGTTCGAAGTGACCGGTACAACGGTGATGACGCCCCGACCGAGTCGTTCGGCCGTCGAATTCGCACCGTCGTTACTCACGATCACTGCGGGGCGTTGCTTGCTCGCCTCTGAACCCACCACCGGATCCAGGTTCACCATGTGGATCTCACCGCGCCGCATCTAGCGCGAACCATCACCAGTAGTGATATCCCAATCGGCGGCGTCGTCGGCAGACCACTCGAGCCACGCTTCCTCGTACGCGGGCCCCAAGCCAGTAGCCCTCAGCAGGCGCACAGCTCGATGCAACACCGCAGAGCGTGAGGCAAGTCCCTTGTCGTGCGCATAGGTGTCAAGAAACTCGACGTCGTCGTCCGGCAAGCTCACGCTGACTTTCATACTTTGATGCTACCCGTAGTCATACTGGGAGAACACGAAGCAAACAAGCAATGGAGATGCAGGGATGCAGGGATGCAAAGGCCTTCGGCCCGATTGACAACAATGGTGGAGACGATGGGAATCGAACCCACGACATCTACCTTGCAAAGGTAGCGCTCTGCCAACTGAGCTACGTCCCCCCGTAGGGAAGCCCTACGCTACCGTGCCGACTGCGTGGTGCGAACTACTTTTTTCGTAGTGTGTGAAAATGGCACGACTTGAGTTCGGCACCTTTCTGGCGCCACACCATCCATTGGGCGAAAGCCCTACCCGCCAATTCCAGCGCGATCTTGATTTCGCTGAGCATCTCGACCGCTGGGGATTCGAGGAGTTCTGGTGCGGCGAGCACCACAGCAGCGGCTGGGAGATGATCGCGTCGCCCGAGATGTTCTTAGCTGCGGCCGGTCAGCGCACTCACAACATCCGCCTCGGTACCGGCGTCATCTCGCTGCCCTACCACCACCCTTTCAATGTGGCGCAGCGCATGGTGCAGCTCGACCACATGACTCGGGGCCGAGCGATGTTCGGCAGCGGCCCGGGCGCGTTGCCAAGCGACGCTCGCACGCTCGGCATCGATTCGCTGGTGCAGCGCGATCGCCAAGACGAAGCGCTTGGTGTCATCACCCGTTTGCTGCGCGGCGAAGAGCGGTTCAGCTACGACAGCGAGTGGTTCACCCTGCGCGAAGCGGCGCTACAGATCTTGCCCATCCAAGAGAACATGCCCATGGTTGCGGCGTCATCAATCTCGCCGAGCGGCATGCAGTTGGCCGGCAAATATGGCATGGGCGCGCTGTCTATTGCTTCCAACTCCACCGCCGGTATCGCTGCGTTGCCTACGCAGTGGGGCTTTGCCGAAGAGTCAGCCGCCATCCACGGGCAAACCATCAACCGCAAGAACTGGCGAGTGATGATGTCATGGCACATCGCCGAGTCACGCGAGCAGGCTCGTAACGAAGCGGTCGACGGCTTGCAGCGTTGGCACAACGAATACAACGTGCACGTGCTCGGCCGACCGGGCGCCTTCCATGTGGAAGACAAGTGGAAGTTGCTCGACGAGATCGCCGGTGGTGGCGCTGCCGGCGCAGGCGCTGCGGTCATCGGCACACCCGACGATCTCATTGCCGCCATCAAGCATCTGCAAGAAATCACCGGCGGCTTCGGCGTAGTGCTCGGCTTCGCCAACGATTGGGCCAACCGTGAGGCCACCATGCGCTCGTGGGAACTCGTGTCTCGTTACGTGGTGCCAGCGTTCAACGGTTCGATGCGCCTCATGCAAGAGTCAGCCGACTTCGTGCATGACCACAAGGCCGAATTGATGGCCAGCGCGGGTGCCGCGGTGATGCAAAAGATCATGGCTCACGAAGGTGCTTCACAGGCGATGGCCACCACCATTGCGCAAATGTCGAAGAAGCCCGAGCGAGAGACCACGTTCCGTCCGGGCGCCGGTGTGCCCGAGGCTGCAGCCGAGAGCTGACCTCGGGGTAACTCAGTCGTCTTTGAGGGCCACCGCGTTGGGGGTCACGTTCATCTTCGGCTCGTATTCGGCAAGCTCGATATCGCGGGCTTCGCCGCGCAACGTTGCACGAAGCTGATCTCGACACGTGTCGCATGGGCCATAGAAACGCGCCGTGGCTTCGGCGGCACACCGCGGGCACGTAAACGACAAGGTCTCCATGACGGTCACAGTACGACATCTCCACCACGTGTGGCAGATATCGACACGGCGATGTCTTCAGCAAAGTGGCACGCAACCTGATGGCCCGGCTCAATCTCGCGTAGCACGGGGCGCTCTTGCTCGCACCGGCTCTGCGCATAGATGCAACGGGTGTGGAAGCGACAGCCCGATGGTGGGTTGGCGGGTGAGGGCAGGTCGCCCTGCAGCACCATACGGTGACGAGAGTCTTCGACAACCGGGTCGGGCACGGGAACAGCCGACAACAACGCAAGCGTGTACGGGTGACGTGGGTTCGTATACAGCGCTTCGGCCGGCGCGGTCTCGACAATTGCGCCGAGATACATCACGGCAACAGTGTCTGAAATATGACGCACCACTGCTAGGTCGTGCGAGATCAGCAGATACGTGAGTCCGAGTTGTTCTTGTAGGTCGGCGAGCAGGTTGATCACTTGGGCCTGGATGCTCACGTCGAGCGCACTCACGGGCTCGTCGGCGATGATGAGATCGGGCTCGGCAGCCAGCGCGCGAGCAATGCCGATGCGCTGACGTTGCCCACCAGAAAACTCGTGCGGATACCGGCTCGCCGCACCACGCGGCAGACCCACCGAATCGAGCAGTTCGTTCACGCGCTGATGCACGGCGGCGCCGGTTCGTAAGTGATGCGTGCGGATCGGTTCGGTGATGATGCTCTCTACGTTTTGGCGCGGGTTCAGACTGGCGTAGGGATCTTGAAAGATCATCTGTACATGGCGGCGAGCCTTGCGGAGTTCTTCGTCCTGCAGGACCGAGAGTTCGAGATTGTCGAAGGTGACCGTGCCGGCCGTGAGTGGCACGAGTCGGAGGATGGCTTTGCCCACAGTGCTCTTGCCACAGCCGCTCTCGCCGACCAACCCCAGCGTGGTGCTTCGCGGGATCGTGAGATCGACTCCATCAACGGCGCGCACAGCACCGACTGTCCTGTCGAAAACAAGTCCCTTCTTGATCGGGAAGTGCACCTGCAGATTGCGTACCTCAAGCATCAGCGACCACTCCACACAGGCATGCCCGCGGGCGCCGGTTGCACGCAACGAAGCGTGCCGCCCTCGTCGGAAATCGTGAGCTCGGGCGCCTGACCGCGGCAGGCATCAATGACGGCTGGGCACCGCGGCGCGAACGCGCAACCCTCGGACCACGCAATCACATCGCTGGGCGAACCGGGTATCGGCACAAGTCGACCTTGGGCACCATCGAGTCGCGGTACCGAAGCAAGCAGCCCACGCGTGTAATGGTGGCGCGGGCTCGCAAACAGATGATGGCGTTCGTTCGACTCGACAATGCGGCCGCTGTACATCACATTGACGCTCTCGCAGATTCCGGCGATCACGCCAAGGTCGTGCGTGATCATGACAAGCGCCGTGTTCGACTCGCGAACAACCTCGCGCAATAGCTCGAGCACTTGCGCTTGAATCGTTACGTCGAGCGCCGTGGTTGGCTCGTCGGCGATGAGCAGCGCCGGGTCGGAGGCAAGCGCAATAGCGATCATGACGCGCTGGCGCATACCACCGGAGAGCTGATGCGGATAGTTCTTCAGGCGCTGACGCGGCTCGGGGATACCCACGCGGTCGAGCAGTTCGGCTGCACGATCGCGCGCCGCATCGCGTTTGACGCCAAGGTGCCGGGTGATGGTCTCGGTGAGCTGACGTCCGATGGTGAGCACCGGGTTGAGCGATGTCATCGGGTCCTGAAAAACCATCGCGGCGCGGCGACCGCGTATGTCTTGCATGTCGTGCTCGGATGCGCCGAGCAACTGTTGACCGTTGAGCAAAATGCTGCCGCTGGTAGTGACGCCACGAATGGGTAGCAGACCCAGAATTGCCAGAGCCGTAACGCTCTTGCCGCTGCCTGACTCGCCAACAATGCCAACGGTTTCACCAGCGCGCACGGCGAAACTGACACCGTCGACGGCGCGCACAGCGCGACCCCCATGAATCTGAAACGTGACGTGGAGATTGTCGACAACGAGCAATGGTTCAGACACGCGACTCACCTTCTCAGTTTCGGGTCGAGTGCTTCGCGTACGGCCTCGCCGAACAGATTGAAGCCAAGTGCGGTGATGAGAATTGCCACGCCGGGGAAGATGGCGAGATGCGGAGCCACGTTGAGTAAGCGGGTGGTGTTGGCCAACATGCGACCCCACTCGGGCACCCCTGGATCGGCTGAACCAAGTCCGAGGAACGACAATGCTGCGGCGTCGATGATTGCGGTGGACAGCGCCAGCGACGCCTGCACAAGCATTGGTGCCAATGAGTTCGGTACCACGTGACGCATCACAAGTGATCGTCGTCGGACACCAACTGAAGTTGCCGAGGTGACGTAATCCTTTTGACGCTCGCCCAACATTGAGCTGCGCAGCATGCGCGCGAACAACGGGATGTTGGGTACCGCCACAGCCACCACAATGGCTGTCTGGCTCTGTCCAATGACCGCAGCCACGCTGAGCGCCAAGAGCAAGCTGGGCACCGCCAGCAAAATGTCGGTGAGGCGCATGATGAGCGAGTCGACCCATCCACCAAAGGCACCGGCGACAAGTCCAAAGAACGCTCCGGCAACAGCACCGATGCCCAGCGACAACACACCAATCAGCAGCGATGCGCGCGCACCAAAGATGAGCCGCGACAGTTCGTCGCGCCCGCCTTCGTCGAGTCCGAACCAATGGTCGCGTGACGGCCCAGGGATCGATGTGGGTCTGATCTGATCGAACCACGCGTTGCTGCGCGGATTGAACGGAGCGAGCACCGGAGCAAAGACCGCTACGAGCACGAAGAACACAATGATGGCCCCGCCAACTATCGCAAGCGGGTTCTGACGAATACGCCGCCACGCCTCACGCGTGAGGCTGTTTGCGACATCGGGATCATTGAGCTGTTCAACTCGCTGGCGACGGGTGAGCACACTCATGACACACGGATCCGGGGATCAATGAACGCATACAACACGTCGACAACAAGGTTCACGAGCACGAACACAATCGCCAAGAACATCACGCCACCCTGGATCACTGGGTAGTCCTTATCGAGCACAGCACCAGCAATGAGCTGGCCCATGCCGCCCCATGCAAACACGGTTTCGGTCAGCACCGCGCCCGACAACAACAGACCAGTTTGCAGGCCGATGACCGTGACGATTGGCAGCATTGAGTTGCGCAGAACATGCACGCGGTTCACCGTGGACGTGCGCAAGCCCTTGGCCCGCGCGGTGCGCACATAATCGTCGTTGAGCACTTCGAGCACCGAGGCGCGCGTGATGCGCGCGATGATCGCCAAGGGGATGGTGCCCAGCGCGATGCCGGGCAAGATGAGGTGCTTGGTGGCATCCCACAATGCGCCACCGTTGAGCGCGAGCAGGCTGTCGACGACATTGAAGTTGGTGTGATGCACGAGTTCACGCGTGGGGGCAAGACGACCGATGGTCGGTAGCCAGTTCAGCTTGAGTGCGAACACCCACTTGAGAATCTGGCCGAGAAAGAAGACAGGGATTGAAACGCCGATGAGCGAAGCCGTCACAGCTCCGTAGTCGAACCAGGTGCGCTCGCGTTTGGCGGCCATGAAGCCCAGCGGAATGCCCACGCCTACGGCGAACAGCATCGCTGCCATGCTCAGTTCGATGGTTGCAGGAAAGCGGCGCAACAGTTCACTCGTCACGTCTTTGCGCAACGTAATCGATTGGCCAAAATCGAAGCGCGCAACGCGCTTCATGTAGGTGAGGTACTGCGTGACCATTGGCTTGTCGAAGCCATACGCCTTGTTGATCTGCGCGACGCGTTCGGGAGTAGCGCGTTCGCCGAGCAATGCGGTGGCTGGACCACCAGGCAACGCACGAACCCAGATGAACAACAAGATGCTCAGCCCGAACAGAATCGGAATGAGCAACAAGAGCCGACGAACAACAAAGCGAATCATGCGCTCGGGGACCCTCGTCGGAACGCGACGAGGCGGCGGGCCCGTAGACCCGCCGCCTCAATCAGCAATTCGAAATTATCCAAGTGAAACTGTGGCGAAGCTCTCGAGCGACACCGGGCTCGGAACGTAGCCGGTGACACCCTTCGCAAACGCCAGTGCCGGCTGGGTGTGCACGTATGGCACACCCGGCAGGAACTTCATGATCAACACGTTGGCGTCTTCGTAGAGCTTTGTGCGAGCGGCCGGGTCGGCGGTATCGCGAGCCTTTGTGAGGGCATCGAAGATTTCCTGATTATCGAAACCCCATGAAGGCTGCTTCGTGCGGAAGAAGGTGCCAACGAAGTTGTCGGGATCGCCGTAGTCGCCGGTCCAGCCGAGCAGGTACATCTGAGCGTTGCCGGCATCGACATCATCGAGGTATCCCGAACGCCATGGGGCGGTCTTCGGCGTGATCTTGAAACCAACGGCTTCGAGATCGGCCTTGAAGGCTTCGAAGTTGGCGGTTGGGTCCGGCATGTACGGACGGCTGACATCGCTCGGGTAGTAGAACTCGAGGTTCAAGTCGGTGACGCCGCTCTCAGCGATGAGTGCCTTGGCCTTCGCTGGGTCGTACGCGTACTGTGGCACTTTGTCGGACCAGCCGAACACCAGTGGCGGCTGAAACTGTGTAGCCACTTGCGAGCCGGCTGGGTACTTGGCCTTCACGAGGGCATCGCGGTTGAGGGCATAGGCAATCGCCTCGCGGATCTTCGGATTGTCGAGCGGTGGCTTGGCCTGGTTGAAGCCCACGTAACCGACGTTGAACGCTGGGCGCAACAGCAACTGGAAGCCAGCGTCGGTCAGCGCCTGAGTGTCGGCTGGGTCAACAAGGTCGTAACCCTGAATCTCGCCGGTCTCAAGAGCTGTACGACGTGCAGGACCGTCAGCGATTGGCTTGAAGATGACCTTGTCGAGCAGGGCCTTGGTGCCCCAATAGTTGTCGTTGCGCACGATGGTGAGCTTGTCGCCAGGGGTCCAGCTATCGAATGTGAACGGGCCGGTGCCAACAGGGTGCGCCGTACCAAAGGTGCCATCGAAGGTCGGCGCGTCGCCGGTGCCCCCGACCTTGTCGGCTTCATACTTGGTGAGTGCATCGGGGCTGGCGATTGCGAACGCCGACACAGCAAGTCCGCTGAGGAATGCAGCCGACGGGCTGGTCAAGTTGATGACGGCGGTGTTGTCGTCGGTGGCTTCGCAGCTCTTGTACAAGCTTGGCGTAGCGCCATCGCTGAAGCCACCGAACACGGTGCTCCAGTAGTACGACACCGATGCGCTCTGCGCAACACCGGCGAAGTGATACCAACGGTCGAAGTTGAAGCAGACAGCCTTGGCATTGAAGTCGGTGCCGTCTTGGAACTTCACACCCTGACGAAGGTTGAACGTCCATGCCAAACCATCGGCGCTCGACGACCACTTCTCAGCGAGCAATGGCTCGATGTCGGTGCCGCCGGCCTTGGTGGTGACGAGGGTTTCGAAAATCTGGTCGATGACACGCAAGGACTCGCCATCGCTGACGAATGCGCCGTCGAGCACCACAGGATCTGCAGATGCGCCAAACACGAATGTGCCGCCTGCCTTGCCTGCTGCGGTGTCTACTGGCGTTGAGCCAGCGGGGGTGGAGCCGCCTGGGGTGGTGGCTGATGGGCTCTTCGTGTCGCTGCCACATGCAGCCATCACGAGCGCAGCGGCCATGCCGAGCGCTGCAAGTTTGGTGTTGATACGCATTTTCCTCCGATGTGCTGTAACGGAGAAACCCTAGTCGGTATGGCTGGCGCGCTTGGGTGTGCCCCTACGCCGCGGCGGGCTGCTGCGGTACCGATGCACCATGATCAATCGAGTGGCGCCAGTCGGGAAGACGCCGCACGAGCAGCACCGTGAATACGGCAACCAGGCCCGCCGCAATCAAGAACGCTGCGCGCAAACTCGTTGCATCGCCCACAATGCCAAGCCACAAAATGCCGAGGCCGTAGCTGAAACCCACCAGGGCCTGCAGAATCGACATCACTCGGCCACGCTGGGCAGGCGGTGAATCGCGCTGCACGATGTACATCATCGTGGTGAACATGCTGGAGACCCCGGCGCCAAGGCCCATCACACTGATAGCGGCCCACGGCGCGTTTGGAGCGAGCGCGTAAGACACATACGACAACACGAGGCCAGCGGCGACCACACGGATGATTCGCGACCGGCCAAAGCGCTGGCTCAAGGCAGTGACAATCAGCGTGCCGACAATGGCACCGATTCCCTGCAACGAACTGAATGTCCCTACGAGTCCGACTCCACCGTGAAACACCCCATGTACGTAGGCGGGGATGAGGCCCATAAAGGGTCCGACGAACAGATTCATCACCGTGACAGCAGCGATGCCAAATGCGCATGATCGAACCCGGCGCACTGTCATCCATCCCTCGACAAGTCGAACCCGAATCGTTGCGGGTTCAACATCGTGAGGTATGAAGCTGCGACGCAAGGCAAGGACCGCAACGGCCATTCCGGCAAAGGTGGCTGCGTTGATAGCCACCGTCCATGAGGGGCCGGCAGTGCGAGCCAAAACCGTACCCAGCAGGGGTCCAATGATTCGGCCGGCGTTCCATGAATAGATGCCGAGCGACGACATCGCCATCAGTTCTTCAGGCGGAACGAGATCGGGCAGAATCGCCGCGTACGCAGGAGCACCTAGAGAGCCCATTGCGCTGGCGCACATGATCAACCCTGCTAGCGCGATGGGACTGCGAACCCCTACGCCGAGCGAGATCGCAAGCAGCGTCGTGAAGAGCGCTTGGCCCAAAATGCCACCAACAAAGACCCGGCTGCGATCGAAGCGATCGGCCAGCACGCCACCCAAGGGCGCCGCGATTCCTTGAGGCATAAACGTGGCTAAAGCAATGAGCCCGGTTTGAAGCGCACTACCCGTGTTCGATGCGACAAGCGTGCCAACCACCACTAGTTGGACCCATGTGCCTGCATCGGAGATAACCCCGGCGCCCCAGATGAGCAACACCGAGCGGTGTCGAAGCGGGCGAAACGGATGGTTGCTCAAGAACAGCCAACGGTACCAGCGCGAGTACGGTCACCGGCATGACTTTTGCCCGCAACGGAGCCTGTGACATTTACTTCGAAACATTCGGCGATGCGGCGCATCCAACACTGCTCCTCGTCAATGGTTTGGGCGGCCAATGCATCAACTTTCAAGACGAGTGGTGCAATCGATTCGCGGCAACCGGACTACATGTCATTCGCTTCGACAATCGCGATGTCGGTCTGTCGAGCAAGTTCGGCGACGCCCCGGTGGGCGACAAGGGCAACGCGTACCTGCTGTCCGACATGACCAACGACGCCATTGCCGTGCTCGACACTGCGGGCGTCGAGCGCGCACACATCCTTGGTCTCTCAATGGGCGGCATGATCGTGCAGACCATCGCGATCAACCATCCGCATCGCGTCATCACGATGACCTCGGTGATGTCCACCACCGGCGAACCCGAATACGGACAGCCGGCGCCAAGTGCTTACAGCTTGCTGACCGCGCCGCCTGCCGTTGATCGTGAGTCGTTCGTAGCAAACACCTTCGCCAGTCTGCGCGAGTGGGGCAGCCCCGAATTCGCCGACGAATCACGCTGGCGCGCCGATGCTGAGCGTGCGTTCGATCGCTGCTTCCACCCAGCGGGCACCGCTCGCCAGTTCATGGCCGTACGCGCTTCTGGCCCACGCGCCGAAGCACTGCGATCAGTTCATATTCCAACGCTGGTGATGCACGGCGATCGAGACACGTTGATCGACGCAAGCGGCGGACGTCGCACTGCCGAGATCATGCCCAACGCGCGATTCGAACTCATCGAGGGCATGGGCCACGACTACCCGCCGCAACTGTGGGATCGCTGGGTCGAGTTGGTGAGTCAGTTGATCAGCGAGGCTCGCGGCGCATAGTCCACACCGTTGGCGAACCCTCGATGCTGATTTCGTCGGCCACCGTAAAGGCGTGCCGCGAATAGAAAGCGATGTTCTCTGGCTTTTGCGTTTCGAGATACGTGAGTACGCCGTCGTTGTCGGCCATGTTCAACACTGGTTGAAGGAGGCGCCCACCGGTGCCACGTCCCTGCACCAACGGATCGGCGCCGAGCAAGGCGAGATACCAATGCGGCTCGTGCGGATGAACCTTGTCGACCGCTGTGAGCAGGTTCATGCCGCGCACGCGGTTGCGACCTTTGATCAACAGCCGAGCGACGCGCAACTGCAGCATCGCCTCGCGTGACTTGGTGCGCGGCATCTCGCCCGGTGGCACCCAGATGGCAGCGCCAACCACACGGTCACCAGCGCGTGCAGCCCAGCATGCGTCGAACGGCGCGGCGTCGGCCACGAAAGCGCCGAACGCGCCAGGCAACATTTGATGCTCTTGCACACGAGTCTTGGCAAAGAAGCCAAACACCGGATCTGGCCAGAATGCTCGGGCAAGCACGGCAAGTGCTTCGTCGTGTTCGTTGGCCTTCAGCTGATCAATGGAAATTTCGGCACCACGCACATCAGTCATCGGCACAGAGTACGTGGTCGCGGGGTTCCGCAAACGATGTCACACCCCAGTTCTCGTGTCGCTCAAATGTTCGAAGTGATCGTAGAGGCCGACCGAGATGCCGCGTCCTCATCGAGCATGCTCAGACTCCCGAACCCGTGGTGAACATCGTTGTCACACTCGAAACTCTTGCGGCACCGGTTGGCCAAACAGCATCGCGGTTCCGGCCGGCTTCAGATCCACTGTGTTCGCGGAACAACCGCTGCAAATCGCGCGGCTACTCCACGCACCGAGACAGCAACGGCTACTGGCACACCCACCGACCCGATGGAAGCGAGATCACATGATCGTGTCGAACATGGCGCTGAGCCTCAATCGATCAGCGACAGCCGGCTCAATGTGGTGAAGCTGCTGAGGTAGATATCGCGGCCAAAGCCGGCAGCCGGAAACAGCACCGACTGGGCGGGGCTACCCGAATCGGCGCGTAGCTTTTCCTCGCCGGTAGTGATGTCGAGAATGACGAATTGATCCATAAATCGACTGGCGTCGTGATCGTTGGTGAACAACTCGCCGGTCTCAGCAAACAACAGCGGATGACACGCGTGATTCTGCTCGCGGCTCCACAGCGGCGTTGTTTTGCCCGCTTCGTCGAACGAGAAGGCGGCGAGAACGCCGTTGCTGCTGTCGTAACCAACAGCAATGCGACGCTGCGGGTCGATAACCGGCGGGTTCACAATGAGCCCCTTGGGCAAGCCACACACTTCGGTCAGCGAAACAGCGCCATCAGCGAGATCAACGCGTACCAAGTGCAACGGCGCGTCGGAGACGCCGCACCCATGCATCGTGCCCATGTAGTTCGTGCCGCCATCGCCGTTGTCGAGAAACCATGCTGCGCCATCGGTGATCACAGCATCCCAGCCATAGGTCTGTCCGGGCATCGTGCGGTAGCGACCATCGAAGGCGGTATCGAGCGTGAGCGTGCCGTCCCAACGAACACGCATCAGGCTGTCATTGCCCACGATGTAAATGTCGTTGCCTTCGGCCGAGATTCGAGCAATCGACGCCTCGGGCAGCGTGAGCCGCGCCACGATCTCAAGGCCAATCGGCTCGAGGATGACCAACTCAGAGTTCGGAGGGTTCTCGACATTGGGATCTCGCAGCGGACGCTCGCCTGCGAAATCTTTAGTGGCGATATGACCATCGGGCAGGATCACGAAGCTGTTGTATGGCCGCTCGCGCGGCAGTTCGCGACTTGCAATCACCGACGTATCGGGCGCAAGGCGATGCGCATAACGACCGAACACCACATACAGCGAGCCGTTGGCATGCACGGCCATACCACCCGGCCACATTGGGCCGGCCGCAAGATCTACCGACCTGCGCAGCGGTTCGAGTGTCTCGGGATCAATCTGCTCGACCCACGAAATCGTGTCGAGTCCCATCGTGTGGTGCAGCACATAGGCCTCACCTGGATCGCGTAACACCACCATGGTTGTCGCCATGGCCTCACGCGAGACAACCTCGAACTGTTGGCCGGGCTGAACGTGCAAACCAGGGGCAGAATCCCCCACAGGCCATGGGGCCTGCAAGCGGCTAGCGCCGGCATCTTCGCCGGGCCAGCGACTGGGCCAATACGCACTCATACGGGAGCGATTAAGGGCATCCGTGGCGAATGCGCCTCGGGTTGGCTGTCCCACAAGTCGGCAACGAGATCGCTACGTGTGGAGGAGTAGGCGGGGTCTTCCCACAGGTTCACCTGCTGCAGCGGATCGTTGGCCAAGTTGTACAACTCGCCTTCGGTTCCGTCGTGCACGAAACCCGGCTTGTATGCCGTGCACACCCAACCATCGCGGGTGATGGTGCGCAAATACACCGCCACGCCAAACAGTTCGCTGTCCCATTCGGTGAGGGCCTTGTCGATGCCGCGCGCATCGGCGTCGGCGTCGTGCACGGGCAACGGCTTGCCCTGCATCCATTCGGCCGGCGCGAGACCAGCGATGGTGCAAAAGGTGGGGGCAAGGTCGACCAAGCCCACGGGGCGCGAAACCACCGAGGGGGTCAGCCCAGCCGAAGGAGCCGGACGCCAGATCAACGGCAGCCGCATCAGCCCATCAACGTGATACGGGCCCTTAAACATGAGGCCGAAGTCGCCGCCCAACTCGCCGTGGTCGGTGGTGAAGATCACGTCGACATCGTCGCCCCAACCGCGCGCAGCGATTGCTGCCATCACACGGCCGAGCGCTTCGTCGATGAGTTCGCACTCGACAGCGTTGAGCGCGGTGACTTCGCGCAACTGATCGGGGGTCAGCGTTGCTGGCACCCAATGCTTGGGTGCTTCGTAGTTCGACACGAGTTCGCCGTCGTACCACTTGCGCCAGTGGCGCGGCTTGGCATCGAGAATGCGCTCGCGCTCGGCAGCAGTGGTTGGATAGCCAGCCGGCAAGTCGACGTCGCGCCAGTTGATGCGACCGACCTCGTCCTTGGGTGGATCCCAGGGGTGGTGCGGATCGGGGAAGCTCATCCAGCAGAACCAGTCGTCGTCGGCCTGCAACGAGTCGAGCCACGAGATCGTGCGCTCGGCCACCCAATCAGTGTGGTACCACTCCTTCGGCATCTCGTTTACGTGTACTTGCGGTGCGCCGTTCTCGCCGCCGCCAGCAGCGTTGACCTCGAGGGTGGCATCAAGCACTTGGTAGAACATGCCGATTGCTTCTGGATGGTTCTCCATCAGCCAGCGCGCGTAGTGCAAGTTGCCAGCGCCGCCATGGGTAGAGAACTCAAGATGCTCGAAGCCGCGGTGCGGTCCGGTGGAACCGTCGAACCAAGGCTGATTCTCGGCGGTCTCTCTGCCCTGAACCGCCAGCACGTTTTCGGTGAACTTGCCGAACGGATCGAGGAAGGGTTCGAAGTGAGGCTTGCCCACCAACGCTGTGCGGTAGCCAGCGCGGTACAGCAATGCGGCAACCGAAGGCGCATCAACAGGCAACGGCACGCCGTTCATCCACACGCCATGAGTGGTGGGGTACTGACCGGTGAGCATGGTGCTGCGCGATGGCATACACACCACCGACTGCGGCACGGCACGTTCGTAGCGAACGCCACTAGCGGCCAGCGCATCGACCACAGGGGTTCGGGCGATGTTGCCGCCGTTGCAGCCCAGCGTGTCGTAACGCTGCTGGTCGGTGGTTACGAACAAGATCTTGCGGCCCATCAGACCGTGCCTCCTGCAGCGACGCTGCTGTTGATACCAACGGCGTCGAGCGCGGGCCCGACACCGGATTCGAATTGTTTACGAAGTTCTTCGAGAGCACCCGTTGTGGCGCCACCGATGACCAACGCCATCACGCCGGGGTCAGCTTCGGTTGAATACACGACGAGGCACGTGTCATCGAACAGGTCGATGACATCGACTGTGGCCAGATGAAACTTGAAAATCGGCACAGTGATTCGGTACTGAAACCGACGCTGCAACGAGTCGTTGGTGATGATCTCCTCGGGCATCGGCATACCCGAACCGAGAAAAATGATGCGCACGTTGCCATCGACTGTGCAGTTCGTGAGGCCAGGAAACCAGAGATGCAGAATCTCGGGTCGACCGACTACCTTCCACACCTCGCTCGCTGGGGCATGGATGCGGATCTCGCGACGAAGCGTTGCCATGTGATGCTGTCCTTCAAACGATGTGGGTAGTGATGCGAGCGTTAGCCGCGGGCAATCAGGTCGATGATGACTTGAGCCACTTCTGGGCCTTTGTCTTCCTGCAAGAAGTGCCCAGCGCCGACGATAGTGGTGTGCGCCTGACCAGCGGTACCCGGCACGTTGCGCAGGAAGGTTTCGTCGCCGCCCTTGGTGAGCGGATCAGAGTCGCTGAACGCGCACAGAAACGGACGATCGAACTTTTCGAGCACTGACCACGCAGCAACGTTGGCGTCGTGCGATGGGTCGTCTGGGCTGGTGGGCACAAACGTCGGGAAAATTCGAGCACCGGCCTTATACGTGTCGTCGGGAAACGGAGCGTCGTAACCGGCGGTGACCTCGGCGCTCAATGGCAGCGCGCAACCGCCGCCGATGATCTTGCCGATGGGAAACACGGGCGACTCTTTCGAGAACCGCTGCCATTCCAAAAATGCTTTGCTGATCTTGCCATCACCCGTAGGCAACCCCGTGTTGCCGATAACCACCCGAGCAAAACGATGTGGGTGTTCGGCCACCAGACGCAGGCCAATCATGCCGCCCCAGTCTTGGCCGAAGTAGGTGATGTCGGTGAGATCGAGATGATCGAACAACACGTCGGCCATCCATGCCACGTGGCGCGCATAGCTGTAGTCGGTGGTTTCGGTTGGCTTGTCGGAACGGCCAAAACCCACGAGGTCGGGTGCCACCACGCGATGGCCAGCGGCAACCAAAACGGGAATCATGTGGCGATACAAAAACGACCACGATGGCTCGCCGTGCATCAACAACACTGGGGCTGCATCGGCCGGACCTTCGTCGAGATAATGCACTCGCAACGTGCCACCGTCACCATCGTTGATGTCGAGGTAGTGAGGCTCGAACGCAAAGTCGGGTAGGCCGGCAAAGCGTTCGTCAGGTGTGCGCAGTGTCTTCATTGATGTGTCCTACGAATCAGAGTTCTACAGAGGTGAGGTCGTCGCCGAGCACGATGTTGCCAGCGAAGTGAGCAGCAGCAAGCGCGCGCCATTCGTCTTCGGCGCCAGGGGCAATGCCTGGCACATAGTGGGTGAGCACCAACGTGGTGACACCAGCGCGGGTTGCCGTCTGAGCGGCCTGCTCGACAGTGCTGTGGTAGTCGAGGATGTCTTGGAAGCGCTGGCTTGGCACAAGCTTGACAAGGTCGTCACGGATGACGGTTTGCACATAGGCATCTGCGCCGAGGCAGAGCTCGTGCAGACCGTCGCACGGAATACCGTCGCCACCGAGCACCACTGAATGTGTGCCGTCGTCGAGGCGGAACGCAACCGTGGGCTCCACTGGGCGATGGTCGGTAGCGCCAACCTTCACCGAGACAGCGCCGATGGTGAACTCGTCGCCCGGAACAACCTCGACCACTTCGACCTGTGGGCCGCTGGTGAGATCGTTGTGGTGATCGAGGCGGTACTGAATGTCGGGGGCGAGCGCTGCCAACGTGGCCGCGACGATCTCGGCGGTGCGTGGCGGGCCGTAGATGCGCAAGGTCTGCTGCATCGGGCTCATCACCCAATGCATCGTGATGACGTCGTTGAGGTCGGTGAGGTGATCGCTGTGCAGGTGGGTGATGAGCAAGGCGCTCAGCATTCCGGGTGTTGCGCCAGCGCCCATCAGGCGTTGCAAGACGCCTCGACCGCAGTCGATGAGCACAGTGGCGCCAGCGGCGCGAACCAGTGTTGCTGGTCCTCCGCGGCGAGGATCGGGGATTGGGTTACCGGTGCCAAGCAAGGTGATCTGCATGGTGGGCACCCTATCAATTGACACTATGGGTGACAAGAGTTGAGCGACACTCCCTCAGATAGTTCTGTCTATAGTCAAACGAATGAACAAGGAATTCTCGACCCATGGCTGATCTCATCAATCTCGCCGAATGGCAGCGCCGCGCGTCTATCGTCACCCCTCGCGCTCAGTGCTTCATCGATGGCCAGTTCGTCGATGCCGCGTCCGGTAAAACCTTCGACGACATCAGCCCACGCGATGGCCATCTCATTGCCAAAGTGGCCGAGGGCGATGTCGAAGACATCAACCGCGCAGTCGCCGCGGCACGCCGCTCGTTCGAGGCCGGCGTCTGGAGCCGCATGGCCCCGCTCGAGCGCAAGAAAGTCATGCTGCGCTTCGTCGATCTGATTCGCGAGCACACACTCGAGCTCGCACTGCTCGAGACACTCGATGTCGGCAAGCCCATCAGCGACTCGATCAACGTCGACATCGCCTCGTGTGCAAACAACCTGCAGTGGTTCGCCGAGTGCATCGACAAGACCTACGGCGAACTCGCGCCAGTGCCCTACGAGTCGTTGGCAATGATTAGCCGCGAGCCCATGGGCGTCGTTGGCGCCGTCGTGCCATGGAACTACCCCGCCATCATCACCAGCTGGAAGATCGGCGCGGGCCTCGCTGCCGGTAACAGCATGGTGCTCAAGCCAGCCGAGCAATCGCCACTGTCGGCACTGCTACTTGCCGAACTCGCCAGCCAAGCTGGCATCCCCGACGGCGTACTCAACGTGGTTCCGGGCTTTGGCCCAACAGCCGGCGCAGCGCTGGGCTTGCACATGGATGTCGACAAGTTGGCCTTCACCGGTTCGGGCGAAGTGGGTCGCTACTTCATGCGCTACGCCGCCGAGAGCAACGCAAAGTCGGTGTCGCTCGAACTTGGCGGTAAGTCGCCTCAAGTAGTGCTCGCCGATGTTGGCGACCTCGAAGCCGCTGCGTCAGCCGTGGCGTGGGGCGTGTTCTACAACGCTGGCCAGACCTGCCATGCGGGCACTCGACTCATCGTCGATCACCGCATCCAAGACGATCTGCTCGACGCGGTGTGCGAAGTTGCCAAGACCCTTTGGCCCAGCGATCCGTACGACCCTGCTGGCACGATGGGCACCTTGGTCGACGAGTCGCAGACTCAGCGCGTGATGGGCTACATCGAAGCCGGTCGCAACGAAGGCGCCGAGGTTCGCATCGGCGGCGAGCGTCTCAATGTCACCGACGGCGGCTGCTACATCGCCCCCACCGTGTTCTCCGGCGTGAACAACTCGATGACCATCGCTCGCGAAGAGATCTTCGGACCCGTGCTCGTGTCTATTCCGGTCGACGGTGTCGACGAAGCCGTTCGGGTGGCCAACGACAGTCCGTTCGGGTTGGCTGCATCCATCTGGAGCCGAGACATCTCCACCGCTCACAAGGCAGCGAAGGCCTTGCGCGCTGGCACGGTCTGGATCAACACGTTCGACATGGGTTCAATCACCACGCCGTTCGGTGGGTTTAAGCAGAGTGGCACTGGCCGCGATCGGTCGATGCACAGCCTTGATGGCTACACCCACCTCAAGACCACCTGGTTGCAGATGTAGTTAGCTCGTTGCGGTGGCAACAGTGGTGGTTGTGCTGGCATCGGCCGGCGTCACCACCAACTTCGCCACCATTCCATGCGACACATGCGAGGTCTTGTCGACCGGGTTGATGATGTCGCAATACAACTCGTACGTACCTGGTGCGAGCACACCCACATCGAGGATGAAGTTTTCGCGGGGCTTGATGTCTCGCGAGATCTTCACACCGCGCACACCGATGTTGTGCACCACACCGCCGATGTTGGTGGCGTCGATTCGAACCGCGCCCGTGGGCACCGTGAGGTTGCCCTTGATCGCAAACTCAGACAGCGTGACCTTCACTACCGAGCCATTGAACGCTGTCGGCTTCGAAGTGTCAGAGCCGCCGAGGGCAAACACCAACACCAGAACTATGGCGATGAGAGCCACAACACCGGTGGCGATCATGATGCGCACGCGCTTGCGGCGCTTCTGCTTGAGGTAACGCTCTTCCCGACGTGAATTGGCAGCCACGATGGCGCTCTCCTTTGCGATTACGGCTGAGGTTTCTCGGCCATCTCAAGATGTAGTTCGTTACCGGTGTACGGATTCGCCAACGCGACAGCCTCGTTGAGCTCGACACCGAGACCAGGTTCGGTTGGTGGGATCACGTAACCGTCTTGCCATTGAATCGGCTTCACCAAGATGTCGGCGTGAAAGCCAGTCCAGTCTTGAATGCTCTCGAGGATGAGGAAGTTGGGCGAACACGTGCTGAGCTGAATGTTGGCAGCGCCAACGATGGGCCCGCAGTACAGATGCGGCGCGAGTTG
>JBAXHD010000030.1:0-34982 GCA_037139095.1 Actinomycetota bacterium
CTATCTCGGCCTCGGCGAACTGTTCGTGTTCGTGTTCTTCGGACTCGTCGCCACCGTTGGCACCACCTATGGCGTTGCGCAACAAGTCACTGCACTCTCCATCGTGATGGGCTGCGCGGTAGGCGCCCTTGCGTGCGCGCTGTTGGTCATCAACAACCTGCGCGACATCCCAACCGATCGCGAAGTGGGCAAGAAGACCCTTGCCGTGCGTCTCGGCGATCAGCGCACGCGAGTGTTGTACGTGGCGCTTATTGGGTCGGCGTTTGTGTGCGCGCTGGTATCGGCTGTTGCGTGGCGTCCGTTGACGGCACTCGCTGTTCTTGCGATTGCGCTTGCTGTCGCGCCGGTTCGTCGCGTGGTGCGCGGTGCTGCGGGCCGAGACCTCATCGCTGTGCTCGGCGAAACAGGAAAACTGCAGTTGGCGTTCGGCGTGCTCAGCGCCGTGGGTCTCATCCTCAGCCGCTAAATATCCTCAGCTGCTACACATCCAGAGCCGCTAGATCCAGAGTTTGTTGAAGACATCAGGTTGATGTGTGACCAATTGTCTTCAACAAACCGGAGATGGCGGAGGTGACGGCCGCAGTTTGCTCGAGATGGGCTGAGTGGCCAGCGCCCGCAATGGTCTGAAAGTTGGCGTTGGAACCAATGCTCGCCACCATGCGCTTGCCGAGTTCGGTGAACTTTGTGTCGGATTCACCGGCGAGCACCAAGGCTGGCGCCGTGATTGCGCTGAGCTGATGCCACATCGGCGATTGCGTGCCAGTGCCCGCATTGCGCAAGCTGGCGGCCAGACCCTGGGCAGTGTTCTCGAGTCGATCGTGTAGCCCGGCGGCTTCGTGGCTCAGCGACGCAAACAACGGTTGCGTCAACCAGTTGCGCAGGAACGCTTCAACGCCCACACGGCCGATCTCGAGGGCCAATGCTTCGTCGGCGGAGCGACGCAGCGTGCGCTCGTTGTCGTCTTCGATTCCCGCCGTAGCTCCAATGAGCACCAACGACTGCACCAGTTGTGGATGGGTCAGCGCCAACTGCAAACACAACCGGCCGCCCATTGAGTAGCCCACGTACGAGGCCGGGCCGCACGTTTCGGCCAGCAGATCGGCACCTACAACCAACGACGCGTCGGCGTGCCCGGATTGTCCGTGACCCGGTGCGTCGACCAGCACAACTTCGTAGTCGTTGGTGAGCTGCGAGGCCACGGGAAGCCACGACCGGCCGGTCTGGGTGAAGCCGTGAACGAACACAACTCGAGGTCCGTGTCCGGAGCGCAACGACGAAAGTGGTCCGGGGTGACGCACGAAGCCCGCAGGCTCAGACATCGCACACGTCGTCGACGCAGACCTGCCCATCGGTGAGTAGCGCGGCCTCGGCCTGGGCTTGTAGCTGCTCGGCCTCTTTAGCAAGCAAGCGTTCGAGCACTCGTTCGAAGACGTCGATGTCTTGCGCGCCAGGCACCGACCACTGACCGTTGAACACAAACGTGGGCACGGCAGTGATGCCAACTGCGGCAGCCTGAGCGAGGTCTTCCATTACCTCGCCGTGGCCGGCGTCGGAGTTCAGGAACGCACGGACTTCGTCGGCATCAAACCCAACCTCGGCGGCGCAAGTAACAAGCACGTCGGGATCGCTGATGTTGAGGCCCTCGGTGAAGTAGGCCCGCAGCAGTCGTTCTTTCAGTGCGCTCTGATTGCCGCGCGACTCGGCGAGCCACAGCAGGCGGTGGGCCATCAATGTGTTGGCCCGCAAGGCAATATCCATGTTGAACGTGATGCCATCGGCCGCTGCGACCGAGGTGACCTGACCGATGATCTGAGCAGCCCGCTCGGGGCCGCCGAACTTCTTCGCGTAGGCCTCAACCACGGGCTGCACGCGGCCAGGAGCCGCTGACGGATCGAGTTGATACGGGCGATAGACGATCTCGATCTTGTCGGCGCCGGGCAAACCCTTCACCCGTTCGACTGCCGTTTCGAATCGGCGCTTGCCGATATAACACCATGGACACACAACGTCAGACCAGATCTCTACGCGCATACATGCCACGATAGATGCGATGTCGCTCGCAACCACGCCTGAACAACCGCAGGACTCCTCGCCGCAGAACACGGCGGCCACATTTTGCGCAACCCTGATCGACGAATGGATCGAGCACGGCGTGCGTCATGCTGTGATTTCTCCCGGCTCTCGGTCTACGCCGATGGCGTTGGCGCTCACCGCCCGCCCCGAGCTTGCGGTGCATGTTGCCCACGACGAACGGGTCGCCTCGTTCATCGCGCTGGGTATCGGATTACAAGGCACTCCGGCGATTCTGTTGTGCACCAGCGGCACCGCTGCGGCGCACTTTCATGCAGCCGTTGTCGAGGCGCATCAGTCGGCAGTGCCAATGATCATCTGCACCGCCGACCGTCCACCAGAACTGCGCGATGTGGGGGCCGCCCAAACGATCGACCAGACCAAGCTCTATGGCGATGCCGTTCGCTGGTTCCATGATCCAGGTGTGGCCGACGACGCAGCGGCGCATACGTGGCGCTCACTGGCCGCGCACTGCTTCGCTTCGTCAACCGGTTTGTGGCCCGGCCCAGTGCATCTCAACCTGCCGTTCCGCGAGCCGTTGGTGGGTGTCGCCGGATCGTTGCCTGCGCGCCGAGCTGCGTTAGGACGAAGCGTTTCGCTGTCGAGCTCAGCCGCTGCATCTCACGATGCGCTCGTCGACCTTGCCGCGCTGCTCAACAGCCAGCGCGGCGTCATCGTTGCCGGGAACGGTTGCGGCGATCCGGCTGCTGTGGTGTCACTCGCTCAAGCGCTCGGATGGCCGGTGCTCGCGGACTCGCGATCTGGACTGCGACACTTCCGCGAGGTTGCCGTGGCGGCAGCAGATCAACTCTTGCGTCACAACAGGTTTGCCTCGCAACACATTCCCGACGTGGTGCTCCGGCTCGGCGAACCGCCAGCCTCGAAGGTGCTCACCCAATGGCTCACCGCATCGAACGCGGTGCAGATTCAGATCAGTGCGGTGCCCACATGGGCAGACCCTGATGCTGCAATCTCGCACCGGCTCACTGCCGATGTGGCTCAGGTTTGTCGCTCGCTGGCCACGCTGGTGCGCGCAGGCGATGCGCAGTGGCTCTCGGGATGGACAACAGCCGAGGCGCAGGCGCAACAAGCCATCACGAGCGCACTCGACACGGCGGCACTCACCGAGCCGTTGGTGGCTCGATCAATCGGCGCCTCGCTGCCCGCGAACGCTCACCTTGTGGTGTCGTCGTCAATGCCCATTCGCGATGTCGAGTGGTTCGGTGAGATCGCCGAAGGCGTCACTGTTCACTGCAACCGCGGCGCTAACGGAATTGACGGAGTTGTTGCAACTGCAATTGGTGTGGCCGTGGCAACCGGTGCGCCGACAGCGCTGCTCATTGGCGACGTCGCGTTTGTGCACGACAGTTCAGCGTTGATCGCGCTGATGTCACGTCGCAACGCCGATGTGCGCATCGTCGTTGTCGATAACGATGGCGGTGGCATCTTCAGTTTCTTGCCGCAGGCGTCGGCGCTCGCGAGCCAGCGTTTCGAGCAACTGTTCGGCACGCCGCACGGCACCGATCTCGTGGCGCTCGCCGCAGCGCATTCAATCCCGGCGGCCTCCGTGCACACCTTGGCCGAACTGCGTGCAGCCCTTGCGGTTGCTGGGCCGCAGGTAATTCGTGTGCAGAGCACGCGCGATACAAACGTGACAGTGCATCAACTCGTGAATGAAGCGGTGTCTGCCGCCATCGGCCTTATGGCCTAATGATGGCCGACAACATGGCCTGAAACTTCGCTTGAGTTTCGGCGAGTTCGGCGAGTGGTTCGCTGTCGGCAACGATGCCTCCGCCAGCAAACAGGCGCGCCTGGCGTCGGTCTTGGGAGAACTCGGCACAACGAATTGCCACGGCCCATGTGCCGTTGCCTCGCGCATCGACCCAACCCACGGCGCCTCCGTAGCGGCCGCGGCGAAAGCCTTCGACGCGCTCAATGAGATCGAGCGCGGCCTGCTGCGGGTGACCGCCAAGCGCTGGTGTTGGTGACAGCGCCTTGGCCAAGGTGACCACGTCGGGACTCGGTTGCGAGAGTTGGCCTTGCATGCGAGTGCCGAGGTGTTGCACGTTGGCAACGGCCACGATTGATGGCTCTGGTTCCCAATCGAGATAGCTGGCCCACGGCAACAACGTGTCGTGCACGACATCGATCACGACCCGATGCTCGATCTGGTTCTTGGGACTAGCTAAGAGCTCGGCGGCCAGACGTGCGTCGGTGGCGGGGTCGCCGGTGCGTGGCGTGGTGCCAGCCAGCGGATGCGATGAAACCGTTGCGCCATCAAGCCCGATGAGTAGCTCGGGTGACGCTCCGAGGAATCCGTCGATGCTGTAGCGATAGCTCGAGCCGAAACTGGCGCGCAGCCGCAGCAACACAGCGTGCACGTTGATGGGCTCGCTTGAAGTGACCACGATGTCGCGGGCGATGACGGCTTTGTCGAGTTGCCCAGCGCGCACGGCATCGCGAGCGGCAGCGACAGCAGCGAGATACGTGGCGATCTCTACGCCCGGCCGCACGCTGAAGTCGGCAGCGGCAGGCACCGGGCGAGCAGCGGGGGAGGGGATCTCGGCGTTGTCGATGATGGTGATCCAACGCTGTCCATCGGGTCCCTTGCCGATGGTGACGGCCGGAACGATGAGCTTTGCTGAAGCGCCCGGCTTGAACGGCAGCACACCCATTGCGATAGGGCCGCATCCGGCGAGGCCGACGGAGTCGTCGCATTCGATCGCCTTCAGAAACTGGACCGCTGCATCGGCTTCGATACGAGCGGCGACTCCACGGCCAGCAAGACCAATGCCGTCGCGCACAAAGAGAAAACCGTCTTCGCCAGCGAAATCATTGAGATCGATGTCTTCGTCGAAGACCCGGGTGACGGCGCGCATGTGCGTTGCTTACGACCGTGTGCCAAGCAACAGCTGAGTGATGCCGCCGCTGAGAAGTTGATGCGAGCCATCGGCGAAACCGGCGGCAACGAGGGCCTTGACCATCTCGTTGGCTGGTGGCAGATACGCCACGCTCTTGGGCAGATAGCGATATGCAGCCTTGTCGCTGAGCAGGCCGCCGATCTTCGGGACCACCTTGCCAAAGTAGATGCCGTGACCAAACCGTACGAACCGGTTCTTGGGGATGCCGACATCGAGCAGCGCGATGCGTCCGCCGGGCCGGACCACGCGGCCGAGTTCGTTGAAGAACGCGGGAAGGTCGACCAGGTTGCGCAACGCGAATCCGCACGTGACGCCGTCGACGCTGGCATCGGGGAACGGCATCCGCAAGATGTCGGCTTGGGTGCGTGGGGCGCCGCTGCGATCTGCAGCCAACATGCCAAAGCTCAGATCTACAGACAGCGGCTTGTAACCGGCTTTGGCGAGATCGATGCACAGATCGCCGGTGCCGCTGGCCAGATCAAGCACACGGCTTCCTGCGGGAAGGGCCAGCAGCCGCACGGCCTTGCGACGCCAGCGAACGTCGAGTCGAAAGGTCATGATGCGGTTGACCATGTCGTAGCGCCCGGCGATGGTGTCGAACATCTGGCGCACGGCAACAACCTTGTCGTCGCCCTCGGGTAGTGCATCTGTGTCCCACGTGGATTTCGTCATCGTGTGCAGGTTACGACCGAACAAGTGGCGCAGCATGCGCTCAAGCCGCGAGACTCGGCGAGATTCATGTGCGGCGATGTGCCGTAACTGTGCGATGGAGGCCCTTCATGATCGACTTTACGTTCCCACCAGAGGTGGAAGAGATCCGCATGAAGGTGCGACAGTTCATGGACGAAGTGGTTCGTCCTCGCTGGGATGCCACCGATCAAGAAGACCGCGCCGAGGTCGTCAAAACCATTGGCAAGCTGCGTTACAAGGCCAAAGAAGAGTGGGGCCTGTGGCTTCCTCACATGCCAAAAGAGTGGGGCGGCATGGCCCTTGGGCCAACCGCGATGGCCGCCGTATCGGCCGAAGCCGCAAAGGTGGGCATCGGCCCATTCGTACTCAACGCGCAGGCTCCCGACGAAGGCAACCAGCACACGCTCGAGCACTGGGGCACCGACGAGCAAAAAGAGAAGTACCTGCGCCCGTTGTGCGAGGGCACCACGCGGAGCTGCTTTGCGATGACCGAGCCCGAAGTGGCCGGCAGCGACCCAACGCTCATCAAGACCTTTGCTTATCGCGACGGCGACGAGTGGATCATCAACGGTCACAAGTGGTTCATCAGCGGTGCACGCGGGGCCAAGTTCGCATTGCTCGTGGCCCGCACCGAAGAGGATCCAACCATTCCTCAGGCGGCCAACAGTTGCTTCATCGTCGACCTGCCCTCACCAGGTTGGACCGTGGTGCGCGATGTGCACACGATGAGCGGCGGCCACAACCACTGCGAGATTCTCATCGAAGACCTGCGCGTGCCTGCGGCCAACATGCTTGGTGGCCAAGGCCAGGGCCACCTGCTTGGCCAATACCGTCTTGGGCCGGCTCGTTTGGCGCACTGCATGCGTTGGCTCGGCCAGGCCGAGATGGCACTTGACTTGATGGTGAAGCGCTCGATGGAGCGCTACAGCCATGGGTCGTACCTCGCCGAGAAGCAGGGCATCCAGTGGCTCATTGCCGACTCAGCGATGGAGTTGTACCAGAGCAAGCTGATGGTCTTGCACGCCGCGTACAAGATCGAAAACAAGATGGACTTCACCAGCGAGGTCTCGATGGCCAAGCACTTTGTGGCCAACAGCCTGTGGCGCATCATCGACCGCGCCGTTCAGGTGCATGGGGCGCTCGGATATTCCACCGACACGCCGCTTGCGGGCATGCTCATGCAGGCTCGCTGGAGCCGTTTTGCCGATGGCGCCGACGAGATTCACCAGATGCGAATTGCGCAGCGCACCATCGCGGCGTGGAACGATTTTGGCAGCACCAAGAAGGCCACCGGCGACTTGCCGTTGTGAGCGTGCCTAGCGCGCAGCCACGGGCGCTTTGCTGAACTGCATTGCCCCGTCTTCAATCGGTGACTTCAAGAACATCGCCTTGTCGCGCCCATAGTTCTGGGGGTTGACCCATGGTTCGCGGTCGCCTTGCTTGGGGAAGCGGTGCATTTCGCGCTGCATGTAGCCAGCCGTGAAGTTGTCGATCCATGGGCGCTGAGGCATCGATGCGTCTGCGGGGCTCACGCGCGGTGTGCACTGCGTGGTGTTGGTCGCACGCATGTGGTTGAGCAACCGAGTGACGTATTCGCAGATCAGATCGGAGCGCAGCGTCCACGATGCATTGATGTAACCAAACGACGATGCGAGGTTAGGGATGTCGCTATACGCGAATCCCTTGTAGGTCCATGTCGATGCGAAGTCAACAGGTTCGCCGTCGACCACGAAACTCATCTCGCCGAGGGTGACCATGCGAAGGCCAGTAGCCGTCACGATGATGTCGGCGTCGAGGTGTTCGCCCGATTTGAGTTGGATGCCGGTTTCGGTGAACGACTCGATTTCGTCGGTAACAACCGAGGCCTTGCCTGAGTTGATCGCTGCGAAGAGGTCGCCGTTTGGCACGAGACACATCCGCTGATCCCATGGGTTGTAACTGGGGGTGAAGTGCTTTGCTACGTCGTAGTCGGGACCAAGTTCTTTGGTGACCATCCCGACCAAGGCGGTCTTTACCTTCTCGGGCTGCTCACGCGTGCGCTTGTAGATGATCTGCTGCAACTTGGTGTTCTTCAAGCGGGTGAGTTTGTAGGCGAGTCGACCCGGCAGCACCTTGCGCAGTGTGTTGGCGATGGGGTCGGTGTCGGGCCGGGCAACGACGTATGTGGGCGAGCGCTGCAGCATGGTCACGTGCGCCGCTGTGTTGGCCATTGCGGGGATCAGGGTCATCGCTGTTGCGCCAGAGCCGATAACGACCACGCGCTTGCCGGCGTAGTCGAGGTTCTCAGGCCACGCTTGGGGGTGGATAACTTGTCCGGTGAACCGCTCGCGGCCTGCGAACTCGGGGGTGTAGCCACTGGCGTAGCTGTAGTAGCCCGAGCACATGAACAAGTAGCCGCACGAGTACGTGACTGTCTCTGTGGCGTTGGTGGTTGGGTCGGTGCGAGTGGCGGTGACCGTCCACGTTGAGTCGGCGGTGGACCATTCGGCGTGAGTGATGCGATGGTTGAACCGAATGTGCTTGCCAATGCCGAACTCGCTCACGGTGTCGCGCAGGTACTGCAAGATCGATGGGCCGTCGGCGATCGATTTGGCGTCGGTCCACGGCTTGAAGCTGAAACCAAGCGTGTGCATGTCGCTGTCTGAGCGCACGCCCGGGTAGCGGAACAGGTCCCAGGTGCCGCCGATGTCGCTGCGGCCTTCGAGAATCACATACGTGCGGTCGGGGCACTTGTCTTGCAGATGAAAGCCGGCTCCGATGCCGGAGAGGCCAGCACCGACTACAACCACGTCAAAGTGTTCAGCTGTCATTGTTTGTCCCTTGCAGATCGTGTCGGTCGTGCAGATCCTACGTTGTGCTCTGCGCCACGGTGAGCTTGGCCCAGCGGTAATCGGCTTTGCCGCTCGGTGAGCGCTCAATGTGGTTCACGAATACGAACGCCTTGGGCAGCTTGTAACGAGCGACATGGTTGGCGGCTTCGGCCAATAGTTCTGTCGCCGAGACGTCGTAGCCCTCACGAATACGCACCACAGCGACCACTTCGTTGCCCCAGCGCTCGCTCGGGCGGCCTGCAACAAGGCAGTCGTAAACGCCAGCGTGGGCTTTGATGGCGGCCTCAACTTCTTCGGCGAAGATCTTCTCGCCGCCGCTGTTGATGGTGACGCTGTCGCGGCCGTGCAGTTCGATGGTGCTGTCAGCGCGGAGTTTGGCTCGGTCACCGGGGATTGCGTAACGAACGCCGGCGATCACCGGGTAGGTGCGGGCGGTCTTTGCTTCGTCTCCGAGGTAGCCCAGCGCGAGGCGACCGCTCTTGGCGAGCCAGCCGAGTTCGTCTTCGCCTGGGGCGAGTTCGCGATCGAGATCGGCCGAGAGCACGTGGTTGCCCGGCGACATGGGGAAGGTTCCGGTGGATGCGCTGGCACCTGCTGACACGTGTGAGAGTTGGCCGCCAGCCTCTGATGAGCCGAGGCCGTCAACGATCATCAGGGTGGGAAGGTGACGCAGGAACTCAGCCTTGAGATTTGCCGAGAGCGGCGCGCCGCCCGAGAGCACAACGGTGAGGCTCGAGAGGTCGTAGGTGCCGAGATCGAGCTCGTCGAGCAGCGGGCGGGCGAATGCATCGCCCACGATGAGAAGAAAGTTCAGGCGCTCGCGTTCGATGAGGCTCCAGATATCAACCGGGTCAAGTCGGTCGGGGGAGTCCTGCACGAACACGGTGCCGCCGGTGTGCCACGTGCGAAAGCTCATCCAGTGGCCAGCGCCGTGCATGAATGGTGGGGCGAGTAGGGCGCGCAGTTCGCCCACGGCTTGGGTGGCGAAATCGTCGAGCGTGGTTGCTGACGCTGGGCCTCCAAAGCATTCAACGATGGCATCGCCGCCGCGCCACAGCACGCCCTTTGGCATACCCGTGGTGCCGCCGGTGTAGAGGATGTAGAGGTCGTCGCCGCTGAGCGTGAGCGGTGGTTTTGCGTTCGATGATTGGGCAAGCGCATCTTCGTACCAGATGGCGCCGGGGAGCAGGTCGTTACCTGATTCGTCGGCTACCTGCAGGATCACGCGCACCGAGGGGACGTCGTTGAGTACCTCGGCGAGTGTTGGTGCGAACTGAGAGTGCACGACGACCGCAGCGGCGCCTGAGTCGTTGAGCAAGTAGCGCAACTCTTCGGCAACATAGCGATAGTTCACATTGAGCGGGGCGACGCGGGCCTTGAACGCGCCCAACATCGACTCCAGGTATTCGTTGCCGTTATGCAAGTAGATGGCGAGGTGGTCCTGGCCGCTTTGTGACCCGGTGAGTTCAGCGCGTTCGGTGTGGCAGCCAAGTTGTTGCGAATGCAAGTAGTTGGCGAGTCGGCGTGTTCGATCGGTGACGTCGGCCCACGTGAGCCGCCGGTCGCGAAAGACCAGACACAGTTCGTTGGCGCGAGTGGCGGCGATTGCTTCGTGAACATCGCCCATGTTGAAGTCGACAACGCTGGAACCCATGGGTGGGCAAGATAGGAGAAGTTCGGGTCATGCCACGAATTCGCCGGTGGCGTTTCTGTGATGTTTGCGCGCCTAGCGTTGTCTCATGAGTGATGTCACGTTTGGTGTGTTCATGCCCCAGGGCTGGAAGATGGAACTGTCCACGATCGACGGTGCCGAGGCGAAGTGGAATCGGGCTGTAGAGATCGCGATGCTGGCCGAAGCATTGGGTTACGACTCGATCTGGCTCTACGACCATTTCCATAATGTTCCCGTGCCTGCGCACGAAGCCGTGTTCGAGTGTTGGACCACGATGGCGGCTATCAGCCAGCGCACGAGTCGTGTGCGACTCGGGCAGATGGTCGGGTGCAACAGCTATCGGTCGCCGGGTCTGCTGGCCAAGATCACATCCACGATTGATGTCATCTCGGGTGGGCGGCTCGATTGGGGAATCGGCGCCGGATGGTACGAGCACGAGTACCGCGGCTACGGATACGAGTTCCCGTCGCCCAAGGATCGCATCGGTATGTTGCGCGAGAGCGTTGAGATCGTGAAGTCGATGTGGTCACAGCCAGAGACCACATACGACGGTAAGTACTACAAGCTGCATCGGGCGCAGTGCGATCCCAAGCCGTTGCAACAGCCGAACCCACCAATTCTCATTGGTGGTGGGGGCGAGCAACTTACGCTGCGGGTTGTTGCCCAACATGCTGACGCGAGCAACTGGGGTGGTAAGCCCGACGAGTGGGCGCGTAAGCGAGAGATTCTCAAGGGCCATTGCGCTGCTGTGGGGCGCGACGAAGCGACGATTCGTAAGACCTGGTCGCCCGAGGTGTTCATTCGCGAGACCGAAGCCGAGATTGTGGCCGCAGGCAGTCGCAGCTTTATCGGCGAACCGTTTGAGTCGTGGCGTGCGGGCAACTTGGTCGGCACGCCCGAACAGGTGAGCGAAAAGGTGGCCGCCTATATCGAGTTGGGGTGTAGTGGGTTTATCCCTTGGTGCAGCGACTATCCCGAGACGACTTCGATGGAGCTGTTCGCGACGCAGGTGATGCCGAACTTTCGTTGAGCAGTTGTCTACTTCGCTGGCCCGCAGCTACGCCGCTGCCAGCAACTCAAACAGCACTTGTTCGGCCGACTTGGTTCGGTTCCGCTGACTTCTGCTTGTCTCGACTGCGGCCCTATCGAGCAGTGCCCGCAATGCGGCGAGATCGGCCGACGGCCGCACGGCGCGTGCCGATGGTCTGACGGTTTCTACCCGTTTGCAGGTGAGGCACGACTCGGGCGATGTCCGATGAAACGTGCGAGCCACGGGACGCGCTAGCAATCCGCACAGGGTGAGCCTACGCTCGCCGAGCTCGGCGATGCCGGCTGGGCGCATTGCGTGGCCCCGACCGTACAAAGTGCGAATTTCGCCGCGCTCGTAGCCCGGGTAGCGATTGGGTAGGTGGCTCAGTGGGCCGTTGTCGGACATGATGAGGCGGTCCGGCGGAGGAAGTACGGCGAGACCGCGACGACGTTCGTAGGCCCGCTGACGGCAACTCGGGCGGCAGTAGATTCGGGGCCGGCCAGGCCGAAACTCTGCGGCAAACTCTGTGGTGCACCAAGCGCACGATCGTGATGAGACTCGATTACGAATAGCGATCGCTTCCATCGCCACGTTGTACCGAAGGCCTGTCACACAGTGCCGCCCGGCCCAACCCAACCGGTGCTTCGCGTCGCCGATACTCAGCGTGGAGCTGTTGATGCCCCCGTTGCTGCCTGTTGCCTTGACCGTGCGCTCCCGCCCGCCAACCTGCCTGCACTCCTGCCTGCCCCTGCGACCAACTCCTGCCTACTTGCTCCTGCCTGCCTGCTCCTCCCCGTCTGCCTCACGGTCCCCGTAGTTCTCGCCCCCTTCACCCAATCTCCACGTGATGAAAATGGCGGGATGGGGGTGGCAGTCCGAGGCTTTTCGTCACGTGGAGATTCGTCGAGGGGCGGGAAGACATGCGGCGGCGGACCCCAAGAGTTTCGTCACGTGGAGATTGGGTGAGCGGGCGCAAACGCGACGGGTCGGGCGGCGCGCTGAATGTCGAGAGATGCTCCCCGCTCCGCGATGACTGCGGTAGGCCGGGAGCTTGGGGTGGCGCGGGAGAAGCCGGCAGACGCGCGCAGACGCCCGCATACCGGTCAGACGTAGCTGCGGAAGATGATCTCAGCGACGCAGGCTGGCTTGGGGTTGCCTTCGACTTCGAAGGTGAACTCCATCGTGCTCTGGATGCCGCCGGCGATGTCGTCGACTGCGAGCAACTTCACGCCAAGACGCAAGTTGGCGCCAACTGGCACTGGCGACATGAAGCGAATCTTGTTGGCGCCGTAGTTGACGCCCATGGAGAACCCGCGAATCTGCACGACCTGTGGGTAGAGCACCGGGCCGAGTGAGAGTGTGAGGTAGCCGTGCGCAATAGGTCCGCCGAACGGGCTTTCCTTCTTGGCGCGCTCGACATCAATGTGGATCCACTGATGGTCGCCGGTTGCGTCAGCGAATAGGTTCACGCGTTCTTGCGTGACCTCAAAGTAGGGGCTGTAACCGAGGTGCTCGCCGATTACTGCCTTGATGCCATCGATGCCGTCAATCACTCGTACTGTCATGCGTCAAGTGTTGCAGGTGGCGGAGTCAGCAACGCAAACGGGCGGTCACGGATTGCTCGGCGGGTACCCTTCGGAGATGGTTCGACCGCTGTATCGCCGGGTTCGACGGCTTTTCGATGTGCCGGGTGTACTCGCCTCGATGGCTCGAGACGCAGGCGGTGTTGCCTTGCGTGCTAGGAACGGGCGCATGCCTGATTTCCTCACCGTGTATTCGCAGGTCCAGCCGAACAAACCTGCCGTGATCGACGACCGACCCAACGGCCACGTTCACTCGGTCACCTTCGCAGAGTTGAACGAACAGGCCAACCGCTTAGCCAACGTTCTCATTGCCATTGGCGCTCGACCGCCTGAGACCAAAGTCGTTTGGTGCGGGCAGAATTCGATCGGTCTCGTGACCATGATCAACGCAGCGCGCAAACTCGGCGTAACAGCAGTGCCCTTGAACTACCGGCTCAGCGACGATGAAGCCGCCTACGTCACCGATCATTGTGACGCCACCATCGTGTATGTAGACGCCGAGTTCGCGAGCACATTCGAGCGCATTCGTAACCAGATCCCGCAGGTGCAACACATCCTCGTGTTCGACGGACCTGCCCCAGTTGGCATGGAGAGCGCCGACGCGCTCATGGCAGCCGCGAGCCCCGACGAGCCAGAGATCCCCGCCGCTACCGAAGCTGGCGCCACGATGATCTACACCAGCGGCACCACGGGTAAGCCCAAGGGCGCGCTCCGTCGCGGTGCCGGTAACGCCGAGCAGTCAGCAGCGCTCGTCGCGCTTGTTGGATACACGTCCGAAGACATTTACGTGCCTACGGGGCCGCTGTATCACTCGGGTCCTGGCGGCTTTATGGGGATGGCTCAAGCACTCGGACAGACCGTGGTGCTGCAACGCAAGTTCGCGCCCGAAGATTGGCTGCGACTCATCAGCAAGTACAGGGTGACTTCAACCTTCAGCGCGCCTACGCCCATCAGGATGATCTGCACATTGCCACCCGAGACCAAGGCAAAGTACGACACGTCGTCGCTCAAGCGCATGATCGCCAACGCCGCTCCATGGAGTTTTGCGCTCAAGCAGACGTACCTCGCCGACTTCCCCGGCGATTCGCTGTGGGAGGTGTACGGCAGCACCGAACTTGGTGTGAACTGCGTGCTCAAGCCAGAGGACCAACTGCGCAAGCCGGGCTCATGCGGACAACCTTCGCCGATGGTCGAGGTGAAGTTGTTCGACGACGACGGCAACGAAGTCACCGGCTTTGGCCCGAACAACACCGGCGAACTGTTTGTGAAAAGCCCCAGCGTCTTCGCCGACTATTACAAGCAGCACGACAAGTTTGAAGCTGATCAAAAGCACGGCTACCAGACCGTCGGCGACATCGCCTACCGCGACGACGAAGGTTTCATCTTCATCTGCGATCGGAAGAAGGACATGATCATCTCGGGCGGTATGAACATCTACCCCGCGGAGATCGAAGCAACACTCGAGTCTCATCCCGACGTGTACGAGGCCGCCGTATTCGGCATCCCAAGCGATGAGTGGGGTGAAACCGTGCACGCGGTCATCGTGGCCCGCGAAGGATCAGGCCTCGACGACGCCCAAGTCACCGCCTACGCCCGCGAAAAGTTGGCGAGCTACAAAGTGCCGCGTTCGATTTCGTGGATGGACGAGCTGCCGAAAACCGGCAGCGGCAAATTGCTCAAGCGCGAGCTTCGTGCTCCTTTCTGGGCCGGTCGCGACAGTCAGGTCTAACGGCAAGCAGCCGGCAAGCGAGCTAGCCAGCGAGCCAGCTCAAACTGAAGCACTGCCCGACTCCGGTAGCGTGCTCCCTACATGAAATCTGGCTTTATCACCTTTGTGGGTCGTCCCAACGTGGGCAAGAGCACGCTGCTCAATGCCGTCTGTGGCCAAAAGGTCAGCATCGTCAGCGACAAGCCACAAACAACGCGCACGCGAATTCGTGGCATCCTCAATCGCCCCGATGCACAGCTAGTTTTTGTCGATACCCCCGGCTTGCATAAACCCGTCACTGCATTGGGTCAGCGCGTCAACGCGACCGCACTTGAGTCAGCCGAAGACGTCGATGTCGTGTGCCTCGTCATTGATGCCACCATGCCGTTCGGCAAGGGCGATCAATGGGTTGCCGATCGAATTGATGTCAGCAAAGCCGTGCTCATCTTGAACAAGGTCGATGCCGCTTCGAAACAGGCGGTTCTGAAACAACTCGTGCGCTCTAGTGGTCTCGATGCCGCTGCCTACTTCCCGGTTTCGGCCTTAACTGGGGAAGGCATTCCCGAACTGGTCGATTATCTCGCCACGTTGTTACCCGAAGGCCCTATGTATTACCCAGAGGGCACGGCAAGCGACGTTGAAGAGCACACATGGATCGCCGAACTTGTTCGTGAACAGCTCCTCGCGATTTTTGAAGACGAGTTGCCGTATTCAATTGCCACCCGAGTGACCGAGTGGGAAGGCAAGCGCATCCGCTGCGAGATCATCGTCGAGCGTGAAAGCCAAAAGGGAATGGTCATCGGCAAGCACGGTTCCATCCTCAAAGAGGTGGGCAGCCGAGCGAGAGCGCAGTTACCACCAGACACCTTCCTTGAGTTGTTTGTCAAAGTAGACAAAGACTGGCAGCGCCGCCCCGCTCGGGTCGAGCGCCTCGGCTACTAGCCCTGCGGAACACCTGAAGCCGAACTGCTCTGCAGTTGGCCGTAGTCGGCGCTCACCAACAACTCTCCTGGGCGGGTGAGGTCGCCGCCGCCCCGCAGCACGCTGATCGGCAGGCCGGCTTGAGTAAACGTGACCTGGCCGACCCCACGTTGATTGGTCAACGTGAGCACTATCTGACCGATAGCGAGCCGCTGATCCTGTGGCGCCATGGCGTTGAAAAACGTGAGCGGCAAATCGACCGTCACCACGCCGCCCGCAGATGTGAGCACGCTCTGCGAACCTTCGGGAATCGCGGTGCGTAGCCCAATTCCGAACTCTCGAGGTGGACCGGTCTCGAGCACCGACATTGTCTGAGCCAACGATGCGGGCCGAGGCAATAGCTGCGTGACGCTGACGAGTTGCGTTCCGGCTACGAAGAACAGCAGCACTGTCTCGGTGGCGATGGTGGTGGCGGGTTCAACCACCGTTGTGGTGCTCGCCGGAGCGATAGTGCTTGATGTAGTGGGCACAGCAGTGGTCTCGCTGAGCCCAAAGGGAATGTTGCGCTTATCGATCGCCGTGAACTGGCTTGAATCGGGCACGCCGCACGCAACGACTGCCGTGGCCGCAACCACGAACAACGACACCAGAACCATCCGTTGCTGACGCATCAGCACCCCGATCCACTGCGATCAAAAGCGAAGCGAACCACGAATCGTGCCCCGCCGCCAATGCGGTCTTCGACCCACGCATCGCCGCCCAATGCATGGGCGTGCTCGGCGACCAATGCCAGACCAAGCCCGCTCCCCACGCGATGGCGTGCCGCTGTGCCACGCGCAAATCGTTCGAAGATGCGCTGGCGTTCGCCGCGGGCCACCCCTGGACCAGAGTCTTCGACTGCGAGCAGCAAGCCCTGATCGCGATCGGACTCGATGCTCACTCGCGTTGGCCCGCCACCATGTTGGCGAGCATTGTCGAGCAAGTTGGCGACGATGCGCTCGAGTCGCAACTTGTCGATCCATAGCGTGCGGTGAGCGTTGGGCTGCACCTCTATCGGCACGTCGCCGAATCCATAACGTTGCGCGATGCGCGGCACGACTTCGTCGAGCCGCAGTTCTTCGGAGTTGACATCGCTGACCCCAGAGTCGATGCGCGCCAACTCGAGTAGATCCATCACCATCTGATCAAAGCGGCGCACCTGATTGACAACTACATCGAGCGCCTGCTGGGTTCGCTCGGGTAGGTCGGCTCGGCGGGCGTCGAGTACCTCGACAGCAGCGGTGAGTGCAGTGATCGGCGAACGAAGTTCGTGGCTCACGTCGGACGCAAACCGGGCCTCACGCTCGATGCGGGTCTGCACTGCGTCGGCCATTTCGTTGAACGACTGCGCCAACCGGTTGAGCTCAGGGTCGCTCTCGGGCTCGAGCCGAATGTCGAGACCGCCAGAAGCGATACCGCCAGCGGCAATCGCGACGCGACTCACCGGCTTGAGGAGCCGACGACTTGTCCACCATCCGAGTGCAGCGGCAAGCAGTGTGATCGCGGCCGAGCCAGCGAGCAAGGCAGTGCCGATAACCCACAGCACGCGATCGGTGCTGGCCAATGGGAACGCTTCGATGTAGTTGGCGTTTGATTCGCGAATGCTCACGCCAACGGCAAGGTAAGGCTCGCCGCGCAACTGGAACCGCTGCTGACCGTTGCCGCCGTCGAGCACTTGGCTCACCAGATCGGCCGGCAGCAAGTCTTGGCGGTACTGAACTTTCTGCGGATACGAGGTGTCGCCCACATAGAGCAGCGCGAAGCCAGTGTCTTCGTTTCGGATGCTGGTGATGAAGCGACCGAGGTCGGTTTTGCCCAGACGCAGTTCGTCGCGCGCCGCTTTGGCGTTGGCGAAGGTCTGCGCCCGGGCAACAGCGGACCGCTGACTGAGTAGGTAGTTGCGGGCAGCCGTATAGGTGAGCAACGTGAGCGACATTGAGGCCACCAGCGCGGTGAGACTCAAGAACATCGTGACGCGTGTACGCAGACTGAGCGTTCGTCCTGGTTGCCTCACCCGTGCCACTCCGCCAGTGTTGCCGGTTTATGCGGCGGCAGCAACGATCTGGCAGGCCTGCGACAGATTGTGGAGCACCGGCGCTAAGCAGTCGAGGTCGCTCAAAATCAGATTCGCTCGGACATCAAGCGACTCACTCACGATGATCAACCTCACCCCCTCAGCGGTTGCCGAACCGGCCAGCGCACGCAGCCCGCGCAGGCCAGCAGTGGACAAGGTAGTCATCTCGTCCATTTCAATGATGAGGCTGAAGCCTCGGGGGACGAGCGCCAGACTGCGTTGCAGACTGGCAATGTGTTCGGGCGTAGTCAATGGACCCGACACGGTGAGGATCACTGCTCCCAAACCGCGGTCGGTTCGTGAACACATCACGGGATCAAACATTTGGATACCTCCAGCATCAGTTGGCGATCCGAACGTTTCCGCTCGAACCAACGTTGATTGCCCGCTGGGCTCTCGCTGCCGGTGAGGCACCAAGGGGAGGGAGGTACCCCACCGAAGCAGCGTGAACACATGCCATGATGGTGCACGTGTGTGACGGCTTGGCGCTCACATTGTGCGATTTGTGTAACAGAAACGGTGATCTGTGTATTCGCTGCTCTTCATAGAAGACGATGACTCGATCCGCCTCGCGCTACGCCTTGCGCTTGAGGACGAGGGATACGAGGTGCGAGAGGCCCCCGATGCTCGTTCGGGTTTGGCAGCGTTCGCCGAACGCGAGCCCGATCTTGTGCTGCTCGACCTTCGCTTGCCCGACCTCTCAGGGTTCGAAGTGTGCCGCGCTATTCGCGCGAAGAGCATTGTGCCCATCATCATTGTCACGGCTCAGACCGACACACACGATCTTGTTGTGGGGCTCGAGGCCGGCGCCGATGACTACGTGACCAAGCCCGTGGTGCCCAAGGAACTCGCCGCGCGAATTCGTGCGCAGTTGCGACGAGTGCAACTTCATGAGACTCCTACGAGTGAGCCCGTCTCTCGCCGATACGGCGACATCGAAGTGCGTCACGAACAAGGCATCGTGCTGAAAGCCGGCGAAGAACTCGGCCTCACCAAAACCGAGTTCCGGTTGATGTGTGAGTTCAGCGATCATGCGGGTGCGGTGTTGTCGCGTGATCAGTTGCTCGAGCGCGTGTGGGGTTACGAGTACCTCGGCGATAGCCGACTCGTCGACGCGCATGTGCGCCGTCTGCGCGTGAAAATCGAGGATCAACCCGATGAGCCGAAGCTGCTGGTCACGGTTCGCGGGTTGGGCTATCGCCTGCTCGGGTGATCTCGGCTAGGAACGACTCGACCTCGGCTCGGTGGCGGGTGCGTTTCATTGGTGGCAACGCCTTCACAATGTCCCAGCGATAGTTGGCCGTGCCAAGCCGTGAATCGAAAACGGCAACAACGCCGCGGTCGGTAGCGGTTCGAATGAGCCTGCCCGTGGCCTGAGCAAGCAACGTGGCGGCACGCGGAATATCGATCTGCGCAAAGGCTTTCGGTCCGAGCAGATCTCGTCGCGCGGACAACAGCGGATCATCGGGACGTGGAAACGGCAGGCGGTCGATGGTGACCAACGACAACGTGCGCCCAGGAATGTCGACGCCTTGGAAGAAGCCAGCCGTGGCAAACAAGCAACTGCGTTCGTCGTCGATGAACGCCTTGACCAGGGCGGTCTTGGGTAGGTCGCGCTGAGTCATCACGGGGAAGTGCAGCCGGGCGCGAGCCATCTCGGCGGCCGCTTCCATCGCCTTCCAACTGGTGAACAATGCCAACGTTCGTCCACCCGCAGCGGTGATGAGTGCGACGAGTTCGTCGTGCATCGCGGCCGTGAACTTTGGCGAGCGTGGCTCGGGCAGATGCACTGCGCAATAGAGCATTGCATTGTGCTCGTAATCGAAGGGGCTGCCGACATCGACCACGTCGGCAAGTTCGGCGGGGAGCCCAACGCGTTCGGTGAGCGACGCCGGAATGGTGGCACTGGTGAGAACAGCGGTGTGCTTGTCCCACACGCCCGTGCGCAGGGTTGGCCCAACATCGAGCGGCGCAATCTCAAGGCGCGGCTGCTCGGCCGCACCCGACACGTATGCCACGTAACCAGTGTTCGTGCTGATCGCCGTATCGATCTGCTCCATCAAGCGGGTGGCCTGGGTCTGCCCGCGAAGCTTGCGCTGCTTGGCGTCTTCGACGTTGGTGTCGATTGCTCGCAGGGCGGCTTGGGCAGTATCGATGCGAGTTCGTCCGACGATGAGCGCGTCGGCAATCGTCTCGGGAAACGGCAGGGGCAGGCGCTGCCCAACGAAAGGCACTAGCGACTCGCGCAGCGCGACGCCAGCGTCGACAATTGAGCCAAGCAAGACCGGGTCTTCGATGATGCGTTTCAACGTGGCGGTGAGGCTTGTGAATCGCCCGCTGCCGAGCGAGACCCCAACGGTGTCGCTCATGATGTCTTCGAGCGAATGCGCTTCGTCGATGACAACCACATCGTGTTCGGGTAACAGCACGCCGCCGCTGGCGATGTGTAGTCCGTAGAGGTGAGTGTTCACCACGATGACGTCGGCCTGCGCCGCGTTCATCCGCGCGCCTTCGGCAAAACATGATGGTCCCATCGGGCAGCGAGTTGCGCCGGGGCATTCGTCGCTACCCACCGACACCGATTGCCATGCCTTGTCGCTGGGCATCCAATCGAGTTCGGCCATATCGCCCGTTCTCGTGGTGCCGGCCCATTCGCTGAGCCGCTTGACCTCAAGTTTCACGGTGGGGGCGAGGTCTTCGATTTCGAGCTGGCCGTTATCGGTGGCCTGCACTTCGCGAACACGTTGCAAGCAGATGTAGTTGCTGCGGCCCTTCAGAATTGCCCAATCGAACGGAGCCCCAAGATGTTCTTCGAGAAACGGAAGGTCTTTGCTGGCGAGCTGGTCTTGCAGCGCCTTCGTGGCCGTGGCAACGACAACTCGCTTTCCGGCGAGAACGCTGGGCACGAGGTACCCCATGGTCTTGCCGGTGCCGGTGCCTGCTGCCACCACAAGATGACGCCCCGATGCCAACGCTCGATCGACGGCGATCGCCATCTCGATCTGCCCAGGGCGGTCTTCGGCGGCGGGCAACGCGCTGGTAACAGCAGCGAGAGCAACGCGCACAGCTTCGGCAGACATAGCGAACGACCCTACAGGTGCTTACTTGTGCAGCAGCGACAACGCGAGTTCAAGCTCGTGCTCGTCGAAATCAGGCCATGCCTTGTCGGTGAAATGCACCGCGCACCCGGCGATCTGCCACAGCAGGAAGTTTGAAATGCGCATCTCGCCCGATGTACGCACGAGCACATCGACATCGGGGAGGTCCGGCAGATACAGCCGCTGCTGCAATGCGTCGACGGTTGCGGGCACGTTGTCGGCCACGATGCGTTGCGCAGCGTGGGCAAGTTCGGCGCGACTGCCGTAGTCGAACGCGATGGTGAGGGTCATGCCCGTGTTGGTCGCTGTGTCGGCGATTGCTTTGCGGATAGCGCGCTGTACGTAGCGAGGCGTGCGCGCATCGGGGGAGTTGAACGGACGCCCGATCCATTGGATGCGCACGTTGAGTTCGTTGAGTTCGGCGACTCGGCCGAAGAGCTTTTCGTGCAGTCCGAGAATGTGGCGAACCTCGGCGCGCGGCCGCACCCAGTTCTCGGTGCTGAACCCAAACGCGGTGAGCCATCCCACGTTGTGCCGCACCGCAGCGCGCACCACGCGAGCGAGGTTTTCTTCGCCTTCGGTGTGCCCGTCGGTGCGAGCGAGACCTCGGGCTTTGGCCCACCGGCCGTTGCCGTCCATGATGCATGCCACATGCGCACCGCCATGGGTGGCGTGTTGCGATGAGTTGGACGACTGGGCAGAAGTGGACACGGTACGGCCACGTTAGTGAGGCCGCGAGCGATCATGTGGGTTCGGTACTGCTCCTTCGTGCGAGAATCGAGCAGTGGCAAAGAAGCGTGAGCGAGATCAAGAACTCAGCGAGGCCGAGTCGTCTCCTCTTCGTCACGTTCTGGTTGTGGGTGGCACGCTCGACGAATGGCACGCCCTCAACGACGCACAGTGGACCCAACTTCGTCACGAACTGTGCACGATCGCTTCTGGCGCCGGTGCATCGTGGCTCACGCTGCGGCCCTACCAGCGCAGTGCTAACACGAACGCCCACGCCACCTCTGAACGAGGGGCAACCACGCGCACTATCGAACAGCATCAGGGATGCACGGTCATTGTCGACTCGTGCGCCGATGGTCGCGATCGACTGCTCCTGACGATCGAGCAACTTCGCGTCGCCGGCCCCGATCATCTCGATGAGGCCGCCCTTGGTGCCGCCCTGATGACACCAGCGCCATGTGAGCCCGACCTCACCGTGGTGCTCGGACCGTCTACTCGCTTGCCTCCGTCGTTGGTCTGGGAACTGTCATATTGCGAGTTGGTGTTCATCGATGCCACCTGGGACCAGTTGTCCGGCCCGCATCTCGAGCATGCGATCAACGAATACGCGCTGCGTCATCGTCGGTTCGGTGGCATTACGTGAGCCACATGTATCGCACCACCGGTGTTGTGCTGCGCACATACAAGCTGGGCGAGTCTGACCGCATCATCGTGTTGCTCACCGAGCAGCATGGCAAGGTGCGCGCCGTTGCCAAGGGTGTCCGTAAGACGAAGTCGAAGTTTGGTGGTCGGCTCGAACCGATGAGCCATGTTCAGTTGCTGCTGCACGAAGGCCGCGATCTCGACATCGTGAATCAGGTCGACACCGTCGAGTCGCTGGCCCCGCTGATGGTCGATCTCGATCACATGACGCGCGGCATGGCCGTGCTCGAGGCCGTTGATCAGATGGCAATGGACCGTGAGCCGAATCCGCAGTTGTACCGAATGCTCGTGGGCGTGTTGCGCACGATTGCCATCAGCGACTCGCCATTAGTTGTGCCGGCCTTCTTCTGGAAACTGCTGTCCCTCGAAGGCGTTCGCCCCGAACTCGATGTCTGTGTGCGCTGCGGCGACGCCGAGCCGTTGGTGGCTTTCGATATGGATCACGGCGGGGTGCTGTGCCGCACGTGCCGCACCGGCGCGCCGATCAGTGCCGATGCGCTTCAGCTGATGCGAATGATCCTGGGAGGTCAGCTCAACGCGGCGTTGTCGGCACCGGTTTCGCAGGCGTCGCACGAGGTAAGTTCGCATGCAACGCGCGCAGTTGAGCATCACATCGAGCGGAAATTGCGTTCGGTTGCTGTGTTTGAGCGTCACTAAGCCCTGCGGTGCGCGCGCACGTCGGGTCGCTGCACTTTTCGATAAAGGCTTCGTAACTGTGTAGCTGCGACATAGCCTCTAGAGCTATGCCCGCAACCGAGCTCGACCAAATTGTCAACCTCTGCAAGCGCCGTGGTTTTGTGTACCCGTCCGCCGAGATCTACGGCGGGTTCCGCTCGAGCTACGACTACGGTCCACTCGGTTCGTTGATGTTGCGCAACGTCAAAGACGCATGGGTGCGCTCGATGGTGCAGCAGCGCGACGATGTCGTGCTCATCGACGCATCGGTGTTGTCGCCTCCTCAGGTGTGGGAGGCCAGCGGTCACCTCGCCAACTTCACCGATCCGCTTGTCGATTGCACCAAGTGCAAGCAGCGTTTCCGCGAAGATCACCTCACCGATCCCAACGTGTGCCCCAACTGCGCGGCAACCGGTTCGTTCACCGAGGCGCGTGCGTTCAACCTGATGTTCAAGACCCAGGCTGGCCCGGTCGAGGGTTCGGGCGCCGATGTGTTCTTGCGGCCCGAAACAGCGCAGGGCATGTTCTTGAACTTCGCCAACGTGTTGCAGACCAGCCGCAAGAAGCCACCGTTCGGTATCGCCCAAGTGGGTAAGAGCTTCCGTAACGAAATCACGCCTGGCAACTTCATCTTCCGCACCCGCGAGTTCGAGCAGATGGAGATGGAGTTCTTCGTTCCTCCCGCCGAAGGCCCAAAGTGGTACCAGTACTGGTGCGACGAACGCCTCAACTGGTACATCAACTTGGGTATCCCCGCCGACCTGTTGCGCATGCGTGCACACGACGCCGATGAGCTCAGCCACTATTCCACCGGCACCAGCGATATCGAATTCAAGTTCCCATGGGGCTGGGGTGAGCTCGAAGGTGTGGCCCAGCGCACCGACTACGACCTTAAGCAGCATGCTGCGCACAGCGGTCAGAAGCTCGATTACTTCGATCAGGCAACCAACGAGCGCTATGTGCCGTTCGTGATCGAGCCTGCCGCCGGCGCCACGCGCACGATGGCCGCCTTCCTGCTCGCGGCATACGACGAAGACGAAGTCGGTGGCGAGGCACGCACGATTCTGCGTCTGCATCCCCGTCTCGCTCCGTACAAGGTTGCAGTGCTTCCGTTGTCGAAGAAAGACACGTTGTCACCGTTGGCTCGTCAGGTCTTCCAGACCCTCAGCGAGCGCTACATGGTCGATTACGACGACACGCAGTCCATCGGCCGCCGCTATCGCCGGCAAGACGAAGTGGGCACCCCGCTGTGTGTCACGGTCGACTTCGACTCGCTCGAAGACGATGCCGTCACCATTCGCGATCGCGACACCACCGAGCAGGTTCGTGTTCCGATCAGCGCATTGCTTGGCGAGATCACCGCTCGCCTGGGTTTCTAAAGCACTGGTTCAGCCGAGCGTTATCCGAGGCGATAGCCAAAGCCCCACACCGGGGCCAGTGGCAACTCTTCGCCAAGCTTGCTGCGCAACTGTCGAATGTGCACGTCTGCCGTGCCCTCGTCGCCGTACCAATCGCCGCCCCAAACGCTGTCGAGCAGTGCGCGACGCGTGAGAGCGATGCCCTGATTCGACGCCAGGTGTACCAGCAGGTCGAACTCGCGGGTGGTGAGTGGAATGGCTTGGCCCTTCACCTGCACTTCGCGATCGGCAAGGTCGATGCGGAAATCGTCGCCGATGGTGATGATGTCGGCGTTGCCGGTGGCCGATGCATGGCCCCGGCGCAGCATTGCTTTGACCCGGGCAACGATCTCGCGAGGCGAGAAGGGCTTGGTCACGTAGTCGTCGGCACCAAGTTCGACACCGATGGTTCTGTCAACTTCTCCATCACGACTGGTGAGAAACAGCACCGGTGTCACTCGGCTTGCCGGAAGCCGACGGCAGACATCGAAGCCGTCGATATCAGGAAGGTCGGTGGCGAGTACGACCAGCGCGGGGGCGGATTGGTTGATGATGCTGAGACCCTGCTCGCCGGTGTACGCAAGAATCACCCGGAACCCTGCGCTGCGTAGGTATGTCTCAAGCAGATCGGCAATGTTCGGATCGTGCTCGACAACGACAATCGTCTGTGCGTCAGCCATCGACACATCGTTACACCTCAATGAGGTTTCGTGGGGTATTACACGTGTACCGTCGGGAGTTCCAATCGCTCAAAACCCCTTCTTGGAGTCGGTCATGTCACAGGTAGCTCTCATCGTAAAAATTCCCGCATTGCCCGGACAGCGCGCAGAACTCGCCGCTGCGATGGCTGCTGGCCTCGAGACCGCCAAGGGCGAAGAGGGTACTCGCTATTACATCCTGCACGAAGATGCCGTCGATGCCGATGTGCTGTGGGTCTATGAGATGTACGAGAACCAAGAGGGCCTCGCCGCTCACGGCGGAAGCGAAGCGTTCAAGCTTCTTGGCGCAGCAATGAAGCCGTTCATGGGTGGCCGTCCCGAGATCACGTTCACGAACCCAATCGGCGGCAAGGGCTTCTAAGCCCTTCGCCCACGCACCCGTCAGCAACTACCCGCTAACGTCGGCGCGAACATGGCTACGTATCTCGATCGAATTCTGATTCGCCATCGCGAAGTTGCCGCGCTCGATCAGCGTCCCATCGAGGTGCTGATCGAACAGGCATCGCAATGCGCTCCGGTGCGCGGCTTTGCCGCCTCGTTACGCGCCGCCGTGTCAAACGGTGAGTTGGCAGTCATCAGCGAGATCAAACGACGCTCGCCCTCAAAGGGTGCGCTCAACATCTCACTCGACCCGGCCCTGCTCGCCCAGGCCTATGCGGCAGGCGGTGCCGCAGCGTTGTCGGTGCTCACCGACGAAGAGTTCTTCGCTGGCTCGGTTGCCGATCTGCAAGCAGCTCGCGCTGCGGTGTCGTTGCCGGTGCTGCGCAAAGACTTCACGGTCAGCGCTCACGATGTGTGCGACGCCCGTTTGATGGGGGCCGATTGTGTGTTGCTCATCGCTGCTGCGCTGAGCCCCAGCGAACTCATCGAACTGCACGCGTTGGCCGATCACATCGGCATCGAGGTGCTTGTTGAGATTCACGACGAACGCGAACTCGATGTGGCCCTTGCGGCGCAGGCTCGCATTGTTGGGGTGAACCAACGCGATCTCGTCACGTTTCAGGTTGATCATGCGCGGGCGTTGCGCATGGCAGCGATCATCCCAAATGAAGTTGTCAAAGTGGCCGAGAGCGGCGTGCGCGGAGGCCACGATGCGCGCGACCTTCAGGCAGCTGGCTACCACGCCGTGCTTGTCGGCGAAACGTTGGTCACCAGCCCCGATCCAACGGCCACGATGCGCGAGTTGCGCGGTACTGTGGCACCCGAATGTTCGTAAAGATCTGCGGTATCACCAACGAAGACGATGCGTTGTTTGCGGTCGCGATGGGCGCCGACGCAGTGGGGTTTGTGTTCGCCCCATCGTCGCGTCAGGTTGCAGCGCAGCAGGTCTACGACATCACCCGTCGGCTGCCTCCTGAGATCCTCACCGTTGGAGTGTTTCGCGACGAAGTGCCCAGCCGTGTGATCGACATCGTCAACCGCTCGGGTGTGCGCGCCGTTCAGTTGCACGGTCACGAAACGCCCGCCGATGTGGCCGAGGTTTCGGCGCGAGTGCGTTGGGTCATCAAGGCTGTGGCTGCGGGCACTACCGATGCGCGGCGCGCCGACCAGTTCGGAACCGATCTGGTGTTGGTCGATGCCGCCACGCCTGGCTCGGGCACGATGTTCGACTGGTCGCTCATCGACGACATTCCCGAAGGCCCGCGCCTGATTCTTGCTGGTGGTCTTGACCCCGACAATGTGGCTGCTGCCGTTCAGCGCGTGGCGCCATGGGGTGTCGATGTGTCATCGGGGGTCGAGAGCTCGCCCGGAAAAAAGGACGCTCGCAAAGTAAAAGCGTTCATCGAGCGCGCACGACAGGCCGCGCCGGAGCAGTATGTAGGGCCAGACGAAATGCCCTACGACTGGATGGACGACGAATAGCCCTGTTGCAAGGGCCCGTGAAAGGAAGCATTGTGTCGATCTTGGACGAACCCTCTCTCGAGGGTCGCTTTGGTGAGTTTGGTGGCCGCTTTGTGCCCGAGACGCTGGTCCCAGCGTGTCAGGAGCTCGAAGCGGCATTTCGCGATGCATGGGCAGACCCAACCTTTCGCGGCGACCTCAACCAGTTGCTCAGCGAATACGCCGGACGTCCAAGCATGCTCACCGAGTGTCATAACCTCGGTCGGTCACTGGGTATTCGGCTCATCCTCAAGCGCGAAGACCTCAACCACACTGGCTCGCACAAGATCAACAACGTGCTTGGCCAAGCAATGCTTGCCAAGCGCATGGGTAAGACCCGCCTCGTGGCCGAGACCGGAGCCGGCCAGCACGGTGTCGCCAGCGCCACCGCGGCAGCGCTGCTGGGCATGTCGTGCAAGGTCTACATGGGCGCTGTCGATGTCGAGCGTCAATCGCTCAACGTGTTCCGAATGAAATTGCTGGGTGCCGAAGTCGAAGCGGTACACAGCGGTAGCCGCACGCTCAAAGACGCCGTGAACGAAGCCATGCGCGACTGGGTGGCAACGGTCAGCGAAACCCATTACTGCCTCGGCTCGGTGATGGGCCCGCATCCGTATCCATGGATGGTTCGCGAGTTTCAGAGGATTATCGGCGAAGAGGCGCACGCCCAGTGCCGCGAGCTTCTGCACGGCGACGACCCCGACTTCGTGGTGGCCTGCGTCGGCGGCGGGTCGAATGCAATGGGCATATTCAGCGGATTCATCGACACCACCACGGCTCGCCTGATCGGCGTTGAGCCAGCTGGGGGAGCAGCAGTTGGTCGCGGCGTGCCGGGCGTGGTGCATGGCATGCGCAGCTACCTCATGCAAGACGAATACGGCCAGGTGCAAGAGGCCCACTCGATCTCGGCCGGCCTCGACTATCCCGGCGTTGGTCCCGAGCACTCATACCTAGCCTCTATCGGGCGCGCCGAGTACCCCACGGTTACCGACGACGAAGTGATTTCGGCGTTTCAACTGATGGCTCGCGCCGAGGGAATCATCCCCGCTCTCGAGTGCGCACACGCAATGGCGTGGATCGTGCGTGAGGCTCCCAAGATGCAGGGCAAGGTTGTGTTGATGAACCTTTCGGGCCGCGGCGACAAAGACGTCGGTCAGATGATGGAGATCTTGGGCTGATGAGTTTCGGACGCATGGAAACCGAGTTCCGCGCCAAGCGCGACCAAGGCCGCAAGCTCTTGGTGCCCTATGTAACGGGCGGACTCACCGGTTGGCAGCAAGCCATTCGTGCTGCCGCCGATGCGGGCGCCGACGCCATCGAGATCGGCATTCCGTTCTCGGATCCGGTGATGGACGGCCCAATCATCCAAGAGGCATCGCAGCGCGCACTCGACGCTGGCGTCACTCCAGTGAGCATCTTCGAAGAAGCACGTGAGCTCGAGGTGGGTATTCCTCTGGCCGTGATGTGTTACTACAACACCATTCATCACGCTGGACACGAACGCTTCGCGTATCAGCTCGTGAGCGCTGGCATCTCAGCCGCTATCGTGCCCGACCTTCCGCTCGAAGAGTCGGGTCCGTGGTGCGCCGCCGCCGATGCTGCGGGTATCGAGACGGTCATGCTCGCTGCGCCCACCGCTCCCGACGATCGCTTGCCGCGCATCGCTGCTCGGTCACGTGGCTTTCTGTATTCGGTTGGCCTGCTCGGCGTTACTGGCGAGCGCAACTCGTTGGCGGCATCGGCAACTGCATTAGCCAAGCGTCTCAAGGCGGTCACCGATGTGCCGGTGCTCGTGGGTGTGGGTGTCTCGAATGCTGCCCAAGCCCGCGAGGCGTGCCTAGTGGCCGACGGCGTTATTCAAGGCGCCAGCGTGGTGAGGCGTCTGATGGACGGCGGCCCCGAAGCAGTTGGCGAATACGTGGCCGAAGTGCGCGCCGCAATCACGTTCTAGCGCACTGTCTTGGGGTCGCAGGTATCCCTCGGCTGAGGGTCGCCACCGACTACAAGTGCATCTATGACATCTCCTGATTGCGATCTCTGCGAAGCCGCCCGAATCACCCCGTGGTTCCACGAAGACGACGTGTGCTGGATTGCCGAATGCGAGATCTGCGCGGTGCCAATGGTGGTCTGGCGTGAACACGATGCTTCGCCGCCTGACGATGTGAAGGCATACATGCATGCCCAACTCGAGATGGTGGTGTCGGTGCATTTCGAGTTCGAGCATTACGTAGACGACAACATGCGCAACATCCCCGATCACTACCACGCCCATGCCAGGCCTCGAGGTGGATTCTTCGGCCATGGCCTGAAGCGCTCGTAACGCGACAGAGCACATGCTCTCCGGTTGCTCCGGGCGAGTCATGTGCTCTTTGTCGATCAAATCAGTTGTTTGTGCAGCGTGCGCACTCGCTTGCCGGAATCCAGAGGATTTGGCGGGCGGTGTCATGCGTCGGTTTCGACCCACACGTCACGCTTCGTAGTATTTCTTTGAGTGATTACATAGCTACTCAGGGTGAGAATTCTCAGATTGGCTTCATGACGATTCCGCGCATGTTGTTCGTCCTCCTACCAGTTCCGGGAGCATTGCTGCTCGTCAACGGCGTCACGATAACCAGTTGCCGCGTTGAGAGGCAAGGAGTTTTTTCTGGAAAGTTTCAAGGAAGTTTTGCCACGCACGGTAGGCGATCACCGAGCGCGGTCGTACTTGCCGAGACCTGATGGTTTGGCTCACCGGCGGTCAAACTCACGCCGCGCGCTAAGGTTCTGACTCGTGCTCACTAACGGTGATATTGCTCCTGTCGTGAACCTCGCCGACCAAGACGGCCAAGTGCTCGACTGGTCGTCGCTTCGTGGTCGACGGGTGATGGTGTTCTTCTACCCCAAGGCCTCCACGCCCGGATGCACACAGCAGGCGTGCGCGCTACGCGATATTGCGGGCGACATCGGCGACACCCAGATCATTGGCGTGAGCCCCGACAAGTCGGCATCACAGAAGAAGTTCGCCGAGAAGAACTCGCTGCGGTATCCGCTGTTGGCCGATGTCGATCATCAACTCGCCGAGGCGTTTGGCGTGTGGAAGATGAAGCAGCTCTATGGTCGCTCGTACATGGGCATTGAGCGGTCTGCGTTTCTCCTCGACGCCGATGGCACCGTGCTGCATGCGTGGTACAAGATCAGCCCCAAGGACACTCCGCTGAAGCTGCTCGAGGCGTTGCGGTCATGAGCACGTTCCCTCGGCCGGCCGACGTCATTGCTCATCGTGCGCCGTTTTTGTTTGTCGACGAGATCACAGCGCTCGAGCCCGGGCTCAGTGCCACCGGGCTATGGCACCTCACGGGCGACGAATGGTTCTTCGCCGGGCATTTCCCGGGGCGGCCAACTCTGCCCGGTGTGCTGATGTGCGAAGCCATTGCTCAGGTGGGTGCAATAGCGGTACTCACCGATCCACGTTTCACAGGCAAGCTGCCGTTGTTCGGCGGGCTCGATGCTGCACGGTTCCGCCGTCAGGTGGTCCCTGGCGACACGCTTGAGCTCACGGTCGAGCTGGGCCGAATGTCGGCACGCGCTGGCAAAGGTTCGGGTAAGGCGTTGCTGAACGGCGAGACCGCATGCGAGTGCGATCTGATGTTTGTGTTGGTGAATGCGTAGGTCTATGCGTTGCCGGGCCCGATGATGATCGAGCCGTTGTGGCCACCAAATCCGAAGTTGTTCGAAATGGTTGGGCCGGGTTCCCATTCGCGTGGAGCACCCATCACAATGTCGACCTTCATGTCGTCGGACAACTTGGTGGTGCCAGCTGTGGGCGGGATGAGGCGGTGCTGCATCGAGAGCAACACGGCGGCCGCCTCGAGTGCGCCGGCGGCGCCCAACGGATGACCGGTGACGCCCTTGATGCTGGTCATTGGCGGGCTGGCTTGGCCGAACACGGCGTTCACTGCTTCGGCCTCGGCGGCGTCGTTGAGCGGCGTTGAGGTGCCGTGTGCGTTGATCTGGCGGATGTCGCTGGGTGCGAGGTGGGCATCGTCGAGGGCCAAGCTCATGCAGTTGATGGCTCCGGTGCCGCCGGGTGCCGGCGCAGTGATGTGATGGGCGTCGGCGGTGCTGGCCGCACCCAAGATTTCGCCGTAGATGGTGGCGCCACGAGCGACGGCCATGTCCCATTCTTCGAGGATGAACGTTGCCGAGCCTTCGCCCATCACGAAACCATCGCGGTCGGTATCGAACGGACGGCTGGATCCGGTTGATGACAGCGCGGTCATGTTGTTGAAGCCAGCGATCGAGGTAAGCGTGCCAGCGGCCTCTGAGCCGCCGGTGACCATGGCGTCGCAACGGCCCCACGCAATGAGCCGAGCGGCATAGCCAATGGCATGGGTGGCAGCGGCACACGCGGTGCAGATGGTTTCGTTGGGGCCTTGCAAGCCGTAGCGCATCGAGATGGCCGCGCCTGAAGCGTTGCCCATCATCATCGGAACCAAGAATGGCGAGACGCGGCGCTCGCCTTTTTCGAGGCGAAGTTCGATCTGCTCTTCGAGCGTGCGCAGGCCGCCGATGCCGGTGCCGTAGATAATGCCGAAGCGACGGGGGTCGACATCGATCTTGCCAGCGTGCTCGAACGCCTCGGTGGCCGATGCCATCGCGAACTGTTCGACCGCGTCGGCGCGACGCGATTCTTTGGGGCTCGCGTAATACGCAGAAGGATCCCAGTTCTCAAAGAAGATTGCTTTGGTGCCGGTGATGGCAGGGCCCAGCAGGCCCTGCCAAAACGCGTCTTTCCCTAATCCGCAAGGCGCGACCACTCCGTAGCCGGTGATGGCGACGCGCCGTCCGCGCCCTTCCATCAGAGCTTGCCGACAACCAACTCGTAGGCCTGACCAACGGTCTTGATGCCTTCGAGTTCGTCCTCGGGGACTTCGACGCCGAATTCTTCTTCGAGTGCCATCACGAGTTCGACGAGGTCGAGGCTGTCGGCGTCGAGGTCGTCGGCGAAACGGGCGTCGGGCACGACTTGATCGTCGGATACCGACAACACATCGACGGCGCACTTCTTAAAGCGATCGAACAATTCCTGATTCATGGGTTACTCCGTTGTGAGGGGTCTTGTAATTGTTGTGTATTGCGAGCGGTGGCGCCTAATGCCCCATGCCCAAGCCGCCATCAACGGGGATGATTGCCCCGGTGATGTAGGCCGCGTCGTCAGAAGCCAAAAAGGCTACGACTCCGGCGATTTCTTCTGGCGTGGCCATGCGACCAAGTGGCACAGCGGCAGTGAGTTCGGCGAGGCGTTGCTCGCTGAGCGCTGCGGTCATGTCGGTGGCCACGGGGCCAGGTGCCACGACGTTGGCGGTGATGTTACGCGAGCCCAGCTCGCGGGCGATGGAGCGGGCGAGGCCCACCAAGCCTGCTTTGCTGGCGGCGTAGTTGGCTTGTCCGCCTGAGCCCAACATGCCGACAACCGACGACATGAAGATCATCCGGCCCGAGCGGGCGCGCAGCATGCCCTGGGCGGCGCGCTTGGCAACGCGATATGCGGCGGTGAGGTTTGCATCGACCACACTGGTGAACGACTCTTCGCTCATGCGCAGCAGCAGGCCGTCGTTGGTGAGGCCGGCGTTAGAGACCAGTACCTGCACGGGTCCGAACTGTGATTCGGCGAAGGTGAATGCGGCATCGACATCGGCAGCCGAGGTGACATCGCATTTCACGCTGGCAAACCCAGCAGGTGGGGGAGAGCTGTTGTAGGTGACGACCACGTTGTCGCCCAGCGCAGCGAAGCGTTGCGCGCAGGCAAGGCCGATGCCGCGTGAACCGCCGGTGATGAGCACAGTGCGGCTCATGGCTTGGCTCCGCCCCATTGCAGCACGGTGCTTGCCGCGGTCATGCCGGCGCCGAAGCCCACGAGCAGTACGAGATCGCCCTGCTCGACTCGGCCGTTGTCGAGCGCATCGACCAACGCCAGGGGAATCGAGGCGGCCGATGTGTTGCCCGTGTAGTGCAGCACCGTTGAGGCTCGCTCGATAGGGATGCCGAGGCGATCGCATGCGGCTTGGATAATGCGCAGGTTGGCCTGATGGGGAACGACCAATTTGATGTCGTCGGCGGTGACGCCAGCGTGCTGCATCGACTTGGTGGCCGAGTCGACCATGATGCGTACGGCGCGACGGAAGACCTCTTTGCCCTCCATTTGGATGAAGCCACCGACCTCGGTGTATAGAAATCGTTCGGCGCTGCCGTCGGCATCGAGATCCCAACCGAGCAGTTGTCCGGGGCCTTCGACATGCTCGAGCACTACGGCGCCCGAACCGTCGGCGAACAAGATGGCGGTGTTGCGGTCGGTCCAGTCGGTGATGCGGGCCAACGTGTCGGTGCCGATGACCAAGACCTTGCGAGCGCCCATTGCGATGAGACCGTGAGCGTTGACTAAGCCATACATAAAGCCCGAGCACGCCGCGTTGATGTCGAACGCGCCGCAGCGCAGGCCGAGTTCGTTTTGGACGGTGGCCGATGTTGCCGGCACCGTGCGGTCGGGGGTGGTGGTGGCCAAGATCAGCGCATCGATTTCGGTGGGGTCGATGCCGGCCATGTCGAGCGCCTTGCGACCCGATTCAATTGAGAGTCCTGCGGTGGTGCCGCCTACGTGGCGTTCGCGAATGCCGGTGCGCTCGATGATCCAGTCGTCGCTGGTTTCGAACATGCCTTCGAGGTCTTTGTTGGTGAGCACCTTGGGCGGCAGTGCCGAGCCCCAGCCGGTGATGACGGCGCCGCGGACGCCTTGGGGAATCTTGGGCATGTCAGACCGTCCTGAGCCAGGCAATGGGTTGGCGTAGCGTGATTCGTTCGCCATTGACGGCGATGTAACTCTGCAAGATTCCGGAGAAGGCCGAGCGAACTTCGGTATCGCCAATGTGGCCGAGCACCATGCCCACCGTGACGGCGCAACCGTCGGCAATGTTGGGCAGGGGAGTGAACACTCCGGCAGCGGGACTCACTACAAGTCGCTCGCTAGCAAACAAATGCTCGCCCTCGAATTGGGTGGTGGTGCGAGGTGAGTCGGCGTTGACCCATTCGATGAGCTTGTCGAGTTCTTCGGGGGTCGACACCGAGATGGTGCGAGCCGAGTCGACGGTGCGCTTGGCCATGCCGGTGAGCACGCCGCCCGGGCCGAGTTCGGCGAAGCCATGCACGCCGAGTTCGGCGAGGGTGAGCAAACAATGCTTCCAGCGAACCGGGCTGCTGAGCTGAGCCGACAACAGACTGGCCCACACGGCGCCGGTGTCGTGAGCGAGTGCATCGACATTGCTGACGACAGGGACTTCGGTGTCGCGTGGGTTCGCCTCGGCGATGGCCTGGCGCAACCGATCGCGAGCGGGGGCCATGAACGGAGTGTGGAACGCGCCGCTCACTTGCAATGGCATCACCTTTTTGGCGCCGAGTTCTTTGGCGACGATGGTTGCCGCGGCGATGCCTTCGGGTGAGCCAGCAATCACTACTTGGCCGGGGGCGTTGAAGTTGGCGACCCACACATCGCTGTCGGCGCGCCGACATGCAATCTCGACCTGATCATCGTCGAGGCCTAACACAGCGGCCATCGTGCCGGGGTTGTTGATGCCAGCGTGATGCATGGCGTCGGCTCGTTCGCACACCAAGCGCACGCCGTCTTCGAAGCTGAGCGCGCCGCTTGCGGTGAGCGCTGTGTATTCGCCGAGGCTGTGCCCTGCGCAGAAGCTGGGTTCGATTCCGAGACGCTCGACGGCATCGAGCACCATCAGGCTGGAGACAAACGTGGTGAGTTGCGCGTTGCGTGTGTCGCGCAGTTCTTCGGCATCGGCATCGAGCAGCAGACGGGCTACATCGCGCCCGGCGTACGTGGATGCCTCTTCGACAAGCTCCCAGCTTTCGTGATCAGCCCACGGGCGTCCCATGCCCGGCCGTTGTGACCCTTGGCCCGGGAAGGTAAAAGCAAGCATGTGCGGTGGTTGATCTCCTCGTGCGGGGTGATGCCCTTGACGGCAGAGGTTAGACGGTGGCGGAGACGCGCACGGTGCTACCGGCGGGTAGCAAGACAACATGGTTCAGAACGACGGGTTGTCTCGACGCGGCGCGTGGCTACACTGGCCGTTCACTTGCCCGAGTGGCGGAATGGCAGACGCGGAGGACTCAAAATCCTTTGTTGGCAACAACGTGTGGGTTCGAGTCCCACCTCGGGCACTACTTGTCGGACTTCAGTCCAACAAGTTCAACTGAT
>JBAXHD010000031.1:0-32336 GCA_037139095.1 Actinomycetota bacterium
TCTCAAAACTGCCAAGGCGCTGATCGAGAAAGTCTTCGGTTTCGTGACGAAGGCGACGCGAATCTGTCTCGGCGGCCTCGATGATTTGACGAGCACGCTGCTCGGCAGCGCGAACCACTTCGGTGCGCTGCACCATGCGTTCGGCCTGCACTCGCGCAGCTTCGAGCATTTCGTCGGCTTCGCGGCGGGTCTTGGCGACGAACTCTTGGCGCTCTTTGAGCATCCAGCGGGCCTGACGCAGTTCGTCGGGCAGTCGTTCGAGTGCGCTCTCGAGCATGTCGACAACTTCGGCTCGGTCGATTCGCGGCGACGAGGACAGCGGCATTGTGGGAGCGCTGTGAATGACGTCGGCAGCGCGGCGCACCAATGACTCGGCGTCGCCCACAACGCCCAAGCGTGAGTAGCTATCGGTCTCGTTGTCGTTGTCTTCGAGCAGGTCGTCGTCTTGGTCGTCGTAGTTCATGATGGGGACCCCGTCGGATGTGTCGCGGATTGAAAGAGGCGGGCAAGTTCTGAGGCAACTGGGGCTGGCACCAGATGCGAAACGTCGCCACCGTACTGCGCGATCTCGCGCACAAAGCGACTGCTGAGGAACACCTGATCGGGGCGACACGGCACGAACACCGTGCGTACGCCCGATACAGAGTGATTGGTGTGGGCCATCTGCTGCTCGATTTCAAAGTCGCCAGCGTTGCGAAGGCCTTTGAGAATGAAGTCGGCGTTGAACTGGTCGGCGGCATGAATGGCCAGACCATCGAACGCTTCAACGCTGACGCTGGGCAAGTGGGCCAAGCTGGCCCGAATCATTGCGACTCGCTCGTCGATGGTGAAGATGCCCGATGGTTTCGAAGGGTTGTACATCGCCACAACGATGACCCGTCCGAAGAGTTCGACACCCTGTTCGACGACATCGACATGGCCGAGATGCAGCGGATCGAAGCTGCCCGGGTACAACACGCTGGTCACGGATGAAATCATTGCTGCCTACGGTAACCGTTCGAGGGTAGTGATGACGGTGCGTCCGTATCTCTTGCTGCGCAACGTGACCCAACCGGCCTCGGGCTCGATCTCATGATCGGACTCAGCGACCACGAGCCCGGCTCGCAAAAACTGCAGCAGGCCATCCCAATTGGTGAAGTTGTAAGGCGGATCAACAAAGGCAATGTCGACACCGGTGATTCCAGGCGCGTAGGCCATCACATCGGTAGCCGCCACGTGCGAACGCGACTCGAGGCCGAGATCTTTGAGGTTGGTCTTCAACGCCAGCAGGGCGGCCCGATCACGTTCGACGAACACACAGGACTCTGCGCCGCGAGACAACGCCTCGATCCCCAACGCGCCACAACCGGCGTAGAGATCGGCGACGGTTGCGCCTTCGAGAACACCCATGCTGCCAAGCGAGTTGAACACTGCCTGGCGCACCTTGTCGGTGGTGGGTCGGGTGGAGAGTCCCTGAGGGGTCACCAATTTGCGTCCGCCCAATTCACCCGAAATCACTCGCATTCCCGCAAGACTACGGGCGATGGCTGAATCTGACTTGTCTCCCGAGCCCGAGATCGTGTGTGTCGATTGCGGCGGGCGGGCGTTCTTGCTCACGCAGCCACCCGAAGACGGCGTCTGGTACCCCGGAGATTTTGTCTCCTACCGATGCCAAGACTGTCTAGACCGCTGGGATCTCGTGCTCCCAGATTCGCTCGACTAGGGCGTTACAACAGCGACGTGGCATCGAGTCGCGGCCGAATCGCTGCGGCGGTGGTTCGAATCTGACGACGCTGACGCGCCGTAGAACCACCCCACACGCCACGTTCGTTATTGTTCACGCCTTGCTCACGACACTCGTCACGCACGGTGCACGTGGCACAAATGGCCAATGCTGGAGCTGCGTTCTCTCCTCTCACAGGAAAGAAGTTGATGTTCTGCATCCCACGGCACGCTGCTTGGGTATGCCACGCAGGGCGTTGTGTCAGCGATGCAAGATCGAACTCGTACGTGTTGGCTGGATCGTCTCTAAACATGATTCCCACACCAGATACATCGGCGCGTCTGTGCCGAACTTGAGGGGAACTTGAGAAAAGTTTGAGAGACCTACGGCAGCAGAGTGGTTGATGTAGTCGACGTGTTGTCGGCGCCGTGGCCGCCGACTGCGAGGCCGCTGTGGTCATCGATACCGTCGCCATTTGAGTCGGAGTCGTGTGCGTTCTTCACGCCATCGCCATCTTCGTCGTCGTCGTTCGCGTTACTCACACCGTCGCCATCAACGTCATCGTCGCTGCCGTTAGCGATGCCGTCGCCATCCACATCGGGGTCGACGCCATCGAGCAGGCCGTCGCCGTCGATGTCTTTTTCGGCTGACGCGCCATTCAGTACTCCATCGCCATCAACGTCGGCGTCGCTGCCGTTGGACACGCCGTCGCCATCGACATCGGAATCAACGCCGTTCAACAAGCTGTCGCCATCGACGTCGGCGTCAACCTTGTCCTGAATGCCATCGCCATCAATGTCTTTCTCATTGATGGCTGAGTTCAACAGGCCATCGCCATCAGTGTCATCGTCGACCCCGTTCGAAAGTCCGTCGCCATCAACATCAGGGTCAGCGCCATTCGCTACCAAGTCGCCATCAACATCGTTGTCCTTACCGTTCTTGATGCCGTCGCCGTCTACGTCTGAGTCGCTGCCGTTGGTAACACCATCGCCATCGACATCAAGGTCGCTGCCATTCGATGAGCCGTCGCCGTCCATGTCGGAGTCAGCGGTATTGAGCACACCGTCGCCGTCAATGTCCTTTTCTTTCTTCGACCCGTTGAGCAACGTGTCGCCATCAACATCGAGGTCGCTTCCGTTGGGGATGCCATCGCCGTCTACGTCGGGGTCGACGCCATTCAGGATGCCATCGCCATCGATGTCGGGATCCACTTGGTTCGGAATGCCATCGCCATCGGTGTCGATCTTCGACGCGCTTGCGGCCGACACAACGTTCGAGCCAGCAACGCCCACGATGACGGCAGGCGCCAGCACGAAGAGCGACGCCGCTCCGGCATGAATGAGTCGCTGACGCAGGCTTCTACCGGCATAACGACGAGCGGTACTTGGCAACATGACTATCCCCCAAAAGACCGAATTTCCCCCACTGGGATCGGTGCATTTCAACGACAATCGCACCCTGCCAAGTGGCGGTCAATCCAATGTTTATAAAGAGGTCGAATGTGCTACGCCAGTGCACCCGAGGGTCGTACGACTACCGACCCAGCGCTAGCTCTTGAACAAAAACTCTTCGTCCTCGGCGCTCAAAAGCAAACGAACTTCGTCAAGCACCAAGGGGTGCGCAGCGAGCAGCGGGTCAGCGTCGATGATGGCGAACGCAGCCTGGCGAGCCAAGCCCACCAGCTCGCGGTCGCGACGCAACGAGGCCAACTTCAAGTCGCTGCGACCCTTTTGCATGGTGTTCATCAATGTGCCCTCACCGCGCAGATCGAGGTCTACTTCGGCGAGCTCGAAACCATTCGTTGTCGCAACGAGCGCCTCGATTCGCGGGTTGGTGTCTTCGAGCTCGCCGGTGACCAGCCAGCACAACGACGCGTGTTGTCCGCGACCAACGCGTCCGCGGAGTTGGTGCAGCTGCGCAATGCCGAATCGGTCTGCGTCGAGGATGACCATGACCGTTGCGTTAGGTACATCGACACCAACCTCAATGACCGTGGTCGCAACTAACACATCGAGTTCGCGCAAGCGAAAGGCATTCATTACTTGTTCTTTTTCGGCCGACGACATTCGTCCGTGCAGCAGACCGATGCGCAGGCCCTTGAGGTCTTGATGCATCAAGCGTTCGAATGTCTCCTGCGCAGAGGCAGCCTCAAGCTTCTCGCTTTCGTCGATGAGTGGACACACCACGTACGCCTGGCGGCCTTCGCTGACCGCCTCGCGAACGTCGGACCACGCAGCCAACTCCATCAGCTGACCGTTGGCCCAATGAGTGACGATTGGTGTGCGCCCCGGCGGTAGTTCGTCGAGCACGCTCACATCGAGATCGCCGTACACGGTCATTGCGGCAGTGCGCGGAATTGGTGTTGCAGTCATCACGAGCACATCGGGCACCACGTCGCCCGCGCCCTTGGTTCGCAGCGCAGCGCGCTGCTCGACACCGAAGCGATGTTGCTCGTCGACAACGACTACTCCAAGGCTGTGAAACGCCACCGCATCTTGAATGAGCGCGTGAGTGCCAATAACGATGTCGACGGTGCCGTCGGCAAGACCGGCCATTACGTCTCGGCGCTCTTGGCCGCTCACTCGGTTGGTGAGCAGCTGCACGTTGAGCGCTCGCTCACCGAACAGGTTGTCGGGATCGGGCACTCGTAAGCCCTCGAGCAGCCGCCGCACACCAGTTGCGTGTTGCTCGGCAAGCACCTCAGTTGGGGCCATGAGCGCTCCCTGATGACCGCCCTGCACCGCGCACAACATCGCCGACACAGCGACCACGGTCTTGCCTGAACCAACGTCGCCCTGCAGCAACCGATGCATTGGATGCGGGCCGCGCAGGTCGACCTCGATCTCGCCAATCGCCCGCTGCTGAGCACCGGTGAGGTCGTAGGGCAACTGAGTGTGGAACCGTCGCACCAACTCGCTGTCGGTTTCGTGGCGAATGCCGCGCTGCTCGCGCTCGAAGGCGCGCTTGCGCATCACCAGCACCGCTTGCACTCGAAACAGTTCGTCGAATGCAAGCCGCCGGCGAGCTTGTTCTTTCTCGCCGATGGTCTCGGGCAGATGAATCTGCCGCATTGCGATGGTGCGATCGATGAGTGAAAACTCTTTGCGGATAGCGGCAGGCAATGGGTCGCCAAAGCCCCGCGCCGCACACCGGTCGAGCGCGTTTTCGACCCAGCCAGCAATCTCCCAGGTGCTGAGCTGAACCTTCTCGCTCTGCGGATAGATCGCCACAATGCGACCCGTGCGATCGCCAATGAGGTCGACAATCGGATTGGTCATCTGCAAGCCGCCGCGGTACACCTCGGCCTTGCCGAACAACACGATCTGCAAGCCCTCGCGAAGCTGACGCTCGCGCCACGGTTGGTTGAAGAACACCACGTGCATGCGACCCGACCCGTCGCCAACTTGTGCCTCGACCATCGTGCGTCGATTACGCATCGTTCGCTTGGTTACCGAGCGCACCGTTACCAGTACGAGGGCTTCGCGACCCGCCTCAAGATCGCTGACCCGAGCTTCGTTGGTGCGGTCGACCCAGCGGCGCGGATAGTTGGTGACCAGGTCGAGAACCGACGTGATGCCCATTTCGCCAAGCGCAGCCTGCTTCTTCTCACCGACACCTTTGAGTCGTTCGACCGGGATGTCTCGCAGTTCGCGAAGCGTGATGGGCTCGGTGGTCACTCAACCCCGAACAGATAGGGATACAGGGGCTGGCCGCCTCGGTGAACCTCGACCTGCAGCGCGCCATGTTCGTCGGCGAGCCACGCCCGCAACGCCTCGGTGACGGAAGCGGTGGATTGAGCGCCTTCGATAATGGTGACGATTTCGCGATCTGTGGTGATGAGGTTCTCGAGTAACGCGGTTGATGCCGATAGCACCGAACCAGCGATACACACGATGCCGTCGCCACGAACGATTCCGATCCAGTCGCCAACGGTGATCTGGCCAGCGTCGCTGTTGGTGTCGCGCACCGCTTGCGTGACCTCGCCAGTTGCTACTGATGCTGCCGCTTGGGTCATCTCAGCACCGTTGTGCTCGGCAGACTCCTCGGGGTCGTACACAACCAAGGCAGCGAGAGCCTCGGGCATGCTGCACGTAGGCACGACCACAACGGTCTTGGTGGTGAGTGCATTGAGTTGCTCAGCCACCGGAATGATGTTCTTGTTGTTTGGCAGAACGATGACGTGAGCGGCGTTTACCGCCTCGACGGCTGCAAGCAATTCGGCGGTCGAGGGATTCAGCGTTTGGCCACCTGTGACTACGCCTTGCACGTGCAGTTGGTCGAAGAGTTCGGAGAGCCCCTCGCCGCTAGACACCGCCACTACCGCGCAGGTAACCGGCGGCATGCCGGCGGCGCTTGCCCCGCGAGGAACCATGTTTGCCGCCGAGCCGCCCTTCAGCGCGGCCTCGCGATGAGCGTGCTCTTCGGCAACCTCTTCAAACAGATCGGTCACCCGAATCTGATGGGGGCGTCCGCCGTTGTCGATTGCTGCCTCGATGGCCGCGCCGATGTCGTTGGTGTGCACGTGGCAGTTCCACAGGCCATCGCCACCCACCACCACGATTGAGTCACCGATGAGTCCCCACGATTGCTTGAACGATTCGATGTTCGCGTCGGGCAGATCGATGAAATACATGACCTCGTAGCGCAGTTCGCTGACATCGCCTTCGCCGCGATGGGCTACCAACGCGAACGGATCGACCGATGAATCAACAACTTCGTCTGGCACGGGCAGCGGCTCACCATCGACCACAAACAACGCTGCATCGAGCAGCAGCATGAAGCCCGCTCCACCGGCATCGACGACCCCTGCTTCTTTCAGCACAGGCAGCATGTCGGGCGTGCGATCGAGCGCCGAACGACCAGCGTCGCGAGCTGCCCGCAGCATCACCGCAAGCGAGGCACCATCGGCAGCAGAGGCCTGGGCCGCATCGGCCGACTCGCGAACCACTGTGAGAATTGTGCCTTCGATGGGCTTGAGCACCGCTTGGTATGCAGCGAGCGACGCGTTCTTTAGCGCTTCGGCCACCTTTGAGGCCGTGCCATCGCTGGCCTCTTTCATGGTGTTAGCAATGCCGCGCAGAATCTGACTGAGGATGACCCCGCTGTTGCCGCGGGCTCCCATCAGCGATCCGTGGCTAATCGCCGTGCAGGTGGGCCCGAGGTCGGGGCTGCTGTTTTCGAGCTCGGCGACTACTGCATCAAGGGTTCGAGCCATGTTCGTACCCGTGTCGCCATCGGGCACGGGATACACATTGAGCCGGTTGATACCGGCCGAATGAGCTTTCATAGCGTCGCGGAATGTAATCACGGTGTTGCGCAAGGCATCCGCCGAGAGCCGTTCTAGGGTGGGCACGTACCGCATAGTACAGAACCCGTCGCCGATCGCTTCGATCGCTTGTTGGAGATCTCCAACGCGCTGATAGCCTTTGCCGACTCGTTCGACCCTTCTGGGAAAGAGAAACGCTCATGGCAGCAGTATGTGAATTATGTGGCAAAGGCCCTTCATGGGGTATGTCCGTGTCGCACTCCCACCGTCGCACCAAGCGCCGTTGGAATCCAAACATCCAGCGGGTTCGCGCCCTCGTCGGTAAGACCCCCACACGTATGAACGTGTGCACCGGTTGCATCAAATCGGGCAAAGTCGTCAAGGCCGGCTGAGGCGCCACCGTCATGCAGGGCGTCATCAAGTCCTACGATCCCGGCAGCGGTGACGGCGTCGTCATCTGCGACACCAATCTGAACGACTACGACCTCGCAGCGAACGCGCTGCAAGGGTCGATCTTCCGCATGCTCCGTCAGGGACAGCGCGTGGTGTTTTCGCTCGACTCCGATGGCCGCGCCACCGCGCTGAGCCTCGGCAGCGAAGTCGACATGGGTACCCCCGATCATCACTGATCGGGGCTTTACGTTTTTTCTCCCGTTTGCTTTTGGCGCGAGTGCGCGCCACCAAGGAGACTTGTTCAATGAGCGGTACGAGTAACAACACGCGTCTTCACCAATGGGTCAACGACTGGGCCGAAATCCTTCAGCCCGACAGCATCTATTGGTGCGACGGCAGCGCCGATGAATACGAGCGCCTATGCCAGACACTGGTAGATGGCGGCACGTTCACCAAGCTCGACGAGGCCAAGCGCCCCAACAGCTATTGGGCGCACAGCGATCCGGGCGACGTCGCTCGTGTCGAAGACCGCACGTTTATCTGCTCGGTCGACCCCGCCGATGCCGGGCCAAACAACAACTGGCGCGACCCAGCCGAAATGCGCTCCACGATGACCACGTTGTTCACCGGCGCGATGAAGGGCCGCACCATGTATGTGGTGCCCTTCAGCATGGGCCCGCTCGGCTCGCCGATTGCGCACATTGGTGTGCAGCTCAGCGACTCCCCCTACGTGGCCGCGAACATGCGCATCATGACCCGTATGGGCCAAGGCGCACTCGACGCACTCGGCAACAACGATTGGGTGCCGTGCGTGCATTCGGTTGGTGCCCCGCTGGCCCCCGGCGATATCGATTCGTCGTGGCCGTGCAACCCCGACAACAAGTACATCGTTCATTTCCCCGAGACCCGCGACATCTGGTCGTTCGGTTCGGGCTACGGCGGCAACGCTCTACTCGGCAAGAAGTGCTTCGCTCTGCGCATCGCATCGGTGATGGCTCGCGATGCCGGTTGGCTCGCCGAGCACATGCTCATCTTGAAGCTCACCAACCCAGCCGGCGAAGCCAAGTACATCGCCGCTGCGTTCCCATCGGCATGTGGCAAGACAAACCTCGCCATGCTGGTACCGACCATTCCAGGCTGGACGGCCGAGACAATCGGCGACGACATCTGCTGGATGAAGTACGGCGCCGATGGCCGCCTCTATGCCATCAACCCCGAGGCTGGCTTCTTTGGCGTAGCCCCAGGCACCGGATACGACACCAACGCCAACGCGATGGAGACCCTCTGGGGCAACAGCATCTTCACCAACACGGCACTCACCAGCGAAGGCGATGTGTGGTGGGAAGGCATGAGCGACACCTCGCCAGCGCGCGCCACCGATTGGCGCGGCCAGACCTGGACCCCCGAGTCCACCACACCGGCAGCGCATCCGAATGCTCGTTTCACCGCCCCTGCAGCGCAATGCCCCTCGATCGCCCCCGAGTGGGAAGATCCAGCCGGCGTGCCGATCTCGGCCATCCTGTTCGGTGGCCGCCGTCGCACCACAGTGCCGTTGGTTGCTCAAGCATTCGACTGGGAGCACGGCGTGTTCCTTGGCTCGATCATGGCCTCAGAGACCACAGCAGCCGCCGCTGGCGCCGTTGGACAGCTTCGATTCGACCCAATGGCCATGCTGCCCTTTTGCGGCTACAACATGGGTGACTATTTCGGTCATTGGCTCAACGTTGGCGCCAGCACCGATGCGTCCAAGCTGCCCAAGATCTTCTTCGTGAACTGGTTCCGCCGTGACGAAGACGGCCGCTTCTTGTGGCCTGGCTACGGCGAAAATAGCCGCGTCCTCAAGTGGGTGTTCGAGCGCATCGACGGTTCGGTCGATGCTGTTGAGACCCCAATTGGCTACTTGCCCACCGCTGGCGGACTTGATCTCAGCGGACTCGACATCGCGCAAGACGACCTCAACGAACTGTTGTCGGTCGACTCCGAGGGTTGGGTTGCAGCAATCCCGCAGATCCGCGGTCACTTCGCCCAGTTCGGCGCAGCCCTGCCCGCACAGTTAGGCACAGCACTCGATGCGCTTGAGGCTGGCCTCGCAAGGGTCTAGCCAACAAGCATGGCCCGGATGCCTAGGCCCATCAAGAACAGTCCCCCACCGCCATAGAGCAGGTAGGTCTTGCCCTTCAGTTGCGGGCGATAGCTGTAGATGATGGCCACAGAGATGATCGCCACAAACCCATAGAACGCGTGGAACTTTGGGAAGTGGTACTTGTACTTGTTCACCAAGGTGATGCCCATCGCCACCTGAATGAAGATGGCGACTTCGACGATGCCAATAAACCACCACAGCGCACGCGTGCGTAACGCTGTGTACTTATGCGCGGCGAGCGACCAGATACCGGCCAACCCATTTCCAACGATGACGAACCATGCCCAGTTTGCGTGGAGGTCGCGTAACAGCAAGCCAATCAGAACAATCGCCGCCTAGTGAGACGATCAGTGTGCAGCGGCACTACCGGCCGATGCGGTGGCACGCAGTTGCTGTTGCTCTTGCGCCTCGGTGTATGCCTGCGCCGCAATCTCTACGAGGTCGGCAATTTCGGCATCGTCGAAACCTGCGAGGCGACGGAAGTTGCGGGCGAGGTGCACCGGGTGCTCGTCGCTCTCGCCACGGAAACCGCCGAAGCTGAACAACTTGTCGACAGCGCGCTGGAACTCGAGAGCATCCTTGAGGCGCTGTGGATCATCGGCGGTGAGCTTGCGCAGCCAATCGCTGCCCATCTTCACGTGGGTGACTTCGTCGGCAAGCATCCAGTCTTCGCAGAACTGCATCACTGGATCTTCGAGCGTGGTGCCAAAGTTCTTCATCGTGGTGAACACATCGATGGCCAATCCTTCGAGCGCACGGTTCACGCCGGTGAGACGCAAGACCGGGTCTGCGTTGCAGGCCGCTTCGTACAGCACGGTGCCTTCACCGAACTCGCCAATCTCACTGCCCATGTGCTCACTGAGCTTGCAGCTGATCTCGACATGACGAGCTTCGTCCCAACACTGGCGAGCCATGTCGAGTTTCATGGCAAACGGCGCCTGCTCGCGACCGGGGCCGGTCTCGAAGTCGAAGCATGTGCGACCGGCACCCTCGAGCGCCTGAATCTCACCCACGAAGATGCCGTGCATCAGGCCGCGAGCGTTGTCGCTGGCGTTCACGTAGGTGGGAGCGATTCCGTTGATCTGCGCCGATGGGCTGAGGTTACGAGGATCAAAGACAGTGGTCTCGAGCGTCACGCGCTGAAAGCGCGAGTCTCGTGCCAATTCGGTAACGGGCAGCATTCGTTTCATGGCAGTACCTCCGAGACGAGCAGTACGGACAGCCTAGTCACTGTGTCAACCGCGAAGCCGTGTCGGTGGCGTTACTCGCCGCAGGCAGTGCCGCCCACAAAACTGGTGACCACTCCGGCGGGACCCGTATTGGTGATGTAAGCCAACAGGCCGGGAGTAATGGTGGCCCATGGCCCGACAAGGTCGTCGCCTGCGAAGATCACAGCTGACGGGTACGCGGCACGAAGTTGCGAAACGGTAGATCCGATGCCGATGAGCGCAGGGGCTGCGGTGGTGAGCCCGAACGGCGAGATGACCTCGCCAGCGGGAGGGCCGTATGACCATGAGAAGAAGTGGCGGCGCTGCGAAGAGACATTGCTCTGGTCGCCGAACAGCAGCGACAGATCGCCCCAGGTGACATTTCGCACCTCTGTGCCTGGGCATGTGCGCTGCACCGCTGACACCCAACCTGTGTCGGTGCTCGGCGGCCCGAGCAGGCCACGAAGATATGAGATCACGCCTTCGGGTTCGGCTCCGAACAACGCATCGCCGACTCCGTCGGGGCGCATCGTAATCGACGCCCCGATGGGCACCGTGGTGGCCACAGCGAACGTGGTGCTCGTGGCATCGACAACCGTGGTGGATGTCTCGACTGCTGACGTTGTGCTTGACGCATCGACCACGGTGGACACCTCAGTGGTGAACTCGCCAAGCGACGAACCGGGTGACTTGTTTGACGAACTACCGCACGCCGCCAACATCATCGATGTCGATATGCACGCTGCCAGCAACGCTGACCAATGACGATTTCGCATCTGCAGAGTTTGCCCGTTCGCGCGACCAAACTCGCGCCACTCGCCCACTTAGCGAATCAGCGTGTCGGCCTCGTGGCCACCCTCGACCAAGTGCAACTGGCCATCGACGACATCGACGATGGTGATCGAACAGTTGTCGAGACTACGAACCACCACGCGATCGTCGTTACATGCCACGCCGATAGCGGCATTGATTGCGACGAAATGACTTGCAACCACGGTGTCGATTGTCATCGCCGCCAAGCATGCAACCACGCCGTCGCGAAACGCGGTGTAGCGCGGCTCAAGCACGCTCCAGGTACCGCTCATCGTGAGGCGAAGCCACTCGACGCGCTCGGTCATGGGAACGCCGTAAGGCGAGGGAATCTCGGCTACGGCGGGCTCGATGAGAGCCGAAGTTGACCAACGGCGAGCTAGCGCCGCTGCGGTTTGCTGGCACCGCAGCAGTGGGCTCGATACCAACGCCAGCGGCCCCAGCGGAGCCAACACATCGGCCATCGCGTTGGCTTGCTGAACGCCAAGATCGTCGAGGCCCGGGTCGGGGTCTACGTTCCAGCCGGCTGCCGCGCGGCCGTGACGCACGAGATAAAGACGCGGCATGGGCTACTCGAACAGCCAGCCCGGACGCACACCAGTTGGGGCGCCCTTGCGGATGTACCACTCAGTGCCGAACGCAACCGCAAAGGCCTCGTCAGGCAACTGCAAAAAGAAGCTGGTGTCGGTGATCTGACTCGCGTGGCAACGCATACTCGCCCGCTTTTGAGCGATGAATGCCGTGACATCGACAGCGTGAGTCAGTTCGTGCTCAGACATACCAAACGGATTGCCATCGTCGGCGGGACCAGCGGGGTCGAAGTCGTCATCATTGTCGTCGCCGTTCGCAACACCCATTTCACTCGCCATGCTCATGACCCGAACGATGTGATCACGGTTCATCGTTGCTTCGAAAACTGCAGGTGTTCCAGCGAGCTCGGCGGCACGATGACCAACCTGATGCACCTTGATGTGATCGGGGTGACCGTAGTTTCCGTGCCAGTCGTAGGTTGTCATCACGTCGGCTGACTCTTCGCGCAAAATCGCGGCCAACCGCTCGGAAGCTTCTTCGAGATCGGCAAGCAGAAACGACTCAGGATCTAAGTTCTGCTCCCACCCGGTCATACCGCTGTCTTTGTAACCAAGCCACTCAAGGCGGTGCACGCCAAGTGCCTCGGCTGACTTGGCCGCTTCGCTCTGACGACGGTGCACCAGCGTCTCGCCTAGGGCGAGATCGTCGGGCACCTCGCCGAAATCGCCGTTTGTTGCCACCACGAGCACGACGCGATGACCCTCGGCCACAGCTCGGGCAATGCTGCCGCCGGTAGAAATGGTTTCGTCATCGGGGTGAGCGTGGAAGCAGACGAGCGTTCCCATTACTTGATCGCGCCAGACGCAAACAATGAGTCGATGTCGGCAGCGCCGATGCCCCAATCAGCAAGCACCTCGCGGGTGTGCTCGCCAGCGCGCGCTGGTGGCATTGACACCTCGGCCTTGGTTCGACTGAACCGAGGCGCTGGCGCCGCCTGCGTGACGCCCTCGTACTCGATGAAGGTGCCGCGCTCTACGTTGTGAGGATGTTTCGCAGCCTCACTCATGGTGAGCACCGGCGCGAAACACACATCGGTGTGCTCCATCAGTGCGCACCATTCGTCGCGTGACTTGGTGGCGAACAGTTCGGTCAAGCGGCCCTTGAGGTGCGGCCAATTCGCGGTGTTGTGCTGCTGCGCGAATTCGGGGTCGTCGGACAAACCGGTAATGGCCAACAGTTCGGCATAGAACTGTGTCTCGATGGATCCGATGGAGATGTACTTGCCGTCGCTGCACTTGTACACGTCGTAGAAGTGGGCACCGGTGTCGAGCAGGTTGGTGCCGGGTGCATTTTCGTTGAATGCGCCCATGTTCTTGAAGCCCCAGAACATGCTCATCAACACTGCAGCGCCGTCGACCATGGCGGTATCGACAACTTGGCCAGCCCCGCTGCGCTGAGCCTCGAGCAACGCGCACACCACGCCGTACGCAAGGAACATGCCACCGCCGCCGAAGTCGCCAACCATGTTGAGCGGAGGCACTGGCGCTTCGCCTGCGCGACTGAAGTGGGCCAATGCTCCTGCAAGCGAGATGTAGTTGATGTCGTGGCCAGCGGCCAGTGCGTACGGACCCTCTTGACCCCAACCGGTCATGCGGCCGAACACCAACTTTGGGTTACGGGCCAGGCAGGTATCGGGGCCGATACCAAGGCGTTCCATGACTCCCGGACGGAAACCCTCGATGAGCGCATCGGCACTCTCGATGAGCCGCATCAGTGTCTCGACACCTTCGGGGTTCTTGAGGTCGATGGCAATGTTGCGGCGGTTGCGTTGCATCACGTCGAGGTTCGGGCCGCCACCGGGACGCACGGCCTGCGCACGTTCGACGCGGATGACTTCGGCACCCATGTCGCTGAGCATCATCGCCGCGAATGGACCTGGGCCAATACCGGCAATTTCGATGATGCGATAGCCGCTCAATGGACCTGACATGTTGATGACTCCTGTGAAATGGACGAGGGGAATGAAGAATGACTAGCGATTGGCGTTGGCAACAATCGCATCGGTAACTACCGGCCACAACGGCTCGGGGAAATCGTGGCCCATGTCGGCTACCAAGAACAGGTTGGCTCCGGGGATCAACTCTGCGGTGCGCAGACCGCCTTCGGGTGGCAGCAGCATGTCATCGCGGCCGTGCACCACCAATGTGGGCATAGTGAGGTGCGGCAGCAAATCGGCGCGCGAGCCGCTGGCTCCGATTGCCCCTAAGTGCCGTCCGCTGCCTTCGGGGTAGAAGCTGCGGTCGTACGAACGCGCAGCCTCAGCGCGAACTTCGTCGGCATCTGCATAGCGCTTCGACTGCCAGATCATTGAGGCCACCGACGCATCGATGTACTCCTGACGGTCGCTCGGCGGTTCGGCCAGCAGCACGGCGCCTGCCTCGGGAAGCGGCATACCAACATCGGATTCGCCAGTGTTCGACATGATCGAGGTCAGCGAGTGCGTGTGCTGCGGATACTCGATAGCGACTGTTTGCGCGATCATGCCACCCATCGATGCGCCCACGATGTGCGCACCTGAGAATCCGAGTGCGCTGAGCAGACCAACCGCATCGGCAGCCATGTCGGACAACGTGTACGGCACTGGAGGCATCAGATCTGGTCGGCCGCCGAGCACTGCCATCATCACACCTGCGCTATCGATCTCGACGCCGTCGAGCTTGGTGCTGAGGCCGCAGTCACGATTGTCGAAACGAATGACGCAAAAGCCGCGGCTGGCCAGCATCTCGCAGAAGCCGTCGGGCCATAGGGTGAGCTGCGCGCCGAAACCCATGATGAGCAACATCGCTGGATCTGACCGCGAGCCGATGATCTCGTATTCGAGTTCGACAGGCGCGTTGGTGGCAGCAATGTTGTTGACAACGACTTTTGGCATGCAGCGAGTCTCGTTTGCGAGCGGCTCATCGGTCAACACGGACGAGCGACTACGGTTGCGACATGACGATTTTCGGGGTGCACACAGGCCTACAAAACATCAGCAGCGACGATCTCCGAGCCTCATGGCGGCGCATTGAGTCGCTCGGCTACGGATGGATCTCGATCTGGGATCACTTCTATGGCGCCACCGGCAAACCCGACGATGCCGAGTGTCTCGAAGCGGTTGCTATGCATGCAGCGTTGGCTTGCGAGACCTCGAGAGTTCGCATCGGCTCGCTGGTGTACTCGATCGGCTATCGCCACCCTGCAATTCTCGCGAAGGCAATCACCACTATCGACCATCTCAGCAACGGTCGCGCCGAGATGGGTATCGGCGCCGGATGGGCCCAGGTCGAGTACAACGCGTACGGCATCGAGTTCCCCGAAGTGAAGGTTCGGATGGACCAACTCGAAGACGGCATCCAGGTGTTGCGCGGCATGTTGCACACCGAGGCATCGAACTTTGAAGGCAAGTACTTCACCACGCGCGACGCACGCAACGAGCCACGGCCCGTGCAAGCCAAGATGCCTATCTGGGTTGGTGGCGGCGGCGAGAAGCGCACGCTCAAGATCACCGCGAAATATGCCGACGGCTGGAACGTGCCGTTTGTATCGCCCGAGGAGTTCGCTCGTAAGCGAGCAGTGTTGCACGAGCACTGCGCAGCGGTTGGTCGTAACCCCGACGAGATCAGTTGTGCAATCAACGTTGGCTTGGCGTGGACCGAAGAGAGTCTGAGCTCACAGTTTGGTCATCTCGCCAATGCCGTGCGTAATGGTTGCCTCACCGGCAGCGACGAGCAGGTGCTTGACCGCATCGGTCAGTACATCGACGCTGGCGCGAATCAGGTGAACATTGCGCTGCGCGCACCGTTCGATCTCGACGCAATCGAACGTCTGAGCGTCGCCCTCAAGTTGGCATGACCAATCACTTCGTAGCTCGCGCCCCCGGGCGCGTGAACCTCATCGGTGACCACACCGACTACACCGGCGGCTTGGTGCTACCGATGACCATCGATCGTTGGACCGTCATCGAAGGCTCTCGCAGCGGCGGGGCTATCGCGCTCACCTCAGCCGATGAACCGCACCCCGTGGGCATCGCGCTGCCCGTTGATAACCCATCCACGGTTGAGCCGCATTGGGGCCGTTACGTTGCCGGCGTCGCAGCCGAACTTGGGGCTACGACCATGCCGATCCGCGGCCACGTCACCACCACCATTCCCGTAGGCGCTGGCTTGTCCAGCAGCGCGGCGCTTGAAGTCGCCGCAGCCCTCGCGCTTGGCTTCGAAGGCACCGCGGCCGACCTCGCTCAGTTAGCTCGGCGCGCCGAGCACCGCGCCAGCGGAGTGCCATGCGGGATCATGGATCAACTCTGCATCGCTGCAGGGGTCGCTGATCACGCACTGCTCATCGATTGCCGCACCCTCGAAATTGAAGCCGTGCCCGTGCCGCACAATGTCGACGTCATCGTGCAGTTTGTCGCCCACCGCACCTTGGCCGGCAGCGAATACGCCCAACGCGTCGCCGAGTGCCAACGCGCCGAACAACTCATCGGCCCGCTCCGACTCGCAACGCTCGCCGACGTAGCCATCATTGGCGATCCGATTGTTCAGCGCCGCGCTCGCCATGTTGTCAGCGAGAACCAACGCGTTCGCGACTTCGCAGTTGCGCTACGCGCGAACGATCTCGCTACCGCAGGGCGGCTCATGATCGAAAGCCATCACAGCCTTCGCGACAACTACGAAACAAGCACCCCCGCGGTAAACGAAGCCGTGCGGCAGATGTGTGCCACGCCCGGTGTGTATGGCGCACGAATCACCGGGGGCGGATTCGGTGGCTGCATTGTCGCCCTCGCTGCGCCGGGCTCTACAACCACAGGCTGGGTGGTTCGCGCCGTAGACGGTGCCGCCATCGATCGAACATAAGGAATCGTCACATGGCCATAGTGCTTCACCTCATGCCAGCTGCTGCGTGGTTGGCTCTCGCCGATGGCGAACCCATCACCAACGCATCGCTCGACAGCGAAGGATTCATCCATTGCACCGACGAACCGCGAGTGATGCTGTTGGTGGCGAACGCGTTCTACTCGTCGTTGTCCGGAGCATTCATCGTTGCCCACGTAGACACCGAGCGGCTCACCAGCCGTTGCGTGTGGGAGGCCCCCGCACATATCAGCGATACGGGTCAGGCACTGGCTCCACAGTTTCCACATGTGTACGGACCCATCGACCGAGCCGCCGTGATTGCAACTCAGGCAATGCTGCGCGCCGAAGACGGCTCGTTTATCGGATTCGAATCAGTCGCGCAGTAACCGCGCCTTTTGCGCATCGAACTCGTCTTGCGACAGGGCGCCGCGATCGAGCAAACCCTCGAGCTTTTCTAACTGTCCGGCAACGTCGAACGGTGCTGACGACGGCGGAGTGAATCCCATGGTGCGAGATGCTTTGGCCTCGACCTGAGCGTGCAACAGGTTCTGCACTGCTTGCGGATTGCTGATATCAGTGAAGCGCTGCTGGCCGTCTTCGCCACCCGACTCGATGAGTAGGTCGCCGGCGCCGATGATGCGCTCGAAGATGGTCTGATTGAAGTTGATGTTGTTCACGCGCCCAAGCGGAATCTCGACACCGCGTTTGGCGATCATGCCTTCACGAAAGATGACGCGGTCGCTGGTGATCACGAAGTTGGTACTCCGCCACTTCACGAAGCGCTGCAAGAGCCACACCGCCGAGAGCACGATGGCGGCTGTGATCACGTACATCAACAACGTGCGACCAGTGCCGGGCTCAAGCTGACCTGTAACCACCAAGCCGGCGATAACACACAACGCCAGTGTCGATGCTGACCCAGCAAAGAACCACCAATGCGGCTGCAGATCGAGGACAACCGTTTCATTCGGGTTGAGATGCTTCTTTGGATACGCCATGCGCGCAACTATACGTGAAGCGCGAACCCTGCTCAGCGACGTAACGTGGCCGGATGAATGTGGAGGAACTGCTGCTCGGCCTTGACGCGGATCAACGCGCAGCCGTCACAGTGGCGGCGTCTCCTCTCGCGATCATCGCGGCCGCCGGCTCTGGCAAGACAACAGTGCTCACCCGTCGCATCGCATATCGAATCGCCAGCGACGCCGATGTCGAAGCGCAACACGTGCTGGCGCTCACCTTCACCAACCAAGCCGCCAGCGAACTGCACCGCCGCCTTCGTCGTTGCGGTTTACGCGAACGCGTTGAGGCCGGCACGTTCCACGCCGTCGCTCTGCGCTTGCTTCGCCAGCGAGCCATCGACATGGGTCAGCGGCCGCCGTCGGTAGCCACCGATCGATTCCGTCTGATCAACGAAGCGCTTCGCACTGCTGGATCAAAAGCCGATGCTGCCGCAGTACTGAATGATCTCGATTGGACCCGCGCCCGTCGAGTTTCCTTCGCCGACTCCGCCGCAGCAGCTCGGCGCGCCGGGCGACGCATCAGCCTCAACGCCACCGAGTTCGCCAACGTGGCGGCCGCGTACGAAGCCATCAAGACCCGCCGCGGTGTTGTCGATTTCGACGACCTTCTCGAACGGTGCCTTCACGCGCTGACCACCGATCGGCAATGGGCCTCAGGTATTCGCTGGCGCTTTCGGCACCTTTTCGTCGACGAAGCGCAAGACCTCAATCCGCTGCAATACGCATTCCTCGAAGCCATCCGCGATGGCCGACCAGACCTCTGCCTCGTTGGCGATCCACGGCAAGCGATCTTCGGATTCAACGGCTCGGACCCAACCATCATGGACAACGTGGCCCAGTTGTATCCGGGTATCACCATCACTCGGCTTACCCGCAACTACCGCTGCACACCACAGATCATTCACGCAGCGCGTGGCGTGCTGCAGCGATCCGATCAAAGTGACGACTCAGTCGCCGTGCCAATGGATGGCGCTGCGGTACGAGTAGTCAGCGCAACCGACGACATCAACGAGAACGTCGTCGTCGCCCGTCTGCTGCGCGAATTGGTGGGACCACAGCAACTGTGGCGCAGTTGCGCAGTGCTGGCGCGCACGGTTGCCCAACTCACGGCCGTACACGCCGCTCTCGCACGCGCCGGGGTTCCAGCCAACCTGCAAGGCCGCAACGGCGCCAGACGGGCATTTGGGGCCGCTCTGAGCGAGGCCTATGGCTGCCGCACCAACGCCGAACTCGGTGCGTGGGTCGAGACCGTGGCAGCCGACCCTGGGGCTAACCCCACCCGCGCCCGCGTGGCCGAAACAGCCGACCGGTTTATTGCACAGGGAACGGGCCTCTCGTTTCACTCATGGGTCGAACTGCACTCGCCGTTCGACAATCTCGACAACGCCGAACCCGACGACGCTGTCGACCTACTTACGTTTCATGGGGCCAAAGGCCGCGAGTGGCAGACCGTGGTCATCATCGGCGCAGAGCACGGGCTCGTGCCCCACTCGTCTGCCACCACCCAAGCCCAGCGCGACGAAGAAGCGCGGCTGCTGTACGTGGCGTGTACCCGCGCACGAGAGCAACTCGTCATCTCATGGGCGGCACTGCGCAACGGTCGAGCCTGCCAACCTTCGGCGCTCATCGCCGACATTGGTCCCGACACCGATGCGGCTGTGGTGCCGTCGCCAATACCGCGCCTGCCTCGACCCGCAGTCGATCCGGTGTATGCGGCGCTTGTGGCGTGGCGCGCTGCGGCTGCCAAAGCAGCACAGGTATCACCAAGTTCAATCTGCTCCGACGCATCGCTTCGCGCCGTAGCCAAGGCCCGGCCAACCACGGTCGATGAGATTGTGCTCGTGGCCAACCTCGGCCCCGTGTCTGGCGCACGAATTGCTCCGCGCATGCTGAACGCACTCACTCAGGCGCTGTAGCTGCGTTTCCCAAACGAATCTGCATGAGGCGCTCGAACACGGCTGGCTTCATTGAGATAAACAAACCCTCGGCTTCGGCGCACAGCGTTTCGCCCGCGCGCAGTTCGGCGCTCGCGTAGATCTTGCGTCCCTCGACTCGATCAAGTCGACCGGTGAAGCGCACCTCGCGAAACAGCGGAGTTGGCGAGCGATACGAGATCGTGAGTCGACCAGTCATGCCAGCGCTGCCAGATTGCGCCTGAGCGAAACCGAGCACTTCATCGAAACCAGCAGCGATGAAACCACCGTGCAAGCAGCCCGGAGGCCCTTCGTAGGCGGCCCCGTACGTGCATGTGGCGAACACCTCGCCGTTCTCGGCAAAGTTCATGCTGATCGGCGGGGCCAACGGATTCAGCACACCGATGAACGGGCTGAAGTCGATGAAGTTTTGATGGCCGTTGGCCAGCGAGCCTTCGGCCACGCCCACATAGCTGCGGCCATGAGACTGCTGTTGCAAGAGCGCCGCAGCCTGCTTCACGAGCTGAGCAGCAGCTTCGAGTTCGGTGTCGTCAGCGTTGTTGCGCATGAGCTCATCAATAACGACACGCGTGGCTTGGGCCAGTTCGGCGCGTGTGCCCGAAGACGGCAGGGCGCCTGCGTTTCGGGCCGCGAGCGCGTCTCGCATGTTGGCTGGCCCGCCACTCGAGAACGGATGGTCATCGGGCAGGTCGTGCGTTGGGTCAGACGGCTTGCTCACGAGTCGCTCAGATCGACCAGAACGGGAGCGTGATCGCTGGGCGAAGTGCCCTTGCGCGCGTTGCGATCGATGACACAAAACGTGCTGCGATCAACAACTGATGCAGTTCCCAAAATGAGATCGATGCGCATACCGCGACCCATATGAAAGTCGCCGGCCCGATAGTCCCACCACGAGTACAACTTCGGCTCCGCGTGATGATGACGAAACACGTCGGTCATCCCCCACCGACACAACGCTTCGAGTTCTTCGCGTTCGGCGACGCTGACATGTGTTGATCCGACCATTTTGCTGGGGTCGAACACATCTTTGTCTTCGGGCGCAATGTTGAAGTCGCCCGTGACGATGACTGCATCGTTTGGTGTGCTGTTCTGAGCCACATGGGCCCGCAAGCGAGCCATCCACTGCAACTTGTACTGGTAGTGATCGTGATCGAGCGAGCGGCCGTTGGGCACGTACACCGAGCTGACACGCACGCCGCCACAGGTGGCCGTGATGAGGCGTGCCTCGGGATCGAGAGGTTGGCCATCGGCGAAGTTCGCAACGACATCGGTGAGGCCAACCTTCGACAGGATCGCCACGCCATTCCATTGACCTTGACCATGGTGCGCGCTCTCGTAGCCCAGGGTCTCAAAGGTGAGCGCCGGAAAGGCATCGTCGGCGAGTTTGGTTTCCTGCAGGCACAACACGTCGGGCTGCACGTCGTTCAGCCATTCCTCAACTCGACCCAGACGCGCCTTGAGTGAGTTCACGTTCCATGTAGCGATACGCATGACTAGGCCTTGGCGGGTTTGGCTGGCTTGGTCGGCTTGGTCGGTTTCGCTGCAGCCTTTTTCGGAGCAGCGACCTTCTTCGCAACCGGCTTGTCGGTCGCTGGCTTGTCGGTCGCTGGCTTGACGGTCGCTGCCTTGGCTGCCACCTTCTTCGCCGCACCCTTCTTCGCCGGGGACACGTTCGCTGCAGGCACGGCCGCTGCAGGCACATCAGCTGGCGGTGCAACGTGCCCAGCAACGTCGGCAACAACCGGCGCAGCTGAGGTCTTCTTTGCTGCACCCTTCCTCGTTGCGGGCGCTTTCGGCGTCGTGCTCTTGGCAGCCGCCTTCTTCGCCTCAGCTGCGGGCTGAACATCTGGCTCGGCCTTCGCCGTCTTCGCAGCCTTCTTCGCAGCCTTCTTGGGTTCGGCCGGCTTGGCATCAGGAGCCATCGAGAGCACTGACAGATCGATACTGCGACGCTTGGCATCAAAGCTGCTGACCACCAACGTGACCACATCGCCCAGCGTCATTGCATCGCGCGCACTTCGCGGTGCTGGAGTACCCATCAACCGCAATGGCACATAACCATGCGCTTCACCGATGAGTACGTAGGCGCCGTGCGATGAGTAGCTGTCGACCACAGCCTCGACCGAGGTGCCAACTGGATGGTGTTCGACAAACGACAAGAATGCCATCAAATCATTGACGGTCTTGGGTGCCACCGGCTTGGCTGCAGGCATCACCGCGCCTGGCGGAGCCGATTTCGGAACCGGCATCGGAGCATCGGCCGAGATGGCGGGCACATCGTTGAGATGGGAGGTTGACGAACGGCGCCGTGGCGACTTGTCGACAACCTTTTGCTCCTTCACCGATCGGCGACTCACGGGACCGCGCACAGGCGTGCGATACACGAACACCCAACCAACGTGAGGCACCGGCTTGCCGCCAACGAGGCGACCCTCGTCGAACAGCCAGGTGTATTCGCCGTGAAATTCTTGGTAGCTGTCGTTCGACAGCACCGTCGCTTTGGCCTTATTGGCGATGCTCAAGATGAACCCATCGCCGCGACCAATGGCCCCGGCCGGCGGCGCCACAAAGGCGTTGGTCTCGATGGCACGCTCAAATTCGGGCACTTCTTTGGGGTCGATGCGATGGCCAAACGTGGCATCTACAACCACCGTGACCAGCGTTGTAGGGAAATCGGAGCGGTACGCGTCGATCGCTTCGTTGAGTTGTTTGAGGCTTGGCGCCGTTCGGCCTTCAGTGGCCAAATTGGAGCCGTCGATGATGACGTGGTGAGGCATAACACTGCCAGTCAAGCATCTCGACGCCCGTGCGCGTACGATCGTCGGGTGTTCACAGCTGTGCTCTGGGATTTTGGCGGCGTCATTCTGTCGAGTCCATTCGAAGCGTTCAACCATTACGAGACAAGCGTCGGCCTGCCGCGCGACTTCATCCGTTCGGTCAACGCAACCAATCCTGACTCCAACGCGTGGGCTCAACTCGAGCGCAACGACATCAGTCCAGCCGAGTTCGATGAGGCCTTCGCTCACGATTCACGAAGCCTCGGCCACGAGGTTCGCGGAGCAAACGTGTTGGCCTTACTCGCCGGCGAGATTCGCCCAGCGATGGTCGCTGCGCTCGACGCCGTGAAAGCCGCTGGCTTCAAAACCGCGTGCCTCACCAACAACGTGGTCGCCACCGACGCAGAGTCGATGACTATCAACACCGATCGGTCCCTAGCGCTCGCCGCAGTAATGGCTCGTTTTGATGCCATCGTCGAGAGCAGCAAGGTGGGCGTGCGCAAACCCGAGCCGCGGTTCTACGAAATCGCGTGCGAGTTGCTCGATGTGCAACCGAACCAGTGCATCTTCCTCGACGACCTTGGCATCAACTTGAAGCCTGCGGCGGCAATGGGCATGCACACCATCAAGGTCATCGATCCGGCAACGGCACTCGCCGAACTGTCTGCGGCAACCGGCCTCAGCCTCAGCTAAGGCCGGTTGTCTCACGCTGCTTCACAAACCGCCGAAGGTTTCGTCCATCAAGTCGGCGAGTTCTTGATCGTGAATCGTCTTTGAGCCCGTAGCCGGGCTGCCGCTCTCTACACGAGCAACGTGGCGAAGGTCGTAGCCACGCTCTTTCACACGCCACACGCGAGCCTCAACGAAGTTCCATGGCCCCATGTTCTCTGGCTCTTCTTGCAGCCACACCAACTCGCGAGCGTTGGGATAGTGCTCGAGCATTCCCAGCATCTGATCGGCCGGGAACGGGTACAGCTGCTCGATGCGAATGACAGCGGCCGCAGTGTTGCGCTTGTCACGCTCGGCCAGTGCATCCCAGGCAACTTTGCCGCTGCAGAACACCAAGCGTTTCACGGCGTTCTTGTCGAGGCCTGGAGTTGGATCGTCGAGTACTTCTTGGAATGATCCGGTGGCAAGTTCGTCGACAGTCGAGCGGGTCTGGGCAATACGCAGCGCCGACTTTGGAGTGAACAACACCAATGGCTTGCGCACCTCGCGAATCGCTTGGCGCCGCAACAGGTGGAAGTACTGCGCTGCGGTGGTGGCGTTGCAGACCTGAATGTTGTCTTCGGCGCATGATTGCAAGAAGCGCTCGATGCGAGCCGAGCTGTGCTCTGGACCTTGACCCTCGAAGCCGTGTGGCAGCAAGAGCACCAATCCGTTGCCCTGGCCCCACTTGTGTTCGGCAGCCACGATGTATTGGTCAATGATGATCTGCGCTCCGTTGACGAAGTCGCCGAACTGCGCCTCCCACAGCACCAACGTGTCGTGGTTGATGTGCGCATATCCGTACTCGTATCCGAGTGCCGCGTATTCGCTGAGCAGCGAATCATAAATCCAGAACTTGGCCTGCGAACCGGGCAGATCGGCGAGCGGAACCCAGTTCTCTTCGTTCTCGTAATCGATGAGCGCAGCATGCCGCTGGCTGAACGTGCCGCGCCGGCAGTCCTCGCCAGAGAACCGCACCGGCGTGCCGGCCATCACGAGCGAGCCGATAGCCAGCGCCTCGCCGGTGGCCCAATCAACCTGGTTGCCCTCGTGGTACAACGTGGCTCGGTTCTCAAACTGCCGCATCAACTTTGGATGCGGCGTGAAGCCTTCGGGGTACGCAGTGAGGTGATCGAAGATTGCGTCGAGCTTGGCGCGCTCGACGCCGGTTTCAATGTGTGGAAGAACTCCGACAGGAAGCGGCGGCTTGGCCACCTTGACCACTTCGGGGGCATGGGCACGAGTCTCGTCGAGCGCCACCTGCAACTTGCTCTGGAAGTCGATGAGCACGCTCTCGGCTTCTTCTACGGTGAGCTCGCCACGCTTCACAAGCGCCTCAACGTAGAGCTTGCGAATGCTGCGACGCTCGGCGATTGCCTTGTACATGAGCGGCTGGGTGTAGCTCGGGTCGTCGCCTTCGTTGTGACCCTGGCGCCGGTAACACACCATGTCGATGACAACGTCTTTGTGGAACCGCTGGCGATACTCGAACGCAAGCCGAGCCACATGAAGGCACGCCTCTGGGTCATCGCCGTTCACATGGAAGATCGGCGCTTGCACGGTCTTGGCGACATCGCTGCAATACAGCGAACTGCGCGCGAACTTGGGGCTGGTGGTGAACCCGATCTGGTTGTTGATGATGAGGTGAATCGTGCCGCCCACTCGGTAGCCGTTGATGTCGCTCATCGCGAGGCACTCGGCAACCACACCTTGGCCGGCGAACGCCGCATCGCCATGGATCAAGATCGGCAGCGACAGGTACGACCCTGGCGGCTCGATGCGGTCTTGGTTGGCGCGCACCATGCCCAACACGATTGGGTCGACGGTCTCAAGGTGGCTGGGGTTCGCGGCGAGCTCAACTTTGATCTCGGAACCACTCGGGCTCTGATACTTGCCCACTGCGCCAAGGTGATACTTCACGTCGCCCGAGCCCTGCACCGAGGTGGGGTCAACATGGCCTTCGAACTCTTTGAAGATCTGGTCGTAGCTCTTGCCCATCAGGTTGGCGAGCACGTTGAGCCGACCGCGATGAGCCATGCCCAGAACCGCTGAATCGAGGCCGGCATCGACAGCGCCGGTAAGGATCGAGTCGAGAATCGGGATTGCCGACTCGGCCCCCTCGAGACCAAAACGCTTGGCGCCCACGTACTTGGTGGCGAGGAACTTTTCGAATGCCTCGGCAGCGTTGAGGCGATCGAGGATTCGGCGCTTCTCTTCCTTCGAGGCGGTGAACTGAACACCTTCGACCTTGCTCTGAATCCAGCGCTGCTCTTCGGTGTCTTGAATGTGCATGTACTCGATGCCGATGGTGCGGCAATACGCGTCGCGCAGCACGCCGAGCAGTTCGCCGAGCGGCTGCTTTTCGACTCCGCCGACACCACCGGTAAGGAACTCGCGCTCGAGGTCCCAGATGGTGAGCCCGTACGTTGCCGGATCGAGTTCGATGGGCATCTTTGGTTGCTTCCAACGAAGCGGATCGAGGTCGGCAATGAGATGCCCACGCACGCGGTGCACGCGGATCAGCGTTGCCACTTGCATCTGCTTGTGCAACATCGCGTCTTCGCTGTTGCTCGGGTTGATGTCGGTGCGCCACTTCACCGCTTCGTACGGCACGCTGAGATCGCTGAACACGCTCTCGTAAAAACCGTGCTCACCCATGAGCAGTTCGTGCACACGCTTCAAGAACATGCCACTTTCGGCACCTTGAATGATGCGGTGGTCATAGGTGCTCGTAACGGTCACGACCTTGCTCACACCAAGCGAGCCGAGCGTGCGCTCATCACTGCCCTGAAACTCGGCCGGGTAATCGATGCTGCCAACACCAACGATGACACCTTGGCCCGGCATCAGGCGCGGCACGCTCTGCACGGTGCCGATGGTGCCTGGATTGGTGAGCGTGATCGTGGCGCCTTGGAAATCGGCAACGGTGAGTTTGTTCGACTTGACCTTGCGAATGATCTCCTCGTAGGCAGCGAGGAACTGTTCGAAGTTGAGCGTGTTTGCGTCGCGCAGCACGGGCACCACCAAGGTGCGGCCACCATCGGATTTGGCAACATCAACCGCGAGACCCATCTGCACTGCGCCGTTACGAATGATGCGCGGCTTACCATCGGCATCGACGGCGTAGGTGTTATTCATCTGCGGCACGGTGTCGCCAATGGCGCGAGCGATGGCGTAACCGATGAGGTGGGTGAAGCTGATCTTGCTCTGGCCAACGCGAGTGCGGTAGCCGTTGATCACCTTGCGGTTGACCTCGAGCAACTTGGCGGGCACATTGCGGAAGCTTGTTGCGGTTGGCACCGTGAGGCTGCGTTCCATGTTGGCCGCAATGGCTGCACTGGCACCGCGAAGTGCTTCGCCAACATCGCCCGCCGCTGCCGTTACAGCGGTCGCCGCCACTGGCGCCGATGACGTAGCAGCAACTGGCGACACCGCGGGTGCCACAGGGGCCGCAGGGGCAAGCGTGGCGGGCGCTGCAGGCGACGCCGGAGCGCCGAAGCTTGTTGCTGGGTCGGGCGATGCGCCGGGCTTGTAATCGGAGAAGAACTCCTGCCATGCATCGCCGACTGCGCTGGGGTCAGCTCGGTATTGCTCGTACATTTCGTCGACCAACCACGAGTTCGCGCCGAACGTTTGACCAGATTCTTGTTTCGATGACATCAGTTCGTGATCGTACCCGCCCGCGCCGGATCGAACGGGCACGGACACACGCCGACGCTCATGAACCAACAGTGAGACATCGGACACTTTGATTTTAATAAGCGACTACTTATATAATCGCCGCATGAAGATTCGCACGCTCCCCCGAATGTCCGTCTCCAATATGTTCGTCGCCGGCATTGCCATCGTGGCGCTCGGTGCGTGCTCAAGCAGCGGTTCAACTGTGTCGTCGTCGGCGCCAGCTTCTACAGATGCCGCAGTGACAACAACCGGCTCAAGCGGCACCACACCCGGCAGTTCGTCCGGCGAGACAACAACCACCGCAGCCCCTGTGCCGGTAACCCTGCAGGTCTTCTCGGGACCCGGCCTCAAGTTCGATGCGGCCAACTACACGGCTACCGCCGGCGTCGTGCATGTGGTCTACGAGAACCGCGACAGCCAGCGCCACACACTCGCCTTCATCGGCACCGACGGCAAGTCGGTCGCCAAGGATCTTGAGGTCGTAAAGAGTGGCTCAAAGACAGAGGCCGACATCACGTTTGTGGCGGGCACCTACAAGGTGATCTGCACCGTGCCAGGCCACAACGCAATGAAGGCCACGCTCACTGTCAAGTGACCGCTAGCCACGAACAGCCCGAACCTGCACAGGAATCGCGCTCATTACTGGAATGCCCGTAAACGGGTCGTAGCCGCTTGCGGTGTCGACAAGCATCGAGGTTGTCGAACCAAACACGGCCACATCGCTCTCAGTGTCGGGCAGTCCGCCCCACGCATGTGCCATTGAGACCGTTCCCTGACGCACGTCGGGCGCGCTTTTCACGATGGCGCGAATAGCGCCTCGAGGTGAGGCCAACTCCACTGTGTCGCCGCCAGCAACACCAATCGCGACGAGATCGTCGGGGTGCATGTGCGCGAAGTTGGTGCCCTCTTTATCGCGCAGCGCGGGCAACTCGCGTCCGCTTGAGTTGAACACGCTCTTGAGCCGCCTACTGGTGAGCCGAAAAGTGTGTCGAGTCGCATCGAAGCCAGCGATCACTTCGGCACTCGTTTGCTCGGCGAGCACATCGGCGAGTTCGCGCTCGATGCCCTCGGGGGCGAGTTCGAGCCGAGCAGCAGCCGACGCTTCAGCGGGTTGCGCCACCGTCGCCAGTTCGGGATACATGCGGCCGCCGTGCTGTTCGCGAAGTTCGCTGAGCGGAACCTTTGATCGCACGTAAATGAGGTCGAGAATGTCGTCGGCGGTAGCGGCGGCCCCCGGCGCGATATCGCCACCGGGCAGCGAAAGAGTGACACCCAATCTCGCCGCCAATTCGGTGTACAACTGCCACTCTTGGCGCATCTCTGGCGCAGGTTCGATGACGGCTGGCGTGTAGTTGGTATACGCCTCGCCGAACCATGGGTCGATCGAGGTGGGCAGATCGGGCCGCTCGAGGCTCAGCGTGCTGGCAATCACATAATGCGCCAACTGCGCAGTTGCGGAAATCTGGGCGTCAATAACCACATGCAGATCGAGCGAGCGCAATGCCTCAACAGTTTTGCGCTGGTCGGGCCACGCCACCACCGGATTACCTCCGATGGTGAGCAGTGCGCGCACCTGGCCCTCGCCCTCGAGCAACATCTCGTCGGCGAGAGTGCTGGTGGGTGCCTCGCCATGGTGGATGTAGAGGTCGCGCACGCGCTGCGGGGCACCGCGGTGCAACGCCTGTGGCATCGGCGGATTCACTTGAGCGCGAATCGGCGCCGAAGCGGTGAGGACTCCCCCGGGATTCAGTAACGCTTCGCCAGCGCGTACGTATCGACCGCACAACGTGTTGAGGCACAGGCTGAGGTGCTCAGTCAACGTGCTGTGCGGCGCCATGTTTGGGCCGGTGCCAGTACTGACGGATCCGGTGGGTCCTGTGGCGAACACACGCGCTGCCTCGCGCACCTGATCGGCAGGAACACCCGCACGATGAGCTACGTAGTCGGGTGTGAATGGTTCGACAGCACGCGCAAGCTCGGCAAGGCCATTGACCCATTGCGACACAAACTCACGATCGATTGCATCATTGGCGAGAATCTCGCGAATGATGCCCGCCAGCAACGTGGGGTCCTCGCCGGGCCTCACCTGCAAGAACAGGTCGGCATATTGCGCCAACTCGGTGTAGCGCGGATCGATAACGATGAGGCGTAGCCCATTCGCTTTTGCTCGGCGCAAACGCACGAGCGGATTGAAGCTGGGTAGCCCGCCCGGAAAGCTGTAGGCACTGACCAATGTGTTGCACCCAATGACCATTGCAACGGCACTCGACTCGAATGGCTGCACGCCGGCCTGCCATGAACCGTGACGCATTGGAGCCACATACTTCGCCGGTTGATCGATGCTGACCGACGTGTAAAAACTCGGTGACCCGATGGCTCGATGAAACGCTTTGGCGACCGGAAGACCGGCTGCGTTTTGAAACGCTGCGGTGCCGCAGTAGGTGGCAAGCGTTCGCGGTCCATGACGCTCGATGAGGCCTGCCAAGCGTTGAGCGATCTGATCAAACGCTGTCGAGGTTGAGATCGATACGAACGAGCCATCGATCTTCTTCACGCTGTTGTAGAGGCGCGCATCGTGATGATGCTGATCGCCGAGGTGGCGACCTTTGATGCACGTGTAGCCCTCGTACATCGGGTCGTCGAGCACTCCGCGCACGGCGACCACGCGATTCGCATCGACATCAACGTCGACATCAATCGCACATCCGGCATGGCAAAACCGGCAGAACGATCGGCGTGTTTCGACTGCGCTGTCTGACTTCATCAAGCACCCCCGGTAGCTGTGCATGACCGTAGCCGCGCGCAGGTCGTCAGAAAACGACCAAGGCCGCCCCGAAGGGCGGCCTTGGATTCGAACGATGTGAGCGACTTACTTCTTCAGCAAGATCTCGCTGAGAATCCACAGCACGACCCACAGGCTGAATGCCGAGATGAGTGCGTTCTTGTGGCTCTCGTATGGCCAGAGCAACTTGTTGGTGTTGGCCTTGCCGCCGAGAATGCCGAGGGCGTTGAGCTCGAGCACCGCGATGATTGCAAATGCAATCAGCACGAAGGTCCATGCCTTGCCAGCAGTGGCCTCGTTGAAGACTGAGTAGAAGTGCGAGGTGCCGACCATGAAGAACAACATGCTGATCGAGAAGATCATGTTCTGACGGCTAGCAAGCAGCGCCGAGCGGCCTGCGCCAGCAGCGGCTGGATTGGCTTCGCCACCGGACAGCACATTCGATGCGTTGGCCAGAACGACCTTCTGGTTCTTCCAGATAACCATCCACACGTTGGCGGCCATCAAGATACCGAGCACCATGCCCACGAAGATCGAGGCATTGGGCCCAATGCCGCTGGCGCTGCCATCGGCCATGAACTTCTTCATGTAGTTCTGGGTGATGCCAACGATCATCAAGCCGGTGATGAGGGTTGCCACTGATGCCCAGCGGAACCACCACAGCGCCCGACGCGCGACCTTGTCGATAGCAATGTTGCGTGCCTTGCCCTCGTCGCCAAAAGCAGCAAACGCTGGCACTTGCACGAAGTTGAAGTAATAGAGCAGGCCTATCCACGTGATGCCGGCCAAAATGTGCAGCCAGCGGAATCCGAATGTCAAACCTGTTCGCGTCAGAAGCTCCATGTGAGCAACCCCCTCATATTGTTGAAACCAATGAACGGGAACCTATCACCGCAAATCCGCGAGAACGCGAACCACTGAAGCCGCCGACCGGCGCCGCGCTAGTCTGTGCGACGCCATGGCCCACGAATACATTTACACCTGTTACAAACTCGCCCGTCACTATCCACCAGATCGCACGGTGCTCGAGAACATCTCGTTGTCGTTCTATCCCGGCGCGAAGATCGGTGTGCTCGGCCCCAACGGCGCCGGCAAGTCGAGCCTGTTGCGCATCATGGCCGGCCTCGACGACGGGTTCAGCGGCGAGGCCCGGCTCACTCCTGGCTTCACAGTTGGTTATCTGTCCCAGGAGCCACAGCTCGATCCTGCCAAAGATGTGCTCGGCAACGTGATGGATGGTGTCGCCGAGGTGAAGGGCGTACTCGATCGATACAACGAAGTAATGGCAATGTGGGCCGACCCCGATGCCGACTACGACAAGATCGGCGCCCTACAGGCCGAGCTCGAAGACAAGATCGCCGCCACCGATGCGTGGAGCCTCGAGCGCAACGTAGAGATCGCAATGGACGCGCTGCGTTGCCCGCCAAACGATGCCGATGTCACCACACTCAGCGGCGGCGAGCGTCGCCGCGTTGCGCTGTGCCGGTTGCTGCTGAGCCACCCCGATCTGTTGCTGCTCGACGAACCCACCAACCACCTCGATGCCGAGAGCGTCGAGTGGCTCGAGCGGTTCCTCAAGGATTACAACGGCACCGTCGTTGCCATCACCCACGATCGCTATTTCCTCGACAACGTGGCGAAGTGGATTCTCGAACTCGACCGCGGCAAGGGCATTCCTTTCGAAGGCAACTACTCGAGCTGGCTCGAGCAAAAGCAAGAGCGCATGGCCCGCGAAGAGAAGAGCAATGAGAACCGTCGCCGAACCCTCGAGCGCGAACTCGAGTGGGTGCGCATGTCGCCCAAGGCCCGCCAGGCCAAGGGCAAGGCCCGACTCAGCGCGTACGACCGTTTGCAGTCGGAGGCCGAAGCCGCCGAGCGCGGCCCAGATCGTCTTGAGATCATGATCCCTGCCGGCAATCGCCTTGGCGACACGGTGATCGAGGTCAACCATCTCAGCAAAGCGTTCGGCGACCGACTGCTCATCGAAGACCTGTCGTTCAGCCTGCCCAAGGCGGGCATTGTGGGAATCATTGGCCCCAACGGTGCCGGCAAGACAACCCTGTTCAAGATGCTCACCAACCAAGAGCCAGTCGATTCGGGAGCCGTGACCATCGGCGACACCGTGCAGATGGCCTACGTAGACCAGAGTCGCGACAGCCTCAACGACGACGCCACCGTGTACGAAGAAATCACCGACGGCATCGAACACATGAAGGTGGGCAACCGCGAGATCAACGGCCGCGCCTATGTGGCCAGCTTCAACTTCAAAGGCAGCGACCAACAAAAGCGAGTTGGCGATCTTTCGGGCGGCGAGCGCAACCGAGTGCACCTCGCCAAGTTGCTCAAGACCGGCGGCAACTTGTTGCTGCTCGACGAACCCACCAACGATCTCGATGTCGACACATTGCGCGCGCTCGAAACCGCACTCGAGAACTTCCCCGGCTGCGCCGTGGTCATCAGCCACGATCGTTGGTTCCTCGACCGCAT
>JBAXHD010000032.1:0-31579 GCA_037139095.1 Actinomycetota bacterium
ATCAGGCTGCGCCTTCCTGCAAGGCCTTGGCCTTAGCAAGCACTTGCTCAACGCCGCCGACGTTCAAGAACGCCTGCTCAGGAACCGAGTCGAGTTCGCCGTTGACGATTGCTTCGAAGCTCTCGACGGTTTCGTTGACTGGCACGGTCTCGCCGCTGACGCCCGTGAAAACCTCGGCCACATAGAACGGCTGGCTCAAGAAGCGCTGCACCTTACGTGCACGTGACACGGTGAGGCGGTCCTCTTCGGACAGTTCGTCGAGACCGAGAATGGCGATGATGTCCTGAAGTTCCTTGTAGCGCTGGAGGATTTCCTGCACGCGACGAGCAACACGGTAGTGACGCTCGCCCACGACCTCGGGAGACAAGATGGTCGAGGTCGATGCCAACGGGTCGACGGCTGGGTAGATACCCAACGAGGCGATCTGACGGCTGAGCTCGGTGGTTGCATCGAGGAAGGTGAACGTGGTGAACGGAGCCGGGTCGGTGTAGTCGTCGGCGGGCACGTACACGGCCTGCAGCGATGTAATCGAACGGCCACGGGTCGAAGTGATGCGCTCCTGCAGCTGGCCCATTTCGTCGGCGAGCGTGGGCTGGTAGCCCACGGCCGATGGCATACGGCCGAGCAGGGTGGACACTTCGGATCCAGCCTGCACGAAACGGAAGATGTTGTCGACGAACAACAACACGTCCTGGTTCTGAACGTCGCGGAAGTACTCGGCCATGGTGAGGGCTGAGAGAGCGACGCGAAGCCGGACTCCAGGTGGTTCGTCCATCTGGCCGAATACGAGGGCGGCCTTTTCGAACACGCCCGACTCTTCCATTTCGAGCATCAAGTCGGTGCCCTCACGGGTGCGCTCGCCAACACCGGCGAACACCGACACACCACCGTGGTTCTGAGCCACGCGACGGATCATCTCGGTAATGAGCACGGTTTTGCCGACGCCGGCACCACCGAACAGACCGATCTTTCCACCGGCCACGTATGGGGTGAGCAGGTCGATGACCTTGATGCCTGTTTCGAACAAGCGCTTCGATGGCTCGAGCGCATCGAAATCGGGGGCTGGACGGTGGATGTCCCAGCGCTCGACATCGGCGAAGTCTGCGTTGTCGCCGTCGAGTACTTCGCCCCACACGTTCCAGACGTGACCCAAGGTGCGGTTACCGACGGGCACGTTGATGCCACGGCCGGTGTTGCGCACTGGGGTACCACGGGTGAGACCGTCGGTTGGCTTGAGGCAAACGGCGCGAACGCGACCGTTGCCGAGTTGCTGAGCAACTTCGGCGAGCACGATAACGGGCTTGCCGTCGACGTTGACGGTGAACTCGACGGCATGGTTCAACTCGGGCAGGGCGCCTCGAGGGAACTCAACGTCGATCACCGGGCCGGCAATGCCGACAACGCGACCGTCTTTGCGATCTGTTTCAGTCATGGTCATGGCTGTTGGTTCCTTGTGCTTTCTTGGCTCGTCTGCTCAGAGGTCGTTCGCGTTGTTTGTGCCTGCGGAGGACACAAGTGCGTTCGCTGATTGGGTATTTTCGCTGTCGTCAAGATCGACGTAGCGGACATTGGTGGCCTTGCCAGTGCCGAGTGCTTCGGCGCCGCTGACAATTTCCATGATCTCGGTGGTGATTGAGTCCTGGCGGGCGCGGTTCATGATTCGGGCGAGGCTCTTAATGAGTTCCTCGGCATTGTCGGTGGCGCTCTTCATTGCCCGCTGACGGAACGCATGCTCGCTGGCTGCTGCGTTGAGCAACGCTGCGTAGATACGGGCTTCGACGTATCGAGGAAGCAGCGTCTCGAGAATGGTCTCGGGATCTGGCTCAAACTCGTAGTCGCCGCCGCCACCTGTGGGCTTGGCGTCGCCACCTTCGACTGTTTCGGTTTCGAGTGGCACCAGTGGCCGCAACACGACCTCTTGGCTGCCGGCCGAGATGAAGCGGGTGTAGACCAGCAGCACCTTGTCGACTTCGCCGCTCTCGAACAAACCCACAACGTGCTTGCCAATCTCACGGGCATGGTCGTAGGTGGGGTTCTCGCTGAAGCCACCAAAGGACGCGTTGCGGTTGTAGCCACGGAAGCGGAAGTAGTTGTCGGCTTTGCGACCCACGGTGACGATCTCGTAGCCAAGGCCACCGAGCACATCGACTTTGATTTCGCCTTCGGCCGCACGCTGCACGCCGGTGTTGTAACCGCCGCACAGACCGCGGTCGGCACTGATGATCACGTAACAGGTCTTCTTGACCTCGCCACGACCAACGAGCAACGGAGCACCACGGCCTGCGCCTGCTGCAGCGAGGTCTTTGACGACCTCGGTGATCTGATCGCTATATGGAACTGCGGCCTGCACGCGCAATTGTGCTTTCACAATGCGCGACGCTGCGATGAGTTCCATGGCGCGCGTAATTTTCTTCGTTGCCTGGACGCTGCGAATGCGTCCGCGAAGAATGCGCTCCTGACCGCCGGCCATCTAGATCACTCCGTTGCCAGGGTCTTGTCGCTGTGTGCTTCGCCCACTTCACCGGCATCGGTGGCTGTGGGGTCGGCAGCGCGAGCAGCTGCGGCGTCGGCATCGGCGGCGAGGAACTGTGCCTTGAAGGCAGCAACCAGATCGCCAAGTTCGGCAGGAACATCGGCCTTCGGGTTGGCGCGCATTGCGGCGAGCACACCGGCGTTGCGGGTACGCATGAAGTCGAGCAAGCCCGATTCAAAGCGACGCACATCGGACACGGGCAGGTTGTCGAGGTAACCCTTGGTGCCGGCGAACACAACGACCACTTGCTCTTCTACTGGCATTGGGCTGTTGAGCGGCTGCTTCAGCAACTCAACGAGGCGGTAACCACGCTCGAGCTGAGCCTTGGAGATCGCGTCGAGTTCGGAACCAAACGTAGCGAAGGCTTCGAGCTCACGGAACTGAGCAAGATCGAGCTTGAGTGTGCCGCTGACGGTCTTCATCGACTTGATCTGCGCAGCGCCACCCACTCGGCTCACCGAGATGCCCACGTCTACGGCAGGACGCACACCCGACTTGAACAAGTTGTCCTGCAAGTAGACCTGACCGTCGGTGATCGAAATCACGTTGGTTGGAATGTAGGCCGACACGTCGCCTGCTTTGGTCTCGATGACCGGCAAGGCGGTGAGCGAGCCTGCGCCGCGCTCGTCGCTCAACTTGGCGGCACGCTCGAGCAAACGGCTGTGAAGGTAGAACACGTCGCCGGGGTAGGCCTCGCGGCCTGGTGGGCGGCGGAGCAAGAGCGATACCTGACGGTATGCCTCGGCCTGCTTCGAGAGGTCGTCGTACACGATGAGCGCATGCTCACCGTTTTCCATCCAATGCTGACCCATCGCGCAACCGCCGTAGGGGGCGAGGTACTTGAAGGGCGCTGGCTCGCTGGCCGGTGCTGCCACGACAACGGTGTACTCCATCGCGCCGTACTGACGAAGCGTCTCAACGGTCTGGGCAATGGTGGAGCCCTTCTGACCGATGGCTACGTAGATGCACTTCACGCCGAGACCACGCTGGTTGATGATCGCGTCGATGGCAACGGTGGTCTTGCCGGTCTTGCGGTCGCCAATGATGAGCTGACGCTGGCCACGGCCGATTGGGGTCATGGCGTCGATCGACTTGATACCGGTCTGCAGTGGCTCATGCACGGGCTTGCGACCCATGATGCCAGGCGCCTGAATCTCGACTCGGCGCTGAATGCTGCCGATGATGTCGCCCTTGCCGTCGATGGGCACGCCCAGTGCGTTGACCACGCGGCCAAGCATTGCGTCGCCCACCGGCACCGACAAGATGCGGCCGGTTGCCTTCACAGGCTGGCCCTCTTCGATGGCGTCGGCGTTGCCGAGAACAACGGCACCAATCGAGTGCTCGTCGAGGTTGAGGGCCAAGCCCACCGAACCATCGGCGAACTCGAGGAGTTCGTTCACGCCACAGTCGGGCAAGCCGGTGACGCGGGCAATACCGTCGCCAACTTCGGCCACGCGACCAACGGTGCGGGCTTCAAGTGAGGGCTCAAAGCCCTCGAGGTTCTTCTTCAGTGCTGCGGCGATGTCGCCGGCGCTCAACGTGAGCTCTGCCATGTCGTTTCCGTTTCCTATGGTGTCCGGCTCTTAGAGCCGGGCCTTCAACTGGTCGAGGCGGGTACGGACGCTGCCGTCAATGACGGTGTCGCCCACAGTGGCGACGATTCCTCCGAGTACGGAAGGATCGACGACTACTTTTAGATTCACTTGCTTGCCGGTGGCGTTGGCCAACGCGGCTGCGAGTCGGGTCTGCTGGTCGGCGCTGAGCGCCACGGCGCTACGCACCTCGGCCACCTCGAGGTTCTTGGCGCTACTGGCGCGAAGAACGAGTTGATCGATGATTGCGGGAAGGTCGCGACCGCGACCTGAACCCACGACCATGCTGACCAACTGAGTGGTTGTTGCAGTGGCCTTGCCGCCGATGAGATCTTCGATGATGGCCTGACGCTTGGCGGCAGGAATCATCTCGTCGGTGAGAGCGCTGCGCAAAGCCTCGCTACTTTCGTAGCTGCGGGCAAAACGGAACAACTCGTCTTCGACCTCATCAAGCGAGCCCTCGGCGCGAGCGATTTCGAACAGCGCCCGGGCATAGCCCTCAATACGTGCGTCGCTCATGCGGAGGCACCCACTTTCTGGATGAATGCTTCGATCAAGTCCTGATGCGTTGCATCGTTGATCGACTCAGTGACTGCTCGTTCGGCGGCGGTAGCCGACAAGCGGGCGATCTCGCCGCGCAGTTCGTCGGCGCTGCGGCCACGAGCGGTGTCGATGTCGGCAATTGCGCGAGCCTTGAGCTCGGCTACTTCGGCCTCGAGACGAGTGCGACCATCGGCCAACATTGCGTCGGCCTGCAACGCAGCATCGGCGAGCAAACGCTGGCGCTCGGCGCCAATGTCGCCCTTGGCCTGGCGAATGCCAGCGGCCTCGGTGGCTGCCGACGCCTTGTCGGAGGCTGCGTCGTCGAGTTCTTTTTGGATACGCGCGGTGCGTGCTGCCATGCCCTTTTTGATGGTGGGGCCGGCGAACTTGATCAGCAGAGCAAAGATGATCAGTGCGGCAAGAATGCCGTAGATCATTTCGGCCTTTTCGGGCAGAATCCACGACTTCGTGGTGATGCCTTGGCTGTCTTGGCGAGGTGGCTCGCCCGTACTCGTGACGAGATGGGCGATGCGAATCAATGTGTTCATCGTGCGACCCCTGCGCTCATGACTTCGAGAACGACTCGGCTCACAACGGCCGCGTCAGGCTTGGTGCCAACAGCAAGCTCGATCGCCCGGCCGCTGACATCGCCAACAGCCGACTCGATCTGTGCCTGCACCGCTTGACGCGCTGCATCGTTGGCGGCCGATGCCGCTGCACGCTGCTCGGCGATCTCGGCACCAACTGCAGCCAACTTGGCGGCACGTTCGGTTTCGAGGGTCTGGCGAGCTGCATCGATGTGAGCTGCTGCCTCGGCCTTCACACCAGCGAGCTGTGCTTCGTAACCCGCGACTTCGGCCTTGGCCTCGGCGCGTGTTGCGTCGGCACCCTCGTGCGAAGAGCGGATACCGGCATAGCGGGCATCCATACCCTTCTTGAGACGTGGGTACAGCACGAAGCGCATGAGCACGGCGAAGACCACGAAGGATCCGCCACCCCAAGCAACTTCTTTGAGCTCGGGCGCGATGGGGCTCGGACCTGGGTTCACTTCGACCGTTGCTCCAGTGGCCGAGCCTTCAGCGGTTGCAGCCAAGGGTGTGGCTACAGCGGCGTCTGAGGGAACGGTCTCTGCGGTAATTGTCTGTTCTGCAGTTGAGTTCGGCGGCACGGATGCAAGATGCACCGTGATTGCTGAACCCGACTGGGTGACGACGGCTGTCAGCACGTCAGCTCCTTGTGGGAGTGGGTGGACGGATGGATTTAGAGGCCGATGAGGATGAAGACCACGAAGCCGATGAGGGCCAGTGCTTCAGTAAACGCGATGCCGAGGAACATGGTGGTACGCACCATGCCGGCGGCCTCAGGCTGGCGAGCCATGGCTTCGACGGACTTGCCGACGATGTAGCCAATGCCGATGCCAGGTCCGATTGCGGCGATGCCGTAGGCAAAACCGGCACCGATCGCTGCGTTGGCCTTCTTCTGCTCGTCGCCGGTAAGGGCTGCTGCAGCGATGTGTGAAATTGCTTCCATGGGATGGATTCTCCTGTGTTGGTTTCTCTGTGGGAGATGGGTTAGTGCTCGGCGTGTGTCGAGCTAGCGATATAAACAGCGGTCAAGATGGTGAAGATGTACGCCTGCAAGAAGACCACGAGCACTTCGAATGCGGTGAGGAACACCAGCATGAAGAACGGCAAGATGCCGCCGATGGTGAGAATCGGCACGTGGGTTCTGGCCTGGAACATTGCCTCGCTGAGCAATGCAAACGTGACCAGCAGGATGTGACCAGCGAGCATGTTCGCGAAGAGTCGCACGGTGAGCGACAGTGGGCGAACAATGATCGTGGAGAAGAACTCAATGAGGCCCACGAGTGGCTTCAATGCCACTGGCACGCCAGGGGGCCAGAGCAGGTGAGTGAAGTAGCTGAGCTTTTGGTGCTTGAGGCCGGTACCGATGAAGATCAGCCACACCAAGAGCGACAAGAACAACGGGATGGCGATACGCGCCGTGGCGGGCATCTGCAAGATCGGCACGATGCCGGTGAGGTTGCACAAGAAGATGAACACGAACAGGCTGAGCAAGAACGGGGTCCAAGCGAGCCCCTCTTTGCCCATTGTTTGCATGATGACGCTGTCTTCGATGAACTCAACCGAGGTCTCGGCCAAGTTGCGAATGCCAGTAGGCGCCACTGTGGCGTCCTTGCTGCCGGCAAGCAAAAACACGATGCTGCCAATCACCGCTGCGGCAACGGCGATGAGCGAGATCTTGTTGAACGACGAAAAGACGTCGTGCCAGCGCAGGATTTCGTTAATTGGTGGAAATTCAAGACCGAACACTGTTGATCGGTTCCTCTCAGTGCGAGCGAGATGGTTTAAGGCCGGGGTAAGCCAGCGAGGCAGCGACGTACTTCAGTTCCCATGCGAGGAGACCGAGGTGCGACACGATGATTGTCAATCCGAGGGCTGGACGCGAAATCCAGCCGGCATCTTTGACCAGATACACGGCCAAGAAAAGCATCGCCAAACGGATCAGGTACCCGAACAGAATGGCACCCATCATCAGTCCGAGTGAAATTCGAGCGGTAACAGCGATGAGACCTGCGGCGATGCCGAAGTTGATGAGCACCAACGCCAGCGCGTAGGCCGACGATGCAACGCCAGCCATCGACCAAATGATGCCGCATAACGCGATGAGACCCGGCCCAACGATGAGGCCCCGACGGATCATGTCGCGAGACACTTCGACCTCGGGGGCAGCGCCCTCGAAGCGAGTGGTCATGGGGGACGATGTATCGGTCATCACCGAACCGCCGCCTTACTGGCGCGGCTGCTGTCGCGTCGCTGCGCCTCGAGGTCTTTCATGCGTGCGTCGTAGCCGTACCACATGCTGGCGAACTGCCCCACGAGTCCGAGCACCACAAACACGATCATGAAGACGGGCTTGGTACCGAACCATGTATCGAGGCCATAACCGAGGCCCAAGAACAACATCACGAGAATGGCAAACTCCATGCCACGGCCGAGGCCGTCGGTGGTGTTCACGCGTTTGCGGGGGCGGAGGTCCATGTCGTGTGGTGTGCTCACGCTGCTTCGACGGCGGTGTCGGAGCGCTTGTGAATGCGGGAACAATCTAGCGTCCGGTTTCGGACTTCTCCAATTCGGAGTCGTGGTTCTCAGCACGCAATGCGCGATTGCGGCGGACCTCGGGATGCAACACCGTGTAGAGGCCTAAGCCGAGCGCCATCACGCCCAATGTGGCGAGCGAGGCGCCACCGGTGGTGAACACCGGATAGAGAACAAACGCCGACAGCAAGGCTGTCCAGAGCCACAAAATCAACACGCTGCGGCGCTGGCCGTGACCCAAGTTCATCAAGCGGTGGTGCAGGTGGCCCTTGTCGGCCGTCGCCAACCCTTGTCCCCGACTGGTGCGGCGAATGATGGCGAACAGCGTGTCGAGAATGGGTACACCGAGGATGAACAACGGGATGAACAACGGGGCGAAGAAGAAGTACGACTGACCGAACTGTTGCTGAGTGACTGGGTCGGCGCGGCCTCCGACGACGCTGGTGGCGGAGGCCATCAGCAGCCCAAGCAACAGCGCCCCACCATCGCCCATGAAGATCTTGGCCGGATTGAAGTTGTGCGGCATGAAGCCAAGACAGATGCCCACGGCAATGATGCACACCAACGGACCAATGCTGTCTTTGGCGAGCAGACCTTTGCTCTGCAGTTCGGTGCTGTACAAAAAGAACGCGCCGGAGGCGATCGCGACAATGCCTGCAGCAAGTCCGTCGAGGCCATCAATCAGGTTGATGGCCTGCGTCATACCGAGTAGCCACACGATGGTGACGAAAGGAACCCACTCGTCGGGAAGAAAGAACACGTCAACGCGCGGCACGCGGAAATAGAACATGGTGACGCCGTAGTACACCAATGCACTTCCAGCCAGAACGGTGCCCAGCACCTTGGCGGGCGCCGAGATGTCGCGCACGTCGTCGAGCAAGCCAAGGCCGAAAATGATGGCGGCCGCAATGAGAACGCCGCGAGGCTCAGAGTTTCGCGAGTACAGCGGATCGAACGAATTCATCAGGCGGCTCAGGGCGAGCGCCACAACAAAGCCAATGAACATTGCGATTCCGCCCACATCGGGCGTTGCCACTTTGTGTACGCGCCGCTCGTCGGGAGCCACGACCCAACCGAGTCGGTTGGCGAGCTTGATGACAACTGGGGTGAGGACAAACGTGGTGCCAGCCGCGCATCCGCCAACTATGAGGTATGCGGCTGTATCTGGCATCGGGACGACATTAGTTCGCTCACCCCAAGAACGAGGGCCTCAGGAATAGACAGGGAAACGAGCGCACAACGCTGCGACGCGTTGGCGAACATCGGCGAGAACTGCGGTGTCGTCGCGACCGCGCAATGCCTCGGCGATCAGCGCAGCAATCTGCGCCATCTCTGGCTCTTTCATGCCCTGGGTGGTGACGCTGGGCGTGCCAATGCGTACGCCACTGGTAACGAACGGGCTGCGCGTGTCGTTGGGAACGTTGTTCTTGTTGAGCGTGATGCCCGCTTCGTCGAGCACGGTCTGCGCTTGCTTGCCCGTGAGTTCGGCATCGAATGGGCGAAGGTCGACGACCATCAAGTGGTTGTCGGTGCCACCGCTCACAAGGCGGAAACCCTGATGCGCCAAGGCAGCGGCCAAAGAAGATGCATTTGCAACAATCTGCTGCGCGTACTCTCGGAAGCTGGGGTGCATGGCTTCGCGAAAGGCCACGGCCTTGCCGGCGATGGCGTGCTCGAGCGGACCACCTTGGCTACCTGGGAACACGGCCTTGTCGATCTTTGCGGCGTGCTCGGCCTTCGAGAGAATGCAACCACCACGTGGCCCGCGCAAGGTCTTGTGCGTAGTGAACGTGACGACATCTGAATACGGCACCGGGTTCGGATGAGCACCGCCAGCGATGAGCCCAGCAAGGTGAGCCACATCGAACATGAGCAGCGCGCCCACTTCGTCGGCGACGCTCTTGAAGACCTCGGGGTCGAGCCGCCGCGGGTAACTGGTGGTGCCCGCAACGATCATCTTGGGGCGATGCTCGAGCGCGAGATCGCGCATCTTGTCGTAGTCGATGCGCTCGTCGCTCGGGTCAACTTTGTACGACACGAAGTTGTAGAAGATGCCGCTCGCATTCACGGGCGAACCGTGGGTGAGATGGCCCCCGTGATCAAGACTGAGGCCCATCACCGTGTCGCCCGGCTCAAGCAGACCGAGATAGACCGCCATGTTTGCGCTTGCGCCGCTGTGTGGCTGCACGTTGGCGTGCTCGGCTCCGAACAGCTCTTTCACTCGTGAGATCGCAAGCGCCTCGATGTCGTCGACGATTACGTTGCCGCCGTAGTACCGCTTGCCCGGGTAGCCCTCGGAGTACTTGTTGGTGAGCACCGAGCCGGTTGCCCGCATGACAGCAGGCGACGTGAAGTTCTCACTGGCAATCAGTTGCAGTCCGGTGGACTGACGCGTGACCTCGCGGTCGATGAGGTCGAATACCTCTGTGTCAGGGTCAATCTCAGATGGCCATGGCATGTGGTGGTGTCTCCTGTGTGGGGCTGCGAAACGGCGCGTGCCAAATCGTCAACGAAAGAATTCTTGGGTTTCGATTTCGGTGATCTGGGCGACTCGACGCTCGTGTCGACCACCTTCGAACGGGGTCTTCAAGAACAACGCAACGATCTCCTCGGCAAGGCCGACGCCAACGACTCGGGCGCCCATGCTGAGCACGTTCGCGTTGTTGTGCTCACGGGCCATGCGGGCGGTGTAGAGGTCGTTGCAGAGCGCTGCGCGCACACCACGAACCTTGTTCGCAGCCAGTTGCTCGCCCTGCCCACTACCGCCGAGCACGATGCCGAAGTCGGCGCCGCCATCGCGAACAGTGCGGCCGACGCCAGCGCAGATGGGTGGGTAGTCGCAACTCTCGGCAGTGTGGGTTCCGTGGTTGTCGACAACGTGTCCGCCAGCCTCGAGCACCTTCACGAGGTGCTCCTTCAGTTCGAAGCCGGCATGATCAGACCCAATGGCGATGCGTGACACATGTCGAGTGTAGAGCGGCGGGCTGCACTCGCCCCTAACGCAGAGTTGCGCATAGCCTCAGCCCCTATGCCTCTCGACCCACGAACCCCCGTCCTCATCGGCGGTGGCCAATATGCACACCACGCCGCGCAACTTGCCGACGCTCTGCACCCAGTTCAACTCATGGCCCATGCAGTAGAGCGGGCCACCGCCGACGCAGGCTTGGCCTCGACGCCGAATCCCGATTCGATTCGGGTCATCAGTTTGCTCACGTGGCGATACGGCGACCCGGCCTTTGTGCTGGCCCAGCAACTCGGCCTCAGCCCGCGCGAAACGGTACTCACAACCAACGGCGGCAACAGTCCGCAAACACTGGTGAACGCCACCGCTACGCAGATTCAAAACGGCGAACTCGACATCGCCATCCTCACCGGCGCCGAGGCGTCGCGGAGCCGCATGCGCGCCCGGCGCGACGGCATCGAGTTCGACTGGCCCAAGGCCCCCGACACTCAGATCCCAACGGTGATGGGTAAAGACCTCGACATGAGCCATCCCACCGAACGCGCCCATGGCATCTTCATGCCCGTTCAGGTGTACCCCATGTTTGAGACCGCTCTTCGCGCCGCGGCCGGTCGCACTGTCGAAGAACAAGAGCTCATCACCAGCGAACTCTGGGCGCGTTTCAGCGAGGTCGCCGCAAAGAATCCCAATGCCTGGAGCCAGCAGGCACGCACGGCCGAAGAAATCCGCACACCAAGCCCCTCAAACCGCATGATCGGCTTCCCCTACACGAAGTACATGAACTCGAACAACGACGTCGACATGGGCGCCGCGCTCATCATGTGCAGTGTCGAGAAGGCACAGTCGCTGGGCGTGCCTCGCGACCGTTGGGTGTTCATCCATTCGGGCGCCGACTGCCACGAACACAGCTTCATGTCGAACCGCTACAGCTTCTCGAAGACACCAGCCGTCGAGCTTGGTGGTCGGATGGCGCTCGAGTTGGCAGGGTTGACCATCGACGACATCGACATCGTCGACCTCTACAGCTGCTTCCCTTCAGCGGTTCAGTTGGGCGCCAAGTCGTTGGGGCTATCACTAGATCGTCAGCTCACCCGCACCGGCGGCTTGCCGTTTGCTGGCGGACCTTGGAACAACTATGTGATGCATGCCATCGCCACAACGATGAACGACCTCCGCGATGGTGCTGGCACCAACGGACTCGTATGGGGCAACGGCGGCTACGCCACCAAGCACTCGTTTGGCGTGTACAGCACGCAGCCACCGGCGGGCGCGTTTCGCCACGCAGATCCGCAAGCCGAAATCGATGCACTCCCCCGCCGCGAACTCGCCGACGGCGCCGACGCAGCCGGCAAGGTCACCATCGAGGCGTACACGGTCATGCACAATCGCGACGGCGTCCCCGAAACCGCGAACGTGTCGTGCCTTTTGGCCGACGGTCGCCGCGCATGGGCCACATCATCGGACCCCGATCTCACCGCAGCGATGTGCATTGGCGAATGGGTAAACCGCAGCGTCAGTCGAGATGCCGACGGAAAGATCAGCGCTGGCTAGTTGCCGGTGGCATGCTCTAGGCCATGTCGTCAACCAACACGTCGCCCCTCAACGCGTCAAAGCCATCGATCATTCTCGATTGCGATCCAGGCCACGACGACGCAATTGCAATCGTCGTTGCCGCCCAGCACACCAACTTGGTGGGAATCACCACAGTCGCTGGCAATGCGCCGCTCACGATGACCACGCGAAATGCGCTGATCATGACCGACTTGCTGGGCATCGACACACCCGTGCACAGCGGCGCCGACCGACCGCTGGTGGCCCCGCCACGACACGCTGGATATGTGCACGGCGAGAGCGGCCTCGATGGCGCCGACCTTCCCGAGCCCACGCGCGGCGCCACTGGCGACAACGCCGTTGAGTTCATCATCGAGTCATGCCGCAGCACCGAGGGCATCTGGCTCGTGCCAGTAGGCCCGCTCACCAACATCGCTCTCGCGCTGCGCACTGCACGCGATCTCAAAGATCGCATCGCTGGCATCTCGCTGATGGGCGGCGGCTCGTTCGGAAACCGCTCGGCCGCTGCCGAGTTCAACATCTGGGCCGACCCTGAGGCCGCTGCGATGGTCTACGAATATGGCGGCCCGCTGAAGATGGCCGGGCTCGACGTGACCCACCAGTTTCAGGCCACCCCCGATCGCATTGCCAAGGTCAGCGCGCTTCCCGGCCGACTCGCCGAACTACTCGCCGATTTATTGATCTTCTTCAGCGCCACCTACATGACCCGCCACGACGACATGGGCGGCGCAGCGGTGCATGACCCACTTGCGGTGATGGCGCTGACCCACCCAGAGCTATTCACCATCGCGCAACGCCATGTGGTCATCGAGACCGCCGGTGACCACACCCGCGGCATGACCGTTATCGATGAGCGCGCACTCATCGAGCGTCGCCCACCCAACTGCGACGTACTCACCCATGTCGACGCCGAAGCGGCGTTCGATGTGATCGTTGCTGCCATCGCCAATTTCAGCAACTAGTCAACCTCGTCGGACAGTTCCCCACCCCTACGGCCGCGGTACTGTCGGCACCATGCGTGCAGCCGTAATTCGCGATTGGCAACTCAGAGTCGACGACATAGCAGTCCCAACACCAGGGCCGGGCCAAGTGCTCACCAAGGTGTTGGCGTGCGGCATCTGCGGCAGCGATCTCCACTTGCTCTCCCACGGCAAAGAGCAGCGCGAGATGGCCGAGAAATTTCGCGAGGGTCTGGCACCGAACCCGGCAAGTTTGCAGATGTTCGTGCCCGAACAAGACATGGTGATGGGTCACGAATTCTGTTGCGAAGTTGTTGAGCTCGGTCCCGGAGCAAACCGTTTCGCGGTGGGCGATGTCATCGTCTCGATGCCCGTGGCGTTCGATAACTCAGGTCTGCACGGCATTGGTTTCAGCAACACCTACAACGGTGGCTATGCCGAGATGATGGTGCTCAACGAGATGCTCGGCATCAAGGTTCCAGCGGGCTTGCCTTCAGATCTCGCTGCGCTGACCGAACCCCTCGCTGTTGGCGTGCACGCCGTCGCCAAGAGCCGTATTGCAGTCGGCGACGCCGCCATCGTGATGGGGCTAGGCCCAGTTGGCTTGGCATGTATTGCCGAACTCCGCATGCGCGGCATTGGCCCCATCATCGCTGCCGACTTCTCGCCACGACGCCGTGCGCTCGCCGAGAAGCTCGGCGTCGACATCGCGGTCGACCCACGCGAGACCACCGCTATCGATGCATGGCGCAAGATCGACGGCTCGCGTCCGCTGGTCATCTTCGAGGCTGTGGGCGTACCCGGAATGATCAACGAAGCAATGCGAGTTGCGCCCAAAGACACTCGCATCCTCGTGGTTGGTGTGTGCATGCAACAAGACCACATTCATCCGATGCTCGGCATTCAGGGTGAGCTCAACATCCAATTCGCTCTGGGCTACGAGCCCGCCGAATTCTCGTCCGCGCTCGAGGCAATCGCCGAGGGCAAAGTAGACCTTTCATCGTGGATCACCGGCACGGTCAACATCGATGGCGTGCCGCAGGCCTTCACCGATCTGGCCAACCCTGAGGCGCACGCCAAGATTCTCGTCAAGCCCTAAGGACTCATCGGATGAGTGATTCGATCGTCAACGGCGACGCCCCGAGCGACCTGACCTTTCCCCGGCAATACGCGCGTACTCAGCGGCTCTCATTGGGCGATCCGCGCTCGGTCACTGTTTCGCCCGACGGGCTGCGCGTGGTGTTTTGTCGCAGCGCCAGCGGCGACGACCCGGTGAACTGTTTGTGGGTGCTCGATGTACCAACTGGCACCGAGCGACTCGTGGCCGACCCACGGCAACTGCTGGCTGCGGCCGACAGCAACGAGCCTGCCGAAGAAAGGGCCCGACGCGAACGCACCCGCGAGGGCGCTGGCGGCGTGGTGAGTTACGCCACCGACTCGGCAGTAACGGTCGCTTCATTTTCATTGGGCGGGCGGCTGTTTGGTGCCGGCCTCATCAGCGGCACAGCGCGAGAAATGACTGTTACTGGCCCGGTGTTCGATCCGCGACCAGACCCAACTGCAGCGCGTGTTGCATACGTGTGCGGCGCCGCACTTCGCATCGGCGAGCTCGACAACAGCAGTTGGGAGTTGGCGTCCGAGCCCGACCATCCCAATGTCACCTGGGGCAGCGCCGAGTTCGTCGCCGCCGAAGAAATGGGCCGCCAACGCGGTTATTGGTGGTCTCCCGATGGCGCCGCGATAGCAGTACAGCGAGCCGACACATCGCCTGTCTCGATCTGGCATATCGCCGACCCAGCGCATCCCGAGACCGTGCCGACCCAACATCGATATCCCGCTGCAGGCACCGACAACGCCTTGGTGTCGTTGTTCGTCATCACGCTTGGGCAACGCGCTGCCGCGAGCCGTGTGCAGATGCACTGGGATACCGACAGCTTTCCGTATCTCGCCAATGTCACGTGGGCCACCAACGATCGGCTGCTGCTCACTGTGCAGTCGCGTGACCAATCGCGACTCTTAGTGCTCGAAGCCGATCCCACAACTGGCGTCACCAACGCAGTGTTCGCTGATCACGATGACCAATGGGTCGACCTCGTTGCTGGCACACCAGCCGTGCTCAGCGATGGTCGCTTAGTGATGGCCGCCGATCGCGCCGGCGCCCGACGACTGCTCGTTGATGGCACCGTGGTATCGCCAGCCGATCAACAGGTGCGATCGGTCACGGCGGTTGCTGGCAACGCCATCACATTTGCGGCCAACCCCATCGATGACCCCACAGTGCAACACGTGTGGCAATGGTCGGACGGCCACGGATGCACCTGTCTCACAACCGAAGCAGGCGTGCACGCGGCAACCGTGGGCGGCAACACCGTTGCGATCCGTTCGGCCACACTTGCCGCGCACGGTGCCACACTTCGGGTCGGTCACACCACTATCACGTCGTATGCCCAGACCCCATTGGTCGAACCCAACGTGTCGATCCATCGAGTCGGCGACGACAAGTTGGCGGTTGCGGTGGTGCTGCCGCACGGCGTCATCAACGGTCCGCTGCCCGTGCTGGTCGACCCATATGGCGGCCCACACAGCCAGCGCGTTGTCAGCGCCCGAAGCGCTTACCTTTCGTCGCAATGGTTTGCCGATCAAGGATTTGCGGTCATCATCACCGACGGCCGCGGCACCCCCGGCCGCGGCACCGAGTGGGAGCGAGCGGTGCATCTCGACCTCGCCGGGCCAGTGCTCGACGATCAGGTCCGCGCCCTCGAAGAAGTCACCAACATCTTGGCCCGCGACGGCATTCAGCTCGACCGCGAACGGGTCGGCATTCGTGGCTGGAGTTTTGGTGGCTATCTCGCAGCGCTCGCCGTGATGCAGCGACCCGACATCTTTCACGCAGCCGTCGCCGGTGCACCCGTGACCGAATGGCGTTTGTACGACACGCACTACACCGAGCGCTATCTCGGCGATCCCTTCACCGATCCCGAGCCATACGATCGCTCGTCGCTGCTCGACATCGCCCATTTGCTCACTCGGCCGCTGCTGCTCATTCACGGTCTGGCCGACGACAACGTGGTTGCAGCACACACGTTGCGGCTCTCATCAGCCCTTTTGGCCGCCGGAAAACCGCACGAAGTGCTGCCGTTGTCGGGCGTCACGCACATGACACCGCAAGAGATCGTGGCCGAGAACCTGCTCCTGCACCAGCTCGAATTTTTGCGTCGGGTATTACGGATCCAGACCTGAGCCAGAGGCTACGTTGGCAAGGTGACTTCGACTTTGGAACACCTCTACGCCAACGTGGCGGTGCATGCCACGCAAGACCGCGAACACGAGGCAGCCGTCGAATTGCTCTTGCTCGTGATGATCGTCGATCACCACATCAGCGAAGAAGAACTCAACGAAATCCGCCGCATTAGCGAAGATTCGGGTTGGGAGAACGACACGTTCTCGTTCGATCGATACTTCGGCCAAGCGATGGCCACGGTTCGCCATGCAGTTGCTACTGACACCATCGACGAGTTCCTCGACTCGGTCGATCTGCGCATCACCAGCAAGGTGCTGCGCGCATCGCTGTTCTCCGCCGCTCGCGATGTTGCTGGCATCGACCGCACGCTCGATCTGCACGAGCGAAATCTGCTCGAACTGCTCGCCGCTCGTTTCGACTAACTCAGCTACGCCCTAGCAGCGCCTACCGCCGCGCTACAGCGATTCGATCGCGTCCCGCAAGATCGCTTCGAATCTCCGCGTCGGCGAGCCCGGCCTTATTGAGCAGCTCGATCACTGCTGCCCCTTGGTCGGCGCCGATCTCAAGCACCAAGTATCCGCCGGGGCGCAACCACGCAGCTGCGTCGGCAACCAGAACGCGAATGTCGCGGAGGCCATCGACGCCGCCGAACAACGCGAGATGTGGCTCCCATTCGGCCACGTGAGCTTCGACATCGGGATCATCGAGAGCGATGTACGGAGGATTCGCAACAACGAGATCGAGACGACCGCGAAGGTCGCTGGGCAACGCAAGGAACCACGAGCCCTGCACAATGCGCACGCTCTGGGCATTGCGACCGATGCCAGCAAGGTTGGCCGAAGCAACATCAACCGCATCGGATGACACATCGGCCAGCCATACCTGCGCAGAATCAACCGGCAATTCGGCAGCCAGTGATAGGCCGATGGCTCCACTGCCCGTGCCCAAGTCGGCAATCAGCAACCGTTCACCTGCATCCTCAGCGGTGCGCAACGATCGAGCCAATTCGATGGCTGCTTCGCAGACCCATTCGGTTTCGGGCCGCGGGATGAGCACTCGTTGGTCGACCATCAGGTCGAGTCGACGAAACTGCCAACGGCCGAGCACGTATTGCAGCGGCTCGCCAGCGGCACGACGGGCAAGCATCGCGTCGAGGTGAGCCACCATGCCATGCATTGCTGGCTCATCAAGCTCGGCCAAAAACTCGGGGCCATCGCATCCGCTGGCCACTTCGCACATCCAACGCGCGTGGTGACGGTCGCCCAACGCGCTGGTGGTCTGCGCCCACAGCTCACGCCACGTGACGTGTTCGCTGTCAGTCATCACCATTGGCAAGTTGACGAGTGCGCTCGTCGGCCGCCAGCGCCTCGACGACATCGGTGAGGTTGCCAGCAAGCACTTCTTGCAAGCGATAGATCGTGAACCCAATGCGGTGATCGGTGAGCCGGTTCTCTTTGTAGTTGTAGGTGCGAATCTTTTCGCCGCGCCCACCGGTGCCAACCTGCGACTTGCGCTCGGCCGAGGCCTTTGCGTCGGCTTCGTCTTGCGCCGCCTGCAACAAGCGCGCCCGCAACACAGTCATCGCCCGCGCCCTGTTTTGTAACTGGCTGCGCTCGTCTTGCATCGCCACAGCAATGCCCGTGGGCTTGTGCGTAATGCGCACTGCCGAGTCGGTGGTGTTCACGCCCTGCCCCCCCGGGCCGCTCGCGCGATACACATCGATCTGCAGATCTTTTTCGTCGATGTCGATCTCGACTTCTTCGGCTTCGGCCAAAATGAGCACCGTCGCCGACGACGTATGAATACGGCCCTGGCTCTCGGTGACTGGCACCCGCTGCACGCGGTGAGTGCCGCCTTCGTACTTGAGGTGGCTCCACGAAGAGTCACCCTTCACCATGAACGTGATCTGGTTGAACCCGCCAAGGTCGCTGACATCGGTAGACAACACATCGATGCTCCAACCCTGCTGGGTGGCGTAGCCCGAGTACATCTCAAAGAGGTCACGAGCAAACAAGTTGGCTTCTTCGCCACCTTCGGCGCCACGGATCTCGACGATGACTGCCTTGCCGTCGTTGGGGTCACGAGGCAACAACAACAGGCGAATCTCGGCTTCGATGCGCTCGATCTCGGCCTCGGAAACCGTGAGGTCTTGGCGCAGCGCATCGCGCTCGTCGGCGCTCGCAAACGTGAGTAGCTCGCGTGCGGCATCGGCGTCTTCGTGCACAGCGCGCAGCGCGCGAATCAACGTGACGATAGGCGTGAGCTCTTTGTACCGCGTGGTCTTGATGCGCAACAGCGCACCGTCGGTGAGAATTGCGGGGTCGGAAAGCTCGGCCTCAACGGTGAGGTATTCGTCTTCTACGGCAGCCAATCGATCAATCACAGCGCAAGCAGGCTACGTCGCCGCCGAGTGTTCCTTGCGATCTAGACCCAAGTGAGTACCGAGATTGACCCTTGAGCCAACTGGGCAACCCGCTGCGTCACCGGCGACGCATCCCGCTCGGGCACAAGCAACACCAACTCGGCGTCAGGCCCGTACATCTGGCGGGCATCGAGGGCAAAGGGCACCAGATCGAGGTCGATGCCCACCGAGCACACCACCACAACCGACGTTCCATCGGCGGTCTCGCCCAAAGCCACACACGGAATCGGATCTTTCAGGTTCGGACGCGGCACCGGTGGATCTGCCGAGCGAAGATGCAGCGCGCCGACCCGCGAGGGATCGTTGATGGCCAACCAGCGCAAGAACCGTTCGGCGCCCAAACGGTTGAGCGGATGAAGCGGTGCGTCTACCTGACGATGGCCTCTCACGGCATCGACTACGCCAGCAAGCGCTTCGACCGTTGGCTTGTTGCCGTGCAGCATCATGAACGACTCGCGATCGTGTGCACCAACGCCGACCTCAAGGCGAACCTCGCCCGAATACGCATCGGTGACCACGCGACACACCTCGAGCCCGCGAATCTCGCCGGCGAGCACGCCGTGTTCTACAACAGGTTCAGCACCGCCCTGTTCGATAACCGCGCGCCAGATCTCATGGGCCGGATCGATGGCACCAGCCACTGGATACGGCTCATGATGAGCCGCCACGAGCGAACGACCCTGCGCTTGCCACACAGTGATGGGCATCTCAAAGAGCGTTGCACGCCGAGCCAGAATGCCGGTCGACGACTCGGCGATGACGGCCAGCGAACGCACGTGGCCGTGGCGAGTTGCCCACGCCAGCGCAGCGCCCAGGCCGCGCTCGGGCTGTTCGTCGAGCAATACCCATGCGCAGCCGCCCACGATCAACGCTGCACCGCGGCCAAACGATGCCTCTGTTTGTGCCTCGGCCACGCTTGGCAGGGCCTCGGCCCCAAGGTGATCACTGACCAGCGCTCTGAGCTTCATCGACAGCAGCGCTGCGCGGCGCGTTGGGTCAGTAGGTGCGGCCGATGTAGTCACCTCGCCAGACTACGAGCCGAAAGCGTCGACAGCATCGGAGACATCACGCCACGGCGTGCCGCGGCACGCCGAAAACGCCAGATGCCACTCGATCTCTCGATCGAATGGCATCTGCACAACTCAAAAACCTGCAGCAGCGCTGCAAGGAATTACTGACCCTTGCGGGCTCCGTAACGCTTGTTGAAGCGCTCGACGCGACCGCCAGCATCGACGAGCTTTTGCTTGCCGGTGAAGTACGGGTGACACTCGTTGCACAATTCGAGGCTGAGCGTGCCAGTGCGAGTGCTCTGCGTGAGGAAAACATTGCCGCACGTGCACTTCACGGTGACATCGGCGTAAACAGGGTGGATGTCGGTCTTCATGACGATCTCCAAAATAGAACGGACGGGAAATGATAGCGGCCGAAAGGAATTTCCGACCTTGGCGTTCCTTACATCGATGGTTGCTTAGAAATCTCGGCCAAGAACTCGTCGTTGGTACGGAATGTACGCAAACGATCGATGAGCAACTCAAGACCAGGGGCCGCGTTTCCGTCGGCCGCCAGACCTGACAACACACGGCGTAGCTTCCACACCATCTGTAGTTGTTTGCGGTCGAACAGCAATTCTTCGTGACGGGTACTCGACGCATCGACATCGATGGCCGGATAGATGCGGCGCTCGGCGAGACGACGATCGAGACGCAGCTCCATGTTGCCGGTGCCCTTGAACTCTTCGAAGATCGCGTCGTCCATCCGGCTGTTGGTCTCGACAAGAGCCGTCGCCAAGATGGTGAGTGATCCGCCTTCTTCGATGTTGCGAGCCGCACCAAAGAACTTCTTGGGTGGGTACAGCGCACCGGCGTCGATACCGCCCGACATGATTCGACCCGTGGCCGGCGCAGCCAAGTTGTAGGCACGGCTGAGGCGGGTGATGCCGTCGAGAATGATCACGACGTCTTCACCGTTTTCGACCATGCGCTTGGCCTTCTCGATGCAGAGCTCGGCAACGTGAGTGTGCTCGTCGCTCGGACGATCGAAGGTACTCGCAATGACTTCGCCCTTTACGGTGCGGCGCATGTCGGTGACTTCTTCGGGGCGCTCGTCGATGAGCAACACGATGAGCTTGATCTCCGGATTGTTGCGCTCGATCGAGGTCGCGATGGTCTTCATGATCGTGGTCTTGCCGGCCTTTGGCGGCGACACGATGATGCCGCGCTGACCCTTACCGATTGGACTGATGAGGTCGATAATTCGAGCCGTCATGTTGTTTGGATCAGACGGATTCTCGAGGTGCAACTTCGTGTCGGGGAACAGCGGAGTGAGGTCTTCGAAGCGAGGGCGGGTGCGTGCCTTTTCGGGATCGCCACCGTTCACCGTGTGGATTTCGAGCAGTGCCGGGTTCTTCTCGTTGCGACCTGCTGGTCGGCTGAGGCCCGTAACAAAGTCACCCTTGCGCAAGCCGAACTGACGGGTGAGTTTCACCGGGATGTAGGCGTCCTCTCGACTGGCGAGATAACCGTTGACACGCAAGAAGCCGTAGCCCTCGTCGCGCAGATCGAGATAACCCGACACCTGCACTGGCTCGAGCGATGTTGGACCCTCGGTGCCTTCGCCCCCACCAGAGCGATCGCCGCGGTCGTTGCGGTCGTATCGGTCGTTGCGGTCATATCGATCGTTGCGATCGTTGCGGTTCTGACGCTGTCCGGCATTGCGTTGTCCGTCGTGCCGTTGTCCATCGTTACGCGGGCCGTCGTTACGCGGGCCGTCGCTGCGCGGACCATCTGGGCGTGGGCCGTCTGCGCGTGGGCCGTCTGCGCGTGGACCATCGGGGCGATCACCCTCGGCGCCTTCACCGCGGTTCTTGTTGCGGCGGCGACGACGGCGACGATTGGCGCTGAGCCCATCGCCTTCTGCGCCTTCGGCTCCGTCTTCACCTTCGCCATCGGCATCGCCATCTGCCGAGCCCGTTGCGGCAGGCGTGGCGCCAGCGGCGGTGGTTTCGGTGCTGATGCCCTGGCGAATCAGTTCAGCTTCCCAGTCGGGCAACGGCTCGCCGTCGGGGCCGAGAATAATGTCGGCTGCCACTGCAGGCGCTGGCTGAGGAGCAACGCCGCGAGGAGCGCCTTGTCGACCAGCAGGGGCTGGACGCGACCTCTCAGCGGCAGGTGCCGGCGCAGCTGCTTTGCTTGCATCGGAAGCGATCGGCTCTGCTGCGGCGGGGGCCGCAGCAGGCGCTGGCGTAGAGGCAGGGGGCGCTGAAGCCGTCGGCACCGCGCCGGTCTGCTCAAGAATCTTCTGAATCAGGTCGGCCTTTTTTGCGCGTGACGTGCTCTTCACGCCGAGCGCCGAGGCAATTGCGACCAACTGCTCGCGATCTTTTGATTCGAGCACCGACTGTTCGAGGGCATCCGCAGCCACGGGATCCAACTTTCCAAGAAATGTCCCAAAATCGGGACTGAGGGCTATGTCGGCAAGACGCGAGAGGTGCACACGCACAACTGACGTTGGTAGACCCGCCAACAGCAACAAGAGATTCACACAGCCACGGTTCCGCCAGCGAAATTGTCGCGGGGCGCATCGGAAAGTGCGGCTCGGAACACCGAGCAACACGAACCCTACACATCACATCGGCTGAGATGCAACAACTGCGCCACATCGCGCCGTTGGTCTCGTTGCGCGCGTTGGTCAGCGGGCGACAGCTCGCTCAACGAATGTCTGCACCGCAGCGAGATCGTTGGCAACCAGATTTGTGCGCTCTGGGCGATCGAGCAGATCGGCGAGATGCGGCGGCAGCGACGGCCGCACACCCGTTGCGGCATACACCGCGTCGGGGAACTTGGCGGGATGCGCTGTGGCCAACGTGACCACCGCATGCCCATCGAGATGTGCACCGAGGCTGCGCACTGCAGCCGTACCAGTAGCCGTATGCGGATCGATGAATTGTCCGCTCGATTCGTACACGCGACGGATCTCATCGACGATGCCAGCGTCGTCGACCTTGGCCGCGCGAAATGCTGGGCTGATCCATGTAGCCATCTGATCGGGCTCCACCGTGAGCGAACCGCTGTGCCGGAACCGCTGCAGTTGCTCAGCGGTCATACCGCCATCGCGACCGTTCATCTCGAACAGCAAACGCTCGAAGTTTGAAGACACCTGAATGTCCATCGATGGGCTCAACGTGGGCACCACATCGCGAGCGGTCATGTCGTTGTCGTTGATGAACCGAGTGAGGATGTCGTTTGAGTTGGAAGCCACGATGAAGTTCGCGATGGGCGCGCCCATCGTGCGAGAAATCCATCCGCTGAGCACGTTGCCGAAGTTGCCTGTGGGCACGCTGAATGTGGTCTGGTTGGTGGCTGTGGCACCAAGCGAACGCGTTGCCGTCACGTAATACACGATCTGCGCCATGACCCGCGCCCAGTTGATGCTGTTCACTGCCGACAGGTTCATGCGATCACGAAACGCCGTGTCGTTGAACATCGCCTTTACGAGATCCTGGCAATCGTCGAACGTGCCCTCGACAGCCACCGTGTGCACGTTGGGCGAGTCGACCGTGGTCATCTGCTTGCGCTGCACATCGCTGGTGCGACCATGCGGATACAGGATCACGATGTCTACGTTGCTGCAATTCTTCACGCCATCGATGGCGGCACTACCTGTGTCGCCACTGGTGGCACCCACGATGGTGACGCGTTGACCGCGCTGGGCAAGCACGTAATCAAACAGTCGACCCACCAACTGCAGCGCCACGTCTTTGAATGCCAACGTAGGTCCGTGGAACTGCTCGAGCAGCCATTCGTTCGCTCCGATCTGAACCAGAGGCACTACTGCGTCGTGACGAAACGTTGCGTATGCATCGCTGCACAACCGGGCGAACACATCGGCGTCGATCTCACCAGCGACAAACGGCGCCATCACCGCAGCAGCAGCCTCGGCGTAACTGGTGACGTGGGTGAGATCGGGAAGGCTCGGCCACTCGGCCGGCATATAGAGCCCCCCGTCGTTGGCGAGACCGGCAAGCAGCACATCGCAGAACCCGAGCTCGGGCGCTGCTCCGCGGGTAGACACATAGCGCATGGGGCTCAGGCTCCGATGACGCGCAGGAGACTGCCGACCCGCTTGACCGTGTCGAGGTCACGCAACTCGCGTACGCAGTTCTGGAGCGACGACTCTTTAGCCGTGTGGGTGATGAACACCAGACGGGCATCGTCACGCAGACCTTCTTGTTCGGCAGCGCGGATGCTCACGTCGTTGCGCGCAAACACCCCCGTGACCGAGTGCAAAACGCCGGGTCGATCAGCAACGTCGAGGCTGAGCAAGTACTCGCTGTTGGTCTCATCGATCGGGCGAATCACTGCCCGGCCGAACGAGCCAAGCGAACCATGCGTTCCCTGCGACAGGTTGACCGCTGCGTCGATGACATCGCCGAGCACTGCAGAAGCGGTGGGCATTCCACCAGCACCGCGTCCGTAGAACATCAGCGAGCCAACGGCTTCGCCTTCGATGAACACTGCGTTGTAGCTCTCACGCACGCTGGCGAGCGGATGTTGCTTGGGCACCATCGCGGGGTGGACTCGCACCGACACATCGCCGGTGGCTGAATCTTGCTCGCAGATGGCAAGCAACTTAACCACGAAGCCAAGCCGCGATGCCATGGCGATGTCGCCAGCCGTAACACCGCTGATGCCCTCGTGATACACATCGCCAGCCACCACCTTTGTACCGAACGCAATGGTGGCGATGATGGCCGCCTTGGCGCCAGCGTCGAAGCCTTCGACATCGGCAGTTGGGTCACGCTCGGCGAAACCAAGGCGCTGAGCCTCTGACAGCGCCGCCGAATAGTCGGCTCCCTGTTCGGTCATCTTGGTGAGAATGAAGTTGGTGGTGCCGTTGACAATGCCGAGCACTCGACGAATCGGCTCGCCGCGCAGACTTTCGCGCAGCGCGCGAATGAGCGGGATTCCGCCCGCAACGGCCGCCTCGAACAGAAGGTCGACGCCGGCCGCATCGGCCGCCGCGTACAACTCGGTGCCCACGTTGGCGAGCAGTTCTTTGTTGGCCGTGACCACTGGCTTACCGGCGGTGAGCGCAGCGACAATCAGCTCTCGGGCTGGTTCGATGCCGCCGATGACCTCGACCACGAGATCTACTTCGGGATCATCAACCACGGCTCGCGCATCGCGAACCAGTACACCGTGGGCGAGAGCCACTTCTCGTTCGCGGGACACGTTGCGCACCGCAACGCGTGTCACCTCGAGACGAATGCCCGTGCGCGCTTCGATTGCCGCTGCCTGTTCGGTTACGAGTTGCACAAACGCCGCTCCGACGTTGCCGCAACCCAACACACCAATACGAACGTGATTGCCTGTCATAGCCACGGGTGCAGGCTACGCGTAGACAGGCGCTCTCGTAAGTTCATTACTCAATAATTGCGCCAACGGTTTGACGCACCACAGGCTTGCGTACTGCTGGCTGAACAAAGACCGTCATGACCGTAATGAGGTAGCCGATATGCACGACCAGTTGCAGCCAGGTTGTCGTGAGGCTGATGCTCAGCGTGCCCTTGAGCAGCGACCCGATCCAGCCATCGGGTGAAATATGCCCAGAGAGATCGAAAGCAATCGCGTGTGCGCCGGGCAAGAAACCCGCTTCTTGCAGATCGCTCACGCCATATGCCAGCACGCCGGCAGCGATAACGATGAGCGCCATGCCGGTGACCCGAAAGAAGACCGCAAGGTTCAGGGTGACGGTGCGCTTGTAGATGAGGTAGCCCGCCACCACAGCCGACGCGATGCCGAGCACGGCTCCGAACAGGGCCGACGTTTCTGACCCGGCGGCCTTGACTGTGGGCCACAGGAAAAGTGCCGTCTCGAGTCCTTCTCGGCCCACGGCGAGAAACGCTGCAAGTGCTAACGCCCACCAGCCAACCTGCGACGCGGCATCAACCTTTGCCTGCAGATCGCTGGCGATCAGCGAGGCTTGGGTGCGCATCCAAAACACCATCCGCGTCACCATCGCCACTGCAAACACCGACATCAGTCCGGCAAACGCGGGTTCGGCGGTGTCGCTGAGAGAGTGCGACGTGAAGGTAAGCAGTGCGCCGACTCCAAGGCTGAGGCCAACTGCCAGAGCAACGCCGATCCAGATTGCGCTCAGCGAATCGGCTCGGCCAGAGCGGCGCAGGTACGACACCAAGATGCCCACGATCAACGCAGCTTCGAGGCCCTCGCGAAGCCCAGTGAGAAACGTTTGCAACATAGATCACCCTCGTGCGTGCGGGGCTGCCTCACTACAGGCAGCGACTACGAAACGAAGCGTATGTAAGGCTTGCCTAACATTGCAACTTGTAGAGGAGATTTTCCTAACCCACATCGCAGGCAAGGAGATCGTCGTATGTCTCGCGCCGAATGACGAGCCGCGCCTGACCCTTGCTGACGAACACCACAGGCGGACGCGCCACCTTGTTGTAGTTGCTTCCCATGCTGTGCCCGTACGCACCAGTGACCGGGGTGGCAAGTAAGTCGCCGACTCGGATGTCGTTGGGCACCGCTGCCTCGAAGATCAAGATGTCGCCGCTCTCGCAGTGCTTGCCGACGAGACGTGCCGAACTGGGGCGCTCGGCCGCAACATCGCGCGGCAAGAACGCCTCGTAACCGCTGCCGTACAACACAGGCCGCGGGTTGTCGCTCATGCCACCGTCGACCGAGATGTAGGTGCGAATGCCAGGGATCTCTTTCACCGTGCCCACTGTGTAGACGGTGAGCGCTGCCGAGGCCACGATCGAGCGGCCGGGCTCGATGCTGACGCGAGCGCGCACGTTGAGTGCCGCGCATGCGTCGAGCAGCACGTTGCCCCAATCCGTAATGGTGGGTACTTCCTCGCCGCTTGTGTACGCCACGCCAAGACCGCCGCCGAGCACCAACTCGGGCAGGCCGAATGGCTCGGCGAACTTGGCCATCACCTCGGCAGCCTTGGCGAAACTCGATGCCTCGAACACGTTTGAGCCGATGTGACAGTGCAACCCGACGAGATGCATTGAGGCCGACGTGGTCGCCCGATCAACCGCACGCGCCGCATCGCCATTGCCAAGGTTAAAACCAAACTTGCTGTCGTCTTGACCGGTAGCGATGAACTCGTGAGTGTGCGCGTGCACGCCCGGCGTGATGCGCAACAGAACCTCGGGGCAGGGCAACCCTTCGGCATGCAGCGCATCGAGACGATCCATCTCATCAAAGCTGTCGACCACAATGTGATGCACGCCTGCAGTGATCGCGTGACGCAACTCTTGGGCGCTCTTGTTGTTGCCATGCATCACGCATGCCGATGCTGGAACACCGGCAGCCAACACGATGTGCAGTTCGCCGCCGGTAGCCACGTCGAGCAACAGGCCTTCTTCATAGGCCAACAAGGCCATTGCCTTACACAAGAAGGCCTTGCTCGCATACACCACGTTGCGACGACCGAACGCCTGCACGGCCTCGCGGCATCGGGCGCGTAGGTGATCCTCGTCGTACACGAACAGGGGCGTGCCGTAGGTGGCGGCAAGCTCGGCAACCGAGCAACCGCCGATGAGCAACGAACCATCAGCACCGACGGTTGCGTTGTCGGACAACAACGACATGGGAACTGCGGTGGTCATATCTACATCCGCTCTGGTGCTGAAATGCCGAGAAGGTCGAGACCCTTTTCCATCACCCGCGCCGTGATATCGCACAGCGCAAGGCGACTCTGCTTGGTTGCTTCGTCGGCAGCCTTGAGCACGGGGCAGTGCTCGTAAAAACCGGTGAAGTCTTGGGCCAGATCGAACAGGTAGGTGCACAAGCGATGCGGGCTGTAGCGATCGATGGTGTCCCAAACCGCAGTGTCAAAGGCAAGCAGCCGCAACGCCAGCGCGCGCTCTTGCGGAGTAGCGAGCACCGGCACCGAGTTTCGAACCGAGGCGCGATCGACCTCGGCGCGACGGAAGATGCTGCAGATGCGCGCATGCGCGTATTGCAGATACGGCGCAGTGTTGCCATCGAACGACAACATGCGATCCCACTCGAACACGTAGTCCTTGATGCGATCGGTTGACAGGTCGGCGTACTTCACCGCGCCGATACCGATTGCATGCGCAACAGCCGTGCGCTCGGCCACTGGCAGATCGGGGTTCTTGTCGACCACTGCAGCCTCGGCGCGCTCGAGAGCCTCGTTGAGCAGTTCGTTGAGTTTCAGCGACTCGCCACTGCGGCTCTTGAGCATCTTGCGATCGGCGCCGAGCACGTTGCCAAACGCCACGTGCACCGCCACTCCAGGAGTCAGCCAGCCGGCCATCTCAGACACCGCGAACACCATCGCCAAATGCTGAGCCTGTGGCGCACCAACCACGTAGACCATGCGATCGACCTTGAGCCGCTCGACTCGATCGATGACACACGCAAGGTCGGTGGTTGCGTAGTTGTAGCCACCCACAGAGTTCTGCACGATGAGCGGCAATGGCTCGCCCTCGCGATTCAGGTATCCGGCCGGGAACACCACCTGAGCGCCATCGCTCTCGCGCAGCAGACCCACGTCGCGAAGCCTGGTGACGACACCGGGCAGCATCGGGTTGTACATGCTCTCGGGTGCCAGATCGGCGTCGGTGAGTAGCACGCCAAGCGTTGCGTACACCGTGTTGAAGTAACGAGTGCTCTCGGCCACGAGCACGCCCCACAAACGAAGCGTCTCGGCGTCGCCGCCTTGCAACAGCACCACACGCTGACGGGCGCGATCGCCGAATACCTCACCGGCTTCGAACTTGGCGCGGGCCGCTTTATAGAAACCAGCGAGATCGCCCACCGACAGTTCGCTGGCCGCTTCGGTTTCGCCGAGGTCGAGCATGTGCTCGATCAACATGCCAAACGGAGTACCCCAATCGCCGATGTGATTTTCTTTGGTAACCCGGTGCCCAACAAAGGTGAGCATGCGCACGATGGCATCGCCAATGACCGTGGTGCGCAGATGCCCAACGTGCATTTCTTTGGCCACGTTGGGATGCGAGTAGTCGACAACAATGTGCTCGGCCGTGGGCGTTGAACGCACACCAAGGTGGCTGTCGTTGGCCGCTGCCGCAAGCTGAGACGCCAAGAACTCGTTGGTAAACGTGAGGTTCAAAAAGCCGGGGCCGGCAATCTCGATGTCGCTGCACACACCGACGAGCAGATCTCGGGCGATGGCCAACACTGCTTCGGCAACCTGCCGAGGATTCTGACCAAGCTGCTTGGCGATAGCCAACGCACCGTTGGCTTGCGCATCGGCGCGGTCGCTGGGTCGCACTACCGGATCTACGCCGGGGCCGCCAACGGCAGCAAAGGCCGGAGCCAGCAGTTCAGAGACGGTGACGATCGGATCAGCCATGGACTGCCATTCTGCCCGTTCGGCCGCGTGAACGCGAAGTGCATTCAAAACGCGCATTCGAAACCAACCGCCGCGGTCCTTCGACAAACTCGCGCCTCGACCGCTAACGTGGGCAGGCGTTTATCCAGCCCTCGTAGCTCAGGGGATAGAGCATTGGTTTCCGGAACCATGTGCGGGAGTTCGAATCTCTCCGAGGGCGCTTTCCATCTTCGGTGATTCCTGCCGGGCCATTGGCCCCAGCCCCGAGATAGTGGTTCGTCCCCCTTCACGGTCGTAAGGTGTGACCCGTGAATAGCACCAAGGCCCACATCGCCGCCCTCTCCCTGCTCGATCGCGCACTCATCGCGGTTACCGACGACGAGATGGCAGCCCTACTCGCCGGCCTTCCCGAAGACCACACCACTGCGGTCAAGCGCATCTGCGATCTTCGCGACGAAGACACCGATCTCGTCGAAGCCGTGCGCATTGCGGCCCACAAGGGTCGCCTCAACGGCGACCTGCAGCGCCTCGGTGTGGTGCTCTCCGATGCGTGCTTGGCCGATTGCCTCGAGCAGCTCGGCGACGCAGCAGACATGCCCACCGAAGAAGAACTGCTGGCAGTTATCCCCGGCCTCATCGAACGTCACGGGCTCGGCATCGTGCGCGTGATGCTTGCCGCAACCGTGGTTGGCGAAGCCCCCGTGTCGGCGATGATCGTTGGCCTGCTGAAGACCGACGAAACCGTGAAGCTCGCTCCGGTTGAGCTCAAGCCACTGGCTCCGCTGTTGCCACCAAAGGCCGACGACGAAGAGCGTCTGCGTCTGAAGGCTCAGCGCAAAGAGCGCAAAGCACAAGAGCAGGCCGAGGCCAAGCTGCGTCGCGACCAAGTCGCTCGCGCCCGCAACCGCGTCTAGTTGCTGCGAGAAACCGAGGCTGTCGCGGCGGCTACTAAACGTTCGTGACTGAGTAGCCACGATTTCGTATCGATGCCCGCCGCGAATCCGGTGAGAGAACCATCGGCGCCCACCACGCGATGGCACGGCACCACGATCGAAAGTGGATTGCGCCCATTGGCTGCGCCCACTGCTCGCGCTTTGCGCGAGTCGCCCATACGCCTGGCCTGCTCGCCGTAACTCACGGTCTCGGCAAACGGTATTGATCGCAATGCCATCCATGCCGCCTGCTGAAAATCGGTTCCCTGCGGATCGAGCGCAAGATCGAACTCGGTTCGGGTGCCAGCGAAGTACTCGTCGAGCTGTGCGCGTGTCATCGCGAGCACGCCGTTGGGATCGACCTCACCACCAGCGCGATCAGGCAGAGGTACGCGGTTTGGTTTCTCTGTGTGCCAGAGCACAGCGCGCAGCCCAGCATCGGATGCGACAAGCGTGAGCACACCGACCGGAGTCGACATCGTGGTTTCGTACAACATCGGTACCAACCCTTCTGTGTGACCGAGCGCAAGCACTACGCATCGGTGCGGTGTGAAACGAGCTCAGCTCAGCTGGGCTCTTTGGGCAGACCCAGCACTCGCTCGCCAACGATGTTGCGCTGGATCTGGCTGGTGCCACCCCAGATGGTCTCGCTGCGGCTGAAGAAGAACGAGCTCATCATTGGGCTCACTGGGTATCCGGGACGGCGCTTATCGCGTGCGGCGCCTGGCCACGTACCAGTTGATGGGCCAGCGTCGACCAGCATTGCGCCAGCCCCGGTGATGTCGAGCGCAAGCAGCATTGCTTCTTGGTGCATCTCGGACCAATACATCTTGTTCGAAGCGCCGAGTGCAACAACGCCAGGGTCGCGGCTGTTGTTGAGCGTGGCGCTGAGCGAACGCAGGCCGTTCACGCGCAGGATCTGAATCTTCGTATAGAACTTGACGAGGCGCTGGCGAATGCTGGGATCGTCGATGAGTCCGTTGCTCTTGGCCATCTCGGTCATCAACCGGTGCTCTTCTTCGAAGCGGCGGTAACCAGTGGTTGCGCTCATGCCACGCTCGAACGCCAGCGTCGAGTTGGCGACCTTCCAGCCGTTGTTCACGCCACCAACAACGTTGTCCTTCGGGCAATGCGCGTTGTCGAAGAACACTTCGCAGAACTCGGCGGTGCCGTCGGGCTGGGTGATGCCGCGAACTTCGACACCGGGCTGATCCATTGGCACGAGCAGATACGAGATGCCCTTGTGCTTGGGCGCATCAAGGTCGGTGCGGGTGAGCAAGAAGCAGTAGTCGGCGTGATGGCCCTGAGTGGTCCACACCTTTTGGCCGTTAATGATCCACTCGTCGCC
>JBAXHD010000033.1:0-30201 GCA_037139095.1 Actinomycetota bacterium
ATCGTGCGCACCATTCGCTCAGAGAGTTCGAGCGCCTCAAGTGTTGGCTGGCGACCATCGAACACGCTGTAACGGCCGGCCGGATCGAACTTCACGCCAGTGAATCCACGCTCGACCTCGGCAACTGCCTTCTCGGCGGCAGCATCCGGATCGGTGTACACCGGATGATCGGCATAGGCATCGACATCGTTGGGGGGATAGAGGTAGGTGTAGGTGCGCAGCTTTTCGTGCACCTGGCCACCGAGCAGTTCGTACACCGGCTTGTTGGTCTCTTTGCCAACGATGTCCCAGCACGCCATCTCAAGTCCGCTCAAGATGCCGCCCAACGTGATGTCGGGACGCAGCGCGTAACCGCGGCCGTAGACCTGACGCCACAGTGTCTCGATCTTGAACGGATCGGCGCCGATGAAGTGCCGCTCGGCGACATCTTCGATCATGCGCGCCACCAGATGCGGCGAGAACGTAGCCACATACACCTCGCCGACGCCGGTGATTCCGCTATCGGTGGTGAGCTTCAAGAAGATGAAGTAGCGACCACCGAACCGAGGTGGCGGGTTTCCGACAACGAATGTTTTGACGTCGACAATCTTCATGGCGCAACCTGCATTGCTCTATCAGAACACAATCACGTTGCGTAACGCGTCGCCGCGCTTCACTGACTCCATTGCTTCGTTGATATCGGCAAGCGCATAACGACCCGAGATCAGCTCATCAAGCTTGAGGCGACCCTGCTTGTAGAGGTTCACCAGATTGGGGATGTCGATGCTGATGCGCGACCCACCCATCTTTGAGCCGAGGATGCGCTGGCTATATGCAGCCATCGTGCCCGGATCGATTTCGGACATCACACCATTGGCCGGCATGCCCACCAGCACCACTGCTCCGGCCTTGGCCAGCAAGGCGTACGACGCATCGAACGCAGCCTTGGCGCCAACCGTGACAAACACGTAGTCGGCGCCACGGCCGTCGGTGAGTTCGCGCACACGAGCAACAACATCGTCGGTCCGCGGGTTCAGAGTGTGAGTAGCACCGAACTCGAGCGCCGCCTGCAGCTTGCTGTCGGCAAGGTCGATAGCAACGATGGTCTGCGCGCCGCTGAGCAATGCGCCCTGCACGCTGTTGAGGCCCACGCCTCCGCAACCGAACACCACCACGTGACTTCCGGGCTGCACGCCCGCTGTATTGGTGACAGCGCCAAAGCCGGTAATGACACCGCACGCGAGCAACGATGCAACGTCGAGACCGAGGTCGGCTGGCACCACAACGAGTTGCGATTCTTCGACCACTACCTGCTCGGCAAATGCTGCGGTGCGCAGGCCATGAACAATTGAGGCTCCGCTGGCATCGGTAAGCGGGCTGGTGGCATCGAGTGGGAACGAGGCGTCGCACGTGACGGGCATACCCATCGTGCAACCGTGGCAATGTCCGCACGAACGGATGAGTGTGACCACAACAGCATCGCCCACCTTCACCGAATGAACGCCAGGTCCGACTTCGGCAACAATGCCTGCGCCCTCGTGACCGTAGACCGCGGGTAGTTGCCCGCCCCAACCGCCTTCGGCGTAGGTGATGTCGCTGTGGCAGATAGCCGTGGCGACCATGCGCACCTTCACTTCGCCCGGACCCGGATCTGCGAGATGCAGTTCTTCGATCACCAACGGCGCGCCAAACTCACGACACACTGCAGCCTTCATTGCAATACCTCCGGGAATCCATCGGCACGCAAGTCGGTGCCGAGTGCGTCTTCTAACAGCTTCACTACTTGTGTCGACCAGGCTTGGCCGCCGTACTGAGCACGCGACCGAATGAAGATCTGTTCGACAAGACCCGCTAGCTCGAGGGGCACACCAAATTGGCGGCCAAATGTTGTGGCGAAGCCGAGGTCTTTGCAGGCGAGATCCATTGTGAAGCCAATGTTGTAGCTGCCGTTCAGGATGACCTGACCCTCGGTCTCGTGTACGAAGCTATTGCCCGAGCTTTCTTTGATGGCCTCGAACGACTTCGCCAGATCGAGACCGCCACGCTTGGCAAGCATCAGCGCTTCGCCGACGGCGACAAGGTTGATGAACGCGAGCATGTTGGTGATCACCTTGATCACCGATGCACTGCCCAACGGACCCATGTACAGAATGGGTTGGCCAACCGCGCTGAGTAGATGGCGGTGTGCTTCGAAGACGGCTTCGTCGCCGCCCACCAACACGGTGATGTCACCCTCGGCTGCTTTATGAACGCCTCCGGTAACCGGGCACTCAAGCATGTGCACGCCAACCGACTCAGCGATGGCGGCAAGGCGAATCGTTTCTTCGCGGTCTTGGGTGCTCATGTCGATGATGGTTCCGCCCGGACGCATGCCAGCGAGCACGCCCTTGGGCCCGGTGATCACCATGCTCACCGCCGATGGCGATGGCAGGCAGGTGAAGACAACATCGGAGACCTTGGCAACATCTTCGGCCGAGTCGGCCCACGTTGCTCCGGCGGCCACCAGACCATCGGCCGCGCTGCGGTTGAGGTCGCTGACCGTGACGTGATGTCCGTGGCGCACCAAGCTCGAGGCGAGGTACATCCCAAGGTGCCCCAGACCGACAAACCCAACCTGTTTTGATTCGCTCACGCGGGTCTCCTTCGACCAAATAATTCGACTGAATGACTCGACCGAGCCCGATCGAATAACGGTACAACCGTACCACTCACCCACTTCGCCGAACCGAAACACGAGGCCCAAGAACGGTTTCGGCACGCCGTCAACGCCGGTTGGGACATACGCTGCAGCAATGACGCATCTTGTGTACTCAGAAGCCGAACTGATGAGCGATCATCCTTTCGCTCGGCCGCATGTGGTCGCCGGCAGTCGCATGCACGGCGGGATGATGCAAGACGGCTCATATCAGCCACCTCGAGCCTTGATGCGCGAGCCAGCGCTGCAGGCATGGACCGAAGCCCTCCGCGCCCGCGGCGGCGACCTGCTCGATGCCGACTCATCACTGCTCGACGGCGAGAAGGTTCCCGGGGTCGAACAGAGCCGGGTTCTGCTGCGTCACGGTCTTGGCGAAACCTTCTGGAACGGCCTCACCATTACGGGCAAGATTGAGGCCAAAGGTCGTCTTCTCGCCGAGATGGTGTTTCCCGAGCTCGGCCCATTCATTGTTGAAGATGTCTCCGAGATGGCAATTGGCCACCTCAACAAGGGCCTCCTGAAGGCTCACGGTCTCGACGAAGGCGGCCTCCCCGACGAAGGCATCGGCGGCCACGACGTGATGTGGTTCGTCGCACGCGATCTCGCTCTTGGTGCCAACGCCTATCCCGATGTTGAGCCACCCGAGAACATTTCACGTCCCGATTCGGCGGCCCGCCGAATGCCCGAAGTCTCGGCTGCAGTCGAGGGGTTCATCTCGTTCTTGATGAACCTGTTGGTCATCGAGTTCCGCGCCGAGATCGGCTTCGCCGCCACACAAGCCGTGTTGCGCACACCCGATCTGTTTGCCGACCGTCGTGCCGATGCCGAAGAGGCCGCCGAGATCATCGGCCGCATTCGCACCGACGAAGAGATTCATGTGAGCTCGCTGCGTTTGTACTTGGGCGAGCTTGCCTCGGTCACGTTCAAGACTGTCGATGGCGGCACCGTGCCCGGACGCGAACTCATCGATCGGTTCTGGGGCGGGCTGGTGCACTGGGCAACGGTCGAGCAGCCACCATTGGCGTCGCAGATGCAACGCGAACTCATCGAGTCACGCATCATGGCTGCCCCCAACGGAGCCCAGATCCTGGCCGAGTTCCGCAGCGCCGGCTCCGACTGACACCATTCCATCCAGCTAACGTCGCCGCCATGTCTGGACTGGCGATTGTCACGGGTGGAGCACGCGGTATTGGTGCGGCAATTGCGGCAGCGCTGCTTGCCGATGGCGAGATCGATGAGGTCGCTGCATTCGACCTCGACATCACCGGTGCGCAGGCACCCGACGGCGTCACCTTGCATCAGTGCGATGTCACCAACGTCGAGCAAGTTCGCCACGTGGTCGCATCGCTGGGCCGGCACGCAACGGTCTTGGTCAACAACGCCGGTGGCGGAACGAACCACCCAGAACGCACCGACAACAAGCCCGGCGACCCATTTGGTCCGGTCGATCTCTTTCGCGAATCAGTCGATCTCAACCTCACCAGTGCGCACCTCGTCACCAGTGTGGTTGGTCCCAACATGGCCAGCGGTTCGGCCATCTGCAATACGGCGTCCATCGCGGGCCTGATGCCGAATGCCCTGATGGCCTATGGCGCCGCCAAGGCCGGTCTCATCCACTGGACCAAGTGCATGGCCCTATCGCTCGCACCGCGCGGCATCCGCGTGAACGCTGTGGCACCCGGCTTTATCTACACCCGCCTGTGGGAGCAGACACTGCCCCGCAAGTTCTTCGACCAGATGGTGGGTGTGGCGGTGCCTATGGCCAGCGAGCAAACCCCCGAACAGATCGCCGACAGCGTGGCATTTTTGTGTTCGGCGCGTGCTGCACAAATCACCGGTCAGGTGCTCGCCATCGACGGCGGCAGCCTTCTGGGCCGGGTTCGCTAGCCCGGGTTCGCTAGCCCAACAGTTGCATGATCGACTCGACCAGTGCTGCCGCAGCGTGGTCCTGCGACAAGCCCTGATCGACCCGCAACAAATCGATCGATTCGAACGAGCACACCACATCGAGCACTGCGGCAATCGATGCGGCGCGTACCGGATCCATCGCATCGAGCTCGGCGGCGAACAACTTGTTCACTTGCACCCGCAGGAAGCCCCGCGACCGAGTGATCTCGGCGCTCACGATGGGTTGCAAAGGAGCCAGCGCCCGAGAAAGGCGAGCAACCGGCGCGATCTCTTCGAACAACGAGAGGCGGTGCGTCACTAACGTGCGGACCCGATCAGCGAGCGGTGTGTTGCGCGCAATGGTGTCGGTAAACATTGGGGCGACGGCGGCTTCTTGACGACTGATCGCCGTACGCGCCAGCTCGTCTTTGTCGGCAAAGTAGCGAAACACCGAACGATGCGAGATGCCCGAGCGCTCGGCCACGTCGGCAACGCTGGGTCGCGGATTGCCAGCCCGAACCAGCTCGAGAAATGCATCGACCACGGCGATCTTGTTGCGGTCACGACGAGCGTGACGTCCGTCTTGAAGGTCGAGAGCCTCGGTAACCACGGCGGAAGCCTAGACGATGGGATCGAACTATTGGCAAATGACTGCCGATTGTTCGGGACCGTGCGGCCCCCTTTCATCAATTGACACCCTACATGTCAGTACGTAGGGTTGCGCTCATGGAACAACCACGACGCGTTGCGTTAATCGCTGCAGCCGGTTTCTACGTCGGCCCACACCTCGCCCGAATCCTTGCCGCACGAGGTCACGACCTGGTGCTCGGCGATCCCGATGCCCGCCTCGTCGAAGAGTTGATCGCTGGTGGCACCAACGTCGAGGCCGTCAGTGGCACCCGCGATCTCACCAAGCGCGAATCATCACAGCGACTTGTTGATGCCGCAATGAATCGGTTCGGTCGAATCGATTCGGCCACCGCATTCTCGGGCCTTATCGTCACCGGTCGATTCATGAACTCGAAGGTCGAAGATCTCGAAACCGTGCTGCAGGGCTGCATGGTCGCTCCGTATCACTTCATGCAAACCGTGCTTGCGCCAATGATCGAGCAGGGCGAGGGACAGCTGCTGGTGATCACCAGCGCCAGCGGTGCTCGGGCCACCCCAGAAGCACCGTTGTATTCAGCCGCACGCGCTGGCGCCAACCACCTCGTTCACAACGTGGCCCACGAAGTGGCGCGGCACAACGTGCAGGTCAACGCGATCGGCACCAACTACATGGACTTCCCCGAGTTTCGTCGTGCTTCTGGTGCCGACGATCCGGCAATCATGGCCAAGATCGAGCGCAAAGTTCCGCTCGGTCGGTTGGGCACGATGGAAGAGTTCGCTAATTTCTGCACACCGTGGGTCGACGGCACCAGCCGGTTCACCACGGGTCAGTTTGTCTCGTACGCCGGCGGCTGGGCCTGAGTAACCTCTCGCCCAAACGCCTCAACCATCACTCACCACACATCACTCACCACACCCGGAGCACACCATGTCTGCCATGACACTCGATTCGCTGCAGCGCCGTATGCGCGCCATGCACTCGCTGTACTACCAGGCCGTCGAGTCGATGGACCTTGAGCACGTGAACCACTTCGAGCGCGAGGGCGTGGTGCCCATCGCCTTCTGCTTGTTTCACTACATCACGATGCAAGATGCGTCGTTCATGATGCTCACCGGCATTCCACCCGTGTGGAACGACGACTGGCAAAGCCGCGTGCAGATGACCATCAACGATCACGGCAAGCACAAGACCGTCGACGAAATGATTCATCAGCGCATGGGCGACTTCGAAGCGTTCAAGGAATACATGCGCACCGTGTTCGATCGCACCGAGGCCTACCTCGACCAACTCGATCCCGCCGATCTCAGCCGAGTAGTTGTGCAGCGTCCGTTTCCACCTCAGATCGCCAGCACATACAGCGCCCGAGTGGCCGCCGACGTTGGCATCACTGTGCTCGACGGTTTCGAATGCTGGTTGTACCAACACGGCCTTCGCCACATGGGTGAAATCGAACTCGCCCGCGGCCTCGTGGGCCTTGGCGGAATGACCAGCTAGTCGCTGAGCGCGCTCGTTACGAACGTGCGCGAGTTTTGCGAAGCAGTGGATCTGCCAACGCCAGCGAGCGGTCGGCTAAGCGCATCACCCGACCAGCCGCGCCTGGAGTCTGGCCGTCGATCAAGTTGCCCATCACCGCCAACGTGATGTCGGCGGTGGTCTGGGTGCCCACCGCGATGCGTAGTCCGGTACGCAAGATCCACGGATGGCCAATGAGGAAACTGAACCTGCGGCCGGTGCGCAAGAATGCATCGAAGCGCTCGCCTACCTGTTGGTCATAGGCCTGTGGTGCGGTAGAAGCGTCGGCGAGGAACAGGTCTGCCGCGAGCATGCCGCTCTCGAGTCCGTAGTCGATGCCTTCGCCGTTCATCGGATTCACGAAGCCGGCGGCGTCGCCAACAGCAACCCAGCCAAGACCATGTCGCCGAACGCTGCTCATCGGTAAGCGCCATGCCCGGGGCTTGTCGATGTACTCGCCGAGACCCCATGGCTCGCGAACAATCGCCGCGTACTGATCGAGCAAGGTGTTGAGATTGAGCTTCTTGAAACCCTGCATCGTGCTGAGCGCGCCAACACCGATGTTGACCGTGCCATCGCCCGCCGGAAACATCCAGCCGTAACCCGGCACCGGGGTTCCGTGCTCGTCGCGTAACGACAGGCACGCTTCAAGGTGACGCTCGGCATGACGTGGGGTGGTTGCGTAGGCGCGAATGGCGAGACCAAATGGTTCGTCGGGATCGCGCTCGGCCCCGAGCATCTTGGCCGCAGCACCCTGCGCACCTGCAGCGAGAATCGTGAATGGCGCAGTGAAGATTTCGGTGCCGCCGCCGGAACCAACCACACTGACGCCAACAACGCGGTCGCCGTCGAGCACCGGCAACGCTTCGCAATCGAAGCGAACCTCGGCACCAGCAGCAATAGCGGCGTCGATCAGAAACGTGTCGAAGCGCCGACGCGGCCACACTGCGCCGTGGTTCGGAAAGCGATCGGTGGTGGGCCACGCAAGTTCGCGGGTGGTCTTGCCAGCGATCATGCGTAGACCGTCGATGCGATGGGCATCGGTAATCGGCAAATCGAGATCGTTCAGCGCCGCAACTGCCCGGGGTGTGAGGCCATCGCCGCACACCTTGTCGCGACCGTGCGGGCCCTTCTCGAACAGCAGCACCCGCACGCCAGCGCGAGCGGCGCGCAGTGCAGCCGCAGCTCCTGCTGGGCCTCCGCCGATGACGAGCAGGTCACGTTGATTCACTCCGCAAGCCTGCCACGGCCACACCGCGTTAGCTCAAACCTGCGCACTTTCAGATCGCGACGATTCGCGACATCCCAGCGTCGCGCATGATCTGCGTATAGCTATCCATCGCATCAGGGTTGGGTTCGCGGACGACTCTGCCATTGGGTCGAACACCATGACAACGAAAGCCAATGAGCTTCAACCGCATGAGTGGATCTATGTCATGAAGCCAAGCGCCAGTGCGAGCAAGTGCATCGGGGGAGTCATTGACGCCGGGCAGCAACAGCAAACGCACCTCGGCAAGTTTGCCCATCGAGTACAGCAACTTGATGCTCGCCAGCACCTCATCGTTCGACTCACCTGTGATCGCCATATGCGTGTCTCGGTCAAGCGCTTTCAGGTCGACCATGACTCCATCAATCAAGGGTTCAAGATCGAGCCACACGCTCTCGGGCGCTGCTCCATTCGAGTCGATAAATCTGGTGAGCCGGTTCAGTTTGTGATCAGACTTCATTGCATCGAACAGCTCAGCCACGAAAGCCGGTTGCTGTGTGGCTTCGCCGCCAGAGAGCGTGATGCCAGACAGAAATGGTGCGGGCCCACGAATCTGATCGAGCACCTGCGGCACCGACAGAGAACGCGCCTTGGGAGTGGAGTCATGCGGACACCAACCAATGCAGCTGTCGCTGCCGACGCATGCCGCCGGGTCCCACACGACAGCCCCAATTGAGGTGAGGCTCAGCGCCCCCGAGTCGCACACTCCAACACATTCACCGCAGTTGTTGCACACATTGATGGTGTACGGGTTGTGACATGCAATGCAGTCAAAGTTGCATCCCTGCAGAAACACCACGCACCGATTGCCCGGTCCATCGACCGAGGAGAACCGCACGATGTCGCAAACCAGCGCAGTGGTACTCATACCGGTGCACCAAACAGAGCGACAGGCGCTGATGCACGTTCGTGACTCACCATCCGCTTCGGCCGACGCCAGGTCACATGCGACGCCACCTCGGTAGCAGCACCAAGCAGCGTGCTTGAGTGCCGCGCTCCATCGGAGATGTGAGCAAGGTCGCTCTTCCGTACGAGATAACCGGTGACGCGGATGAACTCGTTCGAGTCAAGGTTGAACGTGAAGTCACGCATCCCAACGCGGAAGGCTCCGCGGATGATGTCGACCACAGACTCGGGGTTGGCACGGGCAGTGCTATCGAGAGAAAACACATCACTCACGCCAGACTCAAAAAGGTAGTGATGAGGAGCTACTGCCTTGATGTGCTCGAACACACCGGGCTCTGATCCAACCGCTATGCGGGTTCCCGCCGTTACTCCGATGTCGCTGTCGATACCCGACTGCGAGTGCAAGAACGCTCGACCAGCGTTGGCCTCGCAATACGGCAGTGGACGGTTCGCCACCAACGCAGCAACTTCACCCGTGATGCGATACGACAGTTCGTTAGCAAGCTGATCGTTGCCATAGGTGCCACTGAGTCCTTGCATCAGCATCAACTGATCCACCGCTTCTGCCAGGCCGAACACGCCAAACATCGCCGAGAACTTGTCGAGCGAGAGCAGACCCTCATCGATCAGCCACAGGTGACCGTAGAAGCGCGCATCCTCAACGAGATAACGGACGCGAGCCTCGATGAGTTCGCTCGCCAACTCGACATAGCGCACCAAGGCAACATCGAAAAACGTCTCGACATCGCCCGTGTGTTGTCGCACCAATTCGGCCAGGTTCAGCCGCACCAACGTGTGCGCGCCGCCCCCGATCGGCAACGAGTTGTAACAACTCACGACGCCGTAACGCTCACCTAAATCGCCGACCATCATTTCGTGATTCGCGAAATGTGGATGCCCACTTTCGAACACGGTTCGCACAGCATCGAGCAGTAGATCGTCGGGGGTGCGGTTGCGGTCAACCTTCAGCGTCACGTTGGGAACCACTTGCTTCAATTCGCGTTCCAACTGCAGCACAGCGCGAGCAAACACCGAGTCGTCGGGACCGATGTTCACGTGCACAAACGCATCGGGCAGGATTCGATCGAGGGCCCGCCAAAACGGACGCAGCGCGCTCACAACATCGGCAACGGCCATGCCGTGTGTGAACGGCCCCAACACCTTGTCGAGATCGCCGAGGTACACCGGATACCCCGTGATCGATGGCACCTGGGTATACATCGCCATCAAGAACCACAGCGCTTCGTTGAGATCAGTGGGAGCATCAAGCTCGAGGTACTGCGAACCTTGCCGAATTGCGAGCTCGTAGTCGGGCAAGAGATATCGAGCGCGATACGGAGCGTGACCCTCGAACATGTCGCAGATGATTCGCTTGTTCAGCGCTTCGGCACATTCGTCGCTCACCGCAGGTGCATCAAGTGCTTCCTCTGCGAGGTTGGCCAGCTTGGCCACGCGTTGGTGATAGGTGAGGCTGTGATCACCAATCAGCGAGCGACCCACCGACCGCAGTTCATGCATCTTCATAGCTCTCCGCTCCTTGCGGCCAACCGCGCTTTCATACTTCCGCCTCAATCAGTGTGCTCTGAGGCCCAAGGAGCTGACAGGGTCAAAGGTCCTGAGATCGCTGTCTCTAATGCCCCTTCGGTGAGCCGCGCTTGAGGGGCTCAGACCAGATAGTGGTCGCAATGATCACCACGAGCAACACCACCCAACCCAATGCGGGAAAGGGTTTGGTCTGCAGCAGATGCGCTACTGGATGCAGATACACGCTGGCCACCGTTGCCAGCGCAATCACGCCAAACGCGCCGACGAGTTGCTTTGTGGGGCGCAGACCCACGCTCCAAATCGGTGCATGGGGTGCGCGTTCAACAACCAACAGCAGTGCTTGGCTCGCCAGCAACGCAGCGAAGCCAAACCCGCGCGCCTGCTCGGTAGACCAGCCTCGGGCAAGGGCTACTAAGTACAGCCCCAAGATGCCGCCGGCCAAGGCGATACCTACGGCGTAGGGCCGCCACAAGGCGGCAAAGCCGAGACCACTGCTCGCTGGCCGAGGTGGTCGAGTCATCACGTCATCCTCGGCGGCATCGGCTTGGAAGACCAAGGACACCACCGGATGGAGCAACAACTCAAGCAAGATCAGATGCACTGGCAGCAACAACAGTGGTCGCCCGAGCAACGGCACGATCAGTGCCGTGAGCAACAACGGCGCATGGAACGCAATCAGGTAACCAAAGGCGTGCGCCAAGTTGTCATAGATGCGCCGACCGTTGCGCACCGCGTGCACGATGGTGGCGAAGTTGTCGTCGAGCAGCACGATGGTCGCTGCTTCTCGCGCTACCTCGGTGCCGCGCTTGCCCATCGCCACACCAATGTCAGCGGCCCTCAAGGCGGGAGCATCGTTGGTGCCATCACCGGTCATCGCAACCACTTCGCCCTGAGCGCGCAACTCGACAACAAGACGATGTTTGTGCTCGGGCCTCGTGCGTGCAAACACGTTTGCAGTTGCGGCCAACGCCTTGAACTCGGCATCGGTGGCAACGTCAAGTTGGTCGCCGGTGGCAATGAGATCGCCGTCGATTCCGTCGTGAGGAAGTTGCAGACCCTCGGCCACGGCATGCGCTGTGGCGGGATGATCACCCGTGATCATGATCACCCGAATGCCAGCGGTTCGGCACTGCTCAAGCGCTTCGGCGACGCCTTCGCGAACAGGATCACTAAACGCAATGAGGCCCGCATAGGTAAGGCCCGACTCGTCGCGCTCACGATCGCCGCTCGGCCCATCGCTATCGCTGACCGATACAGCAATCACTCGCATTCCCTGATCGGCAAAGGTGTCGTGCGATTGCTGTGCGAGGCGCAGCACTTCACGATTCGCCGAACTGTCGGACAGCGTCGACACGTGGCGCATGATGCCTTCGATGGAGCCTTTGGCCACCACTCGATGCGTGCCGTCGGGTAGCCGCCACACGTGAGTGATGTATTTATCAACCGGATCAAACGGCCAATCGGCAACAAGCGCGGCCCTGTGCACCGACGATGCGGAGATTCCGGCCTGCTCCGCGTAGTCCACAATCGCCCGATCCAGTGGGTCATACGGGTCGGGCTCACAGGCCAACACCGCATCGGTGAGGAATGTTGAGAGTTCAATGTCGTGAGTTGTCACCGCAGCACTGGTCAGCACAGCAGCCACGGCAAGGTGGCCTTGGGTCAGGGTCCCTGTCTTATCGGTGCAGATCACCGTTGTCGATCCGAGGGTCTCAACGCCAGGGAGCCGACGCACCAACGCATCGCCGCGAGCAAGCTCCCATGCACCCAACGCGAGGTACAGCGCGTACACCATTGAAAACTCTTCGGGTATCGCTGCGATGGCCAAGCTGACTCCTGCAATCACGGCCTGCCCGAAGCCACGGCCACGCAACAACTCAGCGGCCATCACCGAGGCACACACCACCGCTGCCACAATCGCCAGTACTCGCACTAAGCGGCCCAAGGCCCGTTGTAGCGGAGTGGCCGGCGAACGCACGCCCGCAACCAGCGTGCCGATCTGGCCGTAACGGGTGTGCGCTCCTGTGGCAGTGACCCTGGCTAACGCGCGTCCGGCCAACACCGTTGTGCCAGCCCACGCGAGGTCCTCGTGATCGGTTCCTCCCACTGCCTTCACCGCTGGCAGTGACTCACCCGTCAACGTGGATTCATCCACCAAGAACTGGGTGAGATCGACCAGTTGCACGTCGGCCGCAATGATGTCACCTTCGTGCAGCAGCATTACGTCGCCAACCACGATCTCTTCGGTCAGCACAGAAACAATCTGGCCATCACGAATCACCGAAGCCGTGGGGGCAATGAGTTGCCGCAGCTTTTCAAGCGTTCGCTCACTCCTCGCTTCGAGCACCCAACCAACACCTGCAATCGGTATCAGCGCAACAAACACCACGATGGCATCGGTGGCATCACCGATGAACAGATACGTCGGTGCCGCAACAAGCAGCAACGCCACCATCGGGTCTGCCAACGGGCCGAACCAACGCTTCCACCAACTGCGCCGCGCCACAGCCACGAGGCGATTGGGGCCATCGGCGATGAGTCGTTGCTGTGCGTCAGCGGTGCTGAGCGCCCCAAGACCACTCGGAATGTGAAAGGCAACGTCGTTCATGAAGCGTGTGAGCTCAACGAACTTCGTGTGCTCAACGCAAGAGTAACGATGAGCTTCACGAGCGAATAGGGCCGTTCGACCCTATTCGCTGAACCATTCAGTGAGGCGTCGCAAACCCTCGTCGATGGTCACGGTTGGCACCCAGCCGAGATCGTCGCGGGCGGGCCGCGGATCGAACCAATGCGCCGTACCCAACTGCTCGGCAAGAAACCGAGTAAGTGGCGGTTCGGTGGTTGCCCGACGCATGTTCCAGAGCCGCTCGATAACACCACCGGCAGCCATGGCTAACGGAAGCGGCACCGAACGTGGAGCGACGTCGATACCGGCTGCTCGGCAGATGCCAAGCACAAGTTCGCGAATCGGTCTGGGTTCTCCGTTAGCAATCACGTAGGCCCGGCCGTTACACGCTGCGCCCGGCACGGCCGCATCAAGCGCCGCCACCAGTGCGCTTGATGCGCAATCGATGTAGGTGGTGTCGATCAGCGCGGCACCATTACCAACGAGCGCCAGACGACCAGCCCGTGCTCTATCGACTATGCGACCAACCAGTTGCGTATCGCCGGGCCCCCACACCAAATGCGGGCGGATGGTCACCACGGCGAGGTCATCGCTTGCGGCAGCGCGGGCAATGTTTTCTCCCACCGCTTTTGACTCTGCGTACCACGCACCTGATCGACCAGTGAACGGTTCGTCGGCTCGGGCTCCAACAATCGAGTGACCCGAGTGAGCCACCGAGGGCGTAGACACATGTACCAAACGGCCGACATGCGCAGAGGCTGCCGCCGCCACAACTGATGCGGTGCCATCAACATTGATGCTGCGGAACTGCTCCCACGAACCAACAACTCCCACCTTCGCGGCAGCGTGAATGATTGCATCGCAACCGTTTGCCGCTCGCGCCACCAACGCCTCGTCGCGAACATCGCCAAGCACCTGAGCTGTATCGATCGGCGCTTGATGACGCTGCAAACACACCACGTCGTCGCCACGAGCGATCAACGCTTCTACAGTTCGGCGAGCCAGCAAGCTGCCGGCCCCGGTGACGAGAACCTTCATGTACTAGTCACCAACTACCACGGACACCGGGCGCGGTTGCCCGCCAAAATCTCGCTGGCCCAAACGGCCACCGCTGTGCGATCGATCTTGGTGTTATGCCGAATGTCTACCGGCAAGGTGTGCACGGTGATTACGGCAGCAACTGCATGCGGCGACGCAGCACGAACCCGCTCGACCAACACATCGTCGGCAAGTCCTACGGGGCGCTGCGCATCTTGCACCACAACCACAAGTTGCTGACACCCCACGGGCCCAACCCCAACCGCGGCAACCTTTGCAACTCCGTCGAGTGCTTCGACTGCCACCTCGACAGGTACGGGGGTAATCGGATTGCCATCGGCGTAAATGACATGAACGCTTCGGCCTTCGATCCACAACCGACCCTGAGGATCGATATGGCCAACGTCTCCCGAGCGATGCCACACGCGGCCATCGCTGGTTCGCGGACGAGCTTCGTGCTCGGTGCGCCACAGTTTGTTGTAGCCGTCTGAGACCCACGGGGCGCGCACCACCACTTCGCCAGTAGTGCCCACCGGAAGCGACTCGAGTGCTCGGTCAGCATCGAGTCCAAGCGCCGCGATCAACACCGAAACTCCGGGCACTGGCTGACCCACGCACACACCGTTGCCCGCACCAGCTTCATCGATTTCGTTGAGATCGATGTCGGCAACGGGCAAGCATTCGGTCATGCCGTACGGCGTGTGCAACTCGGCATTCGGACACAGTGCCGCAGTGGCACGCAGCGTTGCAATGGGAACGGGTGCCCCAGCCGAAAGCACCAAGCGCAGTTTCGAGAAGACCGTGTGCCGACCATTTGCCGTGGTATTCACATTGAGCAGCGCAGCGGGCGATGCAAAGACAATGGTCGCTTCAACAGACGTAACAGCGGCGGCCAACGCATCGGCGGTCAAGGTGCCCGGGGCGGCAACATCGACATTGGGGATCGTTGAGGTAATGCCGAACGCTGGGCCATAGAGCGCGAACGGCGCAAAGGCGGCAACGAGACGGTCGCTCTGGGTGATGCCATACAACGCTGCCAATGCATCTCGTTGCGCAGCCATTTGCCCGTGGCGATAACGCACACCTTTGGCGGGACCCGTAGCGCCCGACGTGTACAGGATTGCCGCTGGATCACCAGCCTTCGGGGCCGGCGGCAGCGGTGAACCCAAGGCCGCGAGTTTGACCAACGCTCTCACCGACAACAGCGCAGCCCCCGGAGCCCAGCGCATCGAGCGAGCCGCCGCCAGCGCCTGCGGCGCGCCAATCACCAACGAGACATCGGCAGCTCGCACTGCAGCACCGAGACCACGCAGACCCAGACCGCGATCGGCAATGACCGTGACCGCACCGGCACGCCAACAGCCATAGGCCGTAGACAACAAGTCGACACCGGGTTGCACCATCACAGCAACGCGATCGCCAGGCTTCACGCCGCGCGCTGCCAAGGCACCAGCGACACCCATCACTCGATCGTGAAACTCTGCGAACGATGTGGTGCGGCCGCTGACACCATCGACAAACGCTGCAGAGGTATCGGTTCGCTTGGCCTCAATCGCGGCCCAGATCGGAGGTGTCTCAGCCGAACCAATTGGCTCTGCCAGCGCAGTGGGTGCCGCGTGAAGGACCCGTTCGCTCAACCACCCGTCGATCAATGCAGCCACATCGGTTTCTTCGACCACCAGATGTCCCATGCCAGGAAACCGATGCTTGTCGGCGTGCGGCACACGAACGGCCAGATCGAGCGCGAAGTCGTCGTTAAACACTGGATCACGAGCACCCCACGCCAGCAGTGTGGGCACCGCCAAGCTGCGCAGCTCTTGGGCCACCTGATCGATGGCAGCGGCCGAAGGATGCGCAGGAGTAAACGGGACGTCGCCCACGAATTCGGAGATCGCGTAGCGGTCGGCAGCACGGCGATACGGAGCCCGATAGCCGTCTCGAGCAGCACGCGCAATGCGCTTGCCCGACAGCATCAGCGTGCCATCAACAAAGATGCGTGTGCGCCGACCAACGAAATCGGTGAACGGCCCAGCGGCAGCAAGCCGAATGAGCGCAGGAGCCCTACGGCCCGAAGGCACCGCGACTCCGGTGTTGCACAACACCACGCCAGCCAACCGACACGCATCGGTGCGAGCAGCGTCGTCGAGCGCCCAACCGAGCGAAATCGGACCGCCCCAATCGTGAGCAACCGTGACAACCGGACCACGCAGATCGAGGGCCGACAAGACATCGCCGAGATCGGTGACCCGCTGAGCGAACGGCCGCTGTTCGGTGCGCTGCGAATAACCCATTCCGAGCTGATCTACCGCAATCACTCGGTAGCGATCGCCGAGACGCTCGAGCAGACTGCGCCAATAGAACGACCACGTGGGATTGCCGTGTACACAAACGATGGTGGCAATCGGAGCCTCGGGTGATCGCTCGAGCACATGCCACGTATGCGTAGCCCCATCTCGTGATGGCACCTCAAGAATTCGCGACCACATCGGGTCGACGCCCCAACGGCGAAACTGCGCGGTTGTTGGACGCCGCGGTGCCGACTCAGAACGAGGGCTCCGACTCACCATACGATTTCGGTGAAACTGGTGTTCAGGCCGGAGCCGATGCCCATGCAGAGCAACCGCTCGCCGGCGACGAGCGATGGTGCCTCGCCAGCAAGGGTGATCGGAATCGCAGCAGGACCCACGTTGCCGTATTTCGGATAGGTCAGCGGCACGCGTGCTGGATCAACGCTGAGTTTCTCGCACAGCATTCGGGTGTGCACTGAGCTCACCTGATGCACGATGTAGCGATCCATGCCGTTGGCCCAATCATGGGTCTGACATGCCTCGTCCCAACAGGCAACACCAAGCTCGAGGCCGGCGTCGAGCAAGCGGCGAGTATCGGTGGTCATTCGTTCGAGATCGCCAACACACAGCTTGTTGTGTTGCGTGCCCGCACGCACGACGCCACCAACTACGCGATGCGCATCGGGGTGCGTGTTCATGTTGCCCATCAGCACCGCTGCAGCGCCTGAACCCAGCGTGAGCGAGGCGAACTCGTCAAACACGTCGACGGCGGTGGCATTTTCTTGCTGCAACCGCTTGATCGTTGCCAACTGAGTCTGGCGGCTGCCTTCGCCATCAACGATGAGGGCGTACTGAATCTGGCCCGCATCGATAGCCGTAGCGGCGAGATGCATTGCGCTCATAAAACCAAGGCACGCGTTTGCGAGATCGAAGTTGGTGCACGACGTTGGCAGACCGAGTTCGTAATGCACTGCGCATGCAACAGATGGTTCGAGATGGTGCTTCGACACCGAGGTACTGATCAACATGCCAATTTCGGCTGGATCAATGCCCGATGCATCGATGGCGCGCCGACCCGCTAGGGCTGCGGCCTGATCGAAGGTGACGCCATCGGGCCACCAGCGCCGCTCTTTGATGCCAGCAAGTTCGGCCAGCAACCCTGCACGCAATCCGCAGCGATTGTAGGTAGCCGAGAGTTGCTCATCGATCCAGTCGGAGGTGATGACCTCGGGGGCCTCGACCGCCTCGACCGTAAGCACCCCTGCGTGTTGATGGCTATAACTCGCATTCCCGCTCAACGTGGGTGCTCCGATCTAAAAAACATATAACACCAGCATGGTGCGTCGGGAGCAAATTCACGCGTTCCGAACAACTTCGGCGCCCAACGTCACAACGTCGTAGCCTTGCTGAATGGCATCTATGAAGGCGCTAGTTCGTCGTCCCGCTCCAAGACTAACCGAGGGCATCTGCACTGATATAGACCGCGTGCCAGTCGACTATGCAAAAGCACTCGGCCTGTCGGTTCGAGTGCGTGGATTGCACAGCTGATGAGCACCGTCCTGATCGACATCGTCGACGGCATCGCCACCGTCACCCTCAATCGTCCCGATGCCCGCAACGCGCTCAACCCCGAGTTGGCTGCAGCGTTTCCCGCCGCCATCACACACTGCGACAACGACGACAACGTGCACGCAATCATCCTCACCGGAGCAGATCCGGCGTTTTGCGCTGGTTTCGATCTGCGCGAACTCTCCACACGCGAGCGCGGCAGCGAACCCAATCCCCCACCGCCATATCGAGCTGCCATTCCACCGCATCGAAAGCCGGTTATCGGCGCCATCAACGGCGCTGCAGTCACAGGCGGATTCGAGATCGCGCTCGCTTGCGATTTCCTCATCGCCTCCGATCGCGCCCGCTTCGCCGATACCCATGCCCGCGTGGGCTTGCTTCCCGGTTGGGGTCTCACGGTCATGTTGCCCGAGGCCATCGGCATACGGCGCGCCAAGCAACTCAGCCTGTCCGGCGCATTTCTCGATGCCGAAACGGCCCTCGAGTGGGGGCTTGTCAACGAGGTTGTGCCACACCAACATCTGCTGCGTCGAGCCCACGAGATCGCGGCGCTCATCGCTGCCAATCCCGCACATTCGGTGCAGGCAGTCATGGCGCTTTACGACGAAGTCGCCGAGCTTGCCCCTCCCGAGGCGTGGACCCTTGAGAACGAACGCGCCCGGCGCTGGATCGCCAACCGGTTCGACAAGGCCAACCTGGCCGAGCGCCGCGAAGGCATCGTCGAGACCGGCCGCCGCCTCGCGTCGGCCGACCCTTCGACCGAACCAGTCAGCGAGCCCGACGGTCCGTACAGCGCCAGCGATCAGGACCACTAGTCATGCGGGTGTATGCGGGCATGTCCGACCGCGTGTCGCTACGCGACACCATCGCTTACGCGCAACGTGTCGAGGCCCTTGGCTACGACGGTTTACACGTTCCCGAAACGGTGCACGATGGCCTCGCCGTGTCGTTGCTGGCGCTCGAGCACACCACTCACCTCACCGTGCGCACCAGCGTTGTGTTGGCGTTCCCGCGCAGCCCGATGCTCACGGCTTGTGCTGCTTGGGACCTCGCCGCCTTCTCAGGCGGACGCTTTCAACTTGGCCTCGGAACCCAGATCAAGCAGAACATCGAAGGGCGTTACTCGGTGCCGTGGACCGAGCCGGTCACGCGTATGCGCGACTATCTCGAGTCGCTGCGAGCCATCTGGCAAACCTTTCAACACAACACGCCGCTCAACTACACAAGCACCAACTACACGTTCAATCGGTTGCAGCCGTTCTTCAATCCAGGACCACTCGATGTCACGCTGCCCACGCTGTGGCTCGGCGGCGTCAACGATCGCATGCTTCGCTTGGCTGGTTCGCATGCCGACGGCATCGTCACGCATCCAACGAACTCGAATCCGCGGTATCTACGCGAGATCTGCCTGCCTGCCCTTGCGCAAGGAGCCGCCAGCACCGGCCGCGTGCCCACCAGCATCGAACTCGTTAGCGGCAGCCAATACATCACCGGCCCAACGGTTGCCGACGTACAACGCAACCGCGAACACCATCGCCGCTTACTCGCCTTTTTGTACTCCACCCCGGCATACCGGCGCACGCTCACGCTGCATGGCTGGGAAGACCTTGGCGAGCGCCTGCAGACCATCACTCGCACACAGCAGTGGGACACACTGCACGAACACGTCACCGACGAAGTGCTCGATGCGTTGGTTCCTCAAGGCACATGGGATCAACTCCCCGACGTGATCTCGCAGTGGTTCGCGAATCTGGCCGACGGGGTGATCTTGCCGCTGCCCGAAGACCCAGCCAACGATGCTCGCTTTGCTGAAGTGATTGCGGCAGTGCGAGCCGTGCCAACCGCACGGAGCTGACAGCGTTAGGCCACGCAGTGGGTAATCAACGTGCCGATGCCTTCGATGGTCGACTCGATGACATCGCCCGGCTTCAAGAACTTGCCGGTTGCTGAGCCCACGCCGGCTGGCGTTCCCGTGAAGATGATGTCGCCCGGGGCCAAGGTGATCAGTGCCGAGAGGTATTCGATGAGCACCGGCACATCGAAGATCAGGCTGGTGGTGCGGTCGTCCTGGCGGCGCTCGCCGCTGATATCGCACACCATTGCGAGGTCGTCGGGATTCGCGAACAGATCAGTAGAGACAACGACTGGCCCAATTGGACCATAGCCATCGCGTGACTTGGCGAGATCGAAGTGAGGCGGCTTTGCAGCGAACTGCAGCATGCGATCAGAGATGTCTTGGCCAATGGTGAGTCCGGACACGTGAGCCCATGCATCGGCAGCCGCGATATTGCGTCCACCCGCACCGATCACCACAACCAGTTCGACTTCATAATCTGCAGTGGTGCTCTGCAATTCGACGGTTGCGTCGGGGCCCACGATGCAGCTGGGGAACTTGGTGAACACCAACGGAACGGAAGGTACTTCCATACCCGATTCAGCAACATGAGTGCGGTAGTTCAGACCAACGGCAAAGCAGTTGCGTGGTGCGGGCACCGGAGCAAGAAGTTGTGCAGAAGCGAGATCGCCATCGGCCGTTGCATGGGCAAGACCAGCAGCGGCAGCATGCAACGCAGCAGGGTCGGCCAAGGCCTGCATCGGGTCGGCCGAGACGACACCACCGGTGAGCTTGTGTAGATCGAACCACTTGCTGTTGTCGTCAACTAACGCGCTGCGTCCGGCAACGTTGGCGAATCGAAATGACATCGTGACTCCTGAGAATGAATGGCTCGTTAGAGCGAGCAGATGTAGCCGACCCGAGGATTCGAGCGACCATCAAGGAGTTCGCGATACACGCTGTCCACTGCTTGATGGCCAACTACGTACTGAAACTCCACCCACTTACTAGCCCAAGCGCAGAAGCGTTCCCAAGACGCAGACACCCGCTGATCAAGCTCGGCGCTGCCCCACTCGGTAGCTCGCTTCGCAATCTGGGTTGGAGCAAAGAAGAACGTGCGCTCGGGACCAGTCAATGATGCCAACTGCGGCGACGCCTTATCCCAGTGGGTATTGCCCACAATCATGCTGTGTTTCAAATCGTCGCCGTAGTGATTGTGCACGGCTGTGGTCACGCTGTGATCGCCAGCGATGTCTACGTATACGGCGGGAACGGTGGGTAGTGCATCCAAGTTGTCGTATGTGATCACACTGGAATAACACCCAAGGCTCTCGACGAATTCGCGATTGCCGAGCGATGTCAGACCAATAACCTTCTCGCCGCGAGCATGCAACAGATGGGCTGCGATCACCGCTGTCTTGCTCGAGGGACTCGATATCACCACCGCTTCGGCACCAAAGCCGTTCGCATCCGCAAGGACATCGTCGATCAAATACGACGTGAAGAACAGCGGCCACAGCAGCATGTGGTGCTCCTCGCGGCCAGGCAGGTGCAACGAGTTTTCCGAAACAATCGCGTAGCGGTTGTACGTGCTGGCCATCGGTTGGCGATGCCGCGCGAGATCGGTCAAACCATGGTCATCGACATGGCCGGGAGCAACAACGAAAAGGGTAGACATCGGCATGAATCCATAGACACGAGTGCCGGGACGTACGTCGGCACTGCGTGACTCGGCTACCGAGGCGAAACCCCAGACCGGTATACGACCCCAGCCTTCGTCGGCAGCAGGAAAGAAGTTCCAGTACTGCATGGCATCGCCAAGCGCTGCGTAGGTGATGTTGTTTGAGGTGAGCGCGAACGAGTCGACCACAAGGCGTATTTCGCCGTCGTCAAGCGGAACAGAGCCAACTGGATTCATACGCGTTCGGCGCAGATCGTGCCTATCTACTTCGAAATTCACGCAGTCCCCCAGACAGCTTGTGAGCGAGCGATGTAACTAGTCAGTGCGATGAAGTGTGTTGAAGTCTCGATGCGCCAGGAGTTCGGGATACTCAGCCATCGCCAGCATTGTGGTCTCGTCATAACTCCATGTGTCGTTGTCGTTCAGGGTGATCGACACCACATAACTCACCGAACTGGCGCGCTCGGCCAAATACCGATTTTCGCCAATCGTGTAATTCACACCGCCAACTTCGGCGCGCATTTCAAACGACTTCGCGTCGGCCGTAGTTGAGCCTCCGGCCAGCACGGTGATGCCGCGTGGCACCGCAAAGCATCGCAGTACCTCGCCCGTGGCGGCATCCCAGAGCCAGTAGCCAACCTCGGTATGAAACGGATTCTCTTCGTTGTCGCGCCACATGGCTGTCTTGTAATCGAGGCCATACAAGGTCTGCGCGCCATTCTGAACCGGACCAAATGGCTTCATGGTGACCTTCTCGAAGTACGGCGTCGTGTGCACCGCTCCCCGAGCGTGAGAATGCGACACGTCAACGCCGCCTTCGCCTTGCCATTCTCCTATTAAGCCCGCAAGGGGACCCCACTCATTACTCATTAACTGATTCCTTGTCGTATCGCTTGAGACGTATAACAGCCACAACGATAAAGGAGCCAGCGGCAGTATTACATGTCTTGGCGTACACCTACGCCAAGCGGCACGCCGGCTGGCATTCGTCCACGTCCGCCACGGTCAATCAGTACGTCGGTAAGAATGCGATCGGCGTGTTGTGACCGCCACACCAACATCGCCTGCGCATGCCGAAGAACCACCGTTGGATCAACAATCTCGGTACGACCGGTGGGGTCGTTAGCGAGATCAAAACACAACCACGACCCATCGCCAAACTGAATATATGAAGCCGAAGCGTCACGTAGAACGGTGAGGTGTTGTCTCTCGAGTCGTCGATCCCACGGCCACTCATTCGGTTCGTCGGTGATGTAGAGATCACGCCAATCGAATTCCCAGTGTGCTGCGTCGCGCCACCACAGCGGAGCTTCGCCGCGCAAGAACGGAGTGAGCGGCAGACCATCACACTGCGCCGGGACCGGAGCACCGATGGCATCACAGATTGTGGGGAACACATCAATGTTCTCGGTGAACTCATCGACCACTGTTCCGTGAGCCTGAGGTTGTTGCGGATCACGAACAATGCCGAGGATGTGATAGCTCTGCTCGAAATAGCCCACCTTTTGAATCAGCCCGTGATCGCCAAGCTGTTCGCCGTGGTCGGCCGTCACGATGATCAGCGTGTCGTCCCACATGCCTCGCTCGCGGAGTTCGGCCCACAGTCGCCCAAGTTGGTGATCGACCTCGCTGATCATGCCGTAGTACTGAGCCCGCAACGATCGCATCTTGGCTTCGTCGGTGGGAGCCGCGGTAGCGCCGAACTGCATCACGAAATCGTGCAAGGGGTGACGCGATTCGGCGGGCTCAATAGGCATGGCCACATCGGCAGGGTCATACATCGTTGCGAAATGGCCAGCCGCTGCGTACGGCGGATGTGGGCGCAAGTAACTGAGGTGCGCGAACCATGGCTGGCTCTGGCGACCGATCCACTCGATGGCGTTGTTGGTGAGGAACGCCGAAACACTGTGCTCGGCCGGCCGCTTTGGCTCGCGAGCCAACTCGGGGTACGCAGTGCCGAGATCGGTGTATCCAAGCTCACGCAGCCACTGCAGCCACGGCTCGTGATCGTCAGGAAGATGAAGCACCGCGTCGAAGCCGGGCAACACGCCCGTGTAGTGCTGCAGCCGCGGATCATCGGGACCGCTGACTTCGCGTGGGTCAACACTTTGATCGGTGTAACCAAACAGAACGGGCTCGTATCCGTGGCGCCTCGCCGCATGCGCCACGTTGTCGAACCGAGCATCGAGTGGTGTGCCGTTAGCGACCACGCGGTTGTTCATTTGGTACATGCCGGTGTACAAACTTGCTCGGCCAGGCCCGCACGGCGCCGCTTGACTGTAATGCCGATTCAGACGCACGCCATTGCGAGCGAGTTCGTCGAGATGAGGCGTGCGCACTAACGGGTGGCCAGCCACCGACAGGCAGTCGCCACGAAACTGATCAAGGGTGATCAACAGCACGTTCATTGGCGGCGAACTTAGTTCGCACTACCGAGCCGCACCACAGTGCACCACTAGGTTTGTGCTTGAGCAGACGCACGAGGAGACGCCCATGGCCGGCCAAGTACGAATCGATATCGACGGCACGATCGCCACCATCACCAACGACAATCCCAACAAGCACAATGCGTTCGACGACGACATGGATGCTCAACTGTTCGAGATTCTCGCCTCGCTCAGCCCGGCCGTACGAGCCATCATCTGGCGCGGCGAGGGCAAGTCATTCTCGTCGGGTCGCGACGTTGCCTCTATCGGCACCAACGTCAGCGAGTTGTCGCACCACGAACTGATGCGTCGCGGGCATCGCGGCATTCAGCAACTCTGGAACATCGATGCTCCGGTCATCGTTGCCTGCAAGGGCTGGGTCATGGGCGGGTCGTTCCAGCGAGCGCTCTTGTGCGATATCCGCGTTGCCGCCGAAGGCACTCGGTTCCGTTTGCCCGAGACCACCTACGGGGTCATCCCCGACACAGGCGGCGTCGCCGTGTTGCATCAGATGTGTGGCGCAGGCGTGGTCAGCGACATGGTGCTCACCGGGCGGGTAATGACCGCCGACGAAGCGCTCTCGCACGGCATTGTGAGCCGTGTGGTTCCCGAAGCCGCGCTTGATGCAACCGTGCGCGAGATGGCCGAGCAAATCGCGGCCGCCCCAGCGGTCACCATCAAGCTCGCTCGCACTGTGTTGCGTCACCTCTCGCAGCCGGCAGTGCGCGCCTCGATGGACGACGAAATGATCTACCAAACGTTCCTCAACCGATCCGACGACTTCGCCGAGTTCCGCGCGGCCCGCGCCGAGTCCCGACCCGCCAACTACACCGGGAGCTGAGATGTACCAGGGACTTCCTGAGCCACCACCAATCGGCGCCTCGGCATTGCCCGACGGCACCTATAACGGCGCCACGGTGTTCATCACCGGCGCTGGCACCGGATTAGGCAAGGCAATTGCCACCGAGTTCGCTCGGCTCGGCGCAGCAATCGTGATTGCGTCACGCAAGCCCGAGCATCTCGAGGCTGGCGCCGAGGCCATCGCTTCGGTGGGAGCACGTTGCCTCACGGTGGCATGCGATATCCGCGAGCCCGACCAGATTGCTGCAGCGTTCGACACTGCGCACAGCGCAGGGCTCACGCCTTCGATTCTCATCAACAACGCGGCGGCCAACTTCCCGGTTCCCGCCGAAGACATGTCGCCAAATGCGTGGCGCACGGTTGTCGACATCACGCTCAACGGCACCTACTTCTGTGCGCGAGAGTTCGCCCGCCGCCACCTCGATGCGGGCACGCCGGGCTCCATCGTGAACATCGGTGCCACATACGCATGGACCGGCGGGCCAGGGTTTGCGCACTCGTCGGCCGCCAAGGCTGGCGTGAAAAATCTCACCGAAACCTTGGCGGTCGAATGGGGTCCCTACGGCATTCAAGTCAACGGACTTGTGCCCGGGCTGATGCCGCACGAAGACATGACCGCCGACATCCAAAGCAACCTCGCGCGAACCAACGACAAAGACGCCTGCCAACCCGCAATGCGCGTCGGTCGGCCGCGCGAGTTGGCTTGGGCCGCCACATTTTTGGCGTCGCCCTATGCACGCTTCATCTCGGGCCACACTCTGGTTGTCGATGGCGCGAACTGGCAACGGCGCGCACTCACCATGCCCGAGGTCGTTCCGGTGCGCGAACAAATGGGTCGCCCACCCTTCACGCTGTAGGCGACGTTCGTTCCGATCACATCTGTTGCGGCGCTGTACGGTCACGTTCATGCGTGTAGATGTGATGGCCTTCCCTCGACCACTGGCCGAGACAAGCGCGGTCGCCCGCGATATTGCTGACGCCGGTTTCAACGGAGTGCTGTTCACCGAAGGCGGCCGTACCGCATTTTTGTCGGCTGGTGTCACCGCCGTGGCCGCGCCGTCACTCGAGGTTTCTACCGGTGTGGCAGTCGCATTCCCGCGTAGCCCAATGGTCAGCGCGCAGATTGCGTGGGAGTTGCAGGAAGCCACCAGTGGCCACTTCCGCCTCGGGCTCGGCACCCAGGTGCGCACCCACGCCGTACGACGTTTCTCGGCACCGTTCGATCCACCCGGGCCACGACTGCGCGACTACGTACTTGCGGTGAAAGCCTCGTTCGCAGCGTTTCAAGGCGAGCCTCTCGCACACGCTGGTCCGTACTACGAGCTCAGCTTTATGACCCGCCAGTGGTCACCGGGCCCCATTGCGTTTCCAGCGCCCTTCGTCGATATCGCCGCGGTCAATCCGTGGATGCTGCGCATGGCGGGCGAGGTTGCCGACGGCGTGCACATTCACCCCATTGGCGAGCCCGGTTACCTGCGCCGCACGGTGCAACCCAATCTGGCTGCAGGCGCCTTGGCCGCAGGCCGCGACGTGAACGACATCGCCACCATCGTTCCGGTGATGTGCGTGGTGGGCGACACCGAAGCCGAGCGCGCCCACGACCGCGAGCACATGCGCAACATGCTTGCGTTCTACGGCAGCACACCCAACTACGCGTTCGTGTGGGACGACGCTGGGTTCGAGGGCACCACGGCACGTATCCGCGAGAAGCAAAAGGCCGGCGACATGGCCGGTATGGCGGCGCAGATCACCGACGAACACATGGCCGTGTTCACCACCGAATCAACTTGGGACGGTCTCGCCGATGCCCTGCGCGCGAAGTACTCGGGTCTGGCATCGCGACTGGTGTTCTACAACGCCATTCAAGAACGCGAAAACTCACCCGAGCGATTCCGCCGCTATGGCGAGGTCGCGCGCCAACTCTCTGCCGATCGCAGCCAATAACTAGTCACCTCCCACGCAGGCCCGCGGGGTAGCCTGCCAGCGTGGCTGGCGATCTCGTATATGCGTTTCGAGTGATGCGATTGCCCCTGCTCGACGCGGGCGGGTCTGCAATCGGTCGTATCGAAGACATCGTGATCGTTCCGTCGCGCGCCGGCACCGCTCCACGCGTGGTCGGATACGTAGCAACTAGCCAGCGTCGGCGCATCTTCGTCAACGCCTCACGGTTCAGCACCATCGACGGCGAAGGCGCGCGTTTGCGCAGTTGGGACGTCGATCTTCACCCGTTCAAGCCCAAGCCCGGCGAGTTGCTGGTGGGCAAAGACGTGCTCGACAAAAAGATCGGCGACGAAACGGTCAGCGACATCGCCATGCGCAGCACCACCGACGGCCGCACCACCTACTGGGAGCTTGCCAAGGTGCGGTTGTCGCGCCGCAGCGCCTTGCGCCGCCGACCCAGCGTTCGTCTGGTCGATTGGACCGAGGTGCCAACCCTGTTCAGCACCGGAGCGCCTATGGCCGCCGAAGCCGCAAGCATGCGCGACATGCACCCCAGCGATGTGGCCATCATCGTGCGCACCCTGCCGATGGGCCAACGCAAGCAACTCGCCGAAGCAATGGACGATGACCGCCTCGCCGACCTCCTTGAAGAACTTCCCGAGGCCGAGCAGTTGCGCATCATCGAAGGCCTCGACCTTGATCGACTCGTCAGCGTGCTCGACGAAATGGAGTACGACGACCTTGCCGACCTGCTCGCCGAAATGCCCGGCGAGCAACGCACGCGAATTCTCGACGCAATGGACGAAGACGACGCTGCCGTGATGCGCCAACTGTTGTCGTACGAAGAAGGCACCGCCGGTGGCTTGATGACTCCCGAGATCATCATCCTTGGCCCAACAGCCACGGTGGCCGAAGCGCTCGCCCAGATTCGCGACCCCGACTGGTTGGTCAGCATCGCCGCACAGGTGTTTGTGGTTCGGCCTCCCTATCGTCCGCCCACGGGCACCTATCTCGGCGTCGTTCACTTCCAGCGCCTGCTGCGCGAGCCGCCAGGCATGGAGCTCGGGCAATGCCTCGAGCAAGAGCCCACCATCACGCCCGACATCCCCGACCACGAGGTCGCCGAAAAGTTGGCCAGCTACAACATGCTCGCCGTGGGCGTGTGCGATGGCGCAGGCCATTTGCTTGGCGCCATCACCGTCGACGACGTGCTCGACCGCACGCTGCCTACCGGCTGGCGTCAGCGGCGCCGCAGTAATTCACCGGCGCTCACCGGCGCCGGCTCAGTCACGGTCGCCAATTCTGCTGGGGGTGTCGTCAGCGAGGGTCGCCCCAAATGACCCGTCGTAGCGATCTCAGTTCACCACGCCAGGGCCGCCGCTTCGGTCTGCACTATGACCCCGAAGCATTCGGTCAGTTCAGCGAGACCATTGCGCGCACCTTGGGCACCGCCCGTTTCTTGGTGTGGCAAAGCGGCACCATCATCTTGTGGTTCGCGTTCAACTGGGTTGCGCCATCAGGCGCCAAGTTCGACGATCCGGCTCAGGGTTGGGTGCGACTCACGATGGTGCTGTCGTTGCAGGCCGCGTACGCAGCGCCGCTCATTTTGCTCGCCCAAAATCGCCAAGAGCAGCGCGACCGCACCGAGCTCGATCTCGACCGCAAGGTCACCGAACGCACCCAAGCCGATACCGAGTTCTTGGCCCGCGAGATTTCGAGTGTTCGTCTGGCACTCGCCAACGTTGTCACCACCGAAGATCTCACCGATCACCTCGAGCGGCTCACCGATGCTGTCGAGCGGATGGCATTGCGCCTCGATCTGTTCGAGGCTCAGGCCTCACACACCGTTGCGCTCGATCAACCCCGCGCCGACTAACGGCACTCGGCACACACGCCGAGTAAATCGAGGCGATGGTGACGCAGTTCGAAACCGTGCAGCGTTGCCAGGCCGCTGAGCGACTCATCAAGCGCCGACTCAACAGCATCGGGGATCTGTACGTCGCGCACGGTGCCGCACATCTCGCAGATCAAGTGGTGATGATGCCCAGCAAGATCTTCGGCTAATTCGAAACGAGCCCATTCGTCGTGAGTGACCACTTTGGCGGCGACGCCAACCTGCTCGAGCACAGCGAGATTGCGATACACCGAGCTTTGCGACAATTCGGTGTGCAGTTCCAAGATGTGGGGGATCGTTACCGGATGATCGGCCCGAGCGAGGATGTCTACCAAGCGCCGACGCAACGTTGTGTATCGCTGATCGCCTGCAGCCAAACGGGTTGCAGCGATCTGATGCACATCGAGGCTCATCTCGCCACGCCGGTGAACTCGTAGATGCGCACGCCATCGGCTTGCACCGCTGCCACTAACGCTGCCGTTGGCAATGCCTCGTCGCCCATCACCACAACGCCTCGTTGCGGTGAGTCGAGAACCACCCAACGTGTCATCACGGCGGCAACGACCGAGGCAGCAAAGCCGCTGCGCACCGCAATGCCTGCAATGATCGTTTCTCGGGCGCCGTTGGCCAATGCGCCGCGTACCTCAACCCGTAAGCCGCCGAGCCCACCTTCTGCATGGGGTGGCCGCAGCATGGGCAGCCGCGCTGTAAAGCGGTCGCGACGAGTAGCCGACATGCGCGCGCTCAACCGGCCCGCAGTAGCGAACACTCGATGCAGCAGCAGGGGGTCAGGCATCTCCGCGCGGTAACAGTCGTACGAGTTCACCGGTTCGGGGAACCAGCACAGTTCGCGTCCAGCCCCGGCGGGTCGGCGCACCCACTCGCCGTCGTGATAGCCAAGGGATGTACCGCCAAGTGCCCGATGATGCTGGCGGGCGCACGCCGGGCCACTAGTGCCATGCATGGCCACATGTACTTCGTCGACAACATGTAATTGCTCAGCAAGATGACGTGCCAACAATCCCGACAGACCAGGAGCCATTGCGGCACCGACCACCAAGGTCGCATCGTTCACACGCGCGCGATGATCGAGTTCAAGCAGCGCACGCACATCGTCGAGGTCGTCGCTGAGCGACACAACCGACACTCCGTTTGCTAGCAGCCGTGCCGCAAGTTCGGCATGCGGCGCCGGATGTGCGAGCACCACCACATCGGCGGCCATCGCGTCGTTGAGATCGAGCACTACTGCCGAAGCGGCTCGGGCAACGCGGGCAGCGGCCAGCGGAGATTCATCGACAACGCCAACTCGAAACGACGAATCGATCGACAACAGCTCGGCAATGCGTGCTCCGGTGACGCCGACGCCCACCACCACCACAATCGGGGATGACACAGGGGACGACTCGGTCACGCGGCTGTGATCATTTCGGATCAACGGGTAGCTCGCGCCAACCACCTTGTTGCGGTGGCACCCCGCCTTTGCCGCGCAAACGCAGCACGCCAGCCACAATGCCGGCCGCGGACAGGGCCAAGATGGCTCGACGAATCATTTTCACCGTGGGGCTACACAGAATCGAACTGTGGACCTCATCCTTATCAGGGATGCGCTCTAACCGACTGAGCTATAGCCCCGAGAGTCGGG
>JBAXHD010000034.1:0-29187 GCA_037139095.1 Actinomycetota bacterium
AACTTCACTTCGCTGGCATACGACACGATGCCGCCGCGGAACACGTCGCTTGCGCCAGCGATACCAGTAATGCGTGCGCCCACGAGACCGCCGGTGACCGACTCGGCGAGACCAAGCGTGAGCCCGCGCTCACGCAACATCTGCAGCACAACCGACTCCATCGTGTCGCCGTCGCGGCCGAACACTTGTGAACCCACTACGGCACGTACTCGCGCGTCCCACACATCGAGCAATTCGTGAGCTGCCTGATCAGTGGCCGCCTTGGCGGTGAGGCGCACCTTGATGCCTTCCCAACCACTGGCCAAGAACGCAAGCGTGGGGTTACCCACCGCATCGAGCTCGGCGATGATCGGGTCGAGCCGTTCGTTGAGGCCGCTCTCGCTCTCGCCCCACGTGCGCAGGGTGCGACTGGCGATCACAGCGGCCACACCGCTGCGCTGATGCAGATCGGGCAAGATCGCCCGCTCGAGCATGTCTTTCATCTCATGCGGCACTCCAGGCACCGCATAGAGCACTTTGGTGACGCCGTTGACCACGAGTGGGCAGATCAGCCCGGGCGCCGTGCCACGAGTCTGCACAATCACCGCAGCACCTTCGGGCACCATGGCTTGGCGAAGGTTGTTGTCGGACATCGTGCGGCCACGCGCTGCGAACATGTCACGAATTCGATCGGCGATGTCTTGTTGCATATGCAACTGCACGCCCATGACCGACGCAATGGCTTCGCGGGTGAGGTCGTCGTGGGTTGGCCCAAGGCCGCCGCAGATGATGACGGCGTCGGCATCGGCAAGTGCACGATTCAGGACCGCTTCTACCCGGGCAAGGTTGTCGCCCACTTTCATTTGCAGCAACGAGTCGAAACCGTGCGCAGCGAGTTGCTCGCCGATCCACGATGAGTTGGTGTCAACGATCTGCCCAAGCAATAGCTCGGTGCCGATCGCTACAACATCAACTCGCATGAGCGGTACGCGACGAAGCGTTATGAACGTGCGCTCGCCACATGTACTGGAAGAAGCTGATCATGGTGAGCGCAACCGACAGCCACAGCACAAACTTCCACAGCCACGTGGCATCGACCGCCGTAAGCGGCGCGATGGCGAAGGCTACGGCGAACTGCTGCGCTGTGGTCTTCCACTTAGCAAGGCGACTGGCGGGCACGCTGACACCACGGGTGCCGACGAACACGCGGTACAAGCTCATCGTGAGCTCACGGGCGAAGATGATGACAACCGGCAGCCACCAAAACACATGACGGTCGATAAGGGTGACCATCGCCACCAACACCAAGAACTTGTCGGCAAGCGGATCGAGGAACGCACCGAAGTTGGTGCTGCCATGACGACGAGCCAAGTAACCATCGATGCCATCACTGGCACACAACACGAACCACGTCGCAAATGCCAGCCAACTGCCGCCACCGTGATCGGGAATCACAATGAACATGAGCGGCGACACGAACATGCGCCCAACCGTGACGAGGTTGGCCCACGTGGCTATCGCTGATGGATCCGCTGGCATTAATCCTCCCCCGCCGCGCCTTCGGCCACCAGATCGGGCCCGAGAGCATTCACTATCTCTACATCGAAGAACTGGCCGACAGCGAGATGGTCGGGCACATGAATGACACCGTCGATCTCGGGCGCCTCATGATGACTGCGACCCACACCGGGTTCGTCAACAAGCACGCGCAATGTCTCGCCAATCAGTGAGTCGCGGCGGGCGGCAGTGATGCCGTCTTGCATCTCGCGCAGCTCGGCAAGGCGCTCGTTCATCAAGCCACGCTCGACAGCGCCATCGAGGTCCATTGCGTAGGTGCCTTCCTCGGGGCTGTAGGCAAAGAACCCACACCAATCGAGTTGAGCAGCTTCGACAAACTCGAGCAGTTGATCGTGATCGGCTTCGGTTTCACCGGGATAACCAACGATGAAGTTGCTACGAAACGCTGCCATTGGCTCACGGTGGCGGATGTCGTTGATGCGGCGCAAGAAGCGCTCGCCATCGCCCCAGCGGCGCATGCGGCGAAGCAACGGCTTGCTCACGTGCTGCAACGACAGATCGAAATACGGCACGCCGGTGTCGCAGATGGCATCGATGAGTTCGTCGCTGAGATCGCTTGGGTACAGATACAGCAAACGCACCCAATCGGTGACTGCAGCAACGGCTTTCACCAGCGGAACGATGGCGCCAGCGCCAAGCTCGTCGGGACGGTCTTTGCCGTAGCTGGCAAGGTCTTGAGCAATGAGCACAATCTCGCGTGCCTCGAGCTGCTCGACCTCGCCCAAAATTGAGCTGACGTCGCGGCTGCGCTGCGGCCCACGGAACGACGGAATCGCACAGAAGCCACACGAGCGGTCGCAACCCTCGGCGATCTTCACGTAGGCCCACGGCGACGACGACTTGGGCCGTGGCAGGTTGAGCAGATCGAGCGTGGGCACCGGAGCCGAGCCCACAGGAATGAGCTTGCGCTTTGGCGACGCAAGCACGTTGACCGACACGCCAAAACCAGCGACCTGGTCAACCTCGGGCAGCGCCTCGGCAAGCTCGGCGCCGTAACGCTCGGCCATGCAACCGGTGACCACTAAACGCGCACCCGACCGACGTTGATCTTCGAGCGCCAGAATCGTGTCGATCGATTCTTTGCGGGCTTCGTCGATAAAGGCACACGTGTTGACCACAACCAGATCTGCCTTGCCCGGATCGTCGGTGGCCACCATGCCATCGGCGAGCAACGTGCCGATGAGTTTGTCGGAATCGACCTGGTTTTTGGGACAGCCAAGTGTCTCGATGTAGAAACGCTTCGCCACGGGTCATGAGCCTACCGAGTGAGGAGTGTCGGTCGGTTGATTCAGCGAGCGCGCGTGGGCTTTACAGGAAGTTGAGGCGAAGGCCGCGGTGTGGCCAGGTGACCTTCACCAGTTTTCCGGTGCCCGACAGCGTGATGTAGGCGGTGCGGTATTCGCCGCTGCCATCGTCGTCGCCGAAGCAGATGTTGGTGGTGAGCATGTCGCCCGTGGCCACATGCTCGATCGCACTGCCGTCGGCCGGGATCACCGTGACGCCGCCGTTGGCAAGGGTGGCTACGCACACATTGCCAGCGCCATCGATGGCCAGTGAGTCGAGCAACTGATAGCCCGGCAGGCCTGCGAGACAACCCGATGGGTCGCCAGGCATTGGGTGTTCAACAACGCCGGGCGATGAGATACGACGCTGCTGCACGCGGCCGTGGTGGGTCTCGGCCCAGTACAGCATGGTGCCGTCGGGCGAGAGTCCAATGCCGTTAGGGCTGTCGACGGGGAACTCGACCTCAACGATGGACGAGCCGTCGGGCAACGCGTAGTAGATGCTGGTGAGATCGGCGGTGCGAGCAGCGAGATCGTGGATGCCGTGGTCGGTGAAATAGAAGCCGCCATGGGTGTCGAACACGAGGTCGTTTGGCGCACGCAGCGGGCGGCCGTCGCACTCGGTGTAGAGGTCGGTCACGGCTCCGGTGGCGATGTCGACGCGTTGGATACGACCGCCGATGTAACGACTTGGATCGAACGGGCCAGGGAACAACAAGTCACCGAAATCGACTGGCGAAAAGCATCCACCGTTGTTGCACAGGTACAACGCGCCGTCGGGTCCGATGGCGGCACCATTGGGTCCGCCCTCGATCTCGGCAATGGTTTCTTTGCGACCATCGGGATGCACACGTGTGATTCGCGGGCCGAACATTTCGACCAAGATCACGGTGCCGTCAGGCATCGCGATCGGACCTTCGGGAAATCGCAAGCCCGAGGTGATCTCAGTCATTTCCAAAGCAGCCATGTCGGCACTCCCCTGTGTTGATGTGGTTCCATCATTGCCGCTCGCAGGCCTGCGAACGCAAGCGCAACGAGTGATCGCCTGAGATCAGAGGTTGATGCGCACTTCGCTCACTGACACTGGTTCGCCGGTCTCGGCCGAGCGATCGAAGACCCGCAGTTGCAACGGGCCCTTGGTGCCGGCCGGGAGGTTGGCGAGTCGGGCGTCGAATGTGCCCCATTCGCCAGTGCCAGCAGTGGCCATCACGTAGCCCTCAAGCAGTTTTGCACCGCCGACGCCAAGCACTTCGTAGTACACGGTGGCCTCAAAGGTGTTCGAGCGACCAGCAATGCGAATGGGCTGGCTCACTGTCTCGTCGTGATACGGATGCTCGAGCAACACCAGTGGAGCCATGTCGGTAAAGGTGGCCCGGGTGACGCCGTCGACGCCCACTCCTTCGCCGGTGATCTGCGTGATCGGTGCACCATCAAGGCTGAACCGCACCGTGTCGATGCCGTCGAACTGAGTGAGCGTGAACACCATCTGAGCGAGTCGACCCAACACCGACATGCTTCCCCCGCCCGAGCCGAACACACCAGTGAGATCAACCCTCACCTCATGGCCGGTGACCGTGACGCCTAGCAACTCGGTGCCCTGAGGGATCAACGTGACCATGCCAGCAGCAGCCTCTTCACTTGATGGCCCGGCGAGCAAGGCCTTCACCGCGGCGGTGGGGTCGGGCGTGTCAACGATGCGTCCGACCACATGCAACTTCTCGTTCATCAAGAAATAGGCCAACACCGACTTGCGTTGCGATGGCGCTATTGAGGTGGGGCCGACAACCGTGGTGGTCACGCGTTCGGTGGTGACCACCGACGAGTTCGCGCCGTTGGTGTCGGCAGGTTTGGCGGTAGATGATGAGGTAGACGACGAGCCGCAGGCGGCGCCAAACAAGCACAGCGTGATCCCAAGCGCCCAACGCTGCTGCAGCCGCATTACATAACCTCCGTAGTTGCGCTCATTGTGAACCTGAGGTCGCAAATCCAGCTAGGGACTTCGGTCAACAGGTTCGCTAGCGAAAGCCCCTAGATCGCGCAGCTTGTTGGCGCCCGACACCGCTACGAGCGATTGCTCTCGTTCTCTTGCAGCAACTCGAACTCTTCGACAGTCATCAGCACCGACCGAGCCTTCGAGCCCTCGGTGGGGCCAACCACGCCGCCCTGTTCGAGGAGGTCCATGATTCGCCCAGCGCGAGCAAAACCCACTTTGAGTTTGCGCTGCAACATCGAGGTAGACCCGAGCTGGCTGCGCACCACAAGCTCCATTGCTTGGCGCATCAACGCATCGTCGTCGTCGGGGTCGCCGCTGGTGACGCTTGAGCCGCCCGAGCTTGAATGGAACAGGCCGGTGCCGGCACCATCGCCTTCGTCGCCTTCGATGCCGGCGACCGTAGACACATCGGCGCTCTGCCGACGCCAATGGCCCGCGATCTTGCGCACCTCTTCTTCGCTGACGAACGAACCCTGGATTCGCTGCGCCACATTTGAGCTGCCGGGCAGCAACAACATGTCGCCCTTACCCACGAGCTTCTCGGCGCCCGGCTGGTCGAGGATGACTCGACTATCGGTGAGGCTGCTCACCGCATAGGCCACGCGGGCCGGCACGTTGGCTTTGATGACGCCGGTGATCACGTTCACGCTGGGCCGCTGAGTGGCGACGATGAGGTGAATACCAATGGCACGCGCCTTTTGGGCAATGCGGGTGATGCTGTCTTCAACATCTCGCGCTGCCACCATCATCAAGTCGTTGAGCTCATCGACCACGATGACGATGTAGGGAAGGCGCTCGAATTCGCGATCGGTGCCGGCCTCGGCTTGCAGCTCGCCGCGATCGAACGCAGCGTTATAACCACTGATGTCGCGGAAGCCGACCTCGGACAAAATGTCGTAGCGACGATCCATTTCTTTACAGGCCCAACCCAGCGCATTCGCCGCCTTTTTGGGGTTGGTCACCGGCTGGGTGAGCAGATGCGGCAGACGGTTGTACTGACCCATCTCGACCTGCTTGGGGTCGATGAGGATGAGCCGCACCTGATCTGGCGTGCTGCGCATCAGCATTGAGGTGATGATGCAGTTGATACCGCTGCTCTTGCCGGCTCCCGTAGCGCCAGCAATCAGCAGGTGAGGTGTGGTGGCGAGGTTGAGGAACACCGAGCGACCTGCGATGTCTTTGCCAATGGCAACATCGAGTGGGTGCGTGGCCACCTTGGCCTCGGGCGAGGTCATGATGTCGCCCAATGACACGAGTTGACGAGTGTGGTTTGGCACCTCAACACCGATGGCAGATCGACCGGGAATGGGCGCCAAGATACGTACGTCGATTGCGGCCATCGCGTATGCGATATCTCGGTTGAGGCTGGTGACCCGGGCGACTTTGACGCCAGGCCCAAGCTCGAGTTCGTAGCGAGTGACCGTGGGCCCAACTGTCATACCAACGAGCTTGGTTTCGACACCGTGCGAGTTCAGTGACTCGACCAACGTGCGACCACGTGACTCGACCTCGGCCTTGTTCACGGTTTGCACGCCGCTGCGCACGAGCATCGACGAAGGCGGCAACACCCAGTTGCCCTTCTTGGCGCCCGGACCAAGATCGAGCTCGCCCTGCTCAGCAAGACCACCCACGTTGATTGCCGCAGGCGCTGGCGCGGCTGGCGCTGACTTACGCGAGCGTTTCGCTGGTGCCGACGGATCTGCATCTTCGGTGTCGGCGTCGTAAATCTGTGGGCGCATGCCAGGGTCGATGGGCGCACCATCGCCACGATCGCTCGACAACGTAGACATGCCTCCGAATGCGCGCCGGGAAGCCCGCGTTGCAGGCCCTGAGACCGTCTCGAACGAACTCTTCGCCCTCTCGAACAATGTGTTCACCGACAACCCCGTAATGAGCAAGATGGCAGCGAACCCCAGGGCAAGTAGCAACACCACGCCAGCAACATCGCCCAGCAGCGACCGAGTCGGAAGGCCAAACAGCGCACCAATCCAGCCGCCCGCACCATCGAGCGGGCCAAGGTCGGACCATTTGCCGGCGGGGGCGACGAAGATGTGGAGCAACGCCAACACCGACGCAACCAAGACGCCCCAGCCAACAACCAAACGCGCCCGGCGATCGCTGCGACCCTGACGGATGAGCGCCCAACCAGAAGCAACCAGCACAACGGGAAGGGCGTAACGAGCAAGGCCAAACAGCGAGCCGAGCGCTCGAGAAAGCCCGCGGCCGATGACGCCAGCAGTTTTTACATACACGGCGAGGCCAAGCAGCACGCCCACGGCGATCATCGCGACGGCAATGAACTCGTGTTCGCGGCCTTCGACAGCCTCGCGGAGTTCGGCCCGAGTGCCGCCGCTGCGCGACGTTGATTTGGTCGACTTCGTCGATTTCGCCGACTTCGACCCCGACTTGGACGACGAGTTCGACTTGGACGGCGACGCCGATTTAGCGCCGGACCGAGTAGGAGATGAGCTTCGGGCGTTTGCGCCCCGCGTTGCCATAGATGATCAACGTACCAAGGGGGTGCACCACGGTTGGAGCATCTTCACTTCTGGGACCGGCTGATGAGTGACCCATCGGGCTTCACCGGCACCTGAAAATCGCCGCCCTTGGCCGATTGCATTGTGACCAAATAGGCCGCGCCGCCATTGGCAACGCCAACGATGGAGAACACTCGGTAGGTGGATTCGGGCAGTGCAACCAGCACTGGGTCGAGCACATGAGCTTGGTCGAAAGCGATGTCGGCGGTTGTAAACGTGGGCGCACCGGCCTTCACCTGCTCGGGCGCGGCTGGCGCGCCAAGTGATCCGGCGGTGAACACATATGCCGTGGCCTGCGTGTTTGCACTGTTCGCCACAAAGAGATTGACCAAGGTAGGGGTGGCATTTACCTCGAAATAGTGCTGCGGCCCACCCAACTTGGCCTCAAGCGCCGTCAATGCTGGGCGAATCAATTCGAGTCGCAGCGGCAGATCGGCCTTCACGCCAGCCGACGCGCCGACCGACGAACCAACCGACGAGCCAATCGAAGCCGGGCCACTGCTTGAGCACCCGGCAGGCATCGCGACTGTGGCCACCACCGCTGCCGCGCTCACGATTCGTCGGAGGGTTGTCATCGTGTTCACCGGCACCTTCGGAGGCCCTAGGCCTCCATCACCACGGGCACGATCATCGGGCGACGCTTGGTGCGCTCGTTCACGAACTTGCCCGCAGCCTTGCGAACATCGCGCTCGAGGGCATCGACATTGCGTTCGCCTTTGGCGAGCGCCGATTCGACCGCATCAGCAATTCGCTCGCACGCTTCATCGAGCAAGTCTTCGGCCTCGGGCGCATAGACCCAACCACGCGTGATGATCTCGGGGCCGACAAGTACCTTGCCCGACGTGATGTCGACCGTGAGCACCACCACCACCACGCCCTCCTCGGCCAACACCTTGCGGTCGCGCAACACGCCTTGGCCAACGTCGCCGACGATGCCATCGACATAGAGATAGCCAGCGGGAACTCGACCCGTAGGGGTGAGCCCTTCGTCGCTGAGCTCAAGCACATCGCCGTCTTCGCAGAGCAACACGTTTTGGCGATCGACGCCCATGATGATGCCGAGCTTCGAGTTGGCAACCAAGTGGCGATACTCGCCGTGGATGGGCACATAAAACTCGGGCCGCACGATGGACAAGTAGGTCTTGAGTTCTTCGGCCTGAGCATGCCCAGTTGCGTGCACATCGGCGATGCCGCTGTGGATGACATCGACTCCTAAACGCAGCAGCCCTTCGATCACTCGATTGACATTGCTCTCATTGCCAGGAATGGCATGACTCGACAAGATGACCGTGTCTTGATCGGTGATCTTCACCCAACGGTTCTCGCCACGAGCCAGCAAGCTGAGCGCTGACATCGGTTCGCCTTGCGAGCCGGTACTCAAGATGCAGAGCTTCTCGGGTGGGTACTTGTCGGCGTCCTCAATGTCGATGAGCGATGCATCAGGAATGTGCAAGATGCCAAGGTCTCGACCCATGCGCACGTTCTTTTTGATGCTGAGGCCGAGCGTGGCCACGATGCGGCCATTAGCAATGGCGGCGTCAGCGATCTGCTGAATGCGATGTAGGTGGCTCGCAAAGCTCGCGGTGATGATGCGACGGCCAGCCTGCTCGGCAAACAAGCGGCGCAGTACGGCACCAACAGCGGTCTCGCTGGGTGCGTGACCGTGCTCTTCTGAGTTGGTGCTATCGGCCAGCAGTAGGCGCACGCCTTCGGTAGAGGCAATGGCACCGAGGCGGGCCAGATCGGTGCGTCGACCATCGACAGGTGTGAGGTCGAGTTTGAAGTCGCCAGAGTGCACGATGACACCTTGCGGCGTGTGCAACACGATGGCATGAGCATGCGGCACGCTGTGGGTCACCGGAATGAACTCGACATCGAACACGCCGATCATGCGGCGCTCGCCGTCTTTGACCACCACGAGTTCGGTCTTGCCGAGCAAGCCGGCTTCTTCAATTCGGTTACGAGCCAAGCCAAGCGTGACAGCCGAACCGTAAATGGGGAAGCTCAGTTCGCGCAGCAAGTACTGCAAAGCGCCGACGTGATCTTCGTGACCATGCGTAGCCACGCAGCCCACAACCCGGTCGGCGTTCTCGCGTAGCCAAGTGAAATCGGGAAGCACGAGGTCGATGCCATGCATATCGGCATCGGGAAACATCAGCCCACAGTCGATCATCAACAGTTGGTCGTCTTGCTCGATAACCATGCAGTTGCGGCCGATCTCACCGAGACCACCGAGGAAGTAGATCTTGACTGGCGGAGCCGAATCGGGGTTGCTCACGAATTAACGATCTGGCTGTAGAGGGAAGTCATTTCTCCATCGTTGCAGGTTGTCCCACACTTGGGACACTCTCTGCTCGACGAAGTCGGGAGCGTCGCCCATCGGCAAGCGTGCTTGGCCCACCGGGATACCGAGATGGCGCATCATTGCCTTTGAGGGAATTGGGTTCGGAGCATCGTCGCCAGTCTCGAACGCGAAGCTCTCGAGCATGCGACTGTTCACGATGCGAGCGCCAACGGTGTCGCCCTTGTCCCAAAGATCGAACATCTGCTGGTGGTCTTCGCCAGTCCAGTGTGTGGCCACGCCAACCGTGCCAACGATGCCGCAGGCCAACAGCGGAAGGGTCAGGCCGTCATCGCCGCTATAGACCTCGACCCCATCGGGGGCTTGGCTGATGAGCGACGCAGTCTCACCGGGGTTACCGGCAGCGTCTTTGAGCGCAACGATGGTGGGCACTTCGCGAAACAACTTGAGCAAGGCGGCGGTGGTGATCTTGCGCCCGGTGCGCACCGGAATGTCGTAGACCATCACGGGCAGATCGCTGGCGGCTGCCATGGCGCGCATGTGTCCATCGATGCCGGCCATTGACGGGCGGTTGTAGTAGGGGCACACGGCCAAGATGCCCGCTGCGCCAAGCGCCGCTGCCTCTTTGGTGAGATGCACCGAGTGCGCTGTGTCGTTGGTGCCGCTGCCGGCAATAACCGGGATGGTCACCGCTTCGATGACCGCGGCAAACAACGACAAGCGTTCGTCGTCGGAGAGCACCGGCGCTTCGCCGGTGGTGCCAGCAATGACCAGGCCGTCGTTGCCGTGATCTTGCAAGTAGCGCGCCAGTTGCTGCGCTACATCGAGGTTGAGCGATCCATCGTCGTTGAATGGCGTCACCATCGCGGTGAGCACACGTCCGAACCGTGCCATTAAAAAGACCCTTCTTGTGCTCGATCAACACCCTGCGTCAAGGTCAGATCTTCGTGAAACTCCATCCACACATCGTGGTAGCTGCCACACATAACTCCGGTAAACATTTTTGTTTCGCCATTCATCACTCGCTGGCACGTTTGCGCCAGGCGATGCGTTCGAGAGAGCGGACGAGATCGATGTGCCATAGCGCAGGCCATCGTAGTGAGCGCAGAGGCCGTCAGCCGCGGCGGAACTGTGTCGATGGCCAGATTCTGCCTCGAAAAACTAAACGGCCCGGGACTCGAAAGCCCCGGGCCGTTTGCACACCTGATTTGTTTACTCGCCGGCGACTGGCGCCTGCTCGACGTCGAGGCCGAACGAGGCGTACTCTTCGCCGGTGTCGGCCCAATCCTCGAACTGGATGACGCCCATCTCTTCGAAACGGTGGCGCAGCCACTTGTCGTTGCGATCGAGCAGGCCCAGCTTCTTGCAGTTCGGCACGATCTTGCTGAACAACATCGACTGGAACATCACGCGGGTTGGATCGGCAAGCACGATTGGAACGATGTCGCGCACGTTCACGCCCATGCGCTCCCACACTTCTTGCTGCATGAAACGGTCACGCATGCGCACGGCGGCCTCGAATGCGAACTCTTGGCGGTCCTTCATCTCGAGGTCGGTCATGCCGTCGTAGACCTCTTTCAGGCTGAGCACACCGAAGGCAACGTGGCGAGCTTCGTCGCTCATGACGTAGCGCAGCAACTGCTTGAGCAGTGGCTCTTGGGTGGTCTGCTGCAAGAAACCAAAGGCTGCGAGCGCCAGGCCCTCAACCATGATCTGCATGCCCAAGTAGGTCATGTCCCAGCGGCTGTCGTTGATGATGTCGTCGAGCAGCATGCGCAAGTGAGCGTTCACCTGGTAGCCGCCGCCGAGCTTCTCGTCGAGGTAGCGAGCGAACACTTCAACGTGGCGAGCTTCGTCCATCACCTGGGTGCTGGCGTACAACTTGGCGTCGTACCACGGGACGGTCTCGACGATCTTGGCGGTGCAGATCAATGCACCCTGCTCGCCGTGCAAGAACTGGCTGAGCTGCCAGTTGCGGCCTTCGATACCAAACTCGAGCCACTCTTTGTCGCCCCACTTGGCCACTGGAGTGCCGTCGAAGATGCTCTGATCCACGCCGACGCCAAGCATTTCTTGGTCTTGCTTCACGGTCTTTTCGACATCGACGTCGATGTCCCATGGAAGATCGGTAGTGCCATTCCACTGGCCAGTCTTGGCCTTCTCGTAGAGCTTGCGCAGCGCTGGGCGCGACAGTGAGTAATCCCACGTGAAAATCGAGTCTGCATTGTTCTGGACAATGTGCAAGATCTCGTCGGCATCGGTGGTTGGGATCGCGAGAATCGCGTCGATGTCGTTGATCTCGGCGCGGCCGAGAATCGACTCGTTGTCGTTATGCACGATGGTCATTGTGGAACTCCTGTTGTATTTGCAACTACAAGTTGAAGGGATTGGGCTGGCGGAACTATCTGGAATGCTGGGAGAACATGAGCACGGACAAAGCGCCGGGCCGACTGGGCGTCGCCGAGATCAACAAGATCAGACGGCGCCAAGAAATATGAGATGACAAGACGAGCAAGCAGTTCGACAAGGCGAGCCGCACTCTTGCGACCGAGGTAGGGCTCGACCAATGGCGCAAACGACATCGAGGCCATGCGGATAATGCGCGGCAGGCCCTGCACCGTAAGTTGCGACAACGCATCGCCAGGCTCAGAGGCCAACATGATGGCCAAGTGGTGGTCGCTGCGCAGTTCGCGAGTAGCCACCACGACGGCGCTCACGATGAGGTCTTCGAGATCGGTAGCGCCGCCGACACCCTTGTCGAGTTCAGTAAAGAACTCTTCGAGATCGCGTACTCGCAACGCTTCGAACACGACATCTTTGCCGCCGGGGAACATGCGATACAGCGTGGCTCGAGAAACACCCGCTTCTACAGCGATGTCGTCGATGCTTACTTTGGCAATACCCCAACGCTCAAAGCACACCTTGGTGGCGTCGAGAATTCGGGTTTCGGCCGGAGTCACAAGATGAGACGATAAGAGAATTTCGTCTCAGTGTCAAGAGAACTTGGGCCGGTGCTCCAGATCTAGCGCCGCCGGTTAGAGACGGCCGGCGTCGACGATGCGCTTGAGGAACTCGCGGGTTCGATCTTCGGATGGATCGCCGAAGATCTTCTCGGGCGGGCCCTCTTCGAGAATCACACCCTGGTGCAAGAAGCACACCTTTGATGAGACCTCTTTCGCGAAACCCATCTCGTGCGTTGCCAACATCATCGTCATGCCTTCGCTGGCGAGGTCGCGCACGATGTTGAGCACCTCGGCCACCAGCTCGGGGTCGAGCGCTGACGTGATCTCGTCGAGCAACATCAGCTTGGGATCCATCGCCAGCGCGCGCACGATGGCCACGCGCTGTTGTTGGCCACCCGACAAACGGTCTGGATAGTCGGTGGCTTTCTCGGCGAGCCCCACACGAGTGAGCAGTGCCATTGCTTTCGCTTCGGCTTCGTCTTGGTTGATGCCCAACACCTTTCGCGGTGCCAACGTGATGTTGTCGATGACACGCATGTGTGGGAACAGGTTGAAGCTTTGGAACACGATGCCTATCTCTTGGCGCAGCGCATCTACGTCGATACCGAGACCACTCACGCGATCACCGTCGAGGCGAATCTCACCACCATCGATGACCTCAAGCGCATTGATGCAACGCAACAACGTGCTCTTGCCACTACCCGACGCACCGATAAGGCAAACCACTTGGTGGACATCGACGTTGAGGTCGATGCCGCGCAGAACTTCTACTTGTCCAAAGCGTTTGTAGACCTGTTTGATCTCAAGAAATGACATAGCTCAGCGACCACCTTGGGTTCGGGCCTGGCGGCGATTCTGCAGCCATTCGAGCCAACGCGTAAACGGAATGGTGACTGCCAAGAACAACAACGCAGCCATCGTGTAGGCCGTGAGCGAACCCTTGGCGTTGTTGATGAAACGCGCACGGCTGACGACATCGAGCACACCGATGACCGAGATAATTGCCGTGTCTTTCTGCAATCCAATGAAGTCGTTGAGCAACGGCGGAACGACACGCCTGACTGCCTGCGGCACCACCACAAAGCGCATCGTCTGCGTATAGGACAGACCGAGCGAGCGAGCAGCGGCCACCTGACTCCAGTGGATCGACTCAATGCCAGCGCGGTACACCTCGGACACATATGCCCCGTAGGTGAGCGACAGAGCGAAGATCACATATTGCATGTCGGACAAATGCCCGACCAGCGGAAGATTGGCCTGCGGAAGGCCCAAGCCAACGATGTAGACCACCAGAATTGCTGGGAACGCACGAAACGCATCGACATACACGGTGGCGAGAAATCGCAATGGACGACATGCCTCGCCTGGCAGTAACCGAACCACCGCTACGAACAGTGCCCACACCAACACGATGATCTCGGCGATCAGGAACACCTGAATGTTGATCCAGAATCCCTTGATCATCGAGTTCCACGCGCTGCCATCGGTGAGGATGGACCACGCAAAGTAGACAACCCGCACACTGCCGTGGTTTGCAAACAGTAGCGACGCAAGGGCCGCTATTACATAGACCGTCAGGCCAATACCAACCGAATACCAAGCCCAGTTGCGCGCCTTCTCGCCGTGAGAGCGAGCAAGTTCGATGTCGCCCTTTTCTGCGAGTTGTTGGGCTCGAATGGAATGCACCAACGCAGGGATTCCGGCGGGCGGGAAGAACAAACTTGCCACCGCACCAGCCCGGTAGGTGAGCACACGGCCCACCCGCTTTTCAGCGGGTGGGCCGGTGACGGCTGACGTCTGGTTCAACGAAGGTACTTACGACGTGGCTGTTGGAACCGGCACATCAATGAATGGCACGGTGCTTGGGTCGCCGCCGAGGTACTTGGCGATGAGACCATTGACCGTGCCGTCATCCATGAGGCCCTGCAGGATCGGATCGAAGATTGCCTTCTTGCCGTTACCGAGGCCGTAGATGGCGCCGTACTCTTCGCCGGTCTTGAACTGACCCACGACTTCGAGCTTGCCACCCGACTGCGAGGCCTGACCAAGGTTGATTGGCGTGTCGATGATGATGCCATCGACGGTGCCTGCATTGAGCGCTGCGTATGCCGACGACAGGTCTGGGAAGACCTTGGTGTTGTCGAGCTTCCAGCCGGCCTTCTCACCCGAGGTGAAGTAGAACTCGGCGGTGGTTGACGCCTGCACGCCAATCTTGAGCTTCTTCACGTCGTCGAAGGTTGCCGCGGCAGTGCCCTTCTTCACGAGTAGGCCCTGATCGCTCTTGAAGTAGCCAACGGAGAAGTCGACGACCTTGGCGCGGTCAGCAGTAATGGTCACCTGTGACAACGCGATGTCGTAGCTGTCGGGTGCAATCTGGCCAGCAACGATCGCATCGAAGCCTTCGTTGCGGAACTTCATCGTCAGGCCACACTTGGCGGCAATGAGCTTGGCGAGGTCGTACTCGATGCCGCTGCTGATCTTGTCTGGGTCGACTTCGTTGTTGGTGGTACCCCAGAAGTTCGGACCAGGAAGGCTGGTGACAACAGTCAGTTCGCCTGGCTTGACTGGCTTGCAGTCGATTGCGCTGGCGCCGGTGGTGTCACCAGTTGCGCCCGAACTTGCCGTGGTGCCGCCAGTGGCTGGTGTGACTTTGGCATCGCTGCCACACGCACTGATTGAGAGTGCACCGGCAATGGCCAGTGCTGCGTATGTACGCATTTTCATGGTGTATCTCCCCTAGAGAGTTGAAGCCGACATCCTAGAGGAGATGCAATCGCCGCGTGAAGCGATAGGCGCGAAACGATCTACTTTCGCCCACTGGTAATACCGCAGACAACCTTGCGATAGAGGCATGTCTTGATCTCGGCGACGAGCTTGTCTTGCACCCATCCATTGAAGAAGTCGGCGTGGCCGGTGAGCATCGAACCACTCGATAGCGACAGGCCAGCAGGGTCACCACTGAACCCATAGTCGACCGAAAACTGCAACTGCGCCACTGACACCGGATGCGAAGCGGGGCAGGCACCGCTAGTGCTATAAGCCATGTGCGATCGATGGTCATCGCTGTCGAGGTGCACGCCGTCCCAGCAATCGGGGAACGTGACCATCATCCGCAATGGCCGATGCTCGGGACACGTAGGGGGCAGCACCTCGCGGCGAATCGCTGTTCCGCAGGTGAACGCAACCACGGCAGTGTTTTGAGGTCGCTCGGCACCGCCGTCGCCAGCCACCACCTTGAGGCCGGGCGGGTAAGGCTGCACAGCAGTTGGATCAACGCCCTCGCCTGGCCGGTAATAGGCAACGCTCTTGATCGGTGTGATCATCGTGTCGCCCTGCATCAGCGCAGGCACCCAGTACGCGGCGGTGTCGGCGGGTTGATCGCAGTTCGTCGTGCCAGCGAGCAACGACTTGTATGTGCTCGCCGAATTTGTGCCGTTGTTACCGAAGAACATATGTAGGTGCGAGGCACCCGAAGCATTGGGGAACACGATCGGATCGTCGTACGCCGTGTGACTCAACGGACACTCGACTAAGAACTGCGGCACGCGCCCTTGAGGGCCTGCGACCGGCTTGTCGGGAGCGCCCGCTAGTGAGTGATCCGCCGCACCGGCGGAATCGGAAACGGTTGTGCTGGCGCCGTTGCCCGCACGGGTGCAGGCAACGACGCTCAACGACAACAACACAGCGATGGCCAATCGGCCACCGCGCACTACGGAAATCACGGTGCTGGTTTTGCGGGCACCTTGATCGCCGCTACGTCAATCTTTTCTGGAACATCGGTTGCCGGACGTGCTGGCGCGGTAGCCGCATCGGGCATGTTCTTCTGACTTGGTGGCTCAGGCGACGATGTCTTGTAGTCCTGCGATGGCGGGTGCTTGTCGGCCAACCACGTGATCACGTTGAGCGTGCCCTTGGTCCAGTCGCCACCGTTGCCCGCAGCATCGCATGGCCCAAGCTTTTCAAGGTCGAGTGGGGCCGAGGTTTTGAACGTGTTTCCGCTGAAGCAGTTGCCAAGCGTTGATAGATCGATGTCGACAGTGTCGACCGCGATGTCGGCCACGCGGTTGTTCTCGAGCACGTTGCCAATAACGCGATTGTTGTGTGGACTCCACAGCACTGCTGCAGGCACCAACGATGGATCCGGCGCTGGGTCATTTTGGGTATCGACGCATGGGCGATTCCATGACTCGGGCTTTGGCTCAGAGTCGTTGGGGTCTTGCTCGAGGTACGGCACCAGTCCGACGCCGGTCTTGTCGTGGTCGAACACAAGGTTGCGTTCGATGTCGTTGTTCACGCCACCGGCCACAAGGATTCCGTTACCCATGGCCAGCAACGACACATCGATTGCCGGTGTGTCGGGTTGGTTGTTTGAGTACACCGTGTTGCCAACAACTGTGGTGGCACGCTCGGGGTAGCACAGTTCGTAGCTGCCGCTGTTTGGCACAACGCCAGCGCGGTTGAAGCGGAAGGTGGAGTTGACGATAACCAGGTTGCCACCCGAGTTGGTGCCCGAGTAACCGAGGCCGTTGTACTCGCTAGTGACATCGTTGATCAGCGCCTCACATGGGTAGCAACCGCCGATGTAGAAGCCAGCATCGGGGCTACCTGCGCCATAGCTGTGCTCAAGCTGACCCTTGTATGACAAGAACGCGTAGATGCCGTAGTCGCCGTTGCGGAACGCCGTGAGGTACGAGCCGCGGTAGCCAGTGACTCCGGTCCAGAAGAAGCCGTTCTTGGTGAAGTTGCGAGCGGTGAGGTTTTCGATGGCGACGCCGTTGGCGCCGACCACCTTGATGCCGTTGTTCAACTCGAAGTTGCCATCAAGAATCGTGGTGTTGCGATCGATGCCACGGATGGTGAGGTTCTCAGTAACAACCGTGACGGCCTCTTTATACACACCCGGCTGGATCAGAATGAGATCGCCAGGCTTGGCCTTGTCGACAGCGCCCTGAATAGTGGCGACATCGGCCGGAACGTTGATCGTGGCCCCCGCTGTTGGCGTCGCGCTATCGGCTGGCTGCGTTGGCTGCGTCGGGACATCTGAGGCATTTGTGGCGCCTGTAGATGTCGTTGAACTCGAGCAACCGGCTGCGAGCGTGAGCAGCGTTGCCGCCGCGAGAAATCGCACCATCTTCGTCATGAACTCTCCCCTTGAATATCGATTACTGAGACACCGTAATGGTTCCGACCATGCCGACCTTGCTTGTTCCGTGGATCGAGCAATAGAAGGGATACACGCCGGGCTTGCTGAACACGTAGCTATACGATTCACCGGGCTTGAGACCGTTCACGTCGGTGCCCCACTCGATGCCAGTCTTGGGCAGAACGTTGTGGTCGTTCTTGCCTTTGTTCGTAAACGTGACCTCGTCGCCGACCTTGGCCGCTATGGCTTTGGGGCGGAAGTTGTTGTCGATAACTGTGATCCGCACCACCACGCCGGTCTTCACAACGTCGGGGGCATTGGTTACCGCAACGGGTGGCTGAGAAGGCACGGGGGCATCGCTCGGATCTGGTGCACACCCAGTGGCGGCAATGACCACCACGGTTGCGGACACTGCGAGACGGATGCGCTTGCTGAGGTTGGTCATAGAGCTGTCTTCTGTGAAGGGGGCGAACGCAGATTAGGACACACAGCATGTGAGCCAACAAGTCCGATAGGGTCGCCGCTCTGTGGAAGAAATCGCGGGACGAGAGAACGAAAACCTTGGGCGCCGAGACCGCCGACTCGTGCTCTTGCTCTCATCGTTTGCGGCACTGGTTGCCTGCACCCAAGTGGGCAGCATCATTGCCCCATCGATGGTCAAACACAGCCCCGCGTTGGTGCTCGCGTTGTCATCGCGCATTCGTCACCTGCTTTTCGCAGTACCCGCGAACGTGAATCCGGTTGCGTACGCCGTTATTGGATTCTTACGAATCTCAGCCGCCGCATGGCTCTGTTACGCCATTGGCTACTGGTACGGCGACCGCGGTTTTCGTTGGCTCGAACGTCAGGCCGGCGGCGAGCCACCCGCGACACTTCGTTGGTTGCAGCGCATGGCCAGCAGCGCTGGCGGACCACTGGTGCTCTTCATGCCCGGCAGCAACATCGTGTGTGCACTCGTTGGCCAGCGCCGAATGCCTGCGCGCCGCTTCGCTTTCTTCGTCTCGATGGGTATCGCATTCAGGCTGGTCTGGGTCTGGGTTGCAGCCCGCGCCTTCGACACACAACTCAAGCACGCGCTCGACTGGGTCGAGAAGTATCAGTGGTATCTGGTCTCCGCGTTCTTTGTCGTGTCGATTGTGCAATCGGCACGCCGCGCATCGGCGCCCACTCCCCCGTCTATGCCCAGCGAGTAATTCGCTGCTAATAATTTTGCATGACACAAATCACTCTTGGGGGAAACCCCATTCACACCGTCGGAGATCTCCCGGCGGTGGGTTCATCGGCTCCTGACTTCTCGCTCACTGCAGCCAACCTGTCGAGCATCTCAAAGGCCGATCTGGCCGGCAAGCGCGTTGTACTGAACATTTTCCCGTCGGTCGACACACCGGTCTGCGCCACCAGCGTTCGCAAGTTCAACGAAGCCGCTTCGTCGCTCGACAACACCGTGGTGCTATGCGTCAGTGCCGACCTGCCATTTGCCCAGTCACGCTTTTGCGGTGCCGAGGGCCTCAGCAACGTGCAGACTGGCTCTACGTTTCGCGATGGCTTCGGAACCGCGTACGGTGTCGAAATTGCCGAGGGCGCGTTCAGCGGTTTGCTGGCCCGTGCAGTTGTCGTGCTCAACGAATCAGGCACCGTGGTGCATTCGCAGATGGTTGCCGAGATCGCCCAAGAGCCCGACTACGACGCTGCTATCGCCTCGCTTGGCTAGTTGGCCGCAAACCTGCCACTGGCGCTCGCGCAGCGCCGCAACTACAGGTCGAGAAATCCGTCGAGTCCGATAGTTACGCCAGGATGCGCGCTCACTCGTTTGCACGCCAACAAGACACCCGGCATGTAACTGCTCGCGTCGTAGCTGTCTTGGCGAATCGTGAGGGTCTGACCCTGCGTCCCTAACACCACTTCTTGGTGGGCTTGCGTGCCGCGAATGCGCAGCGAATGAATACGAATGTCGGCTGGGCCTTTGCCGCCACGAGCACCCGGGTAGACCTCGTGCCGCGTGGGATCAGGAGCCCAATCGGCCGATGCTGCTGCCATGCGCTTGGCGGTGCTGACCGCAGTGCCCGACGGCGCATCGACCTTGCCAGCGTGATGCATCTCGATGATCTCGGCGCTTTCGAAATATGGCGCGGCCATCTCGGCGAAGCGCATCATCAGCACCGCGCTGATTGCAAAGTTCGGGGCGATCAAGCAGTTGCTGCCCGAGAACGCTGCACGAAATTCGTCGATCTCTGCCTCGGAGAATCCGGTGGTGCCCACCACGGCGTGGATGCCATGAATGGCAAGCCACGGCAGGGTCTTGCGCGCCGCATCGAGCACGGTGAAGTCAACAACCACTTGCGCGCCAGCATCGGCAATGCTCTTGAGTTCAGATCCAACGATGACTCCGTTGATCGCTTCGCCCACAGCGTTGGGGTCAACAGCGGCAACAAGCGCAAGATCTGCATCGGCAGCCACAGCAGCGCACACAGCCCGACCCACACGGCCACCGGCTCCAACGACTGCAACTTTGATGGGCATTGCCTGCTCGCTCATGGTGGTGAACGTAGCAGCGCCCAAGCAGGCAAGAACAATGAGTAACTGTTCGGCGCGCCCGCAGGCCAGCGATTAGCGGCTGGGGAGGTCAGACGCAGCGATGGGGCCAAGCGCCACAACCGTGAGCGGCTGACTGAGAATGCGCTCGATAACCCTGCGGGTGTCGGCTTGCTGCACGGCTTCCCATTTGGCCACTTGGTCGGCCACAGGGCGCACCTGACCGAGTGTGATCAACTGGCCCGCAGTGCGCGACATGCGCGACCCTGTGTCTTCAAGGCCAAGCTCGAATGCTCCGGTGAGGTAACCCTTGGCGATATCGAGTTCGTCGTCGGTGATGCCATCTTTGAGCAGCAGATCAAGCTGTTCGTAGATGAGACCCATCACTTCGGCGGCGTGCACTGGTTGAGTGCCCGCATAGATGGTGAAGGCCCCCGCATCGGCATACGCGGTGGCACCGCTGTACACGCTGTAGGCAAGGCCGCGACGCTCGCGGATCTCGTCGAACAATCGACTCGAGAGGCCGCCACCGAAAACGTGGTTCACAACATCGAGTGCCTCACGGTCGGCATCGTCGCGCTGCAATGCCTGCATGCCCAAGATCAGATGAACCTGCTCGGTGTCGTCTTGCACGATCTCGCCCGAGCTTGCCGTAGCAACACCGCTGCGAGCCACCGTGCCATCGCCCGCAGGCAAGCCCCCAAATGCTGCCTCTACTTGGCGCACTGTTTCGTCGTGATCGAGCGGGCCAGCAATCGCAACCACCGACGAACCAGCGCGGTAATGCGAGTTGAAGAAGTGGCGCACATCGTTGGGGGTCACTGACTCGACGGTGTCTGGCGAACCCGCAGTTTCGCGGCCAAGCGGATGGTCGGGAAACAGGTGACGCATAAATGCGCGATGCGCAACGTCGTCGGGACTGTCGTCGTCCATTGCGAGCTCTTCGAGAATCACCTGGCGCTCGTTGGTGATGTCGTCGTCGCGCAACGCAGGCGAGGTAACAACTTCGCCAAGCAGGCCGATGCCAAGGGCCTGATGACGGGCGGGAAGACGGCAGTAATACGCCGTGTACTCCTTGGTGGTGAAGGCGTTGATGTCGCCACCAACGCGGTCAACCGTCTGACTGATCTCGCGGGCCGAACGAGTAGCGGTTCCCTTGAACAAGAGGTGTTCAAGGAAATGGCTCACACCAGACAGATGCTCGGGTTCGTCGCGGGCACCCACCCCTACCCAGACGCCAGCAGAGATCGAGAGCGCACCCTTGACCTCTTCGGTGGCCACAGTGAGGCCGTTGGACAGTTGCGTGATGCGAAGAGCGCTCGCTGCAGATGAATCGCTGATGCAGAGACTCTAGGGGCGGCTCCACGAATCGCCGACCTTGGCAATGAATGACAATGGCCGTTGGTCACGCCCTGCGGCGTGACCAACGGCCATTGAGTGAATCAAACTCGGCGCGAAGCCGAGCGCAGTTCAGTGTGAATCAGCGGTGACGACGTGGTCCACGATCGCCACGGCCGCCACGATCGCCGCCGCCATCGCGACGGGGTGGGCGGTCGGCCGCAGGGGCCTCGCTGGCTGGACCGAGGTCGCCGAGCTCGCCACGAAGTTCGTCGTCGAACGCATCTTCGAAGCTCACCGTGACGGTGTCGGATGTTGTTGAGTCGGCGCTGCGGCGTGGGCCACGATCGCCGCGATCTCCACGATCGCCGCGTGGTGCACGCTCACTGCCGCGCTCGGTGGACTCGCCACCTTCGCCCGACCCTTCGGCTGGTGGATCGCCTGCTGGCGAGAGGCTGACCTTGCCCTTGTCGTCGATCTCGTCGACGCGGACTTCGATCTCATCGCCCAAGGTGAGCACGTCTTCGACAGCGTTGATGCGCTTGCCGCGACCCAACTTCGAGATGTGCAACAAGCCATCGCGGCCAGGAAGGATGTTGACGAACGCACCGAACTTGGTGATGTTCACAACGCGGCCCATGTAGACAGCTCCGACATCGGCCTTTGGCGGGTCGATGATGCTCAAGATGCGAGCCTTGGCTTCTTCAACACGGAAGCCATCGACCGAACCAATGGTGACGATGCCAACCACGCCGTCGTCGTCGACATTGATGTCGGCGCCGGTCTCTTGCTGGATGGTGTTGATGACCTTGCCCTTTGGCCCGATGATCTCGCCGACCTTGTCGAGTGGCACGGTAACCGAGATGATCTTCGGTGCGGTCTCAGCAACTTCGCTGCGGGCCTCGCTGATACATGCGTTCATGTTGGCGAGGATTGCATCGCGGGCCTCTTTGGCCTGAGCCAACGCCGAGATCAACACGTCGGCAGGGATGCCGTCGATCTTGGTGTCGAGCTGCAGTGCGGTGATTGCATCGGCCGTACCGGCCACCTTGAAGTCCATGTCGCCAAAGGCGTCTTCGGCTCCGAGGATGTCGGTAAGGGTTGTGTACTTGCCTTCTGCGTAGACCAAGCCCATTGCGATACCGGCTACTGGAGCCTTGATCGGAACGCCAGCTTCCATCAGCGCCAAGCTGCCCGAGCACACCGAAGCCATGCTGGTTGAGCCGTTCGAGGCCAACACTTCGGCCACGAGGCGCAAGGTGTAGCTGAACTCGTCCTGGCTTGGGAGCACTGGGATAAGGGCACGAGCGGCGAGCGCACCGTGACCGATTTCGCGGCGCTTTGGCGAACCCACGCGACCGGTTTCACCGTTGGCCCAAGGAGCCATATTGTAGTGGAACAAGAAATACTTGTGGGTCTCTGGATCGAGGGTGTCAAGCAACTGGTTCATGCGAGGCATGGCCAACGTGGCCACGTTCATGACCTGAGTCTCGCCACGCTGGAACAAGCCCGAGCCGTGAGCGGTTGGCAAGACGCCAATCTCTGAACTCAGCGGACGAAGATCGCGTGGGCCGCGACCGTCGATACGCATGCCTTCGTCGACGATGCGCTTGCGCACCAGCTTCTTGGTGAGGCTGCGAACGGCCTCCTTAACTTCCTTCTCACGGCCGGCAAACTTGCCACCCTCGCCGCACAACGCGGTGATGGCGATGGCAGCTGCTGCATCGGTGGCCGCATTGCGGTCAGCCTTGGCACTGATGGTGATGGCGTGGGCCAACGCTTCGGTGGCCACACCAGAAACGGCTTCGAGAACCTCAGGGGCGTAATCGAGCTGAGCAGTGAACTGCAACGGCGTGATTGGGCCCTTGGTGGCGATGACGCTGGCAACGAGCTGACGCTGCAGGCTGATGGACTCTTTGATCCACACCTTGCAGGCTTCGAGGCCGCCGGCGAGAACTGCTTCGTCCACCTTTGGTGCGCCATCGGCGTAATAGGCAAAGCTCTTCTCGGTGCCACCGGCTTCGACCATCATGATGGCCACATCGCCGTTGTCGAGCTGGCGGCCAGCGACAACGAGCTCGAAGGTTGCTGCTGCACCCTCGGCATAGGTGGGGTGAGGAACCCAATCGCCGTCTTGGCTGTAGGCAATGCGAACGGCGCCGATTGGCCCGTCGAATGGGATGCCGCTGATCATGAACGATGCCGAAGCAGCGTTGATGGCCAATACGTCGTGTGGGTTTTCCTGATCGGCACCAAGGATGGTGAGCACGATCTGGGTCTCGTTACGGAAACCGTCGGGGAAACATGGGCGCAATGGGCGGTCGGTGAGGCGGCACGTGAGAATGGCAGCCTCGGTTGGGCGACCCTCGCGGCGGAAGAACGAACCGGGGATCTTTCCGGCTGCGTATGCACGCTCTTCAACATCGACAGTCAGTGGGAAGAAGTCCATTCCGGGACGGACATCTTTTGCTGCGTTTGCAGTGGCGAGGACGGTGGTACGGCCAATGCTGGCCAACACCGCTCCCTGGCTCTGCTGAGCAAGTTTGCCGGTCTCGAAGGACATGGTCTTGTCGGTACCGGAAACGGCACCCGACACTCGTATGGCGTCAGCCATGGCGAGCTCCTTTCAATCGGGCGCGTTTTTTCTCGCGCCTCGACGGTTGGAGCGGAGGCCGGTTCCCAGTCGGCGATGTCGGTACTGCGACCGCGGACCCACACGTGTGAACGAGGCGGCTCGGGAGCACCGGCAGAGGCGACTGACAACCGATCCAGTTGTCCGCTCTGATGGTTAGTTTGGCGCAAGAACAACCTGCGCCGGACGGAACCTTACCAGCACACGGCCTCGATCGGCGTCATAGCGACCCCCGCCACACCCCTGCGATGGCGATACCAAGCGGCTAGCGGCGGCGGATCAGACGCTCACGGACTCGTGCGGCGCCTCAACCGGGGCGGCTCGTGAGCCCGTCATTCGCGATGCCCCAATCGCTGCGACGATACAAAAGGCGCCCGCAACAATGAACGACGACCGATAACTGCCGGTGAGGTCGCGCAAGTAGCCCGCCCCCACAGCGGCAACGGCACCACCGATCTGGTGGCCCGCAAACACCCAGCCATACACCAACGGGCCTCGCCTCACACCAAAGCGCTGCACACACAACGCCACCGTCGGCGGAACTGTGGCAACCCAATCGAGGCCGTAGAACGCCATGAAACCCAGCAGTCCGTATCCGCCCGAGGCGAGCGCCGGATCAAGCACCAACAGGCTCAGCCCACGAAAGGCGTAGTAGAAGACCAGCAGTTTGGCTGGGTCATAACGATCGGTGAACCATCCGCTAGTCACCGTGCCCACCACATCGAAGATTCCGATCAGCGCCAGGTAGCCCGCAGCCGTGCTGCCGGACAGGTGATGGTCGTGCGCTGCCGACAAGAAGTGCACTTGCACGAGACCCGTTGTCGACAATCCGCACACGAAGAACGAGCCCCAGAGCAACCAGAAGATTCCATCGCGACGCGCATCGTTGAGCGCTCCGAACGCCGCCGAAATCGGATTAGTCATCGGAAGCGGCGGTTCGTAGTCGGCCGACGCGCCATATGGCAGCAGACCCATATCGGCCGGCGAATTGCGCAGGAACAGACCAACGATTGGGATCACCGCCAGAGCGCACATCGCAATCGAGAACCCCACCCATCGCCATCCGTAGTGATCGGCCAAACGAGTGAGCAGCGGCAAAAAGATCAACTGCCCGCTTGCGGTTGCGGCGGTGAGCGCACCGGTGACGAGACCACGGCGCGCCACGAACCACCGAGCCGCGACTGTTGAGGCAAACACGGTGGCCATGCATCCCGACCCGGCGCCAACGACCGCGCCCCACAGCAAGAACAGGTGCCACGGTGCGCTCATCTGAGTTGTACCCAGCGCGCCAAGGCTGATGACCGCAAGCGCACCGATAGTGATGCGGCGCAATCCGTATCGCAACTGCAGCGCAGCGGCAAACGGCCCCATCAATCCAAACAAGATGACGTTGATGCTCACGGCCGTGCCAACGGTGCTGCGGGTCCAGCCGAATTCGGCGCGCAGAGGATCGATCAGAATCGCAGGGGTCGATCGGAATCCGGCGGCGCCAAGCAAGGTGATGAACGCCGTAACAAAGATGACCCACGCATAGTGCGGACGGCGGCGAGCGTTCGTGGGAGCGGCGAGCACGTCGGCATGGTATCCACCCACTGCCGCAGCCGCCATCCCATTTGCATGGGCGCGTTCGGGCTCGTTCGTGGGCTAGTTCGTGGGCCCGCCGGCGGATTCGTCGACTGGCGCGGTATGTGATCCCGACAGGGCCGCAGCAATGCGATCGAAGCTCGGAGCATCGAGGTTTGCGTACACGAGGTGCGCTCCGGCAAAGCGGCCAACCTCATCGACGAGTGCATTCATATCGACTTCGGTGAGCAGCAATACAACCGTGGTCGTGCCTGCCGCAACAGCCTCACGAAACCAAGCAACCCATTCGTCGGGCACACCAAGGTCGACGACCTTGGCGGTGATAGCCCCAGCCCCAGCGCCGATAACGCCGCCAGCAATCCAACCAACGGGACCCGCTACGAAGAGTCCGATCAAGCCAGCCCACATCGCGCCCGACGCGGCAGCTCTGCCCGGCGATGGATCTACCGTCTCAACAACGTGCGTAGCCCCGTTGTCGTCTTTGGTGACGATGACAGCGTCGTGCACACGGATGAGATGTTTCGAAGCGAGGCGCGACGTTGCCGTCATGAACTCTTGCGCTCGAAAGCGATCGCCGAAGGAGATACCAACGATTGTCTGGGGAACGTCGTCGAGCTCAGACTTCATACAAACACCTCGGGTCGTTACTGATACGGACCGATCTTGATGCAGCGGCGCGCAGGGTCACCCTAGTTGTATGAAGACGTGCTGATTTTCGGTTCTGCTGAATGCCGCCGAAGCGACGCAGACCGAGTGTTAGCGACGCAGGCCGAGCTTGGCGATGATGTCGCGGTAGCGCTGAACATCGCGGTTCTTCACGTAGTCGAGCATGCTGCGACGACGACCCACGAGCATCAAGAGACCACGACGGCTGTGGTGATCCTTCTTGTGCATCTTCAGGTGATCGGTGAGGTGGTTAATGCGAGCGGTGAGCAATGCGATCTGGACTTCGGGTGACCCGGTGTCGCTGTCGTGAAGTTTGTGCTCGCCAATGACTGACTGCTTTTCCATATTCATGCCTTCCATAAGGAGGTCGCCCCGAGCCAGCGGCTTGGTGGCATCACGTGAGCGCACTCGTCACCGAGAGCCCTGACGGACGGTGCAAGGCTAGAGCCGCGGTACGCCGCTGGCAACCTCGGCGCCGCTACGGTCGTAGTCCGTGAGTGCCGAAACCGCAGCAATACGTCTGAGCGGCGTGAGTAAACGATTTGGTGAACTGCTCGCGCTCGGCGACATCTCGCTTGCTGTACGACCCGGCGAGTTCTTCACACTGCTGGGCGCATCGGGCAGCGGCAAGACCACATTGCTGCGCATTATTGCCGGACTCGAAAAGCCTTCAACGGGCGAAGTCGTGGTGCAGGGCGGCTCACCCGCCGATGCTCGGCGCCGCAAATTGCTCGGCTGGGTGCCACAGTCACCAGCGCTGTTGCCGTGGCGCACAGTGGCCGCCAACGTGCAGCTACTCACACAGGTCAACCGCTCGGCAAACCCGACCACCAGTGTCGACACCAGCGCGCTGCTTGCACGCGTGGGGCTCGCCGGCTTCGAAGACGCACTCCCCCACGAGCTGTCGGGCGGCATGCAACAACGCGTTGCCTTGGTGCGTGCGTTCGCGCTCGGCGCCCCCATCTTGTTGATGGACGAACCCTTCGCCGCGCTCGACGAAATCACCCGGTTCGAAATGCGTCACCTCTTGCTCGATCTCTGGCAGAGCTCGGGCGCGGCCGTTGTGTTCGTCACGCACTCGCTCGCCGAGGCCGCGTATCTCAGTGACCGCGTAGCCGTGCTCACCTCGCGACCAGGTCGCGTCGCCGCTATCCACGACATCGATTCTCCGCGACCACGCGTGCCCGAACTCGAAGACACTCCCGAGTTCTTCGCCGACGTCACCGCACTGCGCGACTCACTACGTATCGCAATGGCCCCCGAATCATCGGTGACCCTATGAAAATCCGTTCGCTGCTTGCCCCAGTGCTTGGCATCGCCGCCTTCTTCGGACTGTGGGAACTGTTGGTGCGCGTGGGCAATGTGCCCACGTACGCGTTGCGTCCACCGTCGCAGATCTTGCGCTACCTATTCACGAAAAGCAGCGGCTTTCCTCGTGCCACGTACCAAACCGGTGCCGACGCACTCAAGGCGCTGTTGCTCGCTCTCGCCATTGGGCTTGCATTCGGGGCACTGATGGCAGCGTCGCGTTGGTTCGAGGAAGCTGCGCAGCCGGTACTCATCCTGATTCAGGTCACACCGTGGGTTGCCTATAGCGCGTCAGTGGTGTTGTGGATTGGCGGCGGCAGCAAGCCCGTACTCTTCGTGGCCACACTCGTGTGTGTGCCAGCGTTTGCGTTTGCAAGCATGACCGGACTCCGTTCGGCCGATCCCGCTTCGCTTGAGGTGTTGCGCAGTGTCAATGCTTCTGCGTGGGAAACGATGTGGCGCGTGCGCCTTCCAGGCGCACTGCCCAATCTCTTCACAGCCGCTCGATTCGCAGTGGGTCTATCACTTGCGGCCGTGTATTACACCGAGGGCGGCGCGCTCTCAAACGACGGTCTTGGCGCTACGGGCCGCAAAGCCTTGGCGGCCAACGCTGCGTTACCGCTGTGGTCCACCGTGTTTTGCTCGGCGATTCTGGGCGCCGTTGCGCTCACTTCAATCAGCGTGCTCGAACGAGTGCTGTTGCGTTGGCACGCCTCACAGCGTCGCGCAACACGTTGATTGGCTCACCCAGTCGCTACGGTCTATGCGATGAGAGGCCTTCCCGAACTCCGCGCTGAAATCGACGCGCTCGATCGTCAACTTGTGCAAGTACTTGCTGCGCGTATCGATATCTGTCGCGAAGTCGCCAAAGTAAAAGAGGGCTCCGACACTCCTGTAATTCAGCCAACTCGCGTACGCGATGTGCTCACCAGTCGTCGGCAGTGGGCAATCGATATTGGCGTCGACCCCGATTTTGCCGAGCAGGTCTTTCGCGTGTTGCTCGGCGAGACCCATCGCATTGAGGTTGCTGGCACTCGCCCCGATGCCGCGCCCGACAAAGCAGCCGCCCCCGAGAGCACTCGCTCTGCACTCGACACTGTGGCCACTCGCATCGATCACGTGGTCATCGCGGTACACGACCTCGATGCGTCTGAAGCCACGTTCACCGAACGCCTCGGCTTCCACCGGGTCAACCCAATTGAGGGTCATTCAGAAGGCATGCGTGTGGTTGCTGCTGGCGGCGTCACCATGGTTCTCGTTGGCCCCGAAGCAGGCGACGCCGTGAAGGCATATCTCGCCAAGCACGGCAGCGGCATTCAGCACTTGGCCATCGATGTGCTCAACGCCGG
>JBAXHD010000035.1:0-27023 GCA_037139095.1 Actinomycetota bacterium
TGCTGTACACGCTCGGAATAGTTTTCGTGTGGTTCGTGCTCGCATTCGTGTTGGGTGCCATAGTCGGTTGGTTCGTGCACCGCGTGGTTCGCCGTTCGTCGGATCCGCGCAGCCCCAAGGCAAGTGCTCCACGAAAAGAGGCCAGCGACGAATCGGCCACTTCGTCAGCCAGCATGCAGGCCCTGCGAGCCGAGTTGAAAGAACTGAAGAGCCGAGTCGTGGCGCTGGAGCCTGTCGAGTTCGAGCGAGACCGACTCCGTCGCGAACTTGCTGAGTTGCGAGCTATTCGCGCCTCCGAACTCAAGGTCGCGGTGAGCAAGCCGATCCAGACTCCGCCGCCCCCCGACGATGTCAGCGCGTTGCGCAACGAGCGCGATCAGTTACGGTCGTTGTTGGGTCGCCGCGAGGCCACCATCGGCATTCAGGCCGCAACAATCGATCGCCTGCAAAGTCATGTTGACTCCGAGTCGCAAGCCGCTCCACGACCACCCGACGTTGAGATTGGCCGCGCAATGATCGGTAGGGCGATCGAGCTCGATGACCTCACCGTGGTGGTCGGCATCGATGCCGGCATCGCTGCTTTGTGCCACCAACACGAGATCACCACGTGGTGGGGCTTGGCCAACACCGACGTTCGTGTGCTGCGCGGCATGCTCGAAGCGGCTGGCCACAGCGTGAAGCAGTACGACCCCATTTCCTGGCCACAGCAGGCGCGGTTGTTAGCTCACGGAAGTTGGGAGCAATTCGTGAACCTCACCAACCGTTTGCCTCGGGTTCGCTGACCTCAGAACAACGCGCAGAGTTCGTGGCCTAGCGGTCTACGATTGCACCCATGTCAAAGCCTGTAGGTCCCTATACCCCTGTTGTTCGTGCTGGCGATTGGATCATCGTGTCCGGTCAACTCGGTCTTGTCGACGGCGCCATTGTCGCCGGCGGCGTGGCAGCCCAGACAGCCCAAGCTGTTGTGAACCTGAAGGCGCAGTTGGCTTCGATGGGAGCGTCGCTCAGCGACATCGCCAAGACAACGTGCTTCCTTACCGATATGGATACGTTCCCCACCTTCAATGAGGCCTACGTGGCAGGTTTCGGCGACAGCCGTCCGGCCCGCAGCACCATTGGCGTGGCAGCACTTCCAATGGGCGGCAACGTCGAGATCGAGGCGTGGGCATACAAGCCTTTGTGAGTCGTAGCAGTGAGTGATCTCACCGCGTCGAAGCACGTGGCAGACAACCTTCAGCGGTGCTCGTGGTCGCTTGGTGGTGCCGAGATGCAGCTCTATCACGACACCGTGTGGGGTGTTCCGCAGTTCGACTCGCGCATGCTGTTCGAGTTCATCACCCTCGAGGGCGCGCAGGCTGGTCTCAGTTGGCGCACGATCTTGCTGAAGCGCGATGGGTATCGCAACGCGTTCGCGCACTTCGATGTCGACAAAGTCGCTGCATTCACCGACGACGACGTGGCGCGTCTGATGCTCGACGCGTCCATCGTGCGCAACCGCGGCAAGATCTCAAGCACTGTCAACAATGCGCGGCTGTGGCGCGAGCTGCCCGATCCGGTGGGCCTGGTGTGGAGTTTTGTCGACGGCCGACCGCAGCAGAACAACCTCACCTCGATGAGCGACGTGCCGGCGTCTACCGCCGCCAGCGACCGAATGAGCAAGGAGCTCAAGCGGCTGGGGTTTCGTTTTGTGGGTTCGACCATCTGTTACGCGTATATGCAGGCGTGCGGAATGGTCAACGATCATCTCGTCTCGTGTTTCCGTCATAGCGAGTGCGCCGCGTTAGGCTGACCAACGTGCCTGGAGCTATCGCCATTCTTGTTCTGCTGCTTGTGCTTCCCGTAGTGGTGTGCATGTCGTTCGCCGCTATTGCAGCGGCCCTTGGCCATCTGCTGTACAAAGACGGCGAAGTTCGCAACGCAGATAGTGAACTGCTCGATCTCAACGTCTAGTGCATCAGCACGACGCCGCGACCGAGGAACTCACTGACGCCATCGTTCGTTACGCGGTTGCTCGCGTTCGACTTGACCCGCCGCTCGATCACGCTGCCAGTGCCGCCGAATTGCTAGCGCAAACAGGCAGCACGATTACCGAAGATGGTCTCGGTGGCATCGAAGCCCTGAGGCTGTTTCGTGAGGTTCTCGCACCGGCCACGATCAGCGTTGATCACCCAAAGTTCTTGTCGTTCGTGCCGGCCGCTCCCACCGAGGCCTCGATCTTGTTCGATCTGGTGGTTGGCGCCAGCAGCATCTATGCGGGCTCGTGGATGGAAGGCGCTGGCGCAGTGTTCGCCGAGAACCAAGCGCTGCGTTGGTTGGCCGACCTTGCCGGGCTTCCCGCCGCTGCGGGTGGCGTGTTTGTGAGCGGTGGCACCAACGGCAATTTGTCTGCGCTGATCGCTGCTCGTCACCACTGGCGCCAGAACTCGATGGGTAGCAATGATCGTGCTCGCGGACTCATCGTCACGTCGGGTGGTGCGCACTCGTCGATTGCTTCGGCGGCGCGAGCGATGGATGCCGACGTGTTGGTTGTTGCCACTCGGGACCCCGGGCGTCTTGATGGTGCCTCGCTCGAGGCGTGCATCAACACAATGAGCTATCACGATCGTTCTCGCGTCTTCGCAATTGTGGCCACTAGTGGCACCACGAACGCTGGCATCATCGACGATCTCGAAGGCGCCGGACGCGTGGCCAACGAGATGGGCGCGTGGTTCCATGTCGACGGTGCCTACGGCGCAGCGGCATTGTGTTCACCGACGCAACGCCCCAAGTTCGCTGGCATCGAGCGATGCGACAGCTTCATTGTCGATCCGCACAAGTGGTTGTTTGCGCCGTTCGATTGTTGTGCGTTGCTGTATCGCGATCCTGCTGTTGCGCGGGCTGCGCACACTCAGCACGCCGGCTATCTCGATGTGTTGCACGAATCTGCTGCAGCCGATGTCGAGTGGAACCCCAGCGACTACGCGCATCACCTCAGTCGTCGTGCGCGGGGCTTGCCATTTTGGTTCAGCCTTGCCACTCACGGCACGCGCCGGTACGCCGAGGCGATCGATCTCACCATGAAGCTCACTGCCGATGTGGCTGGGTTGATACGTGAGGCACCCCACGTCGAACTCTTGCTCGATCCAGAACTCTCGATTGTGTTGTTCCGTCGCAACGGTTGGGGCCCAGCCCAGTATCAGGCGTGGAGCTCGCGTGAGCTGATGAGCGGTCATGCTTTCGTGGTGCCCACCGTGTGGTTGGGTGAGACCGTTCTCAGACTCTGCTTTGTAAATCCGTTGACCACCCTCAATGAAGTGAGTGACATCTTGGACTCGTTGTTGTGAACGCCGATCTTGTTATTAGCAATGCACTGCTCGTTGCCACCGTCGACGCAAACCGTCGCGAGCTGCCGGGTGGTTGGGTCGCGATTCGCGATGGGATCATCGTTGGGGTTGGCTCCTCATCAGACCCGTGCCCACCGGCCGATCGGGTCATTGACGCAACCGATTGCTTGGTCACGCCGGGTCTCGTGAACACCCACCATCACCTGTACCAAAACCTCACTCGCGCGTATCCGCCGATGACCAATGCGCCGTTGTTTGGATGGCTCAAAGAGCTGTATCCGCTGTGGGCTGGCATCGATGAGGAAGCCGTGTTCACATCGGCGTGGGTTGGACTCGCCGAACTCGCGCTTGGCGGGTGCACCACCTCAACCGACCATCTGTACTTGCACCCGCGCGGAGCCGGCGATCTTCTTGCCGCCGAAATTGCCGCTGCGGTAGATCTCGGGATGCGCTTTCATCCCACCCGCGGCTCGATGTCGTTGTCCGAGAAAGATGGTGGTTTGCCGCCCGACATCGTTGTGCAAGACGACGACGAAATCTTGGCCCAGAGCGAAGTCGCCGTTCAGCGTTTCCACGATCGCAGCCATGGGGCAATGGTGCGCGTGGCTCTGGCGCCGTGCTCGCCGTTCAGCGTTACTGAGCAGTTGATGGTGCGCTCTGCCGAACTCGCAGAGCGACTCGATGTGCGGCTGCACACCCACTTCGCCGAGAACTCTGAAGACGACGCCTTCTCGTTGGCCACATTTGGCTGCCGGCCAATGGAGTATCTCGAGCGCACTGGCTGGTGCGGCCCGCGTACTTGGGTGGCGCATTGCGTGATGCCGAACCACGACGAGATACATCGGCTTGGCGCCGCGGGCGTCAGCGCTGCGCATTGCCCGAGCAGCAACATGATTCTTTCGTCGGGCATTGCGCCGGTCGTCGATCTGCGCGCCGCTGGGGTGCATGTGGGCCTGGGCGTCGATGGGTCATCATCGGCCGACTCGGCCTCGATGTGGCTTGAGGCGCGCACCGCCATGCTGCTTGCGAAGCTGCGCGATGGCGCTCACGCGGGTCACGCTCGTATGGCGCTTGAGATTGCCACCGAAGGCGGTGCCGGATGCCTTGGCCGCATTGGCGAGATCGGCACACTGGCCGTCGGTGCCGTTGGCGACGTAGCGGTGTGGTCGCTGACCGGACCTGCTTTTGCGGGTGCCATTGCTGATCCGATCGAGGCGTGGTTGCGCTGCGGCCCATTGTCGGCGCGAGACACGATCGTTCATGGACGCTCCATCGTGAGCAATGGCTCGCTGGTCAGTTCGCATGTCGACGAGCACCTGCGCACGCATCGTCACATCGCTGCGAGAATCCAAAAGGCTGACTGAATTAAGTACCAAGGTCACTGTCGTTTCAGGGCTGTGCGCGCTGCAAGCGAGACATACTGAAAAGATGTTGATGAGCCGCCGGACCATGTTGACCGCACTTGCGGCCTCGACAGTGGGTGCGTACGGCGCTCGTCCGGCTCTGGCGCTACCGCTGCTTCCTCCTCGGCCGCCGAAGTCGTTTGTGATGATTGGCGACAGCATCACCGCCGGTGCACAGCGCACCGTGACCGCACTGATGAGTCGGTCAGGATTTTCATCGGTCATCGTCAACGGTCAGAACAGTCGGCGCATCGATGTTGGCAATCGCAAGCGCGGGTTGGTTGCTGGCACCGAAGTGGCGAGCTACGTAGCCGCTTCGCATCCATCGCCTTTGGTGTGGGTTATTGCTCTCGGCACCAACGATGCCGGTATCTACCGCGATGGGGCGGCCTACGCAGATCTCATCGAGCACATGTTGTCGGTTGTTCCGTCCACTGCTCCGCTTGCGTGGATCAACACCTATCGCCGTGATCAATTGCGGTCGTGTGAGATCCTCAATGTTGCTCTCAACGACGTGCTTGCCAAGCGACGCAACTCAGCCGTGGGCAATTGGTTTGAGCAGTGCGCATTGCCCGAATCGAGATTGCTGAGTAGCGATGGCGTGCATCCGAATCCTCGTGGCGTGTTGGCCTTTGCCGACACGGTGGCGTCGGCTGTAGCCGTGTTGAGGCCGCGGCGAGAGCGCTAGCCCCAGCGTGTCTGGCCGAAGCGGTAGCCCACGCTGCGTACGGTCTGGATCAGGTTCTGATGCTCTTCGCCGAGCTTGGCGCGCAGTCGGCGGATGTGCACATCTACTGTGCGGGCGCCGCCGTAGTACTCGTAACCCCACACTCGGCTCAGCAGAACTTCGCGCGTGAACACGCGGCCAGGGTTCTGGGCGAGGAACTTCAACAGCTCGTACTCCATGTAGGTGAGGTCGAGCGGCTTGCCCTCGATGGCGGCTTGGTAGGTCTCGACATTCAGCGCAAGCCCGCTGTACTCGACCAGATCTGACCGCATCTCGGAGCTGGCGCCGCTGTTGTTTTTGCGCAGCATGTGCCGCAGGCGGGCCTCGAGCTCGATGGGGTGAAAGGGGGTGAGGCAGAAGTCGTCGAACAGGTCGTCGCGCATGTTGAGGTCGGCGAGTTGGCCGCCGCTGAGCAGCACCAACAACGGAGCAACGGGATTGTCTCGCTTACGCAGCGCGCGGCACAGTGCCCACGCGGTTTCTGGATCGACATCGCAGGCGACCACGGCGCCAGCCCAACCGCCGGCAGGTTCGTGGCGGGTCACGTCGTCGGCGCCGGAAACGGCTTTCCACTTGTATCCGCCGAGGTCGAGCGTGCGCACGAGATCGGTGGGCGGTGGGTCACCGAAGATGGCCAGTAGTTCGGCCGACTCGCTCACAGCGACCTCAGATACCGATCGTGCTCAAACGCGCTCACGTGCGCTTTGTACGAGCGCCATTCGTTGCGCTTGTTACGCAGGAACCATTCGAAGATGTGATCGCCGAGAGCTTCTTTGACGAGCTCAGATGTCTCCATCACTTTCAGCGCGTCGCCGAGCGACGAAGGGATCTGGTCGATGCCCAAACTGGCGAGTTGGGCGTCGTCGAGTTGGAACAAGTTTGCGTCGGCTTCGGCGGGAAGTTCGTAACCGTCGCGAATGCCGCGCATGCCTGCGGCCAAAATCACGCTGAACGCGAGATAGGGGTTACATGCCGGATCGGGTGAGCGGTACTCGATGCGCGTGGCCATCGGGTTGCCCTTCTTCGGAATGGGCACTCGGATCAGACCGCTGCGGTTGTTGCGAGCCCAACTGATGTGCACTGGTGCTTCGAAGCCGGGCACGAGTCGCTTGTAGCTGTTGACCGTTTGGTTGGTGACCGCAGTGATCTCGGCGGCGTGACGCAAGAGGCCGGCCATGAATTGCTTGGCGATGGGCGACAGGTTGTAGGCATCGTCGGGCGAATAGAACGCGTTCTCTTCGCCGCTGAACAGTGATAGGTGAACGTGCATGCCAGAACCCTGCACACCCTCGAGTGGCTTGGGCATGAACGAAGCGTGCACGCCTTGGCTCGCAGCCACTTCTTTCACCACAAGACGGAAGGTCATGATCGAGTCGGCCATGCTGAGGCCATCGTTGTGGCGCAGGTCGATCTCGTGCTGGCTCGGAGCATCTTCGTGGAAGCTGTACTCGACCGGGATGCCCATGGCCTCGAGCGTGCGGATGGTCTGCTTGCGCATCGAGCCTGAAATGTCGCTCGTGGTGAGATCGAAGAAGCCGGCCTCGTCGAGTGGCTCGGGGGCCTGACCGCGCTGGGGGGGAGCGAAGTAGAAGTACTCAACGTCGGGTGCGACGAAGAAAGTGAGGCCTAGCGCCCGGGCAGCGGCAAGGTTGCGCTTGAGTACCTGACGTGGATCTCCCTCGAACGGAGTGCCATCGAGATTGTGGATGTCGCAGAACACCCGCGCCTCGGGGGTCTTGGTGTCTCCCCAGGGCAACACCTCGAAGGTGTTGGCGTCGGGAATCGCGAGCACATCGCTTTCTTGCACACGACTGAAACCGTCGATGGACGAACCGTCGAAGGTCATGCCGTCCTCGAGAGCATTCTCGAGTTCGACCGGGCTGATCGCGAAACTCTTCAGGTTGCCCAGCACATCGGTGAACCACAGGCGCACCAATCGGACGCCGCGTTCTTCGACGGTGTGCAGGACGTAGTTGCGCTGTTCTTCGTTCATGGCTGAGCCTCTCTCGAAAAAGCGTCAGGGGCCGGACATTCGGCCCGGCCCCTGACGATACTGCTTACGATTGAAACGGAATCAGGCTGCGCCGCAGACCGTTTCAAGGATGAGCCGGGTGACCGTGTATGGGTCGACGTTGGCGTTTGGACGACGATCTTCGGCGTAGCCCTTGCCTTCCTTGGCAACCTGCCATGGAATGCGCACCGATGCGCCACGGTTGCTGACGCCAAAGCTGAACTTGTTCCACGGTGCGGTCTCGTGCTTGCCGGTGAGGCGGCTCTCGATGTCGTGGCCGTAGTTCTTGACGTGAGCCTCAACGCGCTTGCTGAGAGCATGACAGGCCTTCTCGATGGCCTTGTAGTCCTCGCGCATTGCCTTGGTGCTGAAGTTGGTGTGGGCGCCTGCGCCGTTCCAGTCGCCAGCGGCTGGCTTGGCATCGAAGCTGATGACTACGTCGTAGTCCTCAGCGATGCGGTGCAACAGCCAACGGGCTACGTGCATGTGATCGCTGACGGTGAGGGCGTCGGCTGCGCCGATTTGGAACTCCCACTGGCCGGGCATGACTTCGGCGTTTGTGCCTTCGATCATCAAGCCGGCATCGAGGCACGCCTGAGTGTGCTCTTCGATGATCTCGCGACCCACAACACGTCCGGCGCCAACGCCGCAGTAGTACGGGCCCTGAGGGGCAGGGAAGCCATTGGTTGGGAAGCCCAACGGAGTGCCATCAAGCTTGAGCATGGTGTATTCCTGCTCGATGCCGTAGATCATCTCTTGCTTGGCGTACTTCTTGGCAGCCTTCTCGCAGGTGGCGCGAGTGTTGGTTGGGTGCGGCTTCATGTCGGCCGCCGACAACACGTCGCACAGCACCAAGATGTTGGTGCCGCCACGGATTGGGTCTGGACATGAGAACACTGGACGCAACACGCAGTCGCTGCTCTCGCCGCCGGCCTGGTTGGTGGACGAACCGTCGAAGCCCCAGATTGGCGGGGTGGTGACGGAGTCCTTGAGAATCTTGGTCTTCGAACGGAGCAACGCAGTTGGCTCGGTTCCGTCGATCCAGATGTATTCAGCTTGATAGGCCACTGGTGGTCCTTCCGAAATGGAAATGTAGAGGGCCCGGTGAGTGTGCCGGTCGGGGGTTTCGACCCCGTTGCCCGTTTGTGAACGCTGTGTGAACTCGCCCGGCGTCGTTGCCGTGCAGGTTTGGTCACTTTATCGAACGCAGGTCAATGGCGGAAAGTCCTGAGAAACGCAGTGGTATGGTCAGCGCCGAATGTCTGCCAGTAATCGCCGCCCGAGCCGTCGAGTTGTCGTCATTGCCGCGGTCGTGATGCTGGCTCTGGTTGTTGGCGTAGTAATTCGGCTCGGCCGAAGCAACACCACTCCGGTAGTTGCCATCAACCACGGCACCGGCAAGAACGACTTGGTCGTGAGCATTGGGTTTGCGGGGGGCTTTGTGTCGCCAGGCTCGGCCTTCGCGTCAGCGCCCACGTTGCTCATCAGCGGAGATGGACGGCTGATTGCCCCGGGTGCCCAGACCCAACAGTTCCCCGGCCCGCTGCTGGCGCCGCTGTTCGAGCGCACCATCACCGAGGCAGCAATTCAGAAGATTCTGAACTTCGCCGATGCGTCGCAGTTGCTCCATAAGCCGCCGGTGTATGTGGCCGAGCTCAATATTGCTGACGCGCCCAACACGGTGGTGGTGCTGTCCGCAAACGGGCAGACCTACACGCATTCGGCGTATGCACTTGGTTCCGATACGCCCGCGCAGACTCCGGCGCGCCAGTCGTTGGCCGATTTCGTAGCGGCGCTGGGCGACATCAGCAAATACGTCGGTGCCCGCAACTTGGGTAGCGAGACACCGTTCGTTGCTACGCAATATCGCGTGCAGGCTCGCAAGATCTCAGCCGCCGATATTGCCGCCATTGCTCCGAAACCCAACACGGTGGCGTGGCCCGCGGCGGCCGGTGTGTCGCTTGCTTCGGCAGGTCAGTGCGTCGTGGTTCAGGCAGCCGATGTGCAGGCCTTGTTTGCCGCCGCCAAGCAGACCACTGTGTTTACCGATCAGGGCGTGTCGTATCAGCTCGCAGTTGCTGCGATGTTGCCGGGCGATACGTGTGGCTCCGCAGAATTGTCAGTGCCCACTACATAACTCCGCCACAGCCCAGCCGCCTGTTTCGGTAGCCTGCCGCTGTGACTCGGCTTCGCATTGCGCTTGCGCAGATAAATCCAACCGTTGGCGATCTGCAGGGCAACCTCGCCAAGATCCTCGATTACTACGATCGGGCCGAGGCCGCGCAGTGCCACATCGTTGCATTCCCTGAGTTGTGCATCACCGGCTACCCGCCCGAAGATCTCGTGTTGAAGCCGCGATTCGTCAGCGACAACAAAGAGGTGTTGGCTGCCATTGCCGCGCGAACCGGTAACTGCGTTGCCGTTGTTGGCTTCGTCGAGAGCGATCGCGACCTGTACAACGCCGCTGCGGTGTGCGCTGGCGGCGAGATCAAAGGCACGTATCGCAAACGGCTGCTGCCCAACTACGGCGTGTTCGACGAGGCTCGCTACTTCACTCCCGGCGATGAAAGCGACCAACTCGAGCTGTATGTCATCGGTGGCGTCAAGGTTGGCGTCAGCATCTGTGAAGACATCTGGAGCCCCGTAGGCCCGCTCGCCGCGCAGGCGGCCGGTGGTGCCGAGCTCAACATCAACATCAACGGCTCGCCATATCACCGCGGCAAGGTCGAGAGCCGCGAGAGCATGCTGTCCACTCGCGCTGCCGACGCCAGCTGCGCATTGGTCTACGTGAACCAAGTGTGCGGTCAAGACGAGTTGGTATTCGACGGCGCCTCAATGGTGTTCGACGCCGACGGCAATCTGCTGGCGCGCGCTGCTCAGTTCGAAGAAGAACTGCTCATTACCGACATCGATATTGCGCCGGTGTTCCGCAAGCGCTTGCTCGATCCTCGAGGCCGGGCTACCGACACTCTGTTGCCAACGGTGTTCATCAGCAATGAGTCCGGGGCTCAACTCCACGAGTCCCCAGCTCGCCTCGCGCCGTTGCTCGACCCTGTTGCCGAGATGTATCAGGCGCTCGTGCTCGGCACGCGTGACTATGTGCACAAGAACAAGTTCACCGATGTGGTCATTGGTTTGTCGGGTGGCATCGACTCGTCCATCGTTGCCTGTGCGGCAGTCGATGCCTTGGGCGCCGATCATGTGCATGGTGTCTCCATGCCGTCGCGCTACAGCAGCGACGGCTCAAAGACCGACGCCAAAGCATTGGCCGACAACCTCGGAATCGATTACCGCACAGTGGCCATCGAGCCTGCCTTCAGCGCCTATCTCGAGATGCTTGCTCCGTCGTTTGCTGATCGCGAGCCCGATCTCACCGAAGAGAATCTGCAGAGCCGTGTGCGTGGCACCACCCTGATGGCGCTCTCGAACAAGTTCGGATGGATGGTGCTGACCACCGGCAACAAGAGCGAGATGGCCGTTGGGTACTTCACTATTTACGGCGACAGCGTGGGCGGCTATGCGGTCATCAAAGACGTCTTCAAGACAAGCGTGTACGACCTGTGCCGCTACGTGAATCAGCGCGCCGGTCACGAGATCATCCCCGAGGATGTCATCACTAAACCGCCGTCGGCCGAGCTACGTCCCGATCAGCGCGACGACCAGTCGCTTCCCCCATACGAAGTACTCGACCCGATTCTTGAGATGTATATCGAGGAGGATCGCATCGCCACCGAGATCATTGCGGCGGGTCACGACGAAGCCATGGTGCGACGCATCACCCGCCTTGTCGACACCAACGAATACAAGCGGCGTCAGTGTCCTCCGGGGGTACGGGTGAGTATCAAGGCGTTCGGCAAAGATCGCCGACTGCCGATTACAACCACGTACCGAGGCTGACCCGATAACGCCATTGGCTCAACACGGTGATGGCCGCGCAACACGCGCCAAGTGCTGCCGGAAGCCACATGCCGTGCGCCGCAAACGCGGCGGTGGCCGGAGCCGACATCAATGCTCTGCCCAAGGTGCCGCCGGCAATCACGAAGCCGATTCCCATCGACGGATGCTCAGGCACCAGGTGGCTGGCTAAGGGCAACGCCGAGACGATTGCGAACTCGAACGATCCGATGTACAACGCCAAGATTGGCAACGCGATGTACACGTGGCTTTGGGTGACTGCGAGCGCAATGCCAAATGGAATGATCAGCGCCGCGCCAGAGATGGCCGAGCGTTGCTTGCCCCAGAGATCTGAGAAACGAATCATCGACGAAGTGGCGACGAGTTCTATGGCGCCAAACCCGAAGATAACCATGGCGATGTTGGTGTCGTTGAAACCAAAGTTGTCCTTCAGCCACTTGCCGAACGTGACGTACACACTTTGCGCAGAAGCGGTAAGGGCAATCATCCCGACGATGACCCACCAGCCTTTGCCGAGCCGGGGCTTCACGTGATCAGCCGTTCGTGGTACTCGTACCGGAGCTACTTCATCGGGCAGGCGCTGACGCAAGAAGGCCGAGCAGCAAATGATTGCAACCGCGGCAACTGCGTAACCCCATCGCCATGATGTGACACCGGTGACGAGTCCCATGATGACGACGCCGATGAACAGGCTGCCAGCCCATGCAGTTTCGGTGAGGCCAACGACTCGGCCGCGTTGCTCATACGCAACGCGATCAGAAATCCACGAAATGACTCCGACGTCGAACACGATCTTGGCCATCGTGAGGAGCGCGAGGCACACTCCCAACTGGTAGACATTTCGGCTTGCAGCGCAACCGGTGACTGCTACCGAGAGCACCAGCAAGCCACTGCAGATGCTGGTGCGTCGTGAGGCCCGGATGGCGATGCGCCCCAGTATTGGAGCGCCGAGTCCGCCGAGTTCGCCCACGGCGAGGGCAGCTCCCACGGCCGGCAGGGAGGCGTGCATATTGCCTGAGATCGTGGCGAGGAAGGGCGGCGCGAATCGATACGCGCTGTTGGCACCAATCTTGGCGATGGTGAGCGGAGTGATTGCCCGGCGCACAGCGGGCGCATATGAGGTATCGAGGCGGGCGGACAACACGGGTGGTCACAGTATCCACATTGAGGGTCGAACGAGTCCGTTAGGCGTTGTGTGTGCATGCGCAGTCGTGTCGCGGTGTCATGGCTTCCGACCGATAACCTGTCCAACCCGTGGCCCTGATTGTTCAAAAGTTTGGCGGTACTTCGGTAGCCGACCCCGATCGCATGCGTGCGGTTGCCGAACATGTCGCGTTCACCAAGCGTCACGGCAACGATGTCGTTGTCGTTGTAAGCGCGATGGGCAAGACCACCGACAACCTCATTGCATTGGCCTCGCAGGTTTCCAATACTCGCTCGGGTCGCGAGATGGACATGTTGCTCACCACGGGCGAACGCATGTCTGCCGCATTGGTCTGTATGGCCATCAGCGATCTCGGCATCGATGCGGTCAGCTTCACCGGTAGCCAAGTGGGCATCATCACCGATAACAAGCACGGCAAGGCCAAGATCACTGAGGTCAAGGGTGACCGTGTGCGCGAGGCGTTAGCTCAGGGCAAGGTGTGTGTTGTCGCTGGCTTCCAAGGTGTGAGCAACGAGAACGAAATCACCACGCTTGGTCGTGGTGCCAGCGATCTCACTGCATCAGCACTTGCGCAGGCACTCAACGCCGATGCCTGCGAGATCTACACCGATGTCACCGGCGTGTTCACCGCCGACCCACGTATCGTGCCGCAAGCCCGCAAGTTGGCGCACGTCAACTTCGACGAAATGCTCGAGATGGCGGGTGCCGGCAGCAAAGTGCTCGCACTGCGCAGCGTCGAGTTTGCTCGTAATCACAATGTTCCCCTCCATGTCCGTTCGAGCTTCACTTGGGAGCCGGGCACATGGGTGAGCTCGAAGGAGCCAGGCATGGAAGAGCCCATCGTTTCGGGTGTTGTCACCGACACCAGCGAAGCCAAGGTCACCGTTATTGGTGTGCCCGACCGTCCCGGTATCTCAGCGGCGTTGTTTGAGCCGCTCGCTGACGCCAACGTGAACGTCGACATGATCGTGCAGAACACCTCGAAAGAGGGAACCACCGACATCAGCTTCACGATGCCGAAGGCCGACATGGCCGTGGCCGAGCAGATCGTTGCCCGTGTCGCAGCCGAGATCGGTGCGGTTGGGGTGAACCACAACGCAAGCATCTCCAAGATCAGCCTCGTTGGTGCCGGCATGAAGACCAGCCCTGGCATCGCTGCCAAGATGTTCCGGGTGTTGGCCGACAACGGCGTGAACATCGAGATGATCTCTACGTCCACCATCCGCATCAGCGTGGTGTGTTCGGCAGCCGATCTCGAAACGGCTGCCCGCTGTTTGCACACGGCGTTTGGTCTCGACAGTGGCCAGGCCTACGCAGCGCCACTTCCCGAGCGCAAGTGAGTCGTCGTCCCCAACTTGTCCCTTGGCGCACAGCTGGTCGCGTCAGCGAAGGCCAGAAATCTGCCGACGATGTCGTGCGCGAAATTGGTTGGGTATTCAATAACGAAACCGGCGAGACCCTCGATCTTGCTGAGTTCACCAATACTGGCGACCACGAAATTTTCGCGTACCTCGAGGCCTTTCGACTTCGCACCGACGATCTGCCCAAGCAGACCATCGTCGAGATCGGCTCGGGCATTGGCCGCATGACCGCTGGTTTCAGCCGGGCCTTTGCGCAAGTGATTGCCTGCGATCTCGATGCCGCCTTTCTCGAGCGTTGTCGACAAACAGTTGCGCAGTTCGGCGAGGTGTCGCGGTTGCGCACCTGTCATGTTGCCGATGGGCGCACATTGGCCATCTCCGATGGCGAGGCCGATATTGCCTTCAGCTACATCACGTTGCAGCACTGTCAGCACGACGACGCGTTGTCGTTGGTTACCGAGGCAGCCCGGGTGACCAAGCCGGGCGGACACGTTGCGCTCAACTTCCGCACATGGCAACCCATCGATCTGGCGTTGTGGCCGTTGGGCAAGTTGATGCGAGCACTGTGGCGCTTGCCGCGCGTTGGCCCGTGGCTTGCCCGTCGTCGAATGGCTTCACGATTGGGTTGGCAGGCCAACCGTTTGTCACCCGACGAGGTCTCACGCCACCTCGCTGACCTGCCCTACAAGTTTGCAACCCGGGTGATTTACCACTCGCCGCATCGTCGCCTCAAGGCTCGCACGGATGCCGAATTGCGCACATTCGAGGGCGTGAACCGCAGCCACTGGTGGCTCATTGCGGAACGTTCGTAGCGCTATCGGCGCTGCTTGGAGCACTAATTCCCAATCGATCTGGCGCACTTTGGCGTTAGCCTCGGTCGCATGAAAATTGGCGTGGTGGGAGCAACAGGTCAGGTTGGCAGCGTCATGCGCGCCATCCTCGCCGAACGGAATTTTCCGGTCAGCGACATTCGTTTCTTTGCGTCGTCGCGTTCGGCCGGCACCACCTTGCCGTGGGGCGATCGCCAGATCACGGTCGAGGACGCTGAGACCGCCGATCCATCAGGCCTCGACATCGCCCTGTTCAGCAGTGGCGCTTCGTCGTCTCGCGAGCTGGCACCGCGTTTTGCGGCCGCTGGCGTGATGGTCATCGACAACTCGTCGGCGTGGCGCATGGACCCCGAGGTTCCGCTCATTGTCAGCGAGGTCAATCCCGGCGAAATCGCCAATGCCCGCAAGCGCATCATCGCCAACCCCAACTGCACCACCATGGCGGCCATGCCCGTGCTCAAGCCATTGCACGACGAGGCCGGCCTTGTGCGCCTCATTGTCAGTACGTATCAGGCCGTCAGCGGCGGCGGTCTCGCCGGTGTCGACGAACTCGATAAGCAGGCGCGCCAAGTGGCCGATCACGCCCGCGACTTCACGTATCACGGCGATGCGGTTGCGATGCCTACGCCAACCAAGTTCACCAAGCCCATCGCCTTCAACGTGTTGCCCTTTGCTGGCAAGTACGTAGACGATGGCTCGTTCGAGACCGACGAAGAGCAAAAGCTGCGCTTTGAGAGCCGCAAGATCTTGTCGATTCCCGAGTTGCGTGTCAGTGGCACGTGCGTGCGCGTGCCGGTCTTCACTGGCCATTCGCTCAGCATCAACGCCGAGTTCGAGCGTCCCATCAGTGTTGCCCGTGCCCTCGAACTGCTCTGCGCCGCGCCGGGTGTCGAGTTGCTCGATGTGCCTACACCGCTCGAGGCTGCGGGCGCTGACCCAAGCTTCGTGGGCCGTGTGCGCTCCGATTCATCGGTCGATGGCGGCCGTGGCTTGGTGCTGTTCGTGAGCAACGACAACCTGCGCAAGGGCGCTGCCCTCAACGCCGTGCAAATCGCCGAACTCTTCCTCTAACCCGCGCCCGGTATCGCCGCGCCGCCCTCCAACGTCTCGCGTTCCCGAGTTCCCCGCGTTCCCGCGCCCGACGCGACCGACCCGTCCGACGATTTGTTGAAGACTTTTGGTCAACCCCCAACCTGTTGTCTTCAACAAACTCTTTGTTGAAGGAAAGTGGTGAGTCGCCGGGTGACTTTGGTTGAGGATGAAGGCGGGCTGCCGATGTCAGCTGCAGGCGCAGGGCATTGCGGTGCACCGAGGGCATCCGGACGCGTAACGCTGAACGGCAACGGTGAGGTCGATGTTCATCTGGTTCGCCAGCGATGCCACCCAGGCCAGCACGTCGCCGAACTCGTGCTGTTGTTGCTCGACGGTTCCCTTGCGCACGGCCTGAGCTAACTCACCGAGTTCTTCACAAAGCCAGGCCACAGTGCTGGGGATGCCCCGGGCGCGGTCGCGGTCGCCGTAGGTGCGTTCGATCACATCTTGAAGGTGAGCCAGATCCATGTCACGAACTTAGGGTTCGTGAGAACGAAGCGCAGGGATTGCTCGACCTGCAAACAATGGTCGGGGTGGGGAGATTTGAACTCCCGGCCTCCACGTCCCGAACGTGGCGCGCTACCAAGCTGCGCTACACCCCGCAGGTGCCCGACGATGTTATCCGGCGGTGACTGGCTCTTCCTCAACCGTGTCGGCCTGCGCTTCGGCGGTTTCGTCGTCTTCGTCGTCGGTGTCATCGAGCGCCGCGGTGAGCGCACAGGCCACGCCACGCTTGATCGAAAGCGCATCGAGTGGCTTCACGATCCACGAGTCGGCACCGCTGCGTCGAGCGAGGAAGATGTCGGCTTGGCGGTCGAGCACCATCAAGATGGGAACCCGTGGCATGGCGCCGGAGCTTTCGTCGTGACGCAAGTTCATGGCCACAGCCATGCCTCCCATCGAGCCGCTCTGCAGATCGAGGATGGCGATGTCGGGCGTTCGGGCCATGACGACATCGGTGACGTCGCGACCATTGCGACACACGGTGAAACTGGTTTCTGGCCCGCTCAGAGCGGCGACGATTTCGTCGACCACCCATTGGGCGTCGGTAGCGACCAAGACATGCACAAGAAGAACTTAGCCGCCCGAAGGCCAAACCTTGAAGAGATGCCCCGCGATCTCGCGAAGTCCGCCGAGATCGTGCACGTCGTCGGCCAGCAGTGGCACCCGATGGATAGCCGTATCGCCGGTGTCTGCAATGAGTGGAGCAATGACCCCTTCTTCGGCGTCGGCAAGGGCGCGTAGCTCGGCGAGGTTGCGCCACAAGCCGGCGAGATCGTTGTCTCCGGCGGATTGGGCTGTTGCGGCGGCGGCCAATGCCTGCTCGGCGGTGGCATCACCAAACCGTGGTTGCAGGCGGTTCACGATGACTGCGGCCACCGACAGTTTCGAATCGGCGAGACGGGCCGCGAAATAGCGGGCCTCTTCGACCGTGTCGTGTCGGGCTGAGGCCACGAGCACATAGTGAGTGATCGACGAGTGCAGGAGCTCGGACACCGCGTCGGCACGATCGCGGAACCCAGTTTCCATGCCCTCAAACGCTTGGAAGAACGCGATGGCATCGGCCAGCACATCGCCACCTACCACTTTGCCGATGCTGCGCAGCACGGGTTGGGCGGCCACGTTGAGCACCTTGAGACCCTTGCGCGCCGGCAGCATGAGCAGCCGGAACAGCCGATGATTGATGAAGCGAGTGAGCGTCGCTGGCGCATCAAGAAAGTCGAGCGCGTTACGGGTGGGCGGTGTGTCGACCACGACAAGATCGAAGCGATGATCGCGGTGCAGTTGGTACAGCTTCTCGGCCGCCATGTATTCCTGGGTGCCCGACAACGCTCCGGCGATGTTGTGATAAAACGCGTTGGCCAAAATGCGCTCGGCGCGTTCGGGCGTCTCGGCGTATTGACGCACGAGACCATCGAATGTGGTGGCGGGGTCGAGCATCATCGCCCACAGTTCGCCGAACGCCTGGGCGTGAGGGCCGAGGTCAAGATGCACGCGCATGGGCTCGTTGCTGAGTCCGTCGGCAAGGCCAAGTGCATCGGCCAAGCGCCGGGCGGGGTCGATGGTGACGACAACAACTCGTTTGCCAAGCGCGGCAGCGTGCATTGCAATGGCCGCCGCAGCGGTGGTCTTACCCACTCCGCCCGAACCACAGCTCACGATGATCTCGGCATCGCGCAGCACGATGTCGAGCGCTGACAACTGCGTGGCGTTCATGATGGAAGCTGCGCAATCTGCTGCATCAACGACTCTGAAAGCACGCTGATATCAGCCGGAGTAAGGCCAGCCACCGCAAGCTGCGGCAGCACAATCTGGGAAAGAGCAAGGTCGGCCGATAACCGATTGAGTTCGTTGCGCTGGCACTGTCGGCGGTGATTGCGATATTCGGCAGCGGCGAGCAGATTGGGGTCGGCAGTAAGCGGGCTGTGGTCGTTGCGGGTCACGGTGATTGGCTCGCCGAGATCGACACCGTTCACGATGACCGGCCCCAACTGCACACCCACGCGCTCTTCAACCGAATACGCCGTCTCGATGAGTTCGTTGATGGGCGTTGTCTCGGGCAACGTAACCAGCAGCACCTGACAGCGGGCTGGGTCTTGGAACATCTCAAGCACTTCTTGCGCCTGAGTATGAATGGGGCCGCCGCGAACCGTGTCGAGCAGGCCGCGGGCGGCAAGTAAGAACGTGATTGCGTGTCCGGCCGCGGGACCATCGACAACGATGAGGTCGTACGCGTTGCTGCGCTCGAGCTGCTTGAGCTTGCCGAGCACCACGATGTCGTCGATGCCGGGCGCGGCAGTGGCCACAACGTCGATGATGCCGCTGGTGGCAAGCCGCTTTGAGACCCGTTGTAAACCGTGCGTGTCGAGGTAGTCGGCGAGCGCTTCAGGGGCAGTGATAGTGAGCACCTCGACAGGGGTGCCGGCGAGGAGATCGTTGAGCACCGGCTTGCCCTCGAGTTCGACAGCGAGGACGCGAAGTCCGGCACCGGCTGCGGCATGAGCCAATACAGCGGTTACGGTTGTCTTTCCCACGCCCCCTTTCCCGGCCACTATGACCAGGCGGGCTGCACCAAAGAACTGCACTGAATCCACACGCCCTCCGGAGGCTCTCTTGCGCAGACTAGCGATCATCGTGTTGGCCACAGCGGCCGGAGTCGGTCTTCTCGCGCCCCCAGCCGGCGCGGCGAGCTCGTCAACGGGTGTTGCGCGTCCCGCCGACGCAGCCTCTAGCGCGCTTGCGCCAGTCGATGTCGTGCAGGTCAGCGGCCTGATCGACGAGATTCTTGTGGACTCGATTACCCAGTCCATCAAGCAGGCCGAGGCCAATGGGTCGCAAGCCCTTATTTTGCAGATCAACTCCGCTGGCGCTGTTGTTTCACGCGATCGCATGACCGTGTTGCTCGAGCGTCTGCACAAGTCGCCGGTTCCTATCGGCATCTGGGTCGGCCCGTCGGGCGCTCATCTCTATGGCTTGCCAGCGCAGTTACTCGCCGCAGCCGACGCCACGGGCATGGCCCCAGGATCCAGCATTGGCAACTACGGCACGCCACTCAACGCCGATGGAGTCACCATCGACTTCGGCGCCGCCACCGACAAACTTCGTAACGGAACCTTGGGTTTCCAAGATGCCCGAACCGCTGGCGCACTGAAGTTGCAGACCACCGACCAAGGTGTGCCTGCGATTAAGAACATGGTGCTGCAGATGGACGGCCTGCAGGCGCGTGGTCGCACGCTGAAGACCATCAGCGAGTCACTCACCGATCAAGGTGGTACTCAGAACAACGCCACGTTGGTGCGTTTCTTCAAGCTCAGTTTGATCAACCAACTCATGCACACGGTCAGCAGCCCAGCGGTTGCCTACCTGCTGTTCATCATCGGTCTGGCACTACTCATCTTCGAGTTCTTCACCGCTGGCATCGGCGTGGCTGGCGTTGTAGGCGCAGCCTGCTTGGTCCTGTCCTGTTACGGCCTCAACGCCTTGCCGCTGCACGGCTGGGCGCTCGCGGCCATTCTCGTGTCGATGGTTGCGTTCGCGATCGACGTTCAAGTGGGCGTGCCGCGCCTGTGGACCGGCGTGGGGCTTGTTCTGTTCATTGGCGGGTCGTTCACGCTGTACCGCGATGTGCTTGGCGCATCGCTTCGGCCGTCATGGATCACGCTCATTGCTGGCATCGGCGGCATCATGCTCACGTTCATCGTGGGTATGCCTTCGATGGTTCGCACCCGTTTCGCGACACCAACGGTGGGCCGAGAATGGATGATCGGCGAGATGGGCACTGCGCTCGCCGACATCAGCCCCGAGGGCATCGCCCAAGTATCGGGCGGTCGCTGGCGCGCTCGTGCCAACCGGGCAACTCCCATCAAGGCTGGCGAATCCCTGCGCGTTATCGCGATCGATGGTGTCACGCTCGAGGTCGAACCCGAAGAAGGCGGCGCCAAGGATTATCGCGAGATGCGCAAGAAGTCAGGCGATGCAACTGATGCACCGGCTGAATCTGCCACCGTCGACTGATCGGCGCTTTAGCGCTCTGCGGTCACAACCCACACGTTGCCCTCGAACGAGACGGCATTGTCAACGAGTCGCTTACTGAACTCGGCGCATATTGCATCTCTTGCGGCAGCAAACGTGGCCTCGTCGACTTGAGCGCGTAGACCCTCGCCAGCTCTGGTGCTCATCGACTGGGTGACTGCGGACTCAAGGCCTAGCCCTGCGCCAAGCACTGTTGGAGCGCTGAAGGGTTCGATCTGCACAGCCGACCATCCTGCTGTGGTGAGGATGGTCTTCAGGCGGTCACGATCGCTGAAGGCGAACGGACCTGGAGCGTTGGCGGGCGGAAGCACCGGCTCTGGTGTGAACGAGCGCATGAGTTCGGCAGGCAGCGACATCCACTCGTTGAGTTCTTCGTGCTGCCAGCACACAAAGGCCAAACGTCCGCCGGCCCGAATATTGCTCGCAAGGTTGGTGAATGCCGCAGTTGGATCCGAGAAGAACATGACTCCGAAGCGCGAGAACATCGCGTCGGCGTCGTGATCGATTGGGGCGATGCGGTCGGTCTGCGCATCGGCCACCACGAACGACATCGTGGGTCGGTCTATCGAGCGTTCGCTTGATGCGGCGATCATCGGGGCCGAGATGTCGGCACCGATCACCCAACCCGTTGGTCCAACTGACTCGGCTATGGCGAGCGTTGTCGTGCCGGTGCCACAGCCAATGTCGAGAATGTGCTCGCCGGGCTGAGCGCGCAGCGCACCGAGCGCGGCATTTCCAAAGTGCACCAGCTGCCGGTCGAACAGGGCCTGCTGCTGCACCCATTGACGACCCGCGTTCTCGGACCAATACGCTGCCTGTTGTTGGTTCGCACCAGTTTCTGCCATGCCGCAGCTTCTCATGTGCCTACGATGGAGGCAATGACAACCGGTGCCCGAAGCGCTCCGTTGCCCTCGGATTCTGGCGGTTCTCGCCAGATCGTGGTCGAAAAGCGCACGTTTGTTCAGGGCCGCCCCGCCGCATACAGCGTGGCGGGTGCTGGAATGCCAGTGGTTCTCCTGCACGGTTGGGCGTTGGCTCATCACACCTACCGCGATGTCATTGTCTCAATTGCTCAGCAGGGTTGTCGTGTGATCGCCCCGGCGATGCCTGGATTTGGTGGCACGCACGAGATTCCAGCGCGCGACTTCTCGATTGCTGGGTACGCGCGTTGGGTTGCAGATCTTCTTGACGCGCTCGAAGTCACCGAGCCGGTTGTGGTGGTGGGTCACAGTTTCGGTGGAGGCGTGGCGATTCGGTTGGCGCACGATCACAGCGATCGCGTGCGTTCGATGGTGTTGGTCAACTCGGTTGGTGGGTCATCGTGGCGCAAGGGCCATGTGCTGCAATCCATCGCCGAGCGGCCGCTATGGGACTGGGGTCTGCACTTCCCGGGCGACGTGTGGCCGTTGCGTCAGGCGCGGCGCGTGTTGCCGGTGGTGGCCGAAGACTTCCTTCCGAATCTTGTGCGAAACCCGCGCGCCATCATCAAGGTGGCCAACTTGGCGCGGCGCGCCGATCTGCGTAGCGAACTCGAAGATCTACGTGAGGCCGGCAAACCGATCACCATTTTGTGGGCAACACGTGACGGCATCATCCCGCGTGAATCGTTCGAGGCGCTGTGCGTTGCGGCGGGTGTTCAAGGCACCGTCGTAGACGGCTCGCACTCGTGGCTGCTCGCTGATCCGGTGCAGTTCGGCGAAGTGATCACGAACGATATGAACATTGCCAAGCTTGCTCGCGAGCTTGATCAGAAGGCGCCACCAAAGCGACGCCGTGGTTTACGCCGTGTTGGGACTCTCATTGGCACTACCGACGATGGGAAGCCGGGGTCCGCCAATCCGTAGGTCTTCGCGTCGGCGAGTGATGCCGCGTGCATCGAGCTCGGCGGCAAGCGGCAACGCATGCTTGCGAGTAGAGCCAGTGACATCGCGGAATTGGGCGACGGTGAAACCGTCGGGGTTGTTTGCAAGCAGAGCTGCCGCCGCCTGTGCTGCGTCGTCGATGGTTTGCGGATGAAAGTAGATGCCGTCGCGCTCAACCACGCGAGCGCTGCGAATGAGTAGACGAAGTTCGGTCTTGTCCACGTTGGTCGCATCGGGCGGCGTGAATCGGCCAGCCAACAATGCGGCCACAAACGGATGGTCGGCGAGCGGGTCGCGCACCTCTGCCTCGCGAGCGCGGCCGTTATCGATCTCGACGGTGTCGATGGTGCCCAACACCGCTCGCTCACGATCATCGAGTGAGGCGATGTCGAGACCCAAAGGACCAGCAGCGCTTACACGCTCGAGTACCGAAGCGCGCAACGCATCAACCGCGCCCACAGCAACAACCCATTGCCCGATGGTGGCCTCACGCCGTTCGCCGGTAAGCAACTCAAGTTCGTCGACAGTGACCCAGCCGCGCTCGGCGATGACACGGTTGATGTCTCGGTTGGGTCGAGCTTTCGATGCGGGCAGCACAGGTGCGATGTCGAGTACTTCGCCGCCGCCAACGGTTTCGTTGCGACCCGACTCGCGCAGGATGAAACGGTCGCCCGGCAAGAGCGGCAGCGCTTCGGGAAGGTGCAGGCGGATGAGCCCGTTGGTGCCGGGCTGAATAGCTTCGTCGCCAAGCACGCGAAGCTTCACGGTGAACTCGCCCGAGCCGATGTAGGCCACGTAGGCGCCACGACGAGACACCTCGTGCTCAAGGCGCTCGAGCACGTGGAGCGATGCATCGAACCGGTTCGTGGGTCGCCATTGCTTGGGGTGCACTACGGCGTCGCCTCGATGTACGTCGGTGTGCTCAACGCCGGAGAGGTTCAGCGCTACGCGGTTGCCGGCACCGATGTGTTCTGTGGTGCTACCCAGGCTCTGAATGCTGCGGACGCGCACATCGTTGTGGCGGGGTCCCACTGACACCCGATCGTCTACGTGCAGCGAGCCGTCGGTGAGGGTTCCCGTGACCACGGTGCCGCTGCCCTTGGCCGCGAACACTCGGTCGACCCATAGCCGTGGTCGATTTCTGTCGATGGCCTGCGGGGTGGTTGCCACCAAGGTGTCGAGCGCGTCGCGTAGTTGGTCGAGGCCTGCGCCAGTTGGTGCTGAGACACCGATGATCGCAGCGTCGGCCAAGAAGGTGCCGGCAACGTGATCGAGTACTTCGAGCGTCGCGATGTCACGCCATTCGTCGTCGACAAGATCTACCTTGGTCAGCGCGATCACGCCGTGGCGCGCGCCGAGTAGTTCGAGAATGCGCAGATGCTCTTCGCTTTGCGGCTTCCATCCTTCGGTGGCTGCAACCACAAACAGGCACGCATCGATACCGCCTACGCCCGCGAGCATGTTGCGCAGAAAACGAATGTGCCCAGGAACGTCGATGAAGCTGATGCCCTCACCCGATGGCAGGACCGCGTGAGCAAAGCCGAGGTCGATGGTGAGCCCTCGACGCTTCTCTTCGGCGAATCGATCTGGGTCGGTGCCGGTAAGCGCTAGCACCAGCGAACTCTTGCCGTGGTCAACGTGACCAGCGGTGGCAACAATGCGCACGGGTGTCTAGCCCAATGTCCGCAAGGCGTCGATCACGATGCGGTCGTCCTCGGGATCGACACTGCGCAGATCGATGAAGGTACGGCCCTCGCGAACTCGTCCGACTACTGGTGTGCTGTGGGCGCGCAGTGCGGCGAGGTGATCGCCGACCAGCACTACGCCGAATGAGTCCATGCTGATGCCTGGTGCAGAACCTGCGCCCGGCAGCGCTTGCATTTCTTCGCCTGAACCCATGCCGGTTGCGGCGCAGATTGCTGCGGCGCGATCGCGCAGTTGCTGCATTGGTGCGGCCACCATCCGCCAGAACGGAATCGTGGTTGCGGCTGACTTGTCGAGGTAGGCCAATGCCGTGGCTTGCAAGCTCGACAACACAAGGCCACCGGGTCGCAGCGCGCGGGCAAGGGGGTGACGAGCGCAAGCGGCCACCAGATCGCGCCGGCCAACGATGATGCCGGCCTGCGGACCACCGAGCAGCTTGTCGCCGCTGAAGGTGACCAGCGCAGCGCCGTGCTCAAGGCTTTGCTTCGCAGCGGGCTCGTTGGCAAGCCATGCGGGCGGTGGGCCACTGAGCCACGGGCAGTTCGAGTCGATCAGGCCGCTGCCGATGTCGGCCACAACGGGTACCGAGAGTGTTGCGAGTTCGGCGACGGTGGTTTCCTCGACGAAGCCGTCGATACGGAAGTTTGAGGGATGCACTTTCATGGTGAGCGCGATATCGGCGCCTTGGCGTGCGATGGCCTTCGAGTAATCACTGAGGCGAGTGCGGTTGGTGGTGCCCACATCAACCAGCGTTGCGCCCGACTGCTCCATCACATCGGGTACGCGAAACGCTCCGCCAATCTCAACGCTTTCACCGCGGCTCACCGCCACGCCACGGTTGTAAGCCAGCGCGGCGAGCACGAGCATCACTGCGGCTGCGTTGTTGTTCACGACCATTGCAGCTTCGCCGCCGCACAGGCGAGCGAACAGTTGACCCACTGCAGTTTGGCGTGAACCACGTTCGCCGGTAGCGAGGTCGAACTCGACGTTGATCGGGCGGGCGGTGTGCTGGGCGCCTACGGGCGCACGGCCGAGGTTGGTGTGCAGCAATACTCCAGTGGCGTTCACCACGGGCATGAGCAGCGTGCGCGCGAGTTGGGCGGCGCGCTCAGGAGCCGAACCGGGATCGCCTGCTGCGATGGCCTCTCGGGCGATGTCGACGCACAGCGGGTGGGGGAGTCCACTCGATGCGAGCGATCGGGCGAGCGTGTCGACCGACGGTGGGCGGGACTCCGAATTCGACATGGTCGAAATGCTACGCCTACTGAGGCGCGCTCAACGTTGGCGGCGCCAGTCGAATCTCCGTCTCGCTATCGTTCGCCGACCGTCCATCGTCGGCCCACCCACCACCATTTCGCTTCAACAAACGCTTTGTTGAAGACTTTTGGTCGACCCTCAACCAATGGTCTTCACCAAACTTTTTGGTGCGGCCATCGCGTATGGTTGCCGGGATGCTTGCTGTCTCGATCGTGCGACTCGACCCCGAACTTGCGCTGCCCGCGTACGCCCATTCGGGCGATGCTGGCATGGACTTGTGCGCTCGCGAAGACGGCGTGCTTGCCGCAGGCGGCGGTCGCTTGCTGATGCCCACCGGCATCGCCATCGCCATTCCGCAGGGTTACGCCGGATTCGTGTTGCCGCGCAGTGGCTTGGCGCTCAAGCACGGCATCAGCGTGGTCAACGCGCCAGGGCTCATCGACTCGGCGTATCGCGGCGAGATCAAGGTGGTCTTACTCAACACCGATCCGGCCGACGAGTATCACGTGCGCCGCGGCGATCGAGTTGCCCAACTGGTGCTGCAGCGCGTGGAAGAAGTGGTGTGGACCGAGGTCGACGGTCTCGACGGTCTCGACCGCGGTGGCGGGTTCGGCCACAGCGGCCGCTGACGCAAGCACGCTGTGACCGAACATCAGGCCACCGAGTCCTAGGTGTTACACGAGATGTTGATGTAGAGCGGTTCAGCTCGATTCAAAATGAACATCGGATCAAGCATGATTCGGTCGGGTAACAGCGAAACATGAAGGCTGTTGGCCTGCGAGTTTCCGGTGAAGTTGACCTGGCAAGTGGTGTGGTCAATCACGTCGACAAGCTTGATCTCGCAAAAGATATCGTCGCAGATATTGGTGGCGACAACATTGGGGCTATACGCCTGGAACCTGTCGGAAATCTGGCAGCACGGCGGTGCGTTAGCAACCATCGACAGCGTGGCAACGATTGGTTGACTGCGGCATTCCCATGCGGTTCCGTTCCAGCGGATCGACTGATTCACCGTGCAACTTAGACCGCTGAGGCTGTCCGATGGCGTGGTGCACTGCCATGCGGTTCCGCTCCACGTAATTGATTGGCCAGCGGTGCAACCGAGATCGCCGACACCAGCGGGCCCAGTGGGTCCGGCAGGTGTAGCCACGAAGTATCCGGTGATGTCGAGCAGCGCATTGAGCGGTCCGACCTGATTGAGCAGTTTGACGGTGCCTGTTGACGATAAGCCAACAACGCCGCTGCCCGACTTCGTGCCCACCAGCGCCTGAGCGTTCACAGCGCTCGCGTTTGGTGCGGCTACGTCGCCCGGGTAGAGCTTGAGGTAGCCGGTGACCGAAGGATCGGGCACCGTGAGGTTGTAGGCAACGGCAGTTGCAGTGCCCGGGATGGTGCAGTTTCCGTTGGTGCCGGTGACTTGCCGTGCGAATTCTTCGGCCGTACTCAACGGAGTTGACCGATCGCCAACATTGTCGGGCGCAGGCCGGGTGTCGAACAGTCGACATGGCGTAATCGCGACAAAGGATGTTGTGGCTGGAGCATCAGCGTGGGCGAAGAGAGCCACGGTGCCTCCGGCACCGAAAGAAACCGCAACGGCGGCCCCGATGGCTGCCCATCGAGAGCGCAGCAAAGCTGAACCAGGGGTAAGTCGACTGAACACGAAATCCGCCTTTCGTCGGCCTAGGAGAATGGCCGAACGAAATCACTGTACGGATCAACCTCAAACTGTTTTGGGATACCCGGCCACAGCGGCCGGTGAGGCCGACTCGCTACAACAACAGTTTGGTGAGGCTTGATGCGAGCCACTTTTGGTAGCGCGCAGCACTCCATCCCCTACGTT
>JBAXHD010000036.1:0-26953 GCA_037139095.1 Actinomycetota bacterium
CCTGCCATTACCGTGCCTCGAGTGTGACGGGTACTGCGCCGTTGTTGAGTTCGGCTTCACGCTGGTTGAACTCGGGGGAGCCCACCGGGTACCAGCATGCGTAAGAGTGATTGGGGTCTTCTGCTTGACGAAGTGGCGGCTCTTCGGTGAGACACTTATCGCGCGCATATGCGCATCGAGGAGCAAACCGGCAGCCCTTGGGAGGATGCACAAGATCTGGTGGGCGCCCAGGGATTGTTGCCAGACGCGTGTGGCTCGGATCTTCGAGCTTGGGGATACTGCGCATCAGCGACATCGTGTACGGCATCTTCATGTGTGCAAAGAGGACGCTTGTTGGGGCCTTTTCAACGAGCTTGCCGCCGTACATCACGGCGATCTCGTCGGTGTGGCCGGCAACGACACCAAGGTCGTGAGTAACAAGGACCACCGACATGTTGCGGTCGCGGCGTTGCTCTCCGATGAGTTGAAGAATCTGCGCCTGCACCGTGACGTCGAGAGCAGTGGTTGGCTCGTCAGCGAAGAGCAGTGTGGGACCACACGCCAATGCAATGGCGATCATTGCTCGCTGACGCATACCGCCGGACAGTTCGTGCGGGTATTGGTCGAGACGACGTGATGCCTCGGGAATACGAACATCGCGCAGCAGGCGCTCGGCAGTGGCGCGTGCGTCGGCGTGCGACATGTCGAGATGCAAGTTGAGTGGCTCGGCGATCTGCTGGCCAATCTTCATCAGCGGATTCAGCGAGGTCATCGGGTTCTGGAACACCATCGACATCTCGCGTCCCCAGAGGCGACGCATCTGCTTCGCGGGCAAGCCGAGAATCTCTTTGCCCTCAAACTTGACCGAACCAGAGGTGATGGTGTTCGAGTGAGGCAGAAGTCCCATCAGCGAACGCGACAACACGGTCTTGCCGGAGCCGGACTCGCCAACAATGCCGAGGCATTTGCCGCGATCAAGCGTGAGCGACACACCATCAACGGCGCGCACTAAGCCGCGCTCAGTACGAAAGTGAGTGCGCAGATCTTTGACCTCGAGCAGCGGCTGCTGCGCTTGACGCAGCTCTGTCTGCAATTCGCTCACAGCGAGATCTCCTTGACATCGAAGTAGGTGCGAACGCGGTCCCCAGCAAAGTTGAGCGCGAACACCGTGAGGAACAGCACGCCAATGGGGAAGAATGCGATCCACGGCTGATGCTGCAACGTTCTGCTGCTATCTGACCCGAGCTGAATCATGCCGCCCCACGTGATGCTGTGCTCAACCGAAAGACCGAGAAACGCTAAGCCGCCTTCGGCAACAATTGCCACGGCCATGCCGAGCAACGCCAGCGCCGACATGGGTATGGCTACGTTGGGGAGCAACTCGCGAATAATGAGACGCGTGTTCTTGGCGCCGAGGCTTCGTGCAGCCATAACGAATTCGCGGTCCGCGTACTGCATGGTCGTTGCTCGTGCGAGACGCCCCACGGGAGCTACGGCGAGCACCCCGAGAATCATTGAGATGGTGAGCAGTTTGCGGTCGAGCAGAGCCGTCAGCATGATCGCCAACACCAATGAAGGGAATGACAGCAGAACCAAGAACATGAACGAAAAGATGCGATCGCACCAGCCGCGGAAGAAGCCAGCAAGGATTCCGAGCGTTCCGCCGACCAACATGCCAAACGCGATCGCGATGAAGCCAACGGTGAGCGACACGCGTGCGCCATACACGGTGCGGGAAAACACATCGCGAGCGTCTTTGTCGGTTCCGAACCAATGAGCCGCAGAAGGCGCGTGCGATGGTCCGGCTTGGCCTGGCTTGGTGAAGTTCGCCTTGGGATCAGGGATTGGCAGGTGTGGCGCAAGCACGGCAACAAGCACCATGAGAACGAGCCAGCCAATGCAGATCCAGAAGGCGAGACCAAGTGTCTTTTTGACGGCCGCTTCGCCTGGTGCGGGCGGTGCTGCCACTTCGGGAGCGGCGATAGCTTCGGTGGTCATCTGCTTACTCGTGGGTCGATGATCGAATAGAAGACGTCGATCAACAGGTTGATCAACACGAAGGTGGTAGCGACAATCATCACGATTGCCAGCACCACAGGGAAGTCGTGCCGCAAAACGGCCTCAACCAATGTGGATCCAATACCCGGAATTCGGAAGACCGTTTCGACAACGATGGAACCGCCGATGAGCGCTCCGGTGGTGAGACCAACCACGGTGATGAACGAGAACATCGACGAGCGCAACGCGTGGCGGAACAAGATGCGCGACTTCGACACACCCTTTGAGCGCGCCATCAAGATGAAGTCTTCCTGCAGGGTGGTGATCAGATCAGTACGCAGCAGGCGCTGGTAAATCGCTGCGGCCGGCAAGCCGATGACGATCGACGGCAGCAACATCTGGAAGAGACGAGTTTTGAATGGATCAAGAGCCCTGTAGGTCAGCGGGAACCACCCCAACCGAATTGCAAACAGATACTTCAAGATGATTGCGAGCGCAAAGCCTGGCAGCGCAACCAGCATGAAGGTGGTTGCCGTCGATATTCGATCGACCAGTTTGTCGGCCCTCGACGCTGAGATCAGCGCCCATGGAATGGAGACCAGCACGGCGATGAGTTGCCCAAGCAGAAGCAACGTCACCGTGCGTGGAATTCGTTCTTTAAGCAGTTCAGTCACCGGCGGTTGCCCGTCGGTGCTGAACTGCACTCCCATATCGCCACGAACGAAACCAGTTACCCAAAGCCCGTACCGGACCGGAAGCGGCTTATCGAGGTTGTAATCGTGCTTGGCTTTCTCGATGAGCTTGACGCTCTTTGGATTACTGGTGTCGCGGGCGATGGGACCGAGGATGTTGAACAGCGGATCGCCAAGGACGTTCATTGCTCCGAATGTGAGCGCGCTCACTGCGAAGAGCAACGTAATCGCCATGGCGATCCGCTGTGCCCAGTACCTCATTTGCCTGCGACCCAACGGGTCGAATTAGGTCGCATGGTTTTACTACTTCTCCAACCAGGATGTGTCGAGCCAGGTGAGACCATTGCTGGTGCACTTCAGAGCCACGCCTTCAGGCGACTTGCCGTCGCACGTGCCGTGAATTTTCTTGGCAAACGAGTTGGACCAGAGCGTGTGGTTAATGAAGATGTACGTGTACGCATCGTGCATGTTCTGCGCAAGCTTCTTGTAGTCCTCGGCACGCTTTGCAGGATCGTTGGTGGCCTGAGCATCGAGCAGGATCTGATCGCGAGCTGGGTCGCAGTAGCGAGGCCAGTTGAGCGAGATCGGTCCAACGGTGCGGCAGAGCATCCAGACGCTGTCGGCCCATGGGTCGATGGCACCAAACTGACGCCAGCCGAGCACGTTGTATTGGCCGAGAGCCGCCTGCTGAATGTGATCCTGCTGGTTCACCTGATCACGAGTGATGTTGAAGCCGGCCTTCCACGCATTTTCGAAGATCTCGGTGGTGCGCAGGCCGACAGCCGATGGGCCGACGAACTGGTATTCCATGTTGACCTTGCCGTCAGTACAGGTTGGCTTGTTGAGCACTGGGTTGATAACCGTGCCCTTTTCGGCGCAGTACGCAGCGATGAGTGGCAGAGCCTTGTCTGGCTGATCAGCGTCCTGCTTCACGGCCGGGTTGTAGTACGGGCTCTCTGGGGTGAACATCTCGTCGGCTGGGCGGGACTGGCCAAGATCGATGAGCTCAAGAACCTTTGCCTTAGGCGTTGCAAAAGCAAGCGCCTGACGAACGCGGATGTCGTCGAATGGAGGTGCTTGTGAGTTGATCATCTGGAACGACTCTTCGCCGGTGTCGTCGAGCAAGTTCTGCACGTCGGTGTTGGCCTTGAGGTCCTTGATGGCTGTCTGATCAGTTGTCTGCAACGCGTCGAGGTCACCATTGTTGAGCAGGTCGAGCAAGTTTGCTGGGTCTGGCACGGGGTAGAACTCGACAGCATCGAGGTGCACTGTGCCGTTCCAGTAGTTGGGGTTTTTCACGAAGCGCGTCACGTTGTCTTGGGTGCGGCTGTCGTAAATGAATGGGCCGGTGCCTACTGGCTTCTGGTTCAGCGTTGGATCAGCCTTTGCAGCGTCGAGCCACAGAGGTGATGGCATCATGCCCAGCTGGCTGGTGAGCGCCGATGGGAAGTACTGGTTCGCGTCGAGCAGGTTGAACTTGACGGAAAGATCGTCGATCTTCTCGGTTGCGCCCGTGTCTGGGTAGAACGGACGAACGGCAAGGCCAACAAGCGCGGCGGCGTGCTCAGCCTCAAATGCCTTGAGAAGCGCATCGGCATTGAGGTCGGCGCCGTCGGTGAACTTGATGCCAGGACGCAACTTGACGGTCCACGACTTGAAGTCGGCCGAAGGAGTGAACGATTCGGCGAGGTACGGAACGATTGAGCCGTCGGCGGCGACGCGAGCAAGGGTGTCGAATACGGCTTCAGCCATCACGTAGCCAGGGGCTGAGAGCGCGGAAGAGGTTGGGTTGAGACCATCGACGTCGGCCTCGAGACCGTAGCGAAGTGTGCCGCCGTCAACCGGAGTGGCCTTTACTTCGGTGCCAGCGGTTGTGTCCGCGGTGCTGCCGCTGGTGCTGCCACCGGTGGTGCCGGCTGTGCCATTGCCGCTATCGCTGCTGCAGGCGCCGGCAATAAGCGCAAAGCTCATCACCGTGGCTGCTAGCGCGACGCCTCGGCGACGCTGAGTTGAACGTTCCTTGGTACCCATGAACTCCCCCTTGTTGAATGATTCTTTGTTGCTCGGCGTGTTGCCTTGCCGACCATATATCGGCTGTGACGGTCGCCACAACGATTCACGCATACTAGTCATAGTCGCGAACCGCGAGCACGATTCTCAACTCGTGGGTGCCCTAGGTTGAATGCCAATGTCGCACGACCACGATTCGATGATGCCGGACCCGCGCCGACTCAGTCCCACGCATCGTCATTTTGCTGAGATCATGAGCCGACATGCCCGTGCCGTTGAGTCTGGGGCACCTACATACAGAGACCCCGTCAGCGGATTCGCAGTGTTCACGGCAGTGTTTTTGTCTCGACGCGGAACCTGTTGCGACAGTGGTTGTAGGCATTGCCCGTTCAACCGATGATCCGGTCAGAGCTCCTCTAGGCATGAGCTAACTTCACCCTCGTGGACAAAGTCATCGCTCGAATGATTGTGAAGCCGAACTCTCAGTTGAGCCTGAACCGGCGCGACCCAGACGAGACCTTTGGATGGGACAAAGAGGCGGCGAAGTCTGAGTTGCTCGTCATGCACCAGCGCATCAATGTGTTGCAGCGGTGCTTAGCGGCCCAACGCCAACACAGCCTGCTTGTGGTGTTGCAGGCGATGGATGCATGCGGTAAGGACGGCACGATTCGCGATGTGTTTGGAGCCCTCAATCCGGCAGGTGTCAAGGTGGTGAGCTTCAAGGCTCCCGTGGGCTACGAACTCGAACACGACTACTTGTGGCGCGCTCATGCCGCTACACCTGCGCGCGGCGAGATCACCGTCTGGAACCGCAGTCATTACGAGTCTGTTCTCGTAGAGCGAGTGAGAAGCCTCGTCACCGTCGAGCGTTGCGATCGGCGCTATCGCCACATTCGTGAGTTCGAACGATTGTTAGTCGACGAAGGTACGCACATCATCAAGATCAATCTCAACGTCTCGTTCGAGGAGCAACGCGTGCGATTGCAAGATCGCATCGATGACCCAACAGAGCGTTGGAAGTTTCGGCTCGGCGATCTCGATGATAGAAAGCTCTGGCCGCACTATCGCAAGGCATACGAACTTGCGTTGTCCGAGACAAGCACCGAGAACGCACCGTGGTTCGTCGTGCCGGGCAACAAGAAGTGGGTGCGTAATCTCGCAGTTGCCACGATCGTGCTTGCCGAGCTTGAGGCGATCGGACCAAAGCTTCCGCCCGACGACCCAGCGCTCGCCGGGCTGCAGGTTGTATGACCGCCGGTCGGTTCGTGAGTGAGCGGCGCTGTTAGCGTCGGCAACGAGTTCGTCCGGATACGCAGGGGGCAAAGCCATGACCGATCAAGTCACGAAGCCGCGGTTGAAGATTGAGCCGCTCGGCGGCGCGCTGGGTGCGCGTGTTCTGGGGTTCAACGTTGAGCAACTCGACGAAGAGGTTCAGGCTCAGTTGCGCCAGGCGTGGGCCGAGTATCTCGTGCTGTTCTTTCCCGAGGCGCATCTGACACCCGCACAACAGCTTCGGCTCGCCGGTGTCTTCGGACCGCGTCTCGCGGCCACCACCGAGACAGGGGGCGACTATCGCGGTGCAGCAACGCTCGCAGCCGAAGGCTTTCCCGAGATCTTGGTGCTCGATACAGCGCGTGGACTCAAGAAGGCCTCGACCAATGTGTGGCACACCGATGTCACGTTCACAGACACCCCTCCGATTGGCTCGCTTTTCTGCATGGACATTCCTGCGGTCAACGGTGGCGACACGCTGTGGAGCAACCAGTACTTGGCTTTTGACGGACTCAGCGAACCCATTCGAAATCTCATTAGTGGGCTCACGGCAGTGCATGGGTTGCCGCCGATCACCGGACTCGCCACGCATCCGATGGTCAAAGTTCATCCGGTGACGAATCGAACGGCGCTGTTTGTGAACCGCGGATGGACTCGTGCGGTGAAGAACCTCGCTGATCCAGAGTCTCGTCACTTGCTTGAGATGTTGTTCGAGCGCAGCGAGCGCGCCGATTATCAGATTCGTTGGCGCTGGACCGCCGGCGACGCAGCGCTCTGGGACAACCGCTGCACGATGCACTACGCCGTCGACGATTACGGCAGCCAGCATCGCGCCGCTCGACGCGCCACCATCTACGACAACTGATTTTCTCTGGGCAGGTGACACTGCTTGGCGTGTACAAAATGTAAAGTCGAGCTTGCATGTCTGTCATCGTCCCGAACTCGCTTAGCGCTGCGCTCGACGCGTTAGCCGACAATCCAGACGCCCTTGTTCTTGCCGGTGGCACCGATGCAATGGTCGAGGTGAACGCAGGTCATCGCAAGCCCGCTCATGTGATTGCGATAAATCGAGTTTCAGAGCTGCGTTCGTGGACATACGACCCGGTTGGCGCAACTGTGCACATCGGTTCCGGAGTCACGTACGCCGAACTCATGGAGTCACCGCTCGCTGAGCTACTGCCTGCGTTGGCCGAGGCATCTCGAACCGTTGGTTCACCGCAAATACGTCATGCGGGCACGCTCGGCGGAAATCTCGGTACGTGCTCGCCAGCGGGTGATGGGCTTCCTGTGCTGGCAGCTCTCGACGGCATTGTTCACCTCGCAAGTGCCGCCGGTGAACGTTCGCTCTCGGTTCACGACTTCATGGTTGGCGTGAAGCGCACAGCACGGCAACCCGGCGAACTCATCACCGGCGTCACATTGCCGGTACTCACTGGTTGGCAGGGCTACAGCAAAGTAGGTGTTCGCAACGCAATGGTGATTGCGCTTGCGAGCACGTGCTTAGCTACAGACCTAGACAGCCGCGATGTGCGCCTCGCACTCGGTTCTGTTGGCCCCACCATCCTTCGTTGCGCCGAGGCCGAAGCATTTGCTGCTACGGCGGTCAGCTTCGAATCGCGCAGCGTGTCGGCTCACGATGCGCGCCAGTTCGGCGAACTCGCGGCGGCCGCGAGCCGTCCAATTGATGACCATCGCGCTACCGCCGAGTATCGGCGCCACGCCATCGGTGTCCTTGCATCACGTTTGTTACGAAGGGCGTTTCCCCATGAGTGAGTCGGTAACCCTGAACGAGCAATACGAACTCCATGTGAATGGCGAGACCCGCGCCGTGCGCGACTCGTGGCTGGGCGAGAGCTTGCTTTTTGTGCTGCGCGAACGTCTCGGTTTGCTGGGTAGCAAAGGGGCGTGCGAGCAAGGCGAGTGCGGCTCGTGCAGCGTGCTCGTTGACGACGAGTTGGTCTGCAGTTGCCTTGTGCTGGCCGCTAGCGCAGTCGACCAGAGCATTGTCACCATCGAGGGTGTTGCGCCCATCGGTTCGCCAAGCGATGTGCAACAGGCGTTTGTCGATGCTGGCGCTGTGCAGTGTGGGTTCTGCACGCCTGGCTTGATCATGGCGACGCATGCGCTGCTCGAGCGCACGGCCGAACCAACTGAGTTTGAGATCCGCGAAGAGCTCTCCGGCAACGTGTGTCGCTGCACTGGGTACGGACGCATCATCGAAGCGGTGCAACGTGTTGCCGTCTCTCGTCGCCAGTCGGTGCAAGCATGAGTTCGGTCACCGGCGAGCGCACGCGCACTGGTCGTCTTGGCGACAGCATTTCTCGTCCCGATGGCACCCCAAAGGTGCAAGGCAGCTACGCATTCTCGAGCGACCTATCAGCCGAAAATTGTCTGTGGGGAGCCACGCTTCGCTCTCCGCATCCATCGGCTCGCATTGTGAGCATCGACGTCTCGGGCGCGTATCGAATCGTCGGAGTCGAAGCTGTGATCACCGCTGCCGATGTGCCTGGGTTGCCTACCTATGGGCTGATCAGCAGCGATCAGCCCGTGTTCGCTACCGATGTTGTTCGCTATGTCGGTGAGCCGATCGCAGCAGTAGCTGCTGATCATCCCGAGACATGCCGCAGGGCACTGGCCGCCATCGTGGTGGTCTACGAAGTGCTTGAGCCCCTTATCGATCCTGAGCGCGCCATTGATGGCAGCCACCCCGACATTCATCCCGACGGAAATGTGATTCGTCGGCAGCGCATCGTGTGCGGAGACCCCGACATCGTGGGCGAAGTGGTGGTCGAAGACACCTACGAAATCGGCATGCAAGACCAAGCGTTCCTCGGACTCGAGGCTGCGCTGGCGATGCCTGATGCCGATGGCGGGGGAGTCTCGCTCCACGTTGCTACGCAATGGCTACACGAGGATCAAAAGCAGATCGCAGCATGTCTTGGCTTGCCAGTGAGCAGCGTGCGGCTCACGCTTGGTGGAGTCGGCGGGGCGTTTGGCGCACGCGAAGACATCAGCCTGCAGGTGCACACATGTCTTCTTGCGCTGCGCACTGGCCGCCCCGTGCGCATTCACTATTCGCGCGAAGAAAGCTTTCTTGGTCACGTTCACCGACACCCAGTGCGAATCTGGATGCGTCACCACGCCACGCGCGAAGGTCGACTCGTGAAGGTCGAAGCGCGAATGGTTTTCGACGGCGGGGCCTACGCATCTACGTCGTCGGCTGTGCTCATAAATGGCGTCACACACGCCCAGGGCCCGTACCGCTGCGACAACGCGGTCGTCGATGGATACGCCGTTCGCACGAACAACTTGCCGTGCGGAGCCATGCGTGGGTTCGGTGTCGTTCAGGCGTGCTTCGCTCACGAAGGGCAGATGGACAAGCTTGCGGCCGCATGCGAACTCGACCCCGTAGAGATTCGTTTGATGAACGCGATGGTCACCGGCGACAAACTGATTACGGGTCAGGTCATCGAAAACGTGGCTCCGGTAGCTCGCTGCATTCGTGAGACGGCTGCGTTGCCATTGCCCGACGAACCCGTTGGGGGTCACGATCATGACCCAATGCGTTTGCCGGGCGGTGCTGGCCGCACTGCCGACACGAGCCACATCGTGCGCGGTATCGGCTTCGCTGTAGCGATTAAAAACCTGATGTACAGCGAGACCTTCGACGACTACTCCACAGCGCGTTGTCGCCTCGCCGACGGTGTTGTCAACTTGAAGTTCGCCACGAGCGAGGTCGGCCAAGGCTTCATCACGATTGCGGGTCAGATAGCGCGCAGCGTGCTCGGTTTCGACAACGTGGTGATCGACTCAATCGATACCGATGTTGGGTCGGCGGGTTCAACCTCAGCGTCACGGCAAACATGGATGAGCGGTGGCGCAGTCAATGCAGCGTGCATCAAAGTTCGTGATCTGCTGTTCGAGGCTGTTGCCGTTGCTCATGGTGTCGATCCACTGTCGCTTGCTATCGACGGCGGCGACATTGTCGACAGAAATGGTGTCTTTCGTGTCTCAGCGCTTGACGCTGCGTTAGGACTGTCGTTCGACGAGACGGTTGAGTACCACCACAAGCCCACCGAAGACCTCGACGAAAATGGGCAGGGCGACTGCCACACGGCCTTTGCATTTGTTGCCCACCGCGCCGTGGTCGATGTCGACCCCGAGCTTGGCCTCGTGAAGGTCATTCAGATCGCCACGGCTCAAGATGTTGGTCGTGCGCTCAACCCGCTCAGCGTGATTGGTCAGATCGAAGGTGGCATCGCTCAAGGCCTGGGTTTGGCGGTGATGGAAGAGATCATCATGAGCAATGGTCACGTGCGCAATCCAAGCTTCACCGACTACTTGCTCCCCACGTTTCTCGACATGCCATCAGTGACTGCGTCGCTGATTGAGGAGCCCGACCCGATTGCGCCGCTCGGAGCGAAAGGAGTGGGCGAGCCGCCCACCATCTCGAGTACGCCTGCGATTGTCGCAGCCATTCGCGATGCCATCGGCAAGCCGCTCAACCGTGTGCCTGTGCGGCCAACCGACATCATCGGTCTCAGCGCGTCTCCCAGCATCTGACTCCGGTAGTGCCCATGCGTTAGGTTGGGCATCGACTCATTCGGAGACCAAACGACAGGGGAATACCGGTGCTTTCTGAGCGCGAAGTGATGACATGGGAGATGTTCGGGCAGGCGTCGCGCGACCTCGCGCAGATGGTTGCCGACGACGGCTATGAGCCCGACATGATCCTGTCGATTGCACGTGGCGGTCTGCTCATCGGTGGTGCGCTTGGCTATGCGTTGTCAGTGAAGAACGTGTACACGATGAACGTCGAGTTTTACACCGGAGTCGATGAGCGTCTCGAAGTTCCTCGTATTCTTCCTCCGGCCCCCGACTTCGTCGACATGTCGCACGCTCGCATTTTGATCGCCGACGACGTTGCCGACACGGGCCACACATTGCGCAGCGTTCAAGAGTTCTGCCACGGCAAGGTTGCCGAAGTGCGCAGCGCAGTGCTGTACGAAAAGGCCCACTCGGTGGTGCAGTGTGAATACGTGTGGAAGCGCACCGACCAGTGGATCAACTTCCCCTGGAGCGACAAGGATCCAGTTGCCTCGCGTGACTGGTCCGTGCGCGACGCCTGAGTCGTTGCGGCACGGTGGGCGGCTATCAGTGGTTGCGCAGCACCACCATTGCAGCGTTGCGGCCACTTGCACCCCACACACCTGCGCCCGGAAACGTGGCTGCGCCCGTGAGGTAGAGGCCGGTAACCGGCGTCTCATAGCGGGTGAGTTCCGGGTTCTTGTTGCGTAGCGCCGAGAGCGGACCTCCAGCAAAGCTGGTGGCGTGCCCCTGAGGCAGATGAAACTCGCTCTCGTAGGTCATGGGCGTCATCGCTCGCCAATCGGCGATCGACTCAGCGAAGCCGGCTTGCACCACAGTGGAGTATTCGCGTAGCCAGCGGGCTGGTTCGTCGCGACTTGTCCATCCGCCCCTGAAGTCGTATGGCGTGTAGATGGACTCAAGGCTGAACACATGCTTGCCGGCTGGAGCCATGGTTGGGTCAAGCAGTGACGGCACATTGGCCAGCATGCCGGGCTGTTGAAGTATCTCGCCACGACCCATCAGTTCGTAGCCCCGGTGTATGTCGGCCAACGAAGGCGCGATCACCGCAGTGCATGCGGCTGGATCGATGCCAAGCGAATCGAAGACGCCAGCGTTGAGGTTGCGATATTGCGGTACTGCGGTAACGACAGCGTCGATCTTGCTTTCGTACCCTTGGCTCTGAGGCATCGCGCGCCAGCGAGCGATGAGGTCGTCGGCCTGGGTGGGCGCGTTGGTCAACCACTCAACGAATGTGCGTTGCGGGTCGCATGCTGAAATCACTACTGACGACCGAATATGCGTACCGTCGCTGAGAGTGACGCCCGTGACCCCGGTGTTGTCGCAGGTGATGGTGGACACGGCGCTGGAGAGCCGCAGTTGTCCGCCATGAGCGAGGAACGCCGACAGAATCGATTCGGGAACTGCGCCACTTCCACCGACGGGACGGCCCACAGTGGCCACGTGGCGGAGCGCATAGGTGAGCGCGCCCAAACCAGAGCCCGCGAACTCTGGCGAGATACCCCACACCATTGGTCCAACTACCAAGCCGGGCGAGCGAAGTGCATCGGTCGCAAAGAAGCTGCGCATGATGTCGGCTGCGCTCATACGACTCCAGCGCAACATTGTGGCGACGCCACGCATTCGGTGGTCGAGCGCTTTGCGAGCGAGCCCGCTGAACGACGGCGGATCGTTGGCGGCATCGAACAGCAACTTCACGGCAGGGACGGCTGCCTTGAGGTAACGACGGTAGCCCTCGACCTCACGCGGATGCAGCGCCTGCAGCGCATCGAGCGTGCGGTCGACGTCGTGAAAGATTGGCCACGGCGCTGAGCCGTCCCATGCGATGTTCAGTTGCGATGGTTCGACATCGAGATAGCGCAAGCCGTGATCGCCAAGGGCGAGTTCGCTCATCACCGGAGTGGTGCGAAACGTGAGGTGATCGCAGTTGCAGATGTTGACCGTGGTATCGGCGAAGCGCTCGCTGGCGGCAGTGCCGCCCACGGCGGCGCGTGCCTCGACAAGCAACGTAGACATACCAGCCTTGGCCAAGTAGGCCGCCGTTACGAGGCCGTTGTGGCCAGCACCGACAACGATTGCATCAACATCACTCACGGGCACGTAACCATTCTTGCTGTCCGGCTAGCGTAAGTACGTGACTCAGCCTCCGAACATTCGAATCCGACATCTCGCAGACCTCAGTGGTCCCGATATCGATCGGCGTCTTACTGAGAACTCAATCATGGTGCAACCGCTTGGTGCTGTTGAGCAGCATGGTCCGCACCTTCCGCTGAACACCGATCTCATCGTCGCCAACGCCGTTGCCGAGGCTGCAGTAGACCGCATCGGAGACGAACTCGACGTGTGGTTGCTGCCTGCGCTGGCGTATACGAAGTCGAATGAACACGCGTGGTCTGCGGGAACGATCTGGTTGTCGGCCACCACGTTGTTGGCAGTGCTCGACGACATCGGCCGCTGCGTTGCCAAAACACCAGCTAGGCGCCTGGTGTTCCTCAATGGTCACGGCGGCAACAGCAGCTTGCTCAGCGCAGCCAACCGCGAGCTTCGCCTGAAGTACGGCTTGATGACATTTCTTGCTCATCCGGGCATGCCCGCTGATCAAGGCGGAACCTCGGCCGAAGGTGAGCACGGTATGGGTGTTCATGGTGGCGCCGACGAGACCAGCATCATGCTTCACTTGGCGCCGCACCTGTGCACCATGGCAAAAGCCGAGCGCCGTATTCCCGAGGCGCTTGCTCAGAACTCGTACGTGAAGTTCGGTGGCAAGGTGAGCTTCGGATGGCTCTCGAACGATTTCTTCGATGACGGTTACATCGGCGACCCAACCACTGCCACAGCCGAACGCGGCAAAGAACTCTTCGACGGCTCGGTTACGGCCTTTTGCGAATCGCTGCGCGAAATCAGCACGTTCAACTTTGGTAAGTGACGATGGGCCTGTCGCACTCGGTCTCTGATCTGCGTATCGACAATGCGCGCTTGCTGCAGCGCCTTGCCGATCTCGGTGACGTTGGTGCGGTGCATGGGCCCAACGGCGAGCGTGGTTGCGCTCGGCTCGCACTGACTGACGAAGATCGCCTCGGACGTGACTTGGTTGTGTCGTGGATGCGAGATCTCGGCCTCAGCGTTGCGATCGATGCAATCGGCAATGTCATCGCCACCCATGCAGGCACCGATCAATCAGCGGCTCCAGTCATGATGGGCTCGCACATCGACACGGTTCGCACCGGTGGTCGCTTCGATGGAAACCTCGGGGTGCTCGGCGGACTCGAAGTCATCGAGACGCTTCAGCAACACGGTGTGCGCACCCGACATCCGATTCAGGTTGCGTTCTTCACCGACGAAGAGGGCGCCCGGTTTGCGCCCGACATGTTGGGCAGCCTTGTGTACGTCGGTGGCATGTCGATTGAAGAAGCGCTCGATGCTCGGGCGGCCGACGACAACGCCCGCCTTGGCGACGAGTTGACTCGCATCGGTTACGCAGGCCCCACGCCGTGTCCGACGGCCGATATCCCGCACGCATTCGTTGAGTTACACATCGAGCAAGGTCCGGTACTCGAAGACCAAGGGATCACGATCGGCGTGGTCACCGGGGTGCAAGGCATCTCGTGGACCGAACTTGTCATCACCGGCCGATCAGCGCACGCAGGCACCACCCCCATGCGGCTTCGTAAGGATCCGCTGGTTCCTGCTGCGGCTATCGCGGTCGAGGCACGTCGTTTGGCTGCTGAGATGGGTGGCGCCCAGGTGGCAACCATCGGGCGCTTCGATGTCTTTCCTGATCTGGTCAACGTCATCGCCCAGCGGGTCACCATCACACTCGACGTGCGCAACACCGACGACACGCTGCTACGCGCCGCAGAGGCGCAGATGATGGCATTTGCTCACTCCGCAGCCGAGGCTGAAGGATGCACGCTGCACACACGGTCGCTCGCACGGTTCGCACCCGTTGCCTTCGATGACTCCATGATCTCCAGCGTCGAACGAATCGCTCAGGCTCAGGGCAACACCACCCTGCGCTTACCCTCGGGAGCTGGTCACGATGCACAGATGTTGGCGCGTGTGTGTCCCACGGCAATGATCTTCGTGCCATCGGTAGATGGTCTCTCGCACAACATCGCCGAGTTCACCGAGGCGGCCGACATCGCCGCCGGAGCCAATGTGCTGCTGCACATGGTGCTCGAACTCGCCGAACCTTCCTAATCGCCGAACCCGCCTAGTCGCCTGCGTCGCGGCTGCGCCGCCAGTCGGCCGCTTGTCCGCCGCGTACCTTTGCAGAGCATCTCCGCGCGGTCGCAGCGAATTTGTTGAAGACAGTAGGTCGAGTATCGACCAAAGGTCTTCAACAAACTGTTTGTTGAAGCGAACTGGTGGCCCTGAAAACGACGAAGGGCGCCGGCCGAAGCCGACGCCCTCCGATCAACTCTTCAGAAATCTTTAGAGGTGAATGTTCTTGTCAATGAAATCGTTGGTGACGATGTCTGACGACTTGAGGCCAGCCTTTGGTGGGCTGTCCTGTGCGGTGTAGACAGGGATTGCCTTGGTGATGAGGTCGTCAACACGGCTCATGTCGAACGAACCCATGACACCGTCGGTGCCGTTGGCAACGAGGCCATCCTTCTTGATGGTTGCAACTGCGTAGGCAGCGGTGCCTTCGCTGTAGACCCAGCTGCTTCCGGCCGCGCCAAACTTCTTGACTGCGTCGAGGATCACGGCGTTGCCGTTTGTTGGATCGTTGAGGTAATCAACAGCTGACTGCTGGATGATCGGAACGAGCTTCTTGAAGCAATCGGCGTACTTGGTGATGTTCTCTGGCAAGGTACCGATTGATTCGGCGTAGTTCTTCCAGCCGACATCGTTGATGTACTCGTACTTGACTGGCTTGAGCCAACCCTTGATTTCCTTCTCGTAGGCATATGGCTCGGCCGAGCCGAAGCCCTGCTGTGCTGCTTTGCCTTCGTCGCTCACGAAGAGGCTTGGATCGCCCTGGTACGAACCGTCGACCTGGTCCTTCGAGAGGATGCCGGTTGAGGTCAAAAAGTCCATGTACGCCGCGCCGCCGAAGTAACGAACGTTGATCTTCTTGGTTCCGATGTCCTTGATGCCAGTGACATCTGGGTACGTGGCAGGGTCCCACATGATCATCTGTGGGTTCTTCTCGTAGCCCGACTCGATGGCCACTGTTGGGAACTTCTCAGAGTTCTGGATGGCCTCGTCGGTGTACACGAAGCCGAGCAAGATCGACTTGTCTGCGTACATCAACTGAGTGTCGCTCTGGAAGCCTGCAGCGCCGCCGCCCGAGAGCACGGTGAGCTTCACGCCGGTATCAACCTTGCCAGCCATGAGCGGGCCGGTGACCTTGTAGCCAGCGGCATCGGCGTTGTAGCCGGCACCCATCATGTTGTACAGGAAACCGTGCTCGGCCTCTGGCCACCAGTCGGTCTGAACCTTGATTTCGTCTGGGCAGATGCCAGCAAGGCTGACGTCGGCTGCTGGTGCAGCTGAGTCTGTGGTTGGCGCGGCGGTGTCGGCCGTGGAACCGGCAGCAGGTGTGGTGCTGAGGGTCTTTGTGTCGCTACCGCAGGCGGTGAGGGCGAGGCCTCCCGCTACGGCGATTGCAAGCAGCGAACTGCTGAAACGGTGTTGCATTATTGATTGCTCCTTTGTTGTTTGTTCACGCTGAGTTATGAAGCCTGCGAGCAGACCTCGGGTGGATAAGAGCTGTGGAATGATCAGGAGGTCTTGCGAGCCGATTCGTGCCAATGGCCGACAACGCGCTTTGAGATCCAACCGAAAATGAGAAACATAGCGATACCGAGGCCGGCGGCCAAGATGAGCCCGCCGTAGGTCTGTGGGTAGATGCCCTTTTGGCGGTAGCTCTCCATCACGATGCCGATGCCTGGCTTGCTGCCCTTACGGAAGAACTGCTCACCAACCACGGCGCCAATAACCGACAGGCCGGCGGAGATTCGAAAGCCAGTGAAGATAGCTGGCATTGCAGACGGCAACTGAAGCTTGAACAGCCGGGTGCGTCGAGATGCTCCGCGAAGCGTGAAGAGGTCGTGCTGGCCAGCGTCGGCCGAGATGAGACCGAAGAGTGTGTTCGTCACGATGGGAAAGATCGAGATCATTACGCAGACAAACAGCCGCGAGTTGAGTCCGCCGCCGAACACCGAGTTGATTACAGGAACAATCGACAGAATCGGAATTGCCTGGAGCGCAACGAGGTAGGGATACGTAGAACGCTCGACCCACTTGGCCTGGGCCATCATCACTGCCAGCGACACGCCCATCACGATGGTGATCAGCAGACCGGTGAGCGCCACAAGCGTTGTCCAGCCAAGGCCGGTGAGCAGTTTGCTACGACCGAGCGAATTGATAAACGCGTCGTTGATGACGGTCTCGGGGGCGGGCAGCAAGAAGCCCGGCTTGTCGAAGAATCGACGCATGCCATCGGAGTGCATGTAATGCCACAACGCGATGAAGACCACGAGAACGGCACTGGGTCCGATCACGCGGCTCCACTCGAAGCCGGCGCGTTCGGATGAACTGGGAGCCCCTGGGTCGACGACTGGTTCGTCTACGGCAATAGAAATGTTGAGGCTCATGCGTGGGCGTCCCGGAGTGCGTGAGAGATTTCGCCCGAGAGCGCAGCAAAGGCTGGGTCGAATCGAATCTCGGGGGAGCGGGGATAAGAGAACGGAACAGGGAAGTCGGCGATGATGCGGCCGGGTCGAGCGCTCATCACGATGACGCGGGTAGACAAAAAGACTGCCTCGCTGATGGAGTGAGTGATGAACAAACCAGCGAAGCCCTTGCGTTGGAACAACGAGATGACCTCGTCGTTGAGGCGCTCGCGAGTGATTTCGTCGACTGCGCCAAACGGCTCGTCGAAGAGAAACACTTTTGGTTCAAGCACCAACGATCGCGCCAGCGAAGCACGCATCTTCATTCCGCCCGACAACTGCTTGGGGTACTTGTTCTCGAAACCCTTGAGGCCTACGAGCTCGATTGCTTCAATTGCACGCGAGTGGCGCTCGGCTTTGCCGATGCCTTCGAGTTCGGCCATCAACTCGACGTTGCGCTGCACGTTGCGCCACTGCAGCAACGTGGGATCTTGGAACACGTAACCAAGGTGCGAGCGATCGACAGTGACCGTACCAGTGGTTGCCTTGTTGAGACCAGAGGCGATGCGCAGCAGCGTGCTCTTGCCGCAGCCCGACGGACCAACGACGGTAACGAATTCGCCCGGGTGGACGTCGAATGAAGTTTCACTGAGCGCGTGAGTTCCGTCGGGGAACACCATCGACACCCCGGAGAAACTCAGCGCCGGAGCGGGGGCTGAATCAGTCATCTCGGACAACATAGTGCCTCGCGCGGACACGACTTCATTCTTGCTCACATGATCGTGTGACATCGCTAATGCATCACCATTCCGCCGGACACGTTCATGGCCTGACCGGTGCAGTAGGTCGACTCGGCGGAGGCAAGGAAGAGTGCCATGTTCGCTACATCGGTGGTGGTCGCTAGGCGCGCTAGTGGCGATTTCGCCGCCCAGGCCTCGACCATTTCTGGTGTGCGGGTAGCGGTACCCATATCGGTAAGCACGTAGCCCGGACAGATGCAGTTGACCCTGATGTTGTGCGGACCGAGCTCGATCGCTGCTACCCGTGTGAGCGCAATGACCGCGGCCTTCGAAGCCGCGTAGTGCGCCTGATTCGCTGTGCCGATCTTGCCGCCCATGCTGGCCATGTTCACGATGGTTCCGCCGCCTTGAGCAACCATTGCTCGGCCTGCAACCTGAGTGGTGACGAACATTGCGCGGGTGTTGACGGCGAAGGTGGTGTCCCAGTTCTCGACAGTGATGTCAAGCAGCGGGGCCATGTTCAGAATGCCAGCGTTGTTCACGAGAATATCGATGCCGCCAAGCATGGCAATAGCCGTCGCGAGGCTGGCGGCTGTAGCGGTTGCGTCTGCAAGATCGACCTGAGCGGCCAGGCCACCGATGGACCGAGCCACCTGTTGAGCGAGTTCGAGATCGAGGTCGAGAATGAACACCGTGGCGCCTTCTCTGGCGTAGGTGCGAGCGATCTCAGCTCCGATGCCGCGGGCTGCCCCAGTGATGACAGCGCGCTGCCCAGAGAGACGTGCTGCGGACGGCAGGCTCGACTTCTCGCTGGGGATCATGCGGTTGCAAGAATAGGTCACCCGCCGCTTCAGCGGTATTGCTGATTTGTGAACAGCGCGTTTCGTATATCGGAGCCGAGTTACCTGTGCGGCATCGGCGAAACGACTACGCCACGATGCAGCACGATTCGTTCTGGCGGGCCGAACGCAATCGCTTCGCGCACGGATTCAACCTTGACAGCGACGAGATCGGCGACGCTGCCGGGTTCGATCTGTAGCGGCGGCAGCGCAAGTGCGCGACGGGCATTTGCACTCACGACCTCGAGGCCCTGATGGGGCAGCAGGTGAGCGAGCATCACCATCAGCGAGGCAGTCTCGAGGGGATCTCCCCGACCCATAGGGTTGAAGGGGTCCTGCAGGTTGTCGGCGCCGGCGCACACATTGACGCCACGGGCTCGCAGAGCCTTCACCGCAGTAATTGCTCGTGGCATTGACTGCTGATGTTCGCGCCCCTGCAGGAACAAATTGGTGTGGGGGAGGGCGACCACACTGATGTTGGCCGCGGCGACTAATTCGGCAATTTCGTCTTGTCGGTGAGGTGTTTGCGACCCGAGGCTGACGCAGTGGCTGGCGGTAACGCTGTGCTCGAACCCTGACGACAACACTCGCCGCGCCAGGTCTTCAAGACCGTTCTTCCTTGGATCGAGGTTTTCGTCGGTATGTAGATCGACGCCACGTTTGTATTCGTCGGCGATTTCGAGCAGCGTTTCATTTGCGCCCTCGGGATCATCGTCGAGATGCGGGCAGCCGCCAACGAGGTCGGCTCCGATTTGTAGCGCATCGCGCAGCAGAGCTCGCGAGTCGGCTCCTTGTGGTCCGGTCACGGGCCAACCGACGAGCGACACGATCTGGATGTCGCAAATATCGGCGGTGCGGCGGCGTACCTCGGCGAGGGCCTCAACCGACATGAGTCCGTTTTCGGCCGTGGTATCCGCGTGGGTGCGAATGGCGCTTGCACCGTTGCGCACCATGAGGCGCACAGCGCGCTCGGCGCGATCGACGGTGTCTTCGTACGTAATCAGGTGGCGATTCTGTTGCATCGCAACAATTGCGCCCATGAGGTCGCCAGCGTCGTTTGCGAAGCGCTCGGACAAGAACGCCTTATCGAGATGTGCGTGTGGTTCTGCAAACGCAGGCAAGAGCAGATGGCCCGAAAGATCGAGTATCTGCTCGTCGGGTTGGGCAATGAGCGACGACGACACGGCGTCGATGGTGTCGAGACAGATTCGGATATCGACGACTCGACCGTCGGCAAGCGTGGCCGACCGAAGCAACATTGCTATACCAGCGGTGTGCCGGTGATGGGCCGACGCTCGATTGGCTCGCCAAGGCGTGGGAACACTTCTTCGGCAACCAGGTGCATCTGCTCGTTCATCTCTTCGCGTGTGAGGCCGGGGTAGTCGAAGAAGAAGCAAATGTGCTTGAGGTCGAGCAGGTCGCGCCAGTAACCAATGGCATCAACCGCGTCGTCGATTGATCCGACAATCTGGATCTTCTGTTCGTTGCTTTCCTCGACGGTGGGGCAGTGGTCGAATGCCACCTTTGAGCCATCGGGGTTGCGGTAGCTGCTGAAGCGACCGTAGGGGGCCAAGAACTTGTTGAATTCGTCATGGCCCGGACGACCCTTGATCATCGCTTGCTCACGTGTCTGAGCGACATGCAGGTTGAGTACCAAGCAGCGATCTTCGCCGGCAGCAACGGGCTCACCCATCTCGGAACGAATCTCGGCGTAACGGTCCCACTTCTGCTTCTGGCTGTCGGCGTTCTGCAACCAGTAGACGGCCTTGTGGCCAGCGCGAGGCACGTACTCGATGGTCTCGGGCGACGTGACCGGCTGATAGATGTCGACCTTGCGTAGTGGCTTAGGGATCAAGGTGAGATGGTCTACGTAGCTGCCGCGGTCGGGAACGTCGTCGGGTGGCAGCACAAACTGCTTGCCGCGGTACGAGAAGGTCTCGTTGTACCAAGCGCGCTTGATGATCTCCATCGACTCTTCAAATATTTCGCGGTTGATGCGGTCGTGCTCGCCGCTCATTGCGTTGTCGCCGCTAGCGACAACGGTGCCAAGTGCCCAGGCCTCGCGAGGCACAGTGCCGCGACCAACGCCGAACTCCATGCGGCCACCGGTGATGATGTCGGCCAGCGCGAAGTCTTCGGCGAGACGAAGTGGATGCCATTGCGGCACCACGTTGAACATTTGCCCAAGGCGAAGCTCTTTGGTGAGCTGCGCCAGATGCATGCCGAACAGAATCAGGTTCGGCAAGACTTCGTAGCCCTCGTGCTGGAAGTGGTGCTCGGTGAGCCACATCGTGTCGAAGCCCAAGGTGTCGGCGGTGCGGCTCCAGTCGACCAAGTTCTTGTAGCACTCGATGACAGCGTCGTTGCCGTAGCGGCGGTCAGTGGGTCCGATTGATGGATCGCCCGCGTCGGGCATAGGAACGGTGCAAAAGAAGTTCGTGTCAACGCGCATTTGGTCAGCGTAGTTTGCGCTGCGCGAATCGTTGTAACGAAGGGACTGAGTTTTGTGCGCTAGGCGCCAGCAACCGACCCGACGCGGCATCGAGGATCGGCGGCCCCGCAGAGCATGCCAGTTGGCTCGACCACGATCGCGTGGGCATGTCCGAAAGCGCTGTCGTATGGAGCGATCACTCGTACCGTGTGGCCACGGGCTTCGAGTGCTTCACGCCAGTTGGCCGCTGCGTGTCCTTCGACAAGCACGTGAGGGCCCTGTGGCGCAGTCCACGTATCGAAGCCAGTTGCTGGCCCGCTGAGCACCCATCGCGCTGCGTGCACCGCTGCTGCAGGACTCTGGCCATGGTGAAAGATGCGCGCTGCGAGCTGCAACAAGATCTGCGGTTGGCCATCGCCTCCCATCGTTCCAAATACTGCAGCGAGGGATCCGTCTGCATTGGTGGCCATGGCCGGCGACAGCGTGTGTGGTGGTCGTTTACCCTGAGCCAACTCGGCAGGATGGTTGGGTTCAAGCGAGAAGCCAAGCCCGCGGTTGTGCAGGTTGATACCGGTGCTGGGCTCAACAAGCCACGAGCCGAAGTTTGAAGCGTTCGACTGGATCAGCGACACACCCATGCGTTGATCGTCGACCACGCACAGGTACGTGGTGTCGCCGTCTAGCGCAGGTACGGCACGACGCGTTGCGATGTCTCGGTCGACGGTGTTCAGTCGCAGGGCGGCGGCCTCGAGAAGAGCATTGCCGTCGGCAGCATCGTGAAGCACCGTTGGGCGATCAAAGCCAACGGCTTTCGCGGCCTCGATGAGTAGGTGCGCCCAATGCTCTGACTGGGTGTCGCCGGGCAAGTCGAGCTGCTCGGCGAGCCCAGCAGCGGCCAGCAGTAAGTAGCCCTGCGAGTTGGGAGGCATGGTATGCAGCGTCGTACCGAAGACTTCGCGACTCAACGGGTTGACCCATGTGCCACCCGGAACCGACAGGTCTGACTCGCTGAACAGACCATCCCCGAGGCGGCCTAGTCCCTCGCCGAACTCGCCGAGGTAGAACCCGTCGCGGCCATGCTCTGCGATTGAGCGCAGTGCCCGGGCTGCTCCCGGACGACAGACGCGGCTCCCCGGCTGTGTCGCTTGCTCGACGATCTCGCTGAGCGCATCGCGTGCTCGCGCATCGAGCACCGCCAGCACGCCGACCAAGAGTGGCGACGCAGGGAAGCCGAGTTCGGCCAAGCGAATTGCTGGGGCAAGCACCTGAGCCATCGGCAGGCGTCCGAAACGTTGATGTAACGCAGTCCAACCATCAACGCATCCGGGCACCGTGACCGTGCGGATGTCGTGGCGAAACGGCATCTGTTGATGGCCTTCAGCGCGCAACTGGGAGGCACTCGATCCGGCGCCCGCGCGGCCGGTCGCGTTGAGGGCGTGGACACCAACGCCATCGTGAATCAGGGCGTAGAGGTCGCCGCCCATTCCGCACAGATGAGGCGACGTGACAGCGATAGCAGCGTTGCACGCAATGGCGGCGTCGACCGCGTTGCCGCCCTGGGCCAAGATGGCCATACCTGCTTGTGTGGCGAGACCATCAGCCGATGCAACCATCGAGCCAGCGGCTCGGGTCGAGCCAAAGGGCGCACTCACGACCACATATCGCGAGCGATCAAGACGTCGCGTAACACCATTGGCTTGTCGGTCATAATGCCGTGCACGCCAAGATCGAGCAGGCGGTTCATCTCGTCGGGTTCGTCGATCGTCCAGGCGTGCACTTGCAGCCCGAGGCGGTTTGCGCGCTTCATAAATCGCTCGCTAATAACGGTGAGTGGCCCTTGGCGGACGGGCACCTGCGCCGTGAGCGCTGCTGTGCTGCGCATGCGTCCGTAGAGCAGCGAGGTAACACCACCTGGCCCAAGCGCCGAACATAAACCCGGGCCAAGCAGCGCGCGTAATCTGCGCATTCGCCTATCGCTGAATGCTCCGACACACACCCGATCAAGCGCGTTTGACGACTTCAACGCAGCCACCAAAGGATCGACGGCGGCGTCCGTCTTGCAGTCGATATTCACTCGAACGTCGGGCCACGCGCTCATCAGTTCTTCAAAGGCGGGTATGGGCGCTTCGCCGTCGACGCGCGCTTCGCTGACCTCTTGCCAAGTCATCTCACCGATGCGCTTGTCGATGCCGCAGGTTCGCTTGAGATTGAAATCGTGAAAGGCGACAAGCACTCCATCGGATGTCACTTGAACGTCGGTCTCGATATAGCGATAGCCAAGGTTGATCGCGTACTCGAACGCAGGCATGGTGTTCTCAGGTGCGTCGCTGGCACCGCCACGATGCGCAAACGCGAGTGGGTGCTTACTGTCGAGAAATGGGTGCGTTGATGAAGCCACGTCTCTGAGTATTACGCACGACCACTATGGTCGTTGGCATGTCAGACGTACGCGCTATCCCGCTCGCCGGCGAACGATTCACCTCTGCTCAATTGCTTGAGGTGCGGTCGCCCTACGACAATTCGCTGATCGGCAATATTCCCGCATGCACTTCGGCCGACGTAGATAGAGCCGTAGGCGTTGCCCGTGCGGCGTTACATGCGGGACCAATGCCTCTGTGGCGAAGGGCTCAGATTCTTGACATCGCAGCGGTCCGACTCACAGAGCGCCGCGAAGAGTTTGCACAGATCATCAGCCGCGAATCGGCGAAGCCAATCAAGACGGCACGCGTCGAGGCCGAGCGCGCCGCGGGCACGTTCTCATTCGCAGCCGCCGAAGCGCGCAAGCTTGCTGGCGAGATGATTCCGCTCGATGCTTTACAGTCGGGCGAAGGCAAGTTCGGCTTTACGTTGCGCGTGCCTATTGGTGTTGTCGGCGCAATCGCTCCGTTCAACTTTCCGCTCAACTTGGTTGTGCACAAAGTGGCACCGGCGATTGCTGCGGGCTGCCCAGTAGTTCTGAAGCCGGCGTCGCAAACGCCGTTCAGCTCGATTGTGCTTGCCGAGATGCTGATCGATGAATGTGGCCTTCCTGCCGACTACTTGCAAGTGGTTACGGGTGGCGGGTCCACCGTTGGTAACGCACTGGTCGACCATCCCGATATCGCGTTGATTACCTTCACCGGATCGCCCGACGTTGGATGGGGTATCCGCAGCCGAGCTCCGCGCAAGCGTGTTGGTCTTGAGCTCGGCAACAACGCTCCGGTCATTATTGAGGCCGATGGCAACTGGCTGCAGGCCGCCGACAAGATTCGCATGGCCGGCTTCAGCCATGCAGGCCAAAGCTGCATTAGCACCCAGCGCATCTTTGTGCACTCTTCGATCGCAGCTCAGTTCACCGATGCACTCGCCGAGCGTGTCGCCACGCTTGTTGTGGGCGACCCTGCAGACGACGCCACCGATGTCTCGGCGCTGATCTCAATCAGCGAGCGCGATCGCGTGAAGAGTTGGATCGATGAAGCAGTAACGCAAGGTGCTCAACTCGTGAGCGGCGGAGTCATCGGCGATGACGGCGTGCTGAGACCGACAATTCTCGCCAACGTGTCGCACGACATGAAGGTCTGCGCCGGCGAGGTGTTCGGTCCGGTAGTTGCGATCGCGGCCTACGACGATCTCGACGAAGCGCTCCGCCTGGCCAACGACTCGGCGTTCGGATTGCAGGCGGCCATCTTCACGAGCGATATCGGCAAAGGCCTCAAAGCCATACGCACACTTGACTTCGGCGGTGTGTTGGTGAACGAGGTGCCCACATGGCGCGCTGATCAGCAGCCGTATGGGGGATTGCGCGACAGTGGCAACACCCGCGAAGGCCCGGCGTTCAGCGTGAAAGAGATGACCGAGATCCGCATGGTGGTCATCAGCGAATAGCGAGCGCTAGATGCTGCGGCCAGCGTCTTTCCAGTACTCGTCTTTGAGTAGACGCTTGTAGAGCTTGCCGGTTGGATGACGGGGGAGTTCGGCTCTGAAGTCGATGCTGCGTGGGCATTTCACGTCGGCAAGTTGCGACTTGCAATACGCGATCAGCTCTTGCGCGAGAGCGCGTGTTTCTTCGTCGTTGGTGGGCATCGATACGGGCTGCACAACTGCTTTGACCTCTTCGCCGAAATCTTCGTTGGGCACGCCAAAGACGGCCACGTCGATCACCTTTGGATGGGTGACCAATGCGTTCTCGGCCTCTTGCGGATAGATGTTTACGCCGCCCGAGATGATCATGTACGACTTGCGGTCGGTGAGATACAAGAAGTTGTCGTTGTCGAGATAGCCAACGTCGCCGAGGGTGGTCCAACCCTTCGCGTGGCGCGAGCTCGCGGTCTTCTCTGCATCGTTGTGGTACTCAAACGAGCCGCCGCCCTCGAAGTAGATGGTGCCGCTTTCATACGCTGGAACATCGTTGCCGTCGTCGTCGCAAATATGAACGGTGCAGGCGATTGGCGTGCCAACGGTGCCTTCGTGGCCGAGCCACATATCGCTATTGCAATACACGAATCCGTTGCCCTCGGTGCCGGCGTAGTACTCGTGCACGATGGGGCCGAACCACTCGATGATGCCCTTCTTCACGGGAATCGGGCACGGAGCTGCGGCGTGAATAATGCAGCGCATCGACGACACGTCGTACTTGTTGCGCACGTCGTCGGGCAGCTTCATCATCCGAACAAACATCGTTGGCACCACTTGGCTTGCCGTGGCGTGATGCTTCTCGATAAGGGCCAAGTACTGCTCAGGGTCGAAGTGCTCCATCACGATTACGGTTGCGCCGAGGCCTTGAGCCGACATGCAAAAGCGAAGTGGAGCAGCGTGATAGAGCGGCGCTGGCGACAAGTACACGCTGTCGCTGGTGACACCGAAGAGCATGGTGAGTGAGCCCGTGACTGAGCCGGGAGTGGAGTCGAGCGGAAGCTCTTTGAACTCGCGCATCACACCCTTGGGGCGACCCGTGGTGCCCGAGGAATAGAGCATGTCGATACCAGCGATACGAACCTCGAGTGGATCGGAGCTCTGCCGGTTGACGCTTTCTTCGTAGCTGTCGTAGCCATCAATGACGCCGTCGAGCATGAGTCGCAGTTCAACGCCTGAAGTTTCTGGAACGATCTCAGCGGCTTGATCTGCCTTGTACTTGCTGGTGATGAAGACCCGAGCGCCGCAGTCATTGAGGATGTAGACCAGTTCGGGGCTCGTGAGCCTGCTCGAGCACGCGGTGTACACCAAGCCTGCGTAATGGCAGCCCCACATCACCTCGAGGTAGCGAGGGTGGTTCTCCATACAGATGGCCACATGGTCGCCTGGCCGAAGCCCAGCCGCATACAGCAGTTGGCTGAGACGGTTGGCCGCAGCGTCGAGTTGGGCAAAGGTCTGCACTTCGCCGGTAGAGCCGATGATCACGGCTGGTTTGTCGGGGGTTGTGGTCACGTGCGCGCCTGGGAACATGACGGCGACGGTAGCCGAAGCTACGTTGTGCGAATGGATGCGAAGGAGATCAAGAATCGCTTCAGGCTTCTGCTTGAGTTCAGTGACGAAGCACTTCCACTCGACACCTTGTGTTACCTGCTGTGCCAGCTTGCGGGCTACGAAATCGACATTGCCACCGAGCAAGCAAAGATCGACTCGCTCGCGGCGAACATGACGCCTACATTCGCCGGTGTGATGTCGTCGTTGTTTGCCCCCACGGGTCACATGCGCGGCGACACGGCCACCTATTACGACATCGACAACTCGTTGCTCTCTCGCGTAATGGCGCGTGGCGTGGGCCTTCCCATCACGTTGTCGG
>JBAXHD010000037.1:0-26556 GCA_037139095.1 Actinomycetota bacterium
AGGTCGATGACCTTGGCCTTGCCTTCATCGCCCCACTGGGCTCCAACTACAACGGTGACAGGCATGCACGCTCCAAAAAGCCGGATTCATAGAGAACAGGCGAACGTGATGTAACCCTAGTGTCCCGCGCGCCCAATCCTTGTACCGTTTCGACCATGACTGTGATGCGACGGATGCGTTGGGACGACATGAGCGAGGCCGATCGCGCAGCGCTCTGCCATCGCGGGCTCGACGACATCTTCGATCCGGCGCTGCGCGAGTCCATCGGTCGCATCATCGAAGACGTGCGCGTCAACGGCGACGACGCCGTTTGCCGAGCCCTTCGCGACTTCGATCACATTCGGCTCGAGCCGCACCAGCTGCGCGTCAGCGAGGCCGAACTTGCCAACGCCACCGTGTCGGTAGCAGTTGATGCAGCTATCGACGAAGCGATTGCCCACCTGCGCACGTTCAACAACGCCGTGCGCGAGCGCGCCAGCGATTGGGTCGTCGAAAGCGAACCAGGTCTGTTCGTGGGCGAAAAGATCACGCCTATCGCATCGGCCGGATTGTTTGTTCCTAGTGGCAAGGCCAGCTATCCATCGGTGGCGTACCAACTTGGAGTTCCGGCAACTGTGGCTGGCGTACCCGAGATCGCGCTCGTCGTTCCGCCAGTGCCCGGCAGCGCCGGCGAAGTTGATGCCGCTGTATTAGTGGTGTGCCGCAAGCTCGGACTCAACAACGTGTTCCGCGCAAACGGGCCCGCCGGAATTGCTGCGCTCGGGTTTGGCACGCACTCCTTCCCACAGGTACGCAAAGTTGTGGGCCCCGGTTCGCCGGCCGTCACCTGCGCCCAGGTAGAGATGCAGCGCCACGGCGTGGCCACGATGATGCTGCTCGGTCCTACCGAAAGCGTGGTGCTCGCCGACGACAGCGCCGACCCAATTCGTCTCGCAGCCGACCTACTCATCGAGGCCGAGCACGGCACCGACTCAGCTGTTGTGTTGGTGACCACCTCGATCGAGTTGGCCGACAAGACCGACCTCGAGCTTGCCCGTCAACTCAATCTGCTCCCCGAGGTTCGCGCCGAAGCGGCGCGGGCTGCGCTTGGCGTGAACGGTGGGTGCGTTGTCGTTGCGTCGCTTGCCGCCGCAGCGGCGGTGGTCAACCGCTACGCGCCAGAGCACCTGCAATTAGTTGTGCACGAATCAGTCCAGCAAAGCACGCTCAATCTGCTCACCGAGGCCGGCGAGATTCTGGTGGGCCAGCACACCCCATTTAGCGCGGCCAACTATGTGCTCGGTTGCCCAGCGTCATTGCCCACAAGTGGTTTCGCCCACGTGTCGTCGGGTATCACGGTCGAGACCTTCTTGAAGCGCACGGCGATCGCCACATCCGACGAGAAGGCCATGCTGAGGTTGGCACCATCAATCATCGCCCTTGCCGACCACGAAGGCTTCCCAGCTCATGCAGCTGCATTGCGTCTACGAATGGGTCGTTAGACCCACCGAGAGCGCACACTCCTTGACAGCAACTTGACCCCCCCATTCAGCCATCTCCATTAGGTTGACGCTGTGTTATTTCGCCGGCGGAACGACGAACTTCATGGCGGTGTTTGGCGCTCTGTAGCAGGCTTTTCTGTCGCGGGAGTTCTGGCAGTTATCGCTGTCGGTTTCGGGCTTGTCGTTGTCGGTCGTCGCGTTGGCGAGCGAGAAGCAATCGCTAGTGCCCGCACGCAGACGATTCAGGTCGCTCGCGAAATTGTCGAACCCTCGGTGACAAACGGACTCGCTTCGGGAGACCCAACATCTGTTCTCGCCATCGACGACCTGGTGCGCCGATTCATCATCAGCAAAGACGTCGTACGCGTCAAAGTCTGGCGAAGCGACGGCCGCATCGTTTACTCCAACGAGCCGCGCCTGATGGGAGAAGCCTTCCCGGTGGGAGAAGACGAAGTTGAAGCGCTCGGCACGGGCACACCTGCGGCTGGTGTGAGCGACCTCTCGAGCCCCGAAAATCAATTCGAGATGGCCGACCGCAAGTTGCTTGAGGTGTACGTGCGAGTGAAGCAACCCGACGGGACTCCGTTGCTTTTCGAGTCGTATTACCGATACGACGTCGTGAGTAAGAACGGCAACAAGCTCATTCATGATTTCGCTCCCATGTCGCTTGGCGCGCTCGCCGCATTGCAGTTGGTGCAGATTCCGTTGGCATGGTCGTTGGCCAGGCGGCTGCGCGAACGCCAGCGAGAGCGCGAGGGTCTGCTTGAAAGTGCGCTCGATGCCTCATCCGCCGAGCGGCGTCGAATTGCCTCCGATCTTCACGACGGCGTGGTTCAAGACCTCGCCGGCGTGGCGCTCGTACTCAGCGGCGCTGCGCTTCAACCCAACATGTCACCGGCAGCACTCACCGCTCTTGAGGATTCGGCAGCCGATGTTCGCGAGACAATCGGGTCGCTACGAACCCTGCTCGTCGAGATCTATCCACCGAACCTGTTTGAAGAAGGCCTCGAGTCGGCACTCGACGACCTTGCCGTTCGTACGGGTAACCGCGGTGTCGACGTTGAGGTCAATGCACACGATGTCAACGGTCTGCCCAAGACTGCAACTGCCCTGATTTATCGAGCAGCCCAAGAGGCGCTACGTAACGTGGTCAGCCACTCTCAGGCAAAGAACGCTTCGCTCACGCTGTCGCATACGGCAACTTCCGCCGTTCTCGAGGTGCGCGATAACGGAGTCGGGTTCGACGACAGTCGGCTCGACATCGCCGCCGGCGAAGGCCACCTCGGAATCCGCGCGCTCAGTGGGCTCGCATCAGACGCCGGGGCCACACTCAAAGTCAGTAGCATGCCCGCAGGCGGAACCTGCCTTCGGCTTGAGGTGCCATTGCGATGATTCGACTTCTTATTGTTGATGACCATTCGGTAGTTCGCCGCGGGCTCGAAACACTGCTCGGAACATTCGCCGACATCGAGATCGTGGGCACCGCCGCCGATGGCCTTGAGGCGGTTCGGCTCGCCGCTGAGCGTCATCCCGACATCATCTTGATGGACCTCTCTATGCCGAACCTCGACGGCTTCGACGCCACCCGGCAGATCCTGGCCGCCAATCCGAACATTCGTATTGTCGCGCTCACCTCGTTCTCAGAACAGCGCAAAGTGTTCGACGCGATCTCCGCAGGCGCCATTGGCTACCTACTCAAAGACTCCACGCCGGCCGAACTCGTCGAAGGCGTTCGGGCCGCATACGCCGGTGAGTCTCCGCTCGATCCCAAAGCTGCACGAGTCCTCATTGAGGGAAAGCGAAATCCAGTTGTTCTTCCTACGTTGAGCCCGCGGGAGTGGGAAGTTGCAATGGTGCTCTCCGAGGGGCTCACCAACAAAGACATCGGCAAAAAACTTGGTATCAGCGAGCGCACTGTGAAAGCTCACCTCACCGCAATCTTCAGCAAGCTCGAGGTGTCCGACCGCACGCAGGCCGCAATTTGGGTGAGGAACAATCCACCCAACGGCTGAGCCCCACTGTGCCCGCGTGGGATCACACCATCGACCTACGCTCAAACGCGTATGAGTTCGCTGTTGCTGGTCGAAGACGACGTGCGCATCAGTCAGCCGCTGGCGCGTATGTTGCGCGCTGAAGGGTTTGAGGTACGCCACTGCGACACTGGCGCAACCGCCCTGAGCGCGGTGAGCGAAGCACTTCCTGATCTCGTGCTGCTCGACCTGAGCCTGCCCGACATCGACGGGCTCGAGATTTGCCGGCGGCTTCGCGCCACGCACCCGTCGCTTCCGATTGTGATGCTCACCGCCCGAAACGAAGAAGTCGAAGTGGTTGTAGGCCTCGATGCAGGTGCCGACGACTACATCACAAAACCGTTTCGTGTCGCTGAGCTCACTGCGCGAATTCGCACCCGACTTCGCGCCAGCCAAGCTGGTCGGCCGGCAGCGCACGATGTTGATCAGATTGGCCAGCTTCGCGTTGACCGTGCTGCGCGCCGCGCATGGTTCGGAGATGACGAACTGGGCCTCTCACCGAAGGAGTTCGACCTACTGGTGCTGCTCGCAACTCGTCACGGCGAGACCCTGAGGCGGGAGATCATCATGACCGAGGTATGGGACGAAAACTGGTGGGGCTCTACGCGCACGCTCGACACCCACATTGCAACGCTGCGGCGCAAGATCGGCGACACGTCAGACCCACCCGAACGCATCATCACGATCCGCGGAATCGGTTTCCGCTACGAAGCGGGGTGACACGGCATGCGTAAGCGGCTGGTCCGTAACACGATTCTTGTGAGCGTGATGGTGCTCGTGGTGCTGGCCACGCCTGTGATCTTGTTGCTGCAACAAGCAACTCAAGATGAGTTACGCGGTCGGCTTGCCGCCCAAGCGACCTCGATGAGTGCAACGCTGGCTGAGCCATTGTTGAGTGGCCAGCCCATCGACCAAGCTCGCCTTGTCGACCTGCTCGCCGCGGGTGACCATGTCGAGATTCGGGCGCGCAACGGCGACCTCCTCGCTACCGCAGGGTCGGTAACCGGCGACTTGATTCACGCAACCGTCGCCGGTCCCGCTGATACGCGCATCGATGTGAGTACCAACCGCGCCGATGTTCGGCGGCGTTTCAACGGACAGTTGTCGCTGCTCGGCGTGCTTGCTGCGGGCGGTGTCTTACTAGCGGCTGTTCTCGCCTCGATCTTTGGCGCCCGAGTGTCGCGCCCGCTTGAGCAACTTTCGAGCTCGGCCGCTCGACTTGGTGCTGGCGACTTCAGTGCAGCGTTGCCTCCGATATCGGGCATTCGCGAGATCGACGACATACGCACCTCGCTCGAATCGAGTGCCATGAGACTCGACCACACGCTGAACTCAGAGCGCAGTTTTATTGCTGATGCAAGCCACCAACTTCGCACCGGCCTCACCGGCATCAGCCTGCAGATCGAGTTGCTTGCGTCTCATCCTGATCCAGCGGTACGCACCGACGCATTGCATGCGCTCGAGCAGACCGACCGGCTCACAGCAACACTCGACGAGTTACTCGACCTCGCTCGCGGCGGCCGCGGGCGCCTACGAGTACCCGTTGCGCTTGAGCACATCGCCCAACAACACCGAGTCGACTGGATGCCGCGCTACCAACAGCACCGCCGGTCGCTCACATTGAGCGCTGCTGCCTCTGATCAACCGACACCGGTTCTCGCGACACCTGGCTTTGTCGGTCAGATCATCGATCTGCTGCTCGACAACGCGCTACGGCACGGCACCGGCGATGTGGACATCACCGTCAGCGGTAGGCAGTTGCGCGTGAACGATCAAGGCTCCGTGAACGCCGACCATATCGCCACCAAGTTCCTCGGCTCCGACGACCCAGTATCGCTGCACGGTCGCGGGCTCGCGCTCGCTCGGCGCTTGGCACAAGCCGATGGCGGTCGCGTCGAACTCACCTCGTCATCGCCCACAACGTTCACGTTGACGCTTCAGGCAGCGCACGACTCGCAGGGCTAAGCACGCTTGCTGCAAAAACCCGTTGGCACTCACGCAGTAGCCTTTGTGGAATGCAACGCCCCCACGTTCGAATCGGCGCTTTTGCGCTGAGCTTGATGACCATGTCGTCGCTGACCACTCTGGCCACCATGACCACAACTGCCTCGCCGGTCGCTGCGGTGGCACCTAGCGCTACATCGGCCTACCAACCCCTGGCCGTGCCGCTTCGCCTGGCCGACACCCGCGACACCGGTTCGCTGCAACGCGGTGGGGTGCTGGTTGTTCCGGTCACCGGCGACCTGCCGCTGCCGCCGCTCGCAAGCATGATCGCTGTTGTGCTCAACGTCACCGTTGTTGGACCCACAGCGATTGGATATTGGACGCTGTACCCACATGGCACCGCCTTGCCTACGGCGTCGAACCTCAACGTCGATGCGCCGGGCGCGTTTTTTGGTGATGACCTCGCATTAGCCAACATGGTCACGGTGCCCGTTGGTCCTTCAGGTGCCGTAGACGTGTACTCGTCAGCTGGCGGCAACGTGGTGGTCGACATGCTCGGTTACTACATGCCCGTTGCATCAGCGAGCGCCGGCAGGTTCGTGCCGCTGCCCGCCCCGTCACGCATGGTGGACACGCGCATCACAGCAACACCGATGATCGAGAGTGACCTTCGCACGTACGCTGTTGCAGGCGCAGCGAATGCTTCGGCCGTGGTGCTCAACGTGACCACCATCGGTAGTGGGCCCGGCTACTGGACCGTGTTTCCAGCGGGCTCCGCGCAACCGGCAACCTCAAACGTAAACACGGTCTTCGGCGGCCAGACCGCTTCGAACCAAGTGATCGTGCCGGTCGATACGGCCGGACAGTTCTCGGTGTTCTCATCGAGTGGCGGCGACTTGATCATCGACGTGATCGGCTCATTCACCGGGGAAACGGCTGCTGCCGGAACTGACGGCCTCTTCGTGCCGCTCGCTAGCCCAACGCGCTTTCTCGATAGCCGTTCGGCGGCGCTCAACCCACTGGGTGGCACGCAACGCTTACTGCCCGGATGGAATCTCGAAGTTGGCGTCTCGAGCAATGCTGCTATCGGTAGGTCTGACATCTCGGCGGTTGCGCTGAACCTCACGGTCGACGACGCGCTCGACGCCGGCTACATCAGTGTCACGCCTGCGGGTTCAAACAACCCTGCGGTGAAGCAGCGCGACACCTCGTCGATGAACGTGAGTTGGGCTGGCCAGACGCTGGCCACTCAAGTGATCGTGCCCGTGTCGGCGCGGGGCTTCGACGTATTTGCTCAGAACCCCACCCATGCCATTGCTGACATCAGCGGTTTCTATCTCGGCACGCCAGTGGCCGCCCCGTTCGGCACTCCACAAAACGTAGACCCAACGCCACCGCTGTGTGCGGGCTTCATGAACACCGCCATCCTCAGCGCTGGTCGCGGCGCAACCGGCGCCAACGTGGCTGCCATTCAACAACGACTTCTTGACTTCGGATTCTGGAATGAAGGGGCCAACGGCACGTACAGCTGGAGCACCCAACAGGCCGTGATGGCGTACCAGAAGTGGCATGGGCTCACGCCGAACGGCACGGTCAACGCCGCAACCGCACGCAGTTTGAACTGGCCGAACTGTCGTGCCACTGCTGGCATCACCAATTCTGGCGATCTGTTCGAAGTGGACAAGGGTCGCCAGCTCGGATTCTTTGTGCGCAATGGCCAAATGCTGCTCGTCGTCAACGTGTCCACCGGCGGCGGTTACTTCTACGAAGCCGACAACCAGATCACGGGCGCCAAAGTGTCTGGCACCGCCATCACCGATGTGGGCACATTCCACATCTATCGAGTCATTGATCAGCCCGCCTACAAAGGCACGCTTGGCACGCTGTATCGCCCGCGGTTCGTGGTGCGCGGCATCGCCGTGCACGGTGCACCCAACGTGCCCGGTTACGCCGCCTCACACGGATGCATTCGGGTGAGCAACCCGGCAATGGACATGATCTGGGCGCTCAACCTGTTGCCAATGGGCAGCAAGGTTGTTATCCACGAATAGTTGAGTCAGAGCAGCGCGATGCGATCGTCGACAACATCGACCATCACGGTGTCGCCGTCGCTGACCGTACCCTGCAGAAGACGCACGGCCATCGGGTCGCTGATCTCGCGTTGGATCGTGCGCTTCAGCGGCCGAGCACCGAAGGCAGGATCGAACCCTTGATGGGCCAAGAGGGCCATCGCTGCCTGGGTGACATCGAGCGTGATGCGCCGGGCTGCCAACCGCGAACGAAGCGAACCGAGCTGAATGGTGACGATCTCGACGATGTCGGCTTCGGTGAGTGAACGGAAGCGAATGATGTCGTCGACGCGGTTGATGAACTCAGGCTTGAAGAACGAACTCGGATCGCCTGCGAGGTTGCTGGTCATGATCAACACCACATTGGTGAAGTTCACGATGCGGCCCTGCCCATCGGTGAGGCGGCCGTCGTCGAGCACTTGCAGCAACACATTGAAAACATCGGGGTGCGCCTTTTCGATCTCGTCGAGCAAGACCACGCTGTACGGCCGGCGGCGCACGGCCTCGGTGAGTTGGCCACCTTCGTCGTAACCCACATAGCCAGGGGGCGCACCGATGAGCCGGCTCACCGAGAACTTCTCCATGTATTCAGACATGTCGATGCGCACCATTGCCCGATCGTCGTCGAACAGATACTCGGCCACAGCACGAGCCAATTCGGTTTTACCGACACCGGTTGGCCCGAGGAACATGAACGAGCCAATGGGACGATCTGGATCGCTGAGCCCGGCACGACTGCGGCGAATGGCGTGTGACACGGCGGTGACTGCGTCGTCTTGGCCAATGACCCTGCGATGCAGCAGCGCCTCAAGGTTCACGAGCTTGGCCATCTCGCCCTCGAGCAAACGGCTCACCGGGACACCCGTCCATTTGCTGACAACCTCGGCGATGTCTTCGGCATCGACCTCTTCTTTGAGCATGCGGTTGCCGCTCTGCAACGTATCGAGATGCGCCGTGGCTTCTTCGATACGGCGCTGCAGTTCGGGCATGCGGCCATAGCGAATCTCGGCCGCAACATTGAGATCGGCTTCGCGCTCAAGTTGGGTACCGAGATGCTCGAGTTCTTCTTTCAACGTACGGATGGCGGTGATGGCCTGCTTCTCGCCTTCCCAGTGAGCGCGCATCGTTGCACTTTGCACATTGAGACCGGCGAGCTCGTCGTTGAGCGCATCGAGGCGCTCGATGGACGCCACATCGGTTTCTTTGCTGAGTGCCACCTGCTCGATCTCGAGCTGCAGTATGCGGCGTTCGACGATGTCGATCTCGGTAGGCATCGAGTCGATTTCAATACGCAGCTTGCTGGCCGCTTCGTCCATCAGATCGATGGCTTTGTCGGGCAAGAAACGGTTGGTGAGATAACGGTTGCTGAGCACCACTGCGCTGACCAACGCGCTGTCTTGGATGCGCACGCCGTGGTGCACTTCGTAGCGCTCTTTCAGGCCGCGCAGAATAGCGATGGCGTCTTCGACCGACGGCTCACCGACGTAGACCTGCTGAAAACGACGTTCGAGCGCGGGATCCTTTTCGATGTGCTTGCGGTATTCGTCGAGCGTGGTTGCGCCGATCATGTGGAGCTCGCCACGAGCCAACATCGGCTTGATCATGTTGCCCGCATCCATCGCGCCCTCGCCGGCACCCGCACCAACAATGGTGTGGATCTCATCGATAAACGTGATGACCTCGCCAGCCGAATCGATGATCTCTTTGAGCACCGCCTTGAGCCGCTCTTCGAACTCGCCGCGGTACTTAGCGCCCGCCAACATGGAGGCAATATCGAGGCTGATCAACCGGCGGTTCTTGAGCCCCTCGGGCACATCGCCATCGGCGATGCGACGAGCGAGGCCTTCCACGATGGCGGTCTTGCCCACACCAGGTTCGCCAATGAGCACCGGGTTGTTCTTGGTGCGGCGACTGAGCACTTGGATGACGCGACGAATCTCTTCGTCGCGCCCAATGACCGGATCGATCTTGCCGTCGCGGGCGCGCTTGGTGAGATCTTGTCCGTACTTCTCAAGCGCCTGAAACTGCTCTTCGGGATTGGCGCTGCTGACGCGATGACTGCCACGCACTTGCTGCAGTGCTTGCAGCATTTCTTCACTGCCGATGCCAAGCCGTTGGTTCATCGCCAGCAACAGATGCTCGACCGAGAGGTAATCGTCTTTGAGGTCTTTGCGATAGGTCTCGGCGTTTTCGGCGATGTTGGTGAGCTCACGGCTCATGCGTGGTTCGGATCCGCCATATGCGCGAGGCAACTTGGCCACAGCCTCTTCAGCTTTGTTGCGCACCATCAACGGTGCCAACCCCAGCGACTGCACAAGCGCCGCAGCGATGGTGCCCTCTTGGCCCATCAACGCGACCATCACGTGGTCGGGGGTGATCTCGGGGTTGCTGTTCGCTTTGGCCTGATCGATTGCGGCCGCGAACGCTTCCTGTGTCTTGTGGGTCCATTTTTTCGGGTCGAACGCCATACCGGCAGGCTACCCCGTGATAATAAAGTTGATACGAGGCATATCAACATTTATCGATAGTCTGCACAGGTGCCGTCGCCTCTGAACCCTTCAACCAGCGCCGCCCTTCCTCGGCTGATGGCGTTCGATCTCGACGGAACGCTGCTCGATCCAGCGGGCAACATCACTCAACGCTCGGTAAACGCGCTGCTTGCGGCACACGCCGCAGGCGTACAGATTGTGCTCGCAACGGGTCGGCCGCCGTTCATGATGCACGACCTCATCGAAGCAATCGGTCCAGCAATCACCCACGGCGTGATGGCCAACGGTGCCATCGTGTGCACCTTCCCCGATGCAGTACCACTGCGCACCTTGCACTTCGAGTTCAACAGCGCGGTCGAGATCATCACGCGTCTGCGAGCGGTTGACCCACTGCTCGGCTTTGCGCTCGCCACCGATCGCGGCTTTGCGGCCGAGCCTGGTTTCGTCGAGCGCATGCCCTCGCCCGCCAACATGCCGATCACCCACGATGTGCTCGTCGCCTCCGAAGGCGCGTCCGTCGTCGTAAAGCTGTTTGTGTTTCACCACACGGTCGGGGCGCACGAGTTAATGGTGCAACTCGCGCCGCATGTGAGCAACGGCTTCGACGTCTTCCACATGGGCGCCGAGGCTGTAGAGATCGGCGCTGCCGGAGTCGATAAGGCCGCCGGGCTGCAATGGCTCTGCGCGCACCTCGGTATTGAAGCTCACGAAGTGATGGCGTTCGGCGACAACACCAACGACCACACGATGCTCTCGTGGGTTGGTCGCAGCGTGGCGATGGGTAATGCATCGCCAGCAACCCAGGCGCTGGCTACCGACATAGCGCTCACCAACTCCGACGATGGTGTTGCTGTGTTCATTGAGCAACTTCTCGAGGCACACCGTCGTCGCGTCGATGCGTGATCCGTTCGATACGGTGACTCGGGTATGAGTCCCGCCGCGGCCGCGTCACCAGAGCTGCAACTCAGCTGGCACGACAACGCCCTGCACCTGTGGGCAATCAACCGCAGTGATGGTTCGGTGCTACATCTCGTTGAGCTCATTCGTCTCGCCGATCGGCTGCTTGGTCGCCACAACGCTGCGGCCGCCCTTCCCACGCGCATTCCGCTGCAGTTGCCCGAGCCGCTGGGTCAGCGTGCAACGCCCACACTGCGCATGCCCGCAGACGGGCTCTGCGATCTCTCAGATGCAGAGCAGCCAGCAACACTGCGTTGGTTCGCGGCCGTGGCAGCGCTCGCGCAAACTGCTGTGCGAGCCGGATGCATTCGGCCAACGCTCGAGGTAAACGGACCGGTGTTTGTGGCACGTTGGGTCGCTGTGCTTGAGCACGCACTGGTGGCCGCACTGAACGAGTTGCACAACGTGATGCCGCCCGCGTGTGGCGTAGACGACATGCCGTCGTTCTTCAATGTGGTGGTCGATGCAGTGGCCCGCCGACGCCTCAACGAAATCGGCTGGCGACCGGCCCCGCCGCGCCAATCACGCGGCGCCAACTACCGCGCGGCGCAAAGCACATTTCGAGCGCTGAGCTCAGCGTCGGGGCACGTGCTCTACCGCACCGACGACATGAGCGCGCTCACCGAACTTGCGCATACCTTCGAACACGAAGTCGATCGAGCACTCGGTGTGCCCGTAGTGGCGGCGCAACTGCGGTTGCATCTGCCAACTGAGGCCGACGACCCATGGCGGCTCACCCTCGAACTCTTCGACGTCGACCAACCACAGCGCTGGTGCACCGCAGCCGACGTCATGGCTGAAAATGCGCTGGCGCGCGACATCGCGCGACAACCACAACACGTTCCACGTTTGCGGTCGCGGATTGAGACAGCCGGACAGCTCATCGGCATGCATCTCGACACGCTCGAGGCATTCGCTGTCGACTCCACGTGCACGGTTGAATTGTCGCTCGACGAGGTCGAGACCTTTCTCACCACAGCGCCCGCTGTTCTCGACGATCTCGACGTGCGCCTGCTCGGCCCCGAGCATCTGTTGCGCGCCAAGACCAACGTGCACGCCACTGCCACCCCGAAACCCGACGTACCGTCGAGTGGTCGATTCTCGGCCGGGGCGCTGGTGCAATGGGACGCCACCATCGACAACTCACCCATCGACGAAGCACAACTCGAGCGCGCCGCAGCGGTGGGGAACTCGCTGATCCACGTGAACGGCCGCTGGGTTCGGCTCGACGCCGAGCAGGTGAAATCAACGCTGGGTCGACTGCACAAACATCGCAAAGACCACAGCGAGCTCGATGTGGGCGGGCTGCTGAAGCTTGCGGCCGAAGCCGCCGCCGCAGAGTCGGCAGACGCTGGCGCTGCGGTTGCCCTACAGACCGACGGGTGGATCGCCGAATTGCTTGCGGGCTTGCCCGATGAGCAACTCGAAGAGTTGCACGAACCCGACTCGTTCGTGGGTGAACTGCGCCACTACCAACGACGCGGGTTGAGCTGGATGGGGTTTCTGGCACGCATCGGCCTTGGTGGTTGCCTCGCCGACGACATGGGTCTCGGCAAGACCGCCACCACCTTGGCGCATCTGGCCACGCGACCCGGCCCACATCTAGTGGTGTGCCCGCTCAGCGTGGTGCACAACTGGTACTCCGAGGCCGCTCGCTTCACGCCGCACATGCAAGTCGCCATTCACCACGGCGGCGAGCGCGCTCGGGGCGACACGGCAGCCGAACAACTCATCCCGTCAGACATTGTGGTCACCACCTACGGTCTGCTCGCTCGCGACATCGATGCGCTCGGCGCAATGAAGTGGGGCACCTTGGTGCTCGACGAAGCGCAGAACGTGAAGAACCATCTCACCCGCGCGGCGCGCGCCGTGCGACACATCAACGCCGACCAGAAGTTGGCGCTCACGGGCACGCCGGTAGAAAACCACCTCGGCGAGCTGTGGGCCATTCTCGATGCGGTCAACCCCGGTTTGTATGGCAGCGCCAACTCGTTCAACGACAAGTACGCGAAGCCCATCCAACGAACCGCCGATCCCACTGCAACGGCTGCGCTACGCGCGCTCACGCAACCGTTCATTCTTCGCCGCACCAAGGCCGACAAGACATTGCTGCCCGAGCTACCCGACAAGATCGAACAAGTGGCTTGGGCAACCCTCACTCGCGAGCAAGCCACCATGTATCAAGCGGTGGTCGATCAATTGCTGGCCGATGCGCAAGCCGAGACCGGAATGAAACGGCGCGGTCTGGTGCTGGCCGCGCTCACACGGCTCAAGCAGATCTGCAACCACCCTGCGCACGCCACAGGCGACGGCTCGCGGCTCGCGGGTCGTTCGGGCAAGCTCACGCGCTTCGACGAATTGGTCGACGAGTTGCTCGAACTTGGCGAACGTGCGCTGGTGTTCACCCAGTTCCGCGAGATGGGTCTGCTGCTGCAACGCCACCTCGGCGAGCGTCTACAGATCGATGCGCCGTTTCTGCATGGTGGCATCTCGCGCACCGGCCGCGACACCATGGTGCAGCGATTCCAAGCCGGCGAAGGCTCGCCCCTCTTGTTGGTTTCACTCAAAGCCGGCGGCACCGGACTCAACCTCACCGCTGCATCACAGGTGATTCACTTCGACCGCTGGTGGAATCCTGCGGTCGAAGACCAAGCAACCGACCGAGCGTGGCGACTCGGCCAGTCGAACACCGTGTTGGTGCACAAACTGGTCTGCGAAGGAACCCTCGAAGAACGCATCAGCCAACTCATCGACGACAAGAAGCAACTCGCTAATTCGGTGCTCGGAACCGGCGAGCAATGGCTCACAGAACTGTCTACCGATGCGCTGCGATCGTTGGTCGTGCTTACCCCCGGGACGCAAACATGAGCGCGCCCGGTGCATCACGCGAGGGTCGACTGGTCTCGACGATGATCGATGTCATGCTCGCTGGTCTCTGCGATCCGGCGCGCTTTCGGCGCGGTCGCGAGTACGCGCGTCAAGGCGCTGTCAACGACTTGCTCATCGCGTCTGGCATTGCCACCGCCAAGGTGCAGGGCAGCCGCGCTCAGCCGTATTCAGTAACCATCCGCACGGTTCCAACAACGGCCACCTCCCTCGACGGTGAGAAGCTGACATCGTTGGTGCCAACTCGCGACGAAGTGAACTTCGATTGCGATTGCCCCGACTGGGACTCGCCCTGCAAGCACGCCATCGCCGCGATGGTGTTCTTGTCTGAGCGCATCGCGTACGAACCAGTGCTGTTATCGAAATGGCGCGCGCTCGAACCCGCCGAAACAGCTCCGCGGGCAACAGCGGGTTCACGCGCGGGCAACGCACCAAGCAAGCCTGAGACCAATGCGGTGCATCTCGATGCCCATGCTCATGCTGCGCTCAACGCGTTCTTGGGCAGCCACGTGTCGGTCAAGATGCCCGTGCTCGGCTCGGCGCCAGCCGCCCCCGAAATGTGGGACGAGCCGTGGTCGTTCATCCTGAATGATGCGCTCACAGCACTGGCGCGCAAGGCACCCTAAGCCAGCGCGCTCGCCAGCAAGAATTAGGGCATTGGTTTGGAGCGCTGGCCAAACACCGCAACGGATTGCCGCAGCGGAACCAGATCGCGGCGCGGTGCACGGCGCTCGGCCTCGGCCAACGCTGTGGTGGCCATATGCCGCAGCTCGGCAACTTCTTGGCGAAGCCGAACGACCTCGGCTTCAAGAGCCATCACCTGACGGATGCCCTCGAGGTTCATGCCCTGGCCGGCAAGTTCTTGAATGCGACGCAAGGTATCGATGTCGACATCGCTATAGCGGCGATTGCCGCCCTGCGATCGAGCCGGTTGCACGAGTCCGCGACGCTCGTAGATGCGCAGCGTTTGCGGATGCATACCAGCCAACTCGGCGGCAACCGAGATCACATAGACAGCGTGATTTCTACTGCGCATGGTTATGCCCCCAAGTGTTCTCGAGGAGAGACCGTAGTCGCTTCTGCCAGCGCTTCAATTGCTTCGCGTTGCTCGTGAGTGAGCGAGTGAGGCACCTGAACTTCGACGGTGACGATGAGATCGCCGGTGTGTTTGGGGGTCTCGACCCCTTTGCCCTTGACCCGATGACGACTGCCGGTTTGCGTGCCGTGTTTGAGACGCAACGTGACGCGCTCGCCAGAGAGCGTTGGGATGTCGATCTCGGCGCCGAGCGCTGCCTCGGCAAACGTGATGGGTACACGAATGGTGAGGTTGGTGCCGTCACGGCCGAAGATGTCGTGAGCCTTCACGCGGCAATCGACAAAGAGATCGCCAGGCGGGCCGCCGTTGCGACCTGGCGAACCGCGACCCTTGACTCGAATGCGCTGCCCATCGGCCACTCCAGCAGGGAGGCGAACCTTGACCTCGCGCTGGCGCTTTTCGATACCGCTACCACGACAACCGTTGCACGGTGACTCGATGACGAGACCGCGACCCTGACACGCACGACATGGCGAGCTAAACGAAAAGAAGCCTTGGTTGTCATCGACAACGCCTCGACCACCGCATTGCGAACAGTGACGAGGCGACGTACCGGGCTTGGCGCCCGAACCCCCGCAGGTGCTGCACTGCGCATCGCCCGTGAGATAGAGCGACGTCGTGAGACCCGTGATGGCATCGACAAAGTCGAGGTTAAGCACAGCTTCGAGATCGGAGCCGCGTTGGGGCCCCGCACCCGATGACGCGCCGCGTCCGCGGCCACGACCACCGGCGCCGGCACCGCCAAACATATTGAACAGGTCGCCGAGGCCCTCGGCCCCAACATTGAAACCGCCGGGCCCACCGGCGCCGGGGCCACCGTGGCCAAAGCCGCCCATTGGCCCAAGGCGACGAACTTCGTCGTATTCCTTGCGCTTGGTTTCGTCGCTGATCACGTCGTAGGCGGCAGAAATTTCCTTGAAGCGGGTTTCGGCAGCCTCATTATCGGGGTTGGCGTCGGGGTGACTTTCGCGCGCGAGTTTGCGATAGGCCTTGGTGATCTCTTTCGCCGTGGCCGTCTCGGATACGCCGAGGATCTTGTAGTAATCCTTTTCGTACCACTCTCGCTGCGCTGTCATGTCGTCACCTCTGGGTTAGCCCCGAACCTTCACCATGGCGGGGCGAAGTACTTTGCCCTTCCAGCGATAACCAGTTCGCAGCACTTCGCTCACCACTGGCTCACTGGTTTCATCAGTGGCAGGCTCGTGCAGAACCGCCTCGGCGTGCGCTGGGTCGAACGGCTTCTCGACGAGATCCATTGCCTCAAGGCCCTGCCGTTGCATAGCGCCCATCAGTTGCGACCAAATTGGCTCGACGCCCTCGACACCGTGTGCGAACGCTGCCTCGCACGCATCGAGCACGGCAAGCAATGACTCGGCCACCTTGCCGCTGGCGCGGTCGATTTCGTCGGCTTGAGTGGCGAGAGCGCGCTTGCGATAGTTCTCAAAGTCGGCCTGCAGACGCAGTGCAATGTCTTTGAACTGATCACGTTCGGCTGTAACCAGCTCGAGTTCGGTTGGGACCACAACGGTTTCGTCGACAGGCGCGGCACCTGGGGCTGATGTCTCAGATCCCAGGGCCTCGTCTGCGGTTTCATCGTTCATAGCGGGATCATCGCTCACTTGTCGTCGACGATTTCGGCGTCGATGATCTCTTCGTCGCTACCGGCGCCCTCTTGACCGCTTGCCGACGTGCCGGCTGCATCGGTGTCGCGTGCAGCAGCTTCGTAGAGCTTCTGCCCGAACGCCTGCAGCGCATCGGTCAACGAGGTGGTCGCCTCCTTGATGCCGTTGACGTCGTTGCCAGTGAGCGCAGTCTTGAGACCACTGAGCGGTGTCTCAACCGAGGCCTTGTCTTCGGCGCTTGCGGTTTCGCCTTGATCACGCAACATCTTCTCGGCTTGGTACACGGCAGAGTCGGCGTTGTTGCGCACTTCGGCTTCATCGCGACGCTGCTTGTCTTCTTCGGCGTGCATTTCGGCGTCGCGCACCATCTGCGCAATGTCGTCTTTGTTGAGCGTGCTCTGACCGCTGATGGTCATCGACTGCTCTTTGCTGGTGGCCCGGTCTTTTGCAGACACGTGCACAATGCCGTTGGCATCGATGTCGAAGGTGACCTCGATCTGGGGCACGCCACGTGGCGCAGGTGGAAGATCTACCAATTGGAACTTGCCGAGGGTCTTGTTGTAGCCAGCCATCTCGCGCTCGCCCTGCAACACATGAATCTCAACGCTTGGCTGCATGTCTTCGGCGGTGGTGAACACCTCGGTGCGGCGGGTTGGAATGGTGGTGTTGCGCTCGATGAGCTTGGTCATCACGCCACCCTTAGTCTCGATACCAAGGCTCAGCGGGGTGACGTCGAGCAGCAGCACATCTTTGACATCGCCCTTGAGCACGCCAGCCTGAACAGCAGCGCCAACGGCCACGACTTCGTCGGGGTTCACGCTCTTGTTTGGCTCTTTACCGGTGAGGCTGATCACGAGATCATTCACCGATGGCATACGAGTAGAGCCACCCACCAAGATCACGTGGTGCAACTGGCCCTTGCTGACGTTTGCATCTTTGAGCGCCTGCTCGAACGGAATGCGGCAACGCTCGATGAGGTCGGCGGTCATCTCTTGGAACTTGGCGCGTGTGAGCGACTCATCGAGGTGCAATGGGCCATCGGCATTGGCCGTGATGAAGGGCAGGTTGATCTGAGTCTGCTGCACCTGGCTGAGTTCGATCTTTGCCTTTTCAGCCGCTTCCTTGAGGCGCTGGGTGGCCATGCGATCGTTGGCGAGATCGACACCGTGAGCCGACTTGAACTGCTGCACGAGCCAATCGATGATGCGCTGGTCCCAGTCGTCGCCACCAAGCTTGGTGTCGCCGTGGGTGCTCTTCACTTCGAAGACGCCATCACCAATCTCGAGCACGCTCACGTCGAACGTGCCGCCACCAAGGTCGAACACCAAGATGGTTTCATCTTCGGTGCTCTTGTCAAGGCCGTAGGCCAAGGCCGCAGCGGTTGGCTCGTTGATGATGCGCAGCACCTCGAGACCAGCAATCTGGCCGGCCTCTTTGGTGGCGGTGCGCTGGGCATCGTCGAAATAGGCAGGGACCGTGATGACGGCTTGGGTCACAACATCGCCGCAATAGGCCTCGGCGTCACGCTTGAGCTTCATCAGCGTGCGAGCGCTGATCTCTTGGGCGGTATAGCGCTTGCCATCGATGTCTTCGCTGCGCCAAGTGGTGCCCATTTGGCGCTTGATGCTGCGGAAGGTGCGATCGGGGTTGGTGATTGCCTGACGCTTGGCAACTTCGCCAACGAGCACCTCGCCGGTCTTGCTGAAAGCCACCACGCTGGGGGTGGTGCGTGCGCCCTCGGCGTTGGCGATCACAACTGGTTCGCCCGCCTCGAGGAAGGCAACGACGCTGTTGGTGGTACCGAGGTCGATTCCGACTGCCTTGGCCATGATGGTGTACTCCTGTGTTCAGTAGTGCTGAAAGTCGTGCGTAATTGGGGGGAGTTCTGAGCAATGCTGAGTGAACTCCACGCAAGATTACCGGCGCATCGTTTGCGCACACAACCTACGTTCACAAAACTTGAGTCGATGTGACTCAAGTTTCATGCCTACTGTTTTGGTGAGGCGTGGCCAGGCTTCCAGAACCCGGGGAGCGGTTCGTCGGCGTGACCACCGCGGGCATAGGCGCCCAGCCGCGCCAAGGCATCGGCAGCGGTGAGATCGATCACGTCGTACACCGTTGACGGCCCCGCCGACCGCAATGCCAAGTCGCCCGGGGTACCGTCGCGGGCTAACGCCGTGGTGAGCACCACGAAGGGGCCATCGAGATGAGCGACCACGGCTGCGGCTCGACCCAATGTGCGCCACACAACATCGGTCTTGACGAGACCACCGCGATGGCTCGTGGCTCCGCCTGCAACGTCGAAGTACCAACGCGCGCCGCGTGCATCGGCGGCCATCAGACTGACTGCCACCCCGGTGCGACGCACGCGATGTCCCACGGCAACATCATGAAATCCTGCGGCCAACAACAACTCTTCAGCAAGCTTGACTGCGCCGATGCCCGACCCCACGTCGGTGAGGTCTGAAGTGCTCGACTCACGCGACTCTGACAGCACACGCTCGCGAGCAATCTCGACATACGCAGGATCGAGGTCGTAGCCCACATAACGCCGGCCAAGGTGTTCGGCGGCCACCATCGTGCTGCCGCTGCCCATAAATGGGTCGAGCACAAGATCGTCGCGATACGTGAACAGGCTGATCAGCTTCTCGGGTAGCTCCACCGGAAACGGCGCCGGATGGTTCACGCGCCGAGCGCTCTCGGGCGGAATATCCCACAGGTCGAGAGTGAGCTCCATGAACTCGTCGGTGGCTAGATCGTTCTGCCACGGCAGACCTTCGGCTCGGCGAGCCTTGGTGCTTCGCGCCCGATCGAAACGACCCTTGCTGGCCACGATGACCCGCTCGGTGACATCACGGAACACCGGATTCGTTGGACTACGAAATGAGCCCCACGCGCATGACCCGCTAGCACCTTCGGCTTTGCGCCACACGATCTCACCGCGCAGCAGCAGCCCGAGCTGGTCCTGCAAGATATGCACGATGTCGGCCGACAGACTTCGAAATGGTTTGCGACCAAGGTTGGCAACGTTTACCGCAATGCGTCCGCCAGGCTCGAGCGTGCGCACACACTCGGCGAACACCTCGCGCAGCAGTTCGAGGTACTCGATGTACGAACTTGGAATGCCCTCTTTGTCGAGTTCTTCTTCGTACGCCTTGCCTGCGAAGTAGGGAGGCGACGTGACCACCAGAGCAACTGAACCATCGGCCACGGTGCTCATGTCACGTGCGTCGCCGCAAACAAACGGCTGGGCTATTGGGGTGGGTTGCAACACGGTGTCGTCGTCAGACACCACAGGCGCCGCGAATCGCGCATAGAAGCCCGACGCATCGTGGCTCTCGCGTCGGCTCACTCCGAAGTTCGACGTGGTGGTGCGGCGCTTGTCTTCCATGGTCAACGCGCACGTTACAAGAGCCCGCGCGTCGAGGGTGGTTTAGGCGACGATCTGCTCTTCGGGGGGACGAATGTTGCGGAACATTGAGAGCAGCAACAAGTCGTATGTGGCCTTCAGTGTTCCGGCAATAATGAGCGGCCAACCAAAGGTGCTGTGATCGAGCATCCACCCCGCAGCCAACGGCGGCAGAGCCGATGCAAGGCTGCGCGGCACATTGGTAACGCTTGCTGCAGCGGCGCGCTCGGGGGGAGACACCACGGCCATCACATACGAGTTACGCGCCGGCACGTCCATTGCCGAGAGCAGGCTGCGAGCAATGAGGCACGCCACCGCCAGACCCAGATTGGGGACGAGCGCAGCGCTGATCAACAACAGTTGCGCGGGTAGGTGCGTGAACACCATCGTGCGAATCAGCCCAATCCGCTTAGCGATGCGAGCCGACACAAACGCAGAGAACGCTGAGCACACGCCGGTCCAAAACAGCAACGCGCCAGCAACCGTGACCGACAGATTGAACCGCTCGTACAACCACAGGGCGAGCAGCGACTGCACCACGAAGCCACCGCCGAGCGCATCGAGGCTGAACACCGCAGCGAGCCGATACACAATTGTTCGCGACTCGCCGAGCGGCGCAGCCTGCTTTGAACCAGCCGGTTCAATGGCTGGCGACAACGAGCGATAGATCGCGAACGTAATGACGCCAGCAATTGCATACGCAGCAAACACGCCGCGAAGCGCCGTGGCCCGATCGATTGAGGTGTGACGCACGAGCCAGTCGGGAAGGCCTGCAGCAAGCGAGCCGACTGCACCACAAAAACTGCCGATAAACGCGTACCGAGCGAACATCGCGGTGCGGTGATCGTCGGCCACTGTTGAGGGAAGCAGCGACTGCTCCATCGGCAGGAACACACTGACATCGCCACTCGACGGGTTCATCGTTCCAATGGTTCCGACCACGACGAGAGCAACGAACACCGTGGTCGTTGCGTAGGTAACACCAGTGACGAACATGAGCGCTGAGCCGCTGAGCAAGATGGCCCGCCGCGAGAACCGATGGCCGTACAGACCGGTCAGCAATGTGAGCGCGGCCGAGCCGAGCAGCATCATTGCGACCACAACTCCGATGCGAAAGTTGCTGTAGCCGAGCAACTTCAAATACGCGGCAAGGACCACCGAAACGGTGCCATCGACAAACCCGCGAATGCCGCGTGTCGCAGTAAGGCGCACACCATCTGCAGTTGTGGTGCGCTCAGTAGCCATCAACCGACAGCGACCACAGCACGTTGAACGGTGCCGGCGCGTTGATGGCTCGCTGTAGCCACGATGTCGGTGACATCGGTAGTGCGCACAAGCCAACGCGCCAAGGCGCGGTCGGGCGTGCCATCGTTACGAGACCCACCATCAACACGGAATCCACTGCGACCCTCGAGTTGGCCAAGCTGAACGCGGTTGATGCCCCCCACGATCTCGGCGCCTGCGGGCAACGCAAGCTCGGCAACTACCGGCAGCACAAGTCGGTTCTTGGTGGCATGAGCACTGATCTGGGTTGGAAGCCAACCCGTGTTCGCGATGGCGACATCTACCTGCCACACATCGTTGGAAAGAGGCTTCGCAGATGCACTGATGATGTCGAGACACGGAGATGCCAACGCTTGAAACACGGCGAAGTCGGCGTGCGGCTTGATCTCATCGACCAGCAAGTGCAGCGGCGGATTGGCCATCACGTTGAACCAGTCCATGCCACCAATCTCAACAGGCCCCAGTTGTGGATGATCGAACGCTTCCCACGGCATGTAGTGGCCGCCGTTGCTGTCGCACCAACGCGCGATCGCGAGCTCGTCGGACACCGATGGCCCGATGTACCAAATATCGGTGCTACTGCGAACGCCCGTGGCTGCGAACACCACGTCCCAAAACTCGGTGGTCCAGCCGAACAAGCCGAGATGTTCGTATGCCCAATCGTCGGCAGCGCCACTCATTGTTTCGGTCTTATCCCATGTGAAGTCTTCGTACACCGAGTGCACCGGATACGAGGTGAGCGCCGTGCCCCGCGCACCAAGTTCTTTCCAGACCCACACATCGGTTGACGGCAAGCTTGAGTCACTGTGCGTGCTTGAGGGTCGCAGCAATACCCCACCGCTGGTGTGAAACGCGTTGTAGCCACACACGTTGGGGCGGGCCACGATGGCGCGCACGAGCGCATCGATCTCGGGCTCGCTCAACGGATGATCGCCAGCGCCTCGTGTAGTGGAACCCCATCCGGCAGGGAAGTTGCGGTTCATGTCGAGCGCCTCAGGCGCCCGAGGCCGAGGCACGGTGAATCCGTCGTAGGCCTCGATGGATCCTTCGGCCAGCAGGCGGTAGCGCTGCACACCCGGCGCCACGACTCCATCAACCGGAACCGGCACCATCACGCGCTGGTCGTCGGCATGAGGCATCCAGGCGCCGTTTGCATCGGCGATGCGCATCGTGAGCACACGACCATCGCCGTTGATGTCGTGCTCAACAAGACCCGGCCACTGATGGCGATCTCGCCACGGCCACGGCCGCATGCTGCTGCGGCGATACACGGGGGAATCGGCCAGCGCCGCCTCGACCCCATCGGGGTTCACGCGCGGCACCACATAGAACGTGCGAGTGCGAAGCGCTTCGAGCGCTGCCACATCGTTGCGCTCGCTTGCGGTGGCGAGATGATGCAACAGATACAGCGCCGCTACACCGCCCGTGACCTCGACAGCATGAATGTTGGCGTCGACCCAATAGGCAGGCTTGGTGTGCGGCTCACCTGTAGCTGCATCGGTCATTGCAACGAGCCACAACGGGCGACCCTCGTACGAGGTGCCGTATTGCTCGAGCGTGACGAGGTGAGCATGCTCGGCAGCGAACGCTTGCAACGCCGCTGTGAGTTCGTCGAAGCGAACGTAACGATCAAAGGGCAAGACCATGGCGCGACCCTAGCGGTCGTCCGCCTCTGCGTGCTCGGGACTACGCTGCCCGACATGACTGGCTCGCTTGTGATGCTTCGCCATGGGCAAAGCGAATGGAACAAACTCAACCTCTTTACAGGCTGGCACGACGTAGACCTCACCGAGCAGGGCCGCGCCGAAGCCACCGCCGCCGGTGTCACTATGGCGGCCGAGGGGCTGTCGTTCGATGTCGCCCACACCTCGCTGCAGACCCGCGCTGTGCTCACGTGTCACCTCGCCCTCGAGGCAATGAACATGGTGTGGCTACCAGTGCAGCGCAACTGGCGGCTCAACGAACGTCATTACGGCGCGCTGCAAGGGCTCGACAAGAAAGCCACCACCGAGCAGTACGGCGCCGAGCAGACCAAGTTGTGGCGCCGCAGCTACGACATTCCACCGCCACCGGTAGATCTGTCGAGTAATGAGCACCCCATCCACGATGCGCGCTACCGACTGCTGCCTCCCGATGTATTGCCCGCCAGCGAGTGTCTCAAAGACGTTGTCGCACGCGTATTGCCCTATTGGTACGACATCGTGACCCCACAGTTGCGGGCTGGACTCGACGTGTTGATCACGGCCCATGGCAACTCGCTGCGGGCACTCGTGATGCATCTCGAAAACATCTCGCAAGCCGATATCTCCGAACTCAATATCCCCACCGGAGCCCCGCGGCGCTACACCTTCGACAACAACTTGCGCGTCACCAGCTCGGCCTATCTTGGCGACGCCGCCGCTATCGCTGCAGCAGCCGCAGCCGTGGCCAACCAAGCTGGCGCGTAACACCGGCCCTGAGCTGGGCTCGATAGTCACATACGCACGTGCCAACGTCGTATAGTCGCGATCATGCCGTCCAAAAAAGCTTCTCTTGAGCACCTCCGCAAAGTTCAACTGTTCTCGTCGTGCTCGACCAAAGATCTCGAACGCATTGCGAAGGCTGGCGACGAGCTGCCGTTCAAGGCAGGCACCACCATCGTCGATCAAGGACAGACCGGTAAAGAGGCGTTCATTGTTCTCGACGGCACGGTCACCGTGCGCCGCAACGGTAAGAAGGTCGCCACGCTCGGCAGCGGCACCGTGGTGGGCGAGTTGTCGTTGCTCGATCACGGCCCACGCACCGCCACGGTCATTTGCGAAACCGACTGCACCCTGCTGCTCATCACCCAGCGCCACTTCTTGGCCGTTGTCGACGATGTTCCAGCACTCGCTCACAAGCTTCTTGGGTCGCTGGCAAGCCGCATTCGCGATCTCGACCGTCAGTACTACGGCTGATTTCTTCGCCCGGCGCTGACACCAATCGCGCCATCAACATGGGCGCGCAGCACATTGCCAACTAGTCTTGGCTCGCTATGAGCACGCACGCGTCCTCCCCAGCGCCGGCATCAACACCGAAGCGCTTCAAACCACACCAGCTTGTCCTTGCAATGGGCATCTTCATGGCTGTCTTCACCGTGGTCTCGGGCATCATCCCGCTGATCACGAAGTGGCACAGCAAGAAGGCTGTTATCCGCGAACCGTTCGAGGGAATCCCCGGGCCGTTACAAATCGCGTTCTACACGGTGGTGCCTGCACTCATTGTGTGGGGAGCCTTTGCGTTCGCAGATCGCGTGAAGAACTGGGAGCGTGGCGGACCAGATCGTCGTCGCACCACACCAAAGAACGCCAAGCGTCGTCTCGCCGATTTCCGCGCCGGTGTGTACATGCGCACCCTGTTGCGCGACTCAGCCGCTGGCCTCATGCACAGCATGATCTACTTCGGTTTCCTCGGCCTGCTCGGTGTGACCACCGTGCTCGAGGTCGATCACCAGTTGCCACCATCGCTCAAGTTCCTGCACGGCCACGTGTACATGGCCTACTCATTCTTCGGTGACTTCGCCGGCACCGTGTTCGTGGGCGGCATCTTGTGGGCCATCGCCCGTCGCTACATCCAGCAGCCATATCGCATCCGCATCAAGACCAAGCCCGAGCACGCGCTGATCTTGGGTGTGTTCTTGTCGATCGGTCTCACCGGATTCCTGGCCGAAGCCTTCCGCATCGCTGAGATCCGTCAGCCCAGCTACGAAAAGTGGAGCTTCATTGGCTATCCACTGAGCAAGTTGTTCGACGGCATGTCGGCGCACAACCTCGACCTGTGGCACCAGATTTCATGGGGCGGCCACGTCATCAGCTTCATCGCCTTCTTGGCCATCTTGCCGGTGACCATGCTGCGTCACATGTTCACGTCGCCGCTGAACATGTACCTCAAAGATCGTGAGCGTCCCAAGGGCGCAATGAAGGCAATGCCCAACCTCACCGAGACCTCGCTCGAGAGCTTCGGCGCTGCGGTTGTCGAAGACTTCACCTGGAAGCAGCTGCTCGACCTCGACGCGTGCACCATGTGTGGTCGCTGCACCAGCGTGTGTCCTGCGCATGCAACCGGTAAGCCACTCGACCCGCGCGAGATCGTGCTCAAGACCGGCGAAGTCATGGCTGCCACCGCAGCACACGCAGCCGGCGGCCGCGTGTCACCCCCCATCGGCACCGACTCGGCCATCACCATCAGCAGCAACTCGCTGTTCGAGCGCATCACCGCCGAAGAGCTGTGGTCATGCACCACTTGCCGTGCCTGCGATGAGATTTGTCCGGTCAACATCGAGATCCTCGACAAGATCCTCGACATGCGCCGCTACCTCTCACTGATGGAGAGCAACTTCCCCGCCGAGCTTGGCAACGCCTACCGCGCCATGGAGAACCAGGGCAACCCGTGGGGCATGAACCAAGGCGAGCGCGGCGACTGGGCCAAAGACCTCGACGTGACCATCGTCGATCCGGGCGAGCCACTGCAGAGCGAATACCTCTACTGGGTTGGTTGCGCCGGTTCGTTCGACGACAAGAACAAAAAGGTCACCCAAGCAATGGCCAAGCTGTTGCGCCGTGCCGGAATCAGCGTGGCCATCCTTGGCCCATCCGAAATGTGCACCGGCGACTCAGCCCGCCGCAGCGGTAACGAGTACCTGTTCCAGATGTTGGCAATGCCCAACGTCGAGATGCTCAACGGCATGGGCGTGAAGAAGATCATCACCCAGTGCCCACACTGCTTCAACACACTCAAGAACGAGTACCCACAGCTGGGTGGCAACTACGAGCTCGTGCACCACACGCAACTGCTCGAGCAGCTCATCGAGAGCGGTCAGCTCGATGTCAGCCAGGCCACGCTCGAAGAGCGCATCACCTATCACGACAGCTGCTACCTCGGTCGCCACAACGATGTGTACCTCGCACCTCGCAAGGTCGTTGCCTCGATCAAGGGCATCGAAGTGGTCGAGATGCAGCGCAACGGCACCAAGGGCATGTGCTGTGGCGCCGGTGGCGCTCGCATGTGGATGGAAGAGACCATCGGCACCAAGGTGAACGACGAGCGTGCAGTCGAGGCAATCTCAACCGGCGCAAGCCGCGTGGCCACTGCTTGCCCGTTCTGCTACGTGATGCTCGACGACGGCGTGAAGGCTGCTGGCAAGGACGAGTCCGAGGTCAAGGTGGCAGACATCGCCATCCACCTCCTCGAGGCCATCGAGAACGGCGAGCGTCAGCTCGCTGCCATGCAGAACGAAGCTCCGCTGCAGGCTCCTGTAGCCGGCGACTGATT
>JBAXHD010000038.1:0-26412 GCA_037139095.1 Actinomycetota bacterium
AGCTGCTCTGCCAACTGAGCTACCTCGGAAAGGCATGCTGAGATTAGCACCACGGTCTGAGATTTCCTCGGAACTTGAGGGCTTCATCACGATCGAAATAGGTGATGCGCCACACACTCATCACTCGAGGTCGAGAAATTCCTTGAGTCGCTGACTGCGCACCGGATTACGCAACTTGGCGAGCGTCTTTGCTTCAATCTGACGCACGCGTTCGCGGGTAACGCCGAACTCTTTGCCCACTTCTTCAAGCGTGCGGGCCTGGCCATCGTCGAGGCCAAAACGCATACGCACGATCTCTTGCTCACGCTCAGACAACTCGTCGAGCGCCTCATTCACTGCGGCGCTGAGCATCTTCTTCGTGGCTGCGTCGTCGGGCGCAATGACAGAACCGTCTTGGATAAAGTCGGCCAAGTTTGAGTCTTCTTCTTCGCCCACCGGGGTGTCGAGCGACAACGGGTCTTGCGAGATTCGCAGGATGTCACGAACGCGCTCGACCGACATTTCGCAACGCGCACCGAGCTCTTCAAGCGTTGGCTCGCGCTCGAGTTCTTGATGCATCTGACGTTGCATGCGCAACACGCGATTCATGCTCTCGACCATGTGCACCGGAATACGAATGGTGCGTGCTTGATCGGCGATCGAGCGGGTAATGGCCTGACGAATCCACCACGTGGCATAGGTGCTGAACTTGAAACCTTTTGAGTAGTCGAACTTGTCGACGGCTCGCATCAGACCAAGGTTGCCCTCTTGAATCAGGTCGAGGAACAACATGCCACGGCCGCTGTACCGCTTTGCGATGCTGACCACGAGGCGCAGGTTGGCCTGAATGAGGTCGCTCTTGGCTTGCTGGCCAGCCTGCACGGCTCGCATGAGACGGCGACGCTCGGCGGCTTCGAGTTCGGCATCACGCTCGTCGATCTCGATAGCGGCAAAGTTGCCAGCTTCGATGTCTTGAGCCATGCGCCGTTCGTCGTCGGCGTTGAGCAGGCCAACGCGGCCGATCTCTTTGAGATACATACGCACGGTGTCCCCGGTAGGACCCGTCTCGTACTTCTCGGCCATACGTGCCGCACGGCGCCGACGGCGCCCAACCAGTTCGCCAGCAGGATCTTCGGGCGCCTCGGGGACAACCGGGCGCACCATGCCTTGCGGCAGAGTCTCATCGATGGGGTCATCGACCGTGTTGTCGATGTCGATACCACGATCGGCAAGCGCCTCGGTGAGTTGCTCAAGCACGGTTGGGGTGAGCTCGATATCGAGCAGCACCTCGGTGACATCGTCGGCGTGGACCAAGCCCACCGGAGCAGCACTAGAAACCAGCGCATCCCACTTGAGCACATCGACACCCGGGAAGGGTGGCTGCACCAAGTCGGATTCTGTTTCTTTTGTTACTTCGTTCAAAGTGATCCGTGTTCCTCTGTTCGTAGCTCAAGCCACCTTAGCAACGCAACCGCAGCGTCCTGTTCGAGGCCCCGAACCGCCAGATTGTCGAGTTGCTTTCGCGCTTCGCTATCTGCGCGAATCTCGTCGTGGTCGGTGATTCGCAATCGAGTGCCAAGCTTACGCCGCACGGCCGCCGCTATGAGGTTGAACGCCTCAATTTCCGGATCGGCATCGAGGTCGGCAACCGCTGCTCGCTCGAGGATTTCGCGTGCCTCTGGGTCGGCCATCTCGAGCGCCGCATCGAGCAGGCCAGCCGTAGCAGCGAGCGCCGCAAATGCACGTCGGTGCACGTCGGCAGCGAACAGCTCTTCGGTGAGCCACGGAGCGATTGCTTCCCACTGCTGCAACAGCAACGACACGGCCACGAATTCGCCATTTTCGGCAGCGCCCACGCTGCGCGCCGGAGCGACATTGAGGGTGGGCTTACGCTTGGGTTGCTCGGCCACACGAACCAGATCGATCACCGGAAGTCCGGTGTGGCTGGCCACTTGGCCGGCGTAGAGCTTGCGCACGTTCAGGTCGGGGTGCTCGTTCACAACAGCCATTGCCTGCTCGGCGAGCCGGGCCTTTGCCTCGGGCGACTGCACCGACTTGCCGGCCATCACCCGCTGCAAACGGAAACCTAAGAACGGCAGCGCCGAGTTCACTGCGGCCACCAATGCCTCGGGGTCGCTGAGACTCAAGTCGCCTGGATCTTGCCCGTCGGGGAACCGAGCCACCGCCACTTGCACTTGGTACTTCTGTTCCCACTCGTAAAAGCGCTCGGCTGCACCCTGGCCCGCTTTGTCGGCATCGAACGCCAGCACCACACGACTCGCGAATCGCTTCAGAATCTGCACGTGCTGCTCGGTGAGCGCCGTGCCACAAGTAGCCACGGCGCGCTTCACGCCAGCGCGGTGAAAACCGATGACGTCGGTGTAGCCCTCACACACAATGACCTGATCGTGAGCCACAATGTCGGCCTTGGCCCAGTTGAGTCCGTAGAGCGTGCGGCTCTTGGCATAGATAGCGGTCTCTGGCGAGTTCTTGTACTTCGCTGGGTCTTCTGAGCCCGGCAAGATGCGCCCGCCGAAGGCCACCGGGTCGCCATTGTCGGCGAAGATGGGGAACAGCACGCGACCACGAAACGAATCTTGCAAACGACCGCGTTTGTTGGTGAACGCAAGCCCGGTGTCGCTCAGCAGATCGCCGGCAACGCCGATGTTGTTGCTCATCACATCCCAATCGTCGGGGGCCCAGCCCAACCGAAATGTTCGGGCGATATCGCCCGACAAACTGCGCCGTCGCAAGTATTCACGAGCCTCACGCGCGTCGGGCGACGTGAGTAGTCGTTGGTGATACCACTTGACTGCTTGCTCCATCGCCTCGACGAGTTTCTTACGGCGCAGGCGCTCTTTGCTTTCACCACCTGTGGTGTAACGCAGTTGCATCCCGACCTTGGTGGCCAACTGCTCGACTGCACCAACGAAATCGGTGTGCTCAATCTCTTGCACGAACTTGAAGACATCGCCCGAGGCACCGCAACCGAAGCAGTGATAGCGACCCATCTCTTCGCGCACGGTGAACGAGGCGCTCTTCTCGGCATGAAACGGACACAAGCCGCTCCAGTTGCGGCCAACCTTGCGCAAAGCCACGTACGCCTGAACGATGTCGACGATAGAGACGGTGCTGCGCAGCCGCTCGATGTCTTCGTCCACGATTGCCATTGCGCCGAGGATACCCGGCGGCGGCACTGCGGGCGTTAGCGCTCTTGCGGTGGCGGAGGCTCTTCGGCGCCGATCAGTTCGATCTGATCGTCTATTGCTGCAGCACCGCCAAAGCGCAGCGAAGCGAACACGGCGACCGCGAGCACTAGCGCAATCACCCCCAACGACACTCCCCCAGGAATTTCGTACCAGTGCGCAGTGATCATCTTGATACCCACAAACGCCAAGATCACCGCCAAGCCCTGCTGCAGGTAGGTGAACCGGGCATGCAGATCGGCGAGCAAGAAGTACAAAGCACGAAGCCCCAGAATCGCAAAGGCGTTCGAGGTGAACACGATGAATTGCTCGCGGCTCACCGCAAGTACCGCCGGCACTGAGTCGACAGCGAAGAGCACATCGGTGGTCTCGACCAACACCAACACGGCGAACAACGGAGTGGCCAGCTTGCGCCCATCGACATGAGTAAACAGATGTTGTCCATGCAGATCGGACGTTGTGGGGACCAACTTCTTGATGGCCCGATATGCCACGTTCTCTTGGGGGTTCATGTCGTCGGGTCCGTTACGCAACAGCTTGAACGCTGTGTACAACAAGAATGCGCCGAAGATGTAGAGCACCCACTCGAACCGGCGGATCAATGCCACACCCGTGAAGATGAACACGGCCCGCAGCACAAGCGCTCCGAAGATGCCCCAAAACAGCACGCGGTGTTGATAGATCGCCGGCACAACGAAGTACGTGAAGATGAGAGCCCACACGAATACGTTGTCGATAGACAAGCTGTATTCGATGAGGTAGCCGCTGAAGTACTCGCTGCCGGCGCGACCGCCGAAGGCCGCAAGCACAACAAGGCCAAATGAAACGCCGACGACAACCCACATCAAGGTCTCGAGCGCAGCGCGCCGCGTGGCCAACACTTTTGGTTGACGGTGGAGCACCAAGATGTCGACCAGCAACATCGCCCCGATGACCCCAAGCGTGGCGGCCCAGGCCCATATCGGAACCGAGATGTTGGCAAAGCGAGTCGCCGATTCGTCGGCGGTAAACGCACCCAATGCCGGGTACAGCATTAGTTGCAACCGCCGCGAATCGCGACCCAGTTCACGGGCTCGACCTGAGTTTTCACAAGCCCTCGAAGCGAGGAATTACTTGGTGTCGTTCTTCGAGTTTGAACCCGATGAGTTGATCACTGCTTGCGCTGCTGCAAGGCGAGCGATAGGCACACGGAACGGGCTGCAGCTCACGTAGTTGAGACCGGCGTTGTAGAACAACGCGATGCTCTCTGGATCGCCGCCGTGCTCGCCGCACACACCAATCTTGAGATCCTTCTTGGTGCTACGGCCGCGCTGCACGCCCATGCGCACCAGTTCGCCCACGCCACCCTGATCGATGGTCTCGAATGGGTTGCGCTTGAGCAGGCCCTGCTCGAGGTACGCAGGCATCATCCGACTCTCTACGTCGTCGCGGCTGAAGCCAAACGCCATCTGGGTGAGGTCGTTGGTGCCGAAGCTGAAGAAGTCGGCCTCTTCGGCGATCTCGTCGGCACGAATTGCTGCTCGTGGCGTTTCGATCATGGTGCCGATGGTGACATTGGGCTTGTTCTTCATGCCCTTCACGGCAAGGTCGATCTCGGTCTGCACCCAGCTACGTGCCAGTGCGAGTTCTTCACGGGTGACCGTGAGCGGGATCATCACCTCGACGATTGGGTTCTTGCCCCGCGCCCGCAACGATGCCGCAGCGGCCATCAGCGCACGAACCTGCATGGCGTACAGGCCTGGCTTCACAACGCCCAAACGCACACCACGTGTGCCGATCATTGGGTTGTGCTCGGCCCACTCTTCGGCAGCCTTGAGTTCGGCCTTCTCACGCTTGTTGAGGCCAGTGGTGGCGGCCTTGATGCGCAGCTCTTCGACCGACGGCAAGAACTCGTGCAGCGGAGGATCGAGCAAACGAACGGTGACCGGCAGGCCATCCATGGCCAACAGAATCTCTTCGAAGTCGATCTGCTGCACGCGACCAAGATCGGCCAATGCTTTGAGTTCGTCTTCGGGGGTGTCGGCGAGAATCATCTCGCGAACCACTGGCAAACGGTCGGGGGCCAAGAACATGTGCTCGGTGCGGCACAGGCCGATGCCCTCAGCGCCGAGGTTGCGCGCGTTGGTGGCGTCTTCGCCCGTGTCGGCGTTGGCACGAACGCCAAGCTTGCCCTTACGAACCACGTCGGCCCACTCGAGGATGGTGTTGAACTCGGCTGGTGGCTCGGCGGCCGCCAACTCCATTGCGCCAAGAATCACTTCGCCGGTGGTGCCATCGAGGCTGATGACATCGCCTTCTTTGACAACAACATCGCCAACGCTGAACTTCTTGCCGTCGATCTTGATGGCATCGGCACCCACGATGGCGGGCGTTCCCCAACCACGTGCCACCACGGCAGCGTGGCTCACGAGGCCACCGCGAGCGGTGAGAATACCTTGGCTGATCATCATGCCGTGCACATCTTCGGGGCTGGTTTCGCTACGAACGAGGATGACCTTTTCGCCACGCTCGTCGGCCTTCACTGCATCGTCGGCGGTGAAATACACCTTGCCCACAGCAGCGCCAGGCGACGCAGCGAGACCCTTAGCCAACACCTTGCCCTTGCCGGCGAACTGAGGATGCAAGACCTGATCGAGATGCTCGGCGGCAACGCGTGTGATGGCTTCGGTGCGGCTGATCTTCCAGCGCTTATCGCCCTTGCCGGTGCCCTTGGTCATGTCGACGGCCATCTTCAGCGCGGCAGCGCCGGTGCGCTTGCCAACACGAGTCTGAAGCATCCACAACTTGCCTTGCTCAATGGTGAACTCGGTGTCGCACATGTCGGTGTAATGACGCTCGAGACGCTCAAAGATGGTCATCAGTTCGGCGTGAAGGCCGGGGAAATGACCCTTCATGTGATCGAGGTCTTCGGTATTGCGGATGCCAGCAACAACATCTTCGCCCTGAGCGTTGATGAGGAAGTCGCCATATGGCTTGTTCTCGCCAGTGGCTGCGTTACGGGTAAAGCCAACGCCGGTGCCGCTGTTCTGGTCACGGTTACCAAACACCATGACCTGCACGTTCACAGCGGTGCCGAGCTCGTGGCTGATGCGCTCGCGCACGCGGTAGGCAATGGCGCGGGCACCGTTCCAGCTGGCAAACACAGCCTCGACTGCGCCACGCAGCTGCTTCACAGGATCTTGTGGGAATGCCTTGCCAGTGGCCTCTTTAACAATGGCCTTATACGACTGGCACAGCGCCTTGAGCGTTGCTGCTGGAATCTCGGCATCGGTCTTGACGCCTGCAGACTTCTTCGCGGCTTCGAGTTCGTGCTCGAAGGGCTCGCCCGACACGTTGAGCACAATGCGGCCATACATCGCAATGAAGCGACGGTAGCTGTCGTACGCGAAACGCTCGTCGCTCGTAACACGAGCCAGACCCTTAACGCTCTTGTCGTTGAGACCAAGGTTCAACACGGTGTCCATCATTCCCGGCATCGAGAACTTGGCACCCGAGCGAACGCTCACGAGCAGCGGATCATCGGCGTCGCCGAGGTTGCGCTTCATGGTTGCTTCGAGCTTGGCCACTTGCGCAGCGATCTCGGCGTCGAGGCTGGTTGGCCAACCGCCATGCATGTACGCACGGCAGGCGTCGGTGCTGATGGTGAAACCCGGCGGCACCGGCAGTTTCAACACACTGGTCATCTCAGCGAGGTTGGCACCCTTTCCGCCAAGGAGGTCTTTGTACTCCATAGGGGGACGGCGATGTTTGTGGGAGAAAGCGTAGACGTACGACACGGGGATTGAGTGTAGAAGATTGAGCCGCAAACACGGGAGATACGCAGCGGATTAACACCCAATGGTCCCCAGAACGGGCCAACGCGCTCGAATACCAATGCGTGCGTCGTAGGCTCGCTGGATGAGCACCGCTCCAAGCCTGCGCATCTTTGGTTTCCCGGTCGACATTCGTCCCGGCTTCGTAATGCTGATGGCGTTGTTCGTCTTCCTGAACCCGGGCGAAGTCGGACTCTGGCTTGCGGGGTGCGTCGGGCTTTTTACGCTGATCCACGAACTCGGCCACGCATTTGCCGCTCGCGCAACTGGCGCCGAAGCCAGCATTGCGCTCGACTTCCTGGCGGGTTACGCATCGTTTCAACCCACTCGAGCGCTCAAGCGCTGGGAACGCGCTGGCATCTCAGTGGCGGGGCCGGCTGTGCAAATCGTGTTGGGCATCATCGTCCTCGCAGCGTTGGGCACAAGTCCGTTCGATGTCGATCACATCCGCAGCACCGCGCCGACGCTGGCTGTGTGGTGGGCGGGACCCATCATCGGCCTCGTGAACCTGTTGCCGATCTTGCCGCTTGATGGCGGCAACATCATGATGAGCGGCCTCGATGCAATCATCCCCGGTCGGGCTCGCACCGCGATGATCTACTTCAGCATCGCTGTCACCTCGGGCGCTCTCGTTGTGCTCGCTTTTGGCAACCACGCGATCGGCCCATACTTTTTGATCTTCCCGCTGCTGACCCAACTGCAAATGCTGCAGCATCGCAAGACCCAGACGTCGCTCGATCGACACGGCAGTTGGCAACAGTGGGCAGTCAGCGCCGAACGCGATGCGTGGACTACCGGCAAGCCCGGCGCCTTTCCTCCGGGTATGAACGTTTCGCCATGGTTCCGCGCAGCCGAACTTGCACGCGTGGGCAAGCTCGACGAAGCAGCTCGACTGCTCACCGACAACTTCGATGCAAATCAGAGCGCAAACTGGATGCCACCAGACGCAGCAAGCCCCGAAGAACTCGCGGCACTCGTTGGCTTGTTGCCCCAGCCATTGCCTACGGGCAATGCGTACAGCGAATACGTGTTGGCTACGGCACTCGCGCGGTTGGGGCAGTTCGACGTCGCTGCCCGATACGCGGCCGATCTCTATCGGCGCTCGCCGGGCACGATGCCCGCAGTGGTTGTGGCGCAATGCGCTGCAGCCCTCAACGACAACGAGCTCGCCGTGAAATGGTTACAGGCCGCCTTTGCCAGCGGCACCAACCTTGGTGCGCTGGCCCAGGCCATCGATGAGCTTCCCGAGTTCGTGCGCCTGCGCGATCATCCCGAGGTAACGATTCTTCGCAGCGAGCTTTCGCTAAGCCTCTAAGGCCCGAGCCGCAAGCACCGTCACATCGTGGCCGCACACCTGCACCACATCGCTCGGCTGCACCGAACGCGAAATAGACGCAAGCGCGCACCACTCCCCCGCATTGTCGCCCGAAGCGGGCCGCTGAGCTGAGCTCGTGACGTGACCAACCACCGTTGCGCCATGAGTGATCTCGTCGCCAACATTGAGCTGCGCTGCACTCTGCAAACGACGCACGAACCGCGGTGCTTGCGAGCCACGGCTATCCATGCGCTCGACAAGCTCTTGGCCGGGATAGCAACCCTTGGTGAAGTTCACGGCATAGGCCACAACGCCGGTCTCGGCTGGGATGGTGGCGTCGGTGATCTCGCTGCCCATCGCGGGCCACCCAGCACTGATTCGAGCCAGCTCGAGCTCGGCAAGAGAACCCTGCGCTACGCCTGCGGGCGCTTGCGGATCTGGACCGATGAGATCGAATGCATCGGCGGCGCCCCATGCAGGCACACCATGAGCCACGGCCTCAGTTGCGTAGCGCACTGATACACATCGCCATTGCATCGCAGCGATATCGACCTTCACACGAATCTTGAAGCGATTCAGCCGCGTCATCAGCGGTTCGCCGAAGCCATGGTCTGTGTCGATCACAAACTCTTGGTCGGCCACGCGGGTAATACGAAAGAGCGCATCGATCTTGCCGATGGGCTGCAAGACGAAGCTGTAGGCAGAAGCGCCAACGGCCAGCCCTCGAATGTCCTGGCTGATCTGGCTCTGTACATAGGTGAGCGCATCGTCGCCCGATACGCGTACAACATCACGATCTACTTCAGTCCAAAAGGCAGTCACGTGCCTAGTGTGGCGCGCGATCACGCGTTGCGGTGGACTTGTGCTCAGACTTAAGCGACTGTGCCTTTTTCGCGGCGTCGGGCAGTCATTCGCCGAGCAGCCGGAATGGCGGCCAAGAACGCCGATGCCTTGTTCGCGCACTCGAGATCTTCTTCTTCAGGAATCGAGTCGGCAACGATGCCCGCACCCGCCTGCAAATGGGCGCCATGCGAACTGACGAACATTGTGCGAATCGCAAGTGCCGTGTCGAGGTTTCCGCTGAAGTCGATGTAACCCACGACACCCGCGTACGGCCCACGTTTCACTGGTTCGAGCGAATCGATGATCTCCATCGCCCGAACCTTGGGTGCGCCGCTGACCGTGCCCGCAGGCAGCGTTGCTCGCAACACATCGATAGGTGACTTGCCGGCCACCAGCGAACCCGACACCTCAGAGGTGAGGTGCATCACGTGGCTGTACTTCTCGAGGGTCATCAGTTCGTCGACATGCACGGTGCCGAACTTGGAGACGCGGCCCACATCGTTGCGGGCCAAGTCGACGAGCATGATGTGCTCGGCGATCTCTTTGGGGTTCTCGCGCAACTCGCCGGCCATACGCCGATCGTGTTCTTCATCGCGACCGCGGCGACGCGTGCCCGCAATGGGACGAGACACGACCTTGCCCTGCAACAGCTGAACCATCGGCTCGGGCGACGAGCCCACCAAGGTCATCTCAGGATGACGCAAGAAGTACATGTAGGGGCTCGGGTTGATCTGGCGAAGTACGCGATACACATCGAACGGGTCGGCCTGAAGATCGATATCGAATCGCTGCGACAACACCACCTGGAAAATGTCGCCAGCAAGGATGTGCTCTTTGGCCACTTCGACGGCCTGCTGGTACTGACCGTTAGGCATCGACGAGGTCATCGCTGGCAACGCCTCGCCCGGTTCGGGCGGTGACACCGGCGCATAGGCCAATGGCCGAGCGAGATCGGACACGGATTGCTGCACACGTTGCGCGGCTGCGTCATAGGCGGCATCGAGTTCGGCGGCCGTGAGGTTCAGCACCGGCACGCTCTCGATGAGATACACGCGCTGTCGCCAATGATCGAATGCAGCGAGCGAACCAATCACGCTCATCACGGCGTCGGGCATGCCGCGGTCGTCGGCTGCCGCATTGGGCAGGTTCTCCACTTCGCGGATGACGTCGTAACCCAAAAAGCCCATCAACCCGCCCTGCAGCGGTGGCAAGTCGGGGAACAACGGCGCCTTGTAGTGCTTCAAGATTCCTTCGAGCGCAGCCAAGATGCCCTTGTCGAGCGGAACATCGGCCGGCAGCGAACCTTCGACAGTGATTGCGCCGTTGCGCAGCAACATCGAGGCCTGCGGTGACCGACCAACGAACGAATAGCGGCTCCAGCGTTCGGCGTGCTCGACAGACTCGAGCAAGAAACCGTTGCCGTCGCCCACCAATTTCACATAGGCAGCAACCGGTGTTTCAAGGTCGGCAAGCAGTTCGGTCCACACCGGCAACACGGTGTGCTCGGCAGCGAGAGCGTGGAATTCTTCACGCGAGGGACGCAGACGGAAATCGCTCATCGCTCGTCAGTCCTCTGCGCCAAAGCGACGGAAGAAACAGCTATACGCACCGGTATGACAGGCGCCGTTGCCTTCTTGCTCAACCTTGAACAGCAACACATCGGCGTCGCAGTCGTAGTAGGCCTCGCGTACAAACTGACGATCGCCGCTGGTGTCGCCTTTGCGCCACACCTCTTGGCGGCTGCGACTCCAATAGACCATGCGTCCTTCGGTGAAGGTCATCTGCAAGGTCTCGCTGTTCATCCACGCAACCATCAACACGTCGTTGGTGGCGATGTCTTGGGCGATAACCGGCACCAGACCGGCGGCATCAAACTTCACCGCAGCGAGTTGGTCTGGGGTGGCGTCGATCGGTACTCCGGTTGGCATTCGGCCATGTTAGAGGCGACGGCCTCAACTCGCCCGATCGTTTAGATGTAGAGCCCTGTGCTGCTCTCGTTGCGAGATGCCGCAACGGCGTGCAGATCGCGCTCGCGCAACATGATGTAGTCCTTGCCGCCCACCTCGACCTCGTAGCGATCGTCGGGGCTGAACAACACGCGATCGCCAACTTCGGCACTGCGAACGTTCTGGCCGAGAGCCACAACTTCGGCCCACACCAAGCGCTTGGCCAGTTGTGCGGTAGCCGGAATGAGAATGCCGCCCATCGTGCGACGCTCGGAATCTTTGTCGGGTATGTGCACCAGAAGACGATCGTTCAGCATCTTGATAGGGAGCTTGGTGTCTTCGTCGGCCACAGCACGACGGTACCGTCTGGGGCGTGCGGATTGAAACTGTGATGCTCGAGGCGCTCGACGGCGCTCAGGTAGAAGCCGATCTCGTTCGGGTCGATGGCGCCCGCGGCGCCGTGGTGCTTGCTCATCCCCATCCACTCTTTGGTGGCGACCGGTTGAATCCAGTAGTCGATGCGTTGTTCAACGCCTTGGTCGACATTGGTTTTACTGCGCTGCGGTTCGACTTTCGCGGCGTGAACAACTCATCGGGCACTCATGACGGCGGCGATAGCGAGCGGCTCGACATTCTTGCGGCCATCGAACTGCTCGAGGTCATCGACCCCGATGCGCCGATCTGGTTGGTGGGCTATTCATTCGGCGCGTTTGTGTCGCTCAATGTGGTGGACCCACGCATCGCCGGGTGGGTCGGCATCGCTCCCCCGCTGGCAGCGATGAACTCTCGCTGCCTTGCCGACACTGATTACCGGCCAAAGCTGCTTCTGGTTCCAGAGCACGATCAGTACAGCGCCCCAGCGGCCACCGCCGACCTCACAGCGTCTTGGGTGTCGTGTACGCAGAGCACCGTGACGATGGCAGATCATTTTCTTAGCGGCCGGCTCAACATTGTGGTCCAAGCCGTGTGCGCCCACCTCGAGGCGAGCACATGACCGCCAACGATCAGCTTGATCGCCTGCAAAGCCACGACGACATCCGTCAGCTCATTGCCCGCTACTGCTGGGCGCTCGACACGCTTGATCGCGAGTTGTTCGACACCGTGTTTACAGCCGATGCAACAGCCCGCCTTGGCCGCGGCACCCAGCACGGACCCGAAGAAATGTGGGCACTCATCAACAGCGTGTTGGCAACGCTCGACCTGAGCCAGCACTTGGTCGGCTCTCAGCTCATCGATCTGCATGTCGATGGAGCTACGGCCACAAGTCGTTGCCACTTTCACGCACAGCATGTGCGCGCCGCTGCCGAAGGCGGTTCGCAGTACGTAATCGCGGGCCGCTACGACGACCAGTTGGTGCGCACCAGCCACGGTTGGCGAATCGCCCACCGCAAGCTGACCATGTTGTGGACCACCGGCAATCCGGCCGTGATCGGCGCCTGACCTACGCCTACTTGGCGATTGCCGCGTCGATGCGCTGCTTCAGTTCGGGGGTGAATACCTCGAGCACTTCGAGAGCACCCATGTTGTCGACAACCTGCGACGCGCGGCTCGCGCCGGTGATCACGGTGGTGACATTGGGGTTCGAGGCGCACCATGCAATGGCCAACTGAGCCATTGTGCAACCGATCTCTTCGGCGATAGGACGCAGACGCTCGACTCGATCGACCTCGGCCTGATCGGTGAGGCGCTTGGCCAACCAGCCATAGCCAGGCAGCGCTGCACGGCTGTCTTCGGGCACGCCATCGCGGTACTTACCGGTCAGCAAACCAGAGGCCAGCGGACTCCAAATGGTGGTGCCCAAACCAATGTCTGAGTAGAGCCGAGCGAACTCGACCTCGACCTTGCGGCGCTCCATCATGTTGTACTGCGGCTGTTCCATCACTGGCTTGTGCAGATGATGACGCTCGGCGATTTCGTACGCGGCACGGATCTCGTCGGCGGTCCATTCGCTGGTGCCCCAGTAAAGAACTTTGCCGCGCTCGATGAGGTCGTGCATCGCCCACACGGTTTCTTCGATGGGCGTGTTGGGGTCGGCGCGATGGCAGAACAACAAGTCGATGAAGTCAGCGCGCAAACGATCGAGGCAGCCCTCGATCGAGTGATGCAGGTACTTACGGTTCAGCGTGTTCGACATGTTGGGCATGTTGCCGTCGATGCCCCAAAACACTTTGGTAGAGAGCACGTAGCTCTGACGCTTCCAGCCAAGCTGCTCGATGACGCGGCCCATGATGGCCTCGCTCTCGCCGCCTGCGTAGGCCTCGGCGTTGTCATAAAAGTTGCAGCCAGCATCGTGTGCGGCCTGCATGCATTCGAGCGCAGTGTCGTCTTTGAGTTGGTTGTCGAACGTAACCCACGATCCGAATGAGAGAACCGACAACTGCAGACCTGAGCGACCAAGCCGACGAAATGGCATCTTTGTTTGAGGCATACCGTGACCGTACAGCGAGATCAGGCGGGAGGGCGAACAGTAACCCCTGCGGCGATGAGCGCCCGCTTTGCATCGGCGATGGTGAACTCGCCGAAGTGAAAGATCGATGCCGCAAGCACTGCATCGGCGTGACCATTGACGATGCCGTCGACAAGGTGCTGCAGATTGCCCACACCGCCACTGGCAATGACCGCCACATTGACCGAGTCGGCAATGGTTCGCGTGAGGTTGTTTTCGAAACCTTCGCGGGTGCCGTCGCGATCCATCGAGGTGAGCAAGATCTCGCCAGCACCTAACGCAGTTGCCTGTTGCGCCCACTCAACCGCATCGCGCCCTGTTGGCGTTCGGCCGCCGTGCAAAAACACTTCCCAACCACCGCCAGCAGCGTTGGCTCGAGCGTCTACAGCACAGACCACACACTGCGAACCGAACTCTGCGGCGATCTCGGAAATCAACTCGGGACGTTCGAACGCAGCGGTGTTGACGCTGACCTTGTCGGCCCCGGCTCGCAGCATGCGGCGAGCGTCTTCGACGCTACGAATGCCGCCGCCGACGGTGAACGGAATGAACACTTGCTCGGCCACGCGACGCACGACATCGACCATTGTCTCGCGGCCATCGGATGACGCAGTGATGTCGAGAAACACCAACTCATCGGCGCCTTCGTTGTCGTATCGCGCTGCAAGTTCAACTGGGTCCCCAGCGTCGCGAAGGCCAACAAAGTTGACGCCCTTCACAACGCGCCCGTTGGTGACATCGAGGCAAGGAATGACGCGTGCCACTTTCATGCTGCGGCCGACTTCACAAAGTTGGCGAGCAACGCAAGGCCCGAGGTACCCGACTTCTCAGGATGGAACTGCGTAGCGAACACGTTGCCGTTGCGAAACGCAGCATTGAGTTCGGTGCCATATTCGACAGTGGCCGCCACCATCGCTGGGTCGTCGGGGACACCGTGCAGCGAGTGCACAAAGTACATCCACGAGTCGTTACCCAACCCAGCAAGCATCGTGTCGCCCGAGTTACTGATGCGCAGTTTGTTCCACTGCATTTGCGGTCGCTTCACGCCGGCAGGAATCCACCGCACCACACCGGGCAGCACGCCGAGACCAGCCGCATCGGCCGTCTCTTCGCTGGAGTCGAAAAGCATTTGCATGCCGACGCAGATACCGAGAAACGGTCGACCCGAATCAACCGCGTCGTGCACACTCTCTTCGAGGCCGGCAGACCGAAGTGCATTCATGCATGCCCCAAACGCTCCGACGCCAGGAAGCACCACCGCGTCGGCATCGCGAATGAACCCGGGGTCGGCGCTGAGCAACGCATCGCCACCGACGCGCTGAAGCGCCTTCTCAGCGGAGCGCAAGTTGCCGATGCCGTAGTCGAGAACAGCAATAACCGGACGGCGTGAAGTCACAACACACCCTTGGTAGAGGGCAACGATGAGCCCTCGACGCGTACGGCGTCGCGTAGGCAACGCGCCAAACCTTTGAACGCAGCTTCAATGATGTGATGGACGTTGGTTCCGCGCCGCAACGACATGTGCAGGGTGATTCCCGCAGCGGTGGCGAAGCTGCTGATGGCATGCTCGGCCAACTGGGGATCGAACGCAGGGTTGCCGAGCGGAAGGCACTCGAGCGTGGGTACATCCCAGACCATGAATGGACGACCGGAGAGGTCGAGAGCAACCTCGACGAGCGCTTCGTCGAGCGGATACAGCCCGCTGGCAAAGCGACGAACGCCAACCTTGTCGCCAACGGCTTCGCGGAACGCCTCGCCCAAAGTGATGGCCACATCTTCGACCGTGTGATGGGTGTCGATGTGCAGGTCACCAACGGCTTGGATGGTGAGATCGAAACCACCGTGGCGACCAAGCTGATCGAGCATGTGGTCATAGAACGGGATGCCGGTTGAGATGTTGGTGACACCGGTGCCGTCGAGGTCGATCGACATCTCGATCGAGGTCTCCTTGGTCTTGCGAACACGGCTTGCTGTGCGAGTCATGCCAGAACCTCCTGCAGTGCGGCGAGAAATGCGTCGTTCTCTTCGGGTGTACCCACGGTGACCCGCAGACAGTTTTCGAGGCGTGGCCAACCGCTGCAATCGCGAACTAACACGCTGCGGTCCACAAGTCGCTGCCACACGTCTCGACCCGCAAGCGCGGTGGGCCTGAACAGAATGAAGTTTGCGCCGCTGGGCCACGAGTGCACCGGCATCACGGCGAATGCAGTCTGAATGCGCTCGCGCTCGGACACGATGAGGTCGATGCGCTGCTGCATCTCGTTCACGTAACGCAACGCAAGGCGACCCGCGATCTGCTTGGCAGTATCGAGGTGGTACGGCAAGATCACCTTGTCGAGTTCGGCCACCAACCACGAGGGACCAACGAGGTAACCCAGCCGTGCGCCCGCCATCGACCATGTCTTGCTAAACGTGCGACTGACCACCAACGGTGTCTCTTCGTCGATGAGATCGAGCGCAGTCCAGTCGGCGAATTGACCATAGGCCTCATCGACCACCACCAAGCCTGGCGCCATCGCCATGACCTCGCGCACATTTGACTCTGGCTCAACCAAGCCCGTTGGATTGTTGGGTGAACACAAGAACGTGATGATCGGCTGAGCGGTCTCGCACACGCGGCGCACTTCGGCGAGATCGAGCGTGAAGTCGTGGTTGCGCTCGCCTTCGACGACCGTGGCGCCCGTGAGTCGGGCGATGTGAGCATGCAGTTGGTACGTGGGCTCGAACGTGGCCACGGTTCTACCCGGGCCGGCGTAGGTAAGCAGCAGCGTTTGCAAGACCTCGTTAGAGCCGTTGGCCACAAACACTTGGCTCGCCTCGACACCGTGCAACGCGGCGATGGCTGCGCGAAGTTCGGTGGCGGCTCGGTCGGGATAGCGATGCCACTCGATGCGTGAGACCTCGGCAGCGAACGCATCGCTCCACGCCGCGGGAGGCGGGGTGGGCGATTCGTTGGTGTTGAGACGCACGCGAACCGACACCTGTGGCGAGTGGTAGCCCTCGAGAGCCTTGAGATCATCACGTACAGCTATGCGAGCCACACGGGCAGGCTAGCGAGCACGCTGTTCAACACACGAACACATTGTTTGCAGCGATGCGTGGCGGATCGAGAGACCGCGTAGGCCAGAATGCCGAGATGAGTTCTTCATCGTCTGCCGAAATCAGCGTGATCGCCGATGGCATCAACATGTATCGGGGCCGGGTGGCGGGTCTGGCCGAGCCGTTGATTGGCACACCACAAGACGATCTCATCGCTGCTCTCTACGAAGCCGAACGAGCATTGCGAAACGCGCATCGGGCGATGCAGCGGGCGATGAAGTTGGCGCGCTGAATACTGCGCAATTGTGTCGAAAAATGACAACGACCCCTTGCGGGGTCGCTGTGCTGTGAAGCCAGGCGGCGGATCCCGGCAACACCCACAATCCAGGTGGCGGGACCTGGTTGGTGAAAACATTGTTGCACTGGGCAATCATCGACGCAAGAAAAACTTCGACGTAATTTGAGCCGCAAGGTGGATGACCGGCACTTACTTTGGCGAAGCGGCCCGCTTGCGTGGCAGCAACGACGACGGGCAGATGTCCTCGAGGACACATTCGCCGCATTTGGGTTTCTTGGCGTCGCATACCCGGCGACCATGCAAGATGACCCGCAAGCTGAAATCGCCCCATTCGGCAGGCGGCAGGAACTCATTAAGTTCGCGCTCAACCTTCACGGGGTCTTCCTGCTCAGTCAAACCAAGTTTGCGGCTCAGTCGCCCAACGTGGGTGTCTACCGGCAGACCGGGCAGCTTGAACACAACGCTACGCACCACGTTGCCGGTCTTTCGACCAACGCCCGCCAGCGTGACCAGATCCTTCAGTTCGGTGGGGACCTCACCGCCGTATTGATCTACCAACGATTGCGCCATCGAGATGATGTTGCGGGTCTTGGCTTGATAGAAGCCTGTTGAGTGAATCATGACCTCAACGTCGGCGGGGTTGGCACTGGCGAGATCGTGTGCCGTTGGATAGCGGTCAAACAGCGCAGGGGTGACCATGTTGACCCGAACGTCGGTGCACTGCGCCGCCATGATTGTGGCCACCAGCAACTCGAACGCGTTGCGGTGATCGAGCTCACAAACTGCTTCGGGGTATTCGACAGTGAGGCGACGCGCCACTTCTTTGGCGCGGCCTTTGGGGGTACGTGGTGAACTCACGCCGGTCACCCTAGGGGCTTCCGTTCGGCAGTTGGGGTGACGAGGTATCCTCAGCCCAATGCAATCGATCGATGTTTCGGCGCACCTTGACGCGACGGCGTCATCGGCCGTGCTCGATCTCATCGGCCTCGCCGAGGCTGCCGACGGATACCGACCCGTGTCCGACCAGTTCTGGGTAGATCTCACCAGCGACACACGCAGCGATGTACTCCGGATTCGACTCACCGATTCCGACTCCCCGGTTCCCGTCGCCTATGCGCAGGCGTCACCCACCGCAGCGTCGTGGTCAGTCGAGCTTGTTGTCCGGCCCGATCGCCGCAGCGAACTCGAAGCCATCACCCCCACGATGATGGACGCCGCCATCAAAGCCGTCAGTGCGAGCACCACCGAACCCATTGATCTGAGTTGGTTGGTCTACTCGCCAACCCCTACGCACGACGCCATTGCCGAGAACCTTGGTTTGGCACCGCGCCGGCGGCTCTATCAAATGCGACGCTCTTTGCCCACCAATATCGATTTCACGTTGAGCACTCGCCCCTTCAGACCAGGCGCCGACGACGACGCGTGGCTCCAGGTGAACCGCCGCGCCTTTGCATGGCACCCCGAGCAGGGCCATTGGAGCCACGACACACTCAGGTCACGAATGAGTGAGCCGTGGTTCGAACCCACCGGATTTCTATTGCACGAGCACGACGCCCGCCTCGCCGGGTTTTGCTGGACCAAGATTCACAGCGATACGAACCCAGCACTCGGCGAGATCTATGTGATCGCGGTAGACCCCGATTTTCACGGTCTCGGATTAGGACGAGCCCTCACGCTGGCCGGACTCAACAACATGGCCGAGCGTGGCATCACCGTGGGCATGTTGTTCGTCGATGCCGACAACACAGGCGCTGTGGCGCTCTACACCAAGCTTGGTTTCGCGATTCACCGTGTCGACTGCATGTACCAAGGCACCATCGCCCCCCACCTGACCCCGCAAGGAGACGCCCGATGAGCACCACAGAAGAACTCCCCCGCTGGGACGTCTCCGATGTGCACGAGTCGTTCGAGGCTCGCACGTTCCTTGCCGCGCGCGAACGCTGTGGCGCCGACACCGATCGACTCGAGGCACTCTTCGAGCAGCACGGAGTTCGCTCGGTCGAAGCACGCGCTGTCACAGCCCACGATGGCACTGTGGCCGACGCCGTGATCTCTGCGATCAACGAGTGGCAACAGCAACTCGAAGAGCTCTCGGTGTACGTGGAAGCCACCGTGTCGACAAACAGCTACGACGAACAAGCCCAGGCCCTCGCCGACGAACTGCAAACGCTGTACTCGCGCGGCAAGCCATTGATGGCCCGATTGGTCGACTGGGTCGCAGCGCTCGGCGCTGAAGCGCTTGCCGCAGTCAGTCCACAAGCTCACGAGCACCTCGGCCCGCTCACTCGTTTGGCCGCACGCGCCGAGCACCAAATGAGCGAGATCGAAGAAGGTCTCTACGCCGAGCTTTCACGTTCGGGTTCAGCCGCCTGGGGTCGCCTGCATTCCGACGTCACCTCACAATTGCAAGCCGATGTGCACTCGGCCGACGGCGAGACCCAACGCCTGCCGATGGCTGCGGTTCGCGGGCTGGCCACCCACGCCGATCCCGCCGTTCGTCAAGCGGCCTACGACGCAGAGATGAGCGCTTGGCCTACCGTTGCGGTGGTGTGCGCCGCAGCGCTCAACGGCGTAAAGGGCGAAGCAAACGTGGTCAACAGTCGTCGGCGCTGGGCATCGCCACTCGACGCATCGCTCTATGCAAACAGCGTGAGCCGCGCCACCTTCGACGCAATGCAAACCGCGGTGCAGTCGGCGCTTCCCGACTTTCATCGGTGGATGCGCGTCAAGTCTCGTTTGCACGGCCAGAGTGGCGCGCTTCAGTGGCGCGACCTGTTTGCTCCGTTGCCATTTGCTCCGGCATCTATCTCATGGCAAGACGGCCTCGGCATTGTTCGCAATGCGTTCGCATCGTACGGAGGAACCTTGCACGGCCTTGTCGACCGCGCCATCGATGGCCGCTGGATCGACGCCGAGCCACGCCAAGGCAAGAGCGGCGGGGCCTTTTGCGCCCCGTTCGTTGGCGATCGTTCATTGGTCTTTCTCAACTGGACAGGCAGCGTCGATTCCGCCCAGACCACCGCCCACGAACTCGGTCACGCCTACCACAACACCCAATTGGCGCATCGCACGCCGCTGCAGCGACGCCTGCCCATGGCACTGGCCGAAACCGCCAGCATCTTCTGCGAAACGCTTGTGGTCGAAGAGGGCCTGCAACACCTTCAGGGCCACGACCGCCTCGCGCTACTCGATGTAGACCTCCAGGGTTCGGCACAGGTTGTGGTCGACATCCACAGTCGCTTCTTGTTCGAGACCGAGGTCTTCGCTCGACGCCAGCGACGCACGCTTGGCGTGACCGAACTCAACGAGTTGATGCTCGAAGCCCAGCTCACCGCATATGCAGACGGACTCGACCAGAGCACTGCCCATCCATACATGTGGGCAGTGAAGGGCCATTACTACGGCTCACACTTCTATAACTGGCCCTACACCTACGGCCTGCTGTTCGGGCTTGGCCTCTTTGCTCGCTATCAAGACGACCCCGATCGGTTTCGTGGCGGTTACGACGATCTGCTGTCACGGGCAGGCATGAACAGCGCCGAAGAACTCGGGCAGTCGTTTGCGCTCGATGTGAGCGATGTTGGGTTCTGGATGGCGAGTATCGACGTCTTGCGTTCACGCATCAACGAGTACGAACGCCTCAGCGCCGAGTTGGGCCTCTGAACATGACCGCCACTCGAACCCGTTACGACCTCACCCGAGCCGAACTCGGCGAGAAGCTTGCCGGTGAACCGCGCTTTCGAGTCGACCAGATCTGGAAGGGTCTCTACGAGCAACTGAGCGAGCCCAGCGAACTCACCACATTGCCCAAGGCGCTGCGCGCTCGACTCGAGACCGAACTGCCCTCGGCGCTCACCACTGTTGTCGAACGAATCAACGACGATGGCGACACCGTGAAGTACCTCTTCGAACTCGCTGGCGGCAGCCGCATCGAAACCGTGTTGATGCTCTATCCCGACCGCGTCACGGTATGCGTCAGCAGCCAAGCCGGCTGTGCAATGGGTTGCGGATTCTGCGCCACGGGTCAGGCCGGATTCACCCGACAACTGACCGTCGGCGAGATCGTCGAACAAGTAGTTCGCGCCTCACGAAAGGCGCGCGAACTCAATCGCCGCTTAGCCAACGTGGTGTTCATGGGAATGGGCGAACCGCTCGCCAACGAGCCAACGGTGTGGGCAGCGATCGAGCGCATCAACAACGACATCGGCCTTGGCGCCCGCCACATCACCGTGTCCACCGTGGGCCTCGTGCCCGGTATCAAGCGGGTCACCGAATGGCCCATGCAAGTGAACTTGGCCGTGTCGTTGCACGCAGCTAACGACACCCTGCGCGACGACATGGTGCCCATCAACCGCCGTTACCCGCTGCGGGCGCTGATGGATGCGTGCGCCGATTACCTCGATGCCAAAGGCCGCCGACTCAGCTTCGAGTGGGCACTCATCGATGGCGTCAACGACCGCGACAGCGATGCGCGCGAGCTGGCAGCGCTGTGTCGCTCGCTACCTCTACCCGCACACGTGAACATCATTCCGCTCAACCCCACGCCCGGCTATCCCACGCGCGGCACACCGATCTCACGCGTTCACAAGTTTCGCGATCGCCTCGAAGAGCTCGGTGTGAACGCAACGGTGCGCCGCAATCGCGGCACCGATATCGATGCCGCATGTGGGCAGCTCGCCGCCGGGCAACCCGTGCAACCGGTCAGCCTGGGTCGGCGTCCAAGTACTTCGGATTAGCCACCGCAAGCTTGTCGCGAACGCTCTGCCACACAGCAGCGCGAACCGCTTCTTGGACCGCGGCAGACGAGTCGGTGCGATCGTCGCCGTCACGAATAGCGCGTGCTAGTTCTTCGTCGCTGCCAAAGCCCAACGCCTGTAGCCGGTCGAGGTGGCGCTCGGCCTGCTCTGGTCCGAGTTCGAGTTCGCGCTCGACCATGGAGAGCACCGTGATAGCCACCCGGGTATGGAACTGCAGACGGCCCGTAGTACCGGCAAGCACATCGCGCTCGAGCCACTCACGCACGGACTCAACAAGTTGTTGAGCCGTTGGAACGTCGTGCGGCATCACCACTTGCCCTCGAGTGCCAGAAAAAGATCGTGCTCGTTCTCGCACACCCGGCGGCCAATAGCCGCCAACTCGTGGCTACGAGTAATTCGCCCGAGATGCGACTGGGTTTGGATGATGCACATGATGCCCCACTTCAAGGTGCCGAGAACTTCCCACCAACGAACAACGTCGGCGTCAACGTTCACGTTGGCGGCACGCGCGTAGGCATCGAAAAATTCGTCGTACTCGCCAAGACCAGCTACCGGTTTACGACCACCAAAACGCCACGCCTTCACGCATAGCCAACCAAGGTCTTCCATGGGGTCGCCGATGTGCGCAAGTTCCCAATCGAGCACTGCCCGCAGCCCATCGGGGCCAACCATGATGTTGCCCAAGCGAAAGTCGCCGTGCACGATGCACTGTGGACCAACCGGCGGACGGTTCTGCTCAAGCCAGCGAAACACCAACTCAAACGTGGGGTGCGGATACTTCAGCGCATCGAGTACCTCGCGGTACTGAACGACTTGATCGGTTGGCAACAAGCCCGGTGCTGCGGAAGGGTCGATGCTGTGCAGTCGCGCCAGCGCCACTGCGAAGTCGTGAGCGAGATGAGTGCGAGCGTTGGCGAACTGATCGTCGCGCAAGATCTTGCGGGCGATGGTCTCACCTTCGAAATGGCTCAGGATCATGTAGGCAGCGCCGAGGTCGCTCTTGTCGGTGGATGCCGCAATCACCTCGGGCACCGGCACCCCGCCAGCCAAAGCAGCGCGTAACACTGCGAACTCGTTGCCCATATCGCGAATGTCGCCGCCGCGCTGACGTTGCAGAATGAGCATCCGTTCGTTGGCACTGAACTGCCATGTCTCGCGTGACGCACCGCCAGACAGACGTGACAGATTGGCGATTGCAGCACCGCCCAACACCGCAGACAATGATGCAGCGAGATCGTCGTTGGCCATTTGCCTAGGCTCGCATAACGCGCTGCTCGCGTTGCAACTGGCTGACTAGCAGTTGGCGCGAACCGTGGGGTACGGGTTCACGGCGGGCCCGCCAAGGGGATGAATCTCAAAGTGCAAGTGGGGCGTAGAAAAACGCGCGTTGCCGGTGTCGCCCACGTAGCCAATGACCTCTCCCTTGACCACTTGGCCCAAGGTCGCGTACCCGTCGAGATGCGCGTAGTAGTACTTATTGCCGTCGGCGCCGCTGAACCAGATGGTGGTTCCACCAAGTTCGTTTTGCTGTGCCTCGGCGAAGCCATCGACCACTGCCACAATCAACGTGCCACGTGGGCTGATCATGTCGACGCCTTCGTGCTTGCGTCCACCCGATCGGGCAGCACCCCACGTATCGCCAAACGCCGTAGAGCCTTGGATGGGGCACACCCAATCGGCGCCACTGCCGTAGATCTGATCGATGGTGACCCCTGGGTGACCGCCACCGCCGCCTGATCCGGTGGTACCGCCCGCGGATCCGCCCGACGCCCGGTTGCCAGACGTGACGCCATGGCCAATATCGCCGCCATCGGAGCCAGCGCCTACGACCTGTTGCTGATCTCGTTTGAGCTTGTCGGCGGCGTCTTGGGCAATCTTCTCGTTGGCCTTCTGACGTTGAGCATCGAGTGCCTTCTTGACCGCCTCGCTGGTCAGCCGAGCCTTTTCGACCAGCCGCAAGCGATCTACTTCATCGAGCGCTTTCTGCTGCAGGGCTTTGAAGCTGACCTGCGCCGCTTCGAACTTCTTTGAGGTGTTGTCGGCAGCGATCTTCTTCTTGTCGAGCTTCTTGTGGATGTCGGCATATTCGTCGAGGCTGCTGGCCGATGCCTCGTTGATAATGCCGATCAACATTGCGGTCTGGGCTAACTCGGTAGGGCCAGCAGTGCCGGTGAGCAAGCCGATGCCTGTAGTGCCGGTGCCGATGTAGCGGTTGACCGCTACCGACTCAACGGTTGCTTGCAAGTCGTTGGCTCGCTGCTGCAACGCCAGAACCTCTTGATCGAGTTTGGTCTTTTCGTCTCTGATGCCATCGAGCTTCGACTCGGCCTGGGTCCATGCCTCAGCGGCAGCGTTGGCTCGATCTCTCGCTGCTGCGATCTCACGGGCCGCGTCTTGCGCTGAGCCGGCACCGTTGTCGGCATGGGCAGCGTTGAACCCGACGAGCGGCAAGCCCACCGAGGACAACAACATCGCCACCAATACTCCGCCGAATTTGCGCATGACTTGGCGAATGGTATCTGCTTGCGCCGTTTGCGTATCGTCATTGCGGCAGCAACAGATGTCACCACGTGCCCTAGCCTGAGCGCACCATGACGACTCTTTCTGGCAGCGAGGCACTGCGTTTCGAACATGTCACGTTCATTCGCGACGAACGTCGAATTCTCGACGACATCAACTGGTCGGTGCGATCCAACGAACGGTGGCTCATTCTCGGAGCCAACGGATCCGGCAAGACCACTCTCGTTCGCATGGCATCGATGTACGAGCACCCGTCGTCTGGCAGCGTCACCGTGCTCGGAGAGACACTGGGCAGCACCGACGTGCGCATGCTGAGGCGCCGCATCGGTGTGATGTCGGCCGCGCTTGGCGCTCAGTTGCGACCCCAACTCACTGCGCAAGACACCGTGGTGACCGCCAAGTACGCAGCGCTCGAAACGTGGTGGCACACGTACACCGACGCCGACTACGCGCTCGCCCGCGCATGCCTGGCCCGCATGGGAGTCGAGCACTATGCCGAGCGAAGCATGGGCACGTTGTCATCGGGTGAACAGCAGCGCGTGTTGCTCGCCCGAGCGTTAATGAATGAACCAGGCGTACTGGTGCTCGATGAGCCCAGCGCCCGTCTTGATCTTGGCGGCCGCGAGCAGCTCGTGAACGCACTCGCCGAGCTCACCACCGATCCCGCTGCGCCACCATTGATTTTGGTGACCCACCATGTCGACGAAGTGCCGCAAGGCATGACCCACGCGATGTTGCTGCGCGACGGCAAGGTGCTCACCACTGGCGCCATCGACCACGTACTCACTGCCGAGTCACTGAGCGAATGCTTCGGTATCGCGCTCAACGTAGAGCGACGCAGCGACGGACGGCTTACGGCGTGGTCTCGCCGATCAATGTGAGCAAGCGCTCGCGACTGGCAGCGATCTCATCTTCGAGCGCCCGCTCAACGAGGCCACCAACCCACATACCACCGCCATAGTGCAGGTTCATGTCGAGACGACTGCCAGCTGACACCGCGGCGAGCTGCACACTGAGTCGCCACACACTGTGCTTGCGGCCATCGGGCTCGGCGCGCTCAAACACCACGCGCCAATTCTCGGCGTGACCCGATTGAGCGATGTTTGCGTATTCAGTTCGCACCATCGTGAGCCGCTTCGATCGAGCGAACGGACCAAGCCGAGCCCTTAACTCGATGTTCCAGGTCGGCCGACCCAGCGCATCGCTGTTCAGGGGTTCAGCGCGATGCACGAGACCCATCCATTGCGGGTACACGGTGAGATCGTCGACCCAACGAACAAGCCCGGCAGGAGGGCATGCGGCATTGAGGTCGGCGTTGATATCCACCCGTGCAGTATCGCCGGTTTTACGCACCAGAAGAAAACTTCGTGTCAGCCAAACCGTTCTCAAGCGAGCGACGTGTCATCTCCGAACATCTACTGAGGGAGACATCATGAAGTTCACATCAAAAGTTGCAGTCGTCACGTTGTCGCTTGGCCTGATCGCCCATGGTGGGGCAACCGCATTCGGTGCTGGCACTGGTCGTGGCGGCGTGGATGACCACCCACACACCTCGAGCAGCGTTCCGTCATCGAGCAGCATTCCGTCATCGAGCAGCGTCCACGAGGCCAACCATGAGGCCAACCACCACGCAGCGAACTCGTGCGAGTCGTCGCACTCTCCCGCTCGTGTCGCTGCCCGCACCGCCCGCTTGAACAACGTAATCACGAGCCTCACCGCTCGCATCGATTCGCTGAACGGAGCCAAGGCAACCGCCTCGCCAAAGGGCGTTCGAAAGATCAACCATCGCATTGCTGAACTGCAGCGCGATATCGCCAAGACCAACGGTCGCATCGCCAAAGAGGCGAGTCGGGTGCGCCCAACCTGTACCCCGTCATCGACAACCCCGGTGGTGGCGCCATAAGCCCAAACCGACGGGAGACCCCCACACAAGTAGCGGCGCCCCATGCCTGGTTGGGGCGTCGCTACACCCAAACAATCTGAATCGGCGCCCCTGCCTGGTGGGGCGCCGGTTCTGTTTTTCAGCTAGCCCTTGGCCCGAGGGTCTCGTTGCTGGCCGCGAAACGCCCTCGACAACAACGGGCTCGTGGTTTTCAGCAAACCATTGAGATCGTCGGCATCGTCGAAAACGGGACGCCACGGCATTGCACGAGTCTCGTCAGGATCGGATGACACGAGCGGCACGAAGTCGCCGACCAGCACGGGAGTCAACGGTGGTAGTTCTTCGGGCACAACCTGCGCAACGGCCGAC
>JBAXHD010000039.1:0-26328 GCA_037139095.1 Actinomycetota bacterium
CAGCGCCGAGCACCACTGCCTCGAGCGGCATCGGCGACATACGCACCGGAACCTTTGTCTCGCGTTCGATGCGCTGAGCGAGGCCACGAAGTAAGCCGCCGCCACCAACGAGATACATGCCCCGAACCAAGAAGTCCTGAGCGAGTTCGGGCGGTGCCTTGGCTAAGCAACGAACCACGGATGCAACGATGCTTGAGACCACATCGTCTATCGCGAAACGAATCTCTTCAGGGTTGAGCAACACGGTCTTGGGAAGACCACTCATCAGGTCGCGGCCGCGCACCTCGGCTTCGTTCTCGTCGAACGTCGGATCGGCCGAGCCGATGGCAACCTTGATTTCCTCGGCAGTGCGCTCGCCAATCGCGATGCCGTGCTCGCGGCGCACGTAGTTCTGAATCGCCGCGTCGATGTCGAAGCTGCCAACGCGAACTGCCTCGAGCGCCACCACGCCACCAAGGCTGATGACCGCTGTCTCGCTGGTGCCGCCACCAACGTCGATGACCATGTTGCCAACCGGTTCGTCAATCGGCAGATCGGCGCCGATTGCGGCAGCCATCGGCTGTTCGATGAGTTGCGCATCGGCTGCGCCTGCCCGACGGGCTGCGTCGGTCACTGCTCTGCGCTCAACCTCGGTGATAGCCGACGGCACACAGATGACAACTTTGGGCCGAGTGAAACGGCTGACGCCAACACGCTGCAACAGCAACCGGATCATGCGTTCGGTGATCTCGAAGTCGGTGATGGCGCCGCCGCGAAGCGGACGCACAGCCACGATGTATCCAGGAGTGCGGCCGATCATCTGCCACGCCTCGCGGCCAGTTGCAAGCACCTCGCCGGTCTGGCGGTTGAGCGCAATGACCGACGGCTCGTTCAGCACAATGCCGCGGCCCTTCATGTAGACAAGCGTGTTCGCCGTGCCGAGATCGATCGCGAGGTCGCGGGCCATGTACTTCTCTACTTCCCTTTGCCCGATTCGCGGGCGTTCTGCACGCGCTCAATCACTTCACGGCGCGCCTCGGGCGAAAGCGCATCGATATGACGACGAAAGCTCGTGACACCATCATCTGGCCGACGACGAGCAAGGACGAGAAAGGCAACGGCGGCTAGAGCCACAAGACAGATGACGATGACAACGGCAAGGGTCACTGAGTGCCGCCATTGCTTTGCAACGATGACTGGTCGGCAACATCGTGTGGTGCGGTCACGACATGGGCTCCGGTTCCCCAATCGGAACCGCCCTGCCACACTTCGTGTTTCCAGATCGGAACGCTGGCCTTGAGCGCATCGATGGCGTAGCGCCCAGCCTCGAATGCTTCGGGACGATGCGGCGACGACACCACGACCACCACCGAGCTATCGCCAAGCTCGAGACGACCGGTGCGATGCAACAGCACCACGGCTCCGGTGCTCGGCCAACGGCGCCGAACCTCGAGCGCGATCTCGTTCATCTTGATCGGCGCCTGCTCGTCGTATGCCTCGTAGGTGAGATGGTCAACACCCTCTCGACCCTCGGCATGGTCTCGCACGGTTCCGGAAAACAACACCACTGCACCGCAGTGAGCACGAACTGCCCACTCGTAGGCCTCGGCGATGGGCAACGTATCGACGGTGAGGCCAACCCACGTGTCGCCGCTCGCTGGAGGATGCATCGTGCGCATCGTAGCCTTCACGGCGGCGACATACATTGGTTCTCTCAGTTCACTACCATGCCCCCGTGGATCGAGACGAGGGTAACGACGAACCCGAGTACCCCAAAGCGCCGCTGCCGGCGCACGAGCGCGCGTGGCGCCACCCATCCGAAGTAGGCGCAACGCAGTGGGCTCTCAGCGAGCCACCACTCGTTGTGGGACGCGGCCTCTCCGTTGCAACGGGCACCATCGGCGCCGCACTCGCAGTCGCGCTGTTGTGGATGATGATTCCGCATCACAGCGCCGCTGGCGTGTCAGCCGTAGACAGCTCCACAACAATCCGCGAGATTCCAAGAACGGTCGACTCAGCCCCTGTCGATACCAGCGCACCCGCAACCACCACGGCGCCAACTCCAGTGCCAAGCGGTCCGCCAATGCCCACGATGCTCGTAGGCGCATCCGACGCTGCAAGCTCCGATCCCGCCACCGCTGTTGCACTCACGCCAGGGCACTTCGTCATCACCACAGCGCAAGCGGTCAACGGCCGCCAAGGGATCGAGGTGGTTCTGCCCTCGGGCGAAACCGTGGTTGGGGCAGTGGTTCTGGTCGACAAAGCCACCGGCACAGCGGTGCTCTCCATCCCCTCCGAGATCGATGCATCGGTTGTCGAACTCAGCTCCGACACCTCGCGCACCGGCGGACTGGTGATGATGTCGCCAGAGCCCCTTGAGGTTACGTTCGTGTCCGACGACAACGGAATGCATCTGTCGTTCGACAAAGCCGCTACTCCCGTCGAGGGCTCTCTTGTCGTCGATCGCAAAGGCCGCCTACTCGGACTGTGCACGCTCAACAGTTCGCAGGTGTCGCTGGTGTCGGTTGAAACGATGTTGAAAGCGCTCGAAGCCGCGGCCAACCTTTCGGTGCCAGCATGGTTGGGCATTCAACCCGAGCCAACAGCTCACGACAGCGGCGTCAGCGTCGCCGCTGTTGTCAGCCATGGTCCAGCCGATGCGGCCGGCCTCCGCGCGGGCGACGTCATCGAAGCAATCGACGACATGCCGGTGGCCCTGCTCAACGACCTTGGTCAGGTCATCGCCGCCCATGCAGCGGGCGACTCTGTGCACCTCACTGTGCGTCGGGCGGGCGAGTCGGCATCGATTGTGGTGCCCGTTGTGCTGTCGAGCCATCCATCGTCGATGTAGCTCACGCAGTTTGATTAACCAGCCCGGCGACGCCTCGCGCGACGAACCAGCGCTACAGCAAATGCGCATGATCCAAAGATGAGCGTTGCCATCGCAGCAAGCGAGAACTCTTGCTTGCGCTTCGGGGTGATCATGGTCCACCACTTGGCTTCGGTGCCTTCTACGTAGGCCTGTTCGTTGGTGACGGTAGGTGCCCAGCCCTGCGACTTGAGGCGGTCGTTCGAGACCAGCCACTGCCACTGGGTATAGCTGCGGAGGCCTGGAGGAATCGGACCACGCTGAAAGCGCCAACGAATACGCGCCACCACTTCGGCCACACGCGTGGGCAGTTTCAGTCGAGGCGCCGACCCAGCAAGGGCGCGCACGCGGTCGCCCGCAACCCACCCATCGGCGGCAACATTGAACACTCCATCGAGTCGCTTCTCTGCAGCCAGAGTGACAGCCGCAGCGAGGTCATCGAGTTGCACAAACTGCGCGCCTGGATCGTCTTCGCCCGAGCGCTGGCCCATGCCAGCGGCGAGTGCCCGAGCCAAGCTGCTGGTGCCGTCGGCGGCCATCGTGACTACCGGGCGCAACACTGCGGCGGTGCGGCCAGGTTCGGCCGTTCGCCAGTCGTCGACCATTTGCTCGACCGAAGCGAGTTGACGAGCAAATGCAAAATCGAGATCGGGACGAAGCGGAGCGTCTTCGGTGAGCGGCAGCGGGTTGTTGGCCCACGCTCCGTACACCATCGCCGACGAGACGAGGACGAGGTGATGAACCCCGGATTTCTCGGCAAGCTCAATGAGTTCGGATGCACCTTTGGTAACGCTTTCGCGGCGACGTGCGCGGGTGTCGTGGTCGCCAGCCGACAGGTGCACAGCGATGTCGATGTGTACAGCCGGGTCGGCCTCGGTTGAGGTCTCTAGCGCCGCGCGTTGGGCTGCCGACGACACGACATCGAACCCACACTCGCCAGTAAGTCGCTTCGCAACCCGGGTGCCAAGACTGCTCTCGGTTCCCGTCACCAGGATGCTCGTCATGCCGCGACGATAACCGATAGATCTGCCGTAGCATCCTCAATATGACTGCGGGCGACCCCGCCGATAACCCCTTTGGGGGCCTACCAATGTTCGGCGATCTGTCGCGGGCGCTTGCCGGACAAGGACCACTCAATTGGGATGCGGCCAAACAATTCGCCCACCTCGCAGCAACTGGCGGCACGGCCGAGGCAAACGTCGACCCGAGCGTCCGTTTTGCGCTCACCGCATTGGCTCAAATCATCGAGCCCCATCTCCTCGATGTTACCGGCCACGAACTTTCTGGCTACGAGATCACCACCGTTACCCCGGGCGTATGGGCGCAGCAAACGCTCGAGGCGTACAAGCCATTGTTCACTCAACTCGCTGTGTCGCTCGGCAAGCGGCCGTCAGCAGCCGACAACGACGGCGACACCGACCCCATGGCAGCGATGATGCTTGGGCTCAGCCAGATGATGGCGCCGGCGATGCTCGGCATGGCCATTGGCTCAATGGTCGGGCACCTCGCGACACGCGCGTTTGGTCAATACGACCTTCCTATTCCTCGTTCTGCAAACGCTCAGGTCACGGTGTTGCCAAGTGCCATCGATGACTTCGCCTTCGACTGGAGTCTCCCCAAAGACTCAATGCGCATCTGGGTGCTCGTGCAAGAACTCACGTCGCATGTGGTCTTTTCAGTCACCCACATTCGCGAGGGTCTCAGCGCGATGGTTCGTGCCCATGTGGGTGCGTTCGAACCCGATCCAAACGCCGTCGCCGAGAAGCTCTCGTCTCTTGAGTTCGATGGCGACGACCCAATGCAGGCGATTCAACGTTCGCTCGGCGACCCCGAGATTCTGCTTGGCGCCACGCGCAGCGCCGCTCAAGAGGCGTTACAGCCACAGCTCGACGCAGCACTTGCTGCAGTTGTTGGCTACATCGATCACGTGGTCGATCAGATTGCATTTCGTCTCATCGGCGGCGACGCTGCCCGCATCAGCGAGGCCGTTCGGCGCCGGCGCATCGAGACATCACCCGACGACATTTTCGTCGAGCGCTTGCTGGGCTTGCGTCTCACTCGCCAACTCGTCGAGCGAGGCCGCACCTTTATCGCTGGCGTGTTCGAACGCCAACAACAAGACGGCGTCAACCAATTACTCAATCGTGCCGCTCCGCTGCCAACCCCAGCCGAGCTTGATGCGCCGGGGTTGTGGCTTGCCCGACTTGAGTTCCCACTCGACGATCAAACCTCGTAGTCAGTTAGCGGCGAGCTCGCCGCCGTTCTACCTCGGCCAGCATCTTGCGACCCGCGCGTTTACTGATTGTTTCGGGAAGTTCCTTGCCAGCCTGAATCGACTTGGCTCCCACGATGTAGGTGCCCACAGCAAACAGCGCGATCAGCCCAACGATTGCAAACCCGACTTCACCAGGTGGAGTAAAGATCACGGGCGGTAAGCCACCGAGTACCCACGCCAGCTGAAACCGCGTCTCGAACTGCGCGAAGGCACGACCTTGGTTCGCGTCGGGAGCGTCGCGTTGCACAATCGAGTCAAATGCCAACCGGGCAAACGCCGCGGCAAAGTTGACCACGAGAGCCAGCAACACGCCAGCAAGAACGCCGCCAAACAACCCGGCGAGGATTCCCGAAAGGGCAGTGAGTCCTAAGGCCGCGGTGAAGATTGATTCCTCGTGAATGTGTTTGCGCACAGTAGGCGCGATTGCGTTGGCCAGCATGACTCCGATGGTCACCATCGTCACCGACAAGCCGACTAAGAATCGACCGGCCTCTTGAGTTCTCAGCCAAAACGCCAGCAGGAAGAAACAGAAGCCAACCGAGGCGCGCAAGAGGCCCATCGCACTGGCGGCCAGCGTGATGCCGGCCGAGCGCAGCTCGGCTCGCTCTTGCGGGCTGGCGCGATTTGCCGCCACTACCTCGCTCGACAACTTGGTAGCCAAAAAGAAGGCCGCCACGAAACAAGCTGCTCCGATGATCAAGCTGCCTTCGGTGCCTGCAACAAGCCGCACCATTGTGGCGACAGCAGCACCCACAAATCCAAACACTCCCGAAATGAGGCCGAGTTTTGAGTTCGCCTCGACAAGATCGGCATCGTTGCGCACCACGCTAGGCACCAGCGCCGACCTTGAGATTCCCTGAGTCTTCTGCAGCACCAGCGCGGCGAACGCAACCGGATACAGCAACACATCATTGAGATGAAACGCCATGAGTACCAAGGTGAACGCGCGCAGCAACGCAACAATCTGCATCACGAGGCGACGACCGCCGGCGACTCGATCGACCAACGGGCCGATCAGCGGGCCGACCACTACAAACGGAACAAAGGTGACCACTAGGAACAGCAAGACCCTAGGCCGTGCCGCTGTCGGGGTGACGCCAAAGAACACCGACGCAGCAAGTGCCAACGCCAGACAACCGTCGCCAGCAGCGCTCATGGCCTGCACGCGCGCAAGGCGCGTGAACGGCGAATACGAAGGGCGCTTGGTCAGCGATTGATCACCGAGTCGAGAGGCGGGGTTCACATTTCGCGACGCGCGGATCTCTGAACTAGATCCGCGAGGTCGCTCGGATGTCACGAACGCATGCTAGGTGCGGGCCGCTCGTACTTGTAACCCAATCCACGGATGGTGACGATTCGCTCTGGTTTCGATGGGTCGGGTTCGATCTTGCTGCGAATGCGCTTGATATGTACGTCGAGAGTCTTCGTGTCGCCTACGTAATCCATGCCCCAAACGCGATCGATGAGCATCTCGCGCGGTAACACACGACCAGCGTTGCTGAGCAAGACATGGAGCAGTTCGAACTCTTTCAGAGGCAGGCTCACCGGTTCTCCGCCAACCGTAACGATGTGTTCATCAGAATCGAGTGCAACATCGCCCACAACCAACGAGCGGCTGTTCACCGCTGCAGCAGGAGCACTGCCCGCTTCCATTGATGCACGGCGCAGCAGCGCACGCAACCGAGCCACCAGCTCGCGCATGCGATAGGGCTTGGTGATGTAATCGTCGGCGCCCACTTCGAGGCCCACGACCATGTCTATTTCGGCGCTCTTCGCGGTGACCATGATGATGGGCACGGTGCTTGTCTTGCGGATCTCGCGGCACACATCGATTCCAGAAACACGCGGCAGCATCAGATCGAGCAGAACAAGATCGGGCTTCACTTCGTGAAAACGAGTCAGCGCTGTGGCTCCGTCTTGGGCTACCTCTACTCGAAAGCCTTCGCGGTTGAGGCCCACGGTGAGTGCCTCGACGAAGCTGTCTTCGTCTTCGACAATCAAGATTGTTGGGGTACTCATGTCTGTGGAACCAGCCGATCTGGAATGTAGAGACGAAACGTGGAACCTTCGCCTTCATGCGATTCGACCGTGATCGAACCACCATGGTTGTTAGCGACGTGACGAACAATCGACAGACCAAGACCTGTGCCGCCAGTGCCGCGGCTGCGGGCGCGATCGACCCGATAAAAGCGCTCAAAGATTCGATCGAGGTCTCGCGACGGAATACCAATGCCGTTGTCTGAGACCACAAACATGACGCCTTGCTGATCGGAGTGCGCCGTCACGTTCACAACGCCGTTGGCGTCGCTGTACTTGACTGCGTTATCAACAAGGTTGCCGAGCGCAGAGGTGATCTGAGCGTGATCGGCATTGACGCTGAGCCCAACAGGAATCTCGCCGGCGTTCACCACAACTTTGTTTTGTCGAGCCAGGAGGCTGTTACGCGAGGCTGCCTCGACCACGAGCAAACCAACGTCACACGAACTCACGATGAGGTCTCCGCTGAGTTCGATGCGGGAGAGCTCGAGCAGATCGTCGATGATCTTGGCCACTCGATGCGCTTCGTTCACGGTGCGATCGGCCAGGCGACTAATGACAGTCGGATCGGTTTCGTCGATGAGGGTCTCGGCAAGCACTGCTAACGCGCCAATGGGGGTCTTTAACTCGTGGCTGATATTCGCCACAAAATCGGTGCGCACTGCATCGAGTCGGGCGCGTTCGGTGACATCTTCGACCGTGACCATCGCGCCATCGGGATTGAGCGGATGAGCCTCGACGACAACCACTCGCTTCGGCGGTCCGTAGAGCTCAACCGTTTGCGTGCGAGCTTCGCCGCGCAAGGCAGATCGCAAGTTGTACTGCACTGCTGCTTGCACGAGCACTTCGTTGTGGGCATCGGAGCCAGCAGAGTTGGCCGCCTTATTGCTCAGCAACACCTGGCCGTTCTGGTCGGCGACCATCACGCCGTAGGGCATCGCATCAAGAGCAGCCTGCAACCGATCGGCGCGTGCCTGCGATGCAGCGAGGCTCGGGGTGCTCGGGGCGTCGCGAGTGTTCTCGGCCGCTATCGGTTGCGAAGCGCGACGCGATTCCGAGACGGTTACCGCACCTAGAGTGGCGATCACTCCCACGGCGCAACCCGCGAGTAACACGAAGACGATCATTCGTCAGTCGCTACTGCCGAGGGTCGGTGGTCGCGGCATCTCGGTGGAGTCATCGGCACGCGAGCGGAATCGTGCCGCCCCGCGATGCTCTGGCAACCAACCAGTAACCACAAAACGAACTCGTTCGCCGATGTTCACAGCGTGGTCGCCAATGCGCTCGTAGAAGCGAGCGACCACAGCTAGCTGCACTGCAACCTGCAGATCGATTCGACCAGCCGCATGACTCTCGAAGATGGCCTGCACAAACTGCTTCTGTAACGCATCGAGATAGTTGTCCATGTCGTCGATAGCTGCTGCCTTCGCAGCGTCGTTTTCGACGAACGACTCGATGGCTGCGATGTACAACTGCTGCGCCTGCTCGCCCATGCGCGTGATGATGCCGCGCAGCGTGGGATCGAGCGAGTGGCCATAGATGCGGCGAGCCGCCTTACAGATATTGCAGACCAGGTCGGCAGAACGCTCGACCTCGGCCACCATCTTCAGTGCGGCAACGATCTGCCGTAGGTCGCCGGCCACAGGCGCCTGCAAGGCGAGAATCTGAATGCACTGATCCTCGAGCTCAAGGGCGCGAGCGTCGATCTCATCGTCGCCGTTGATGATCTGGTCGGCGCCCTCAAGGTCGCCGTTGAGCAACACCGCAGTCGCCCGCGGAATTGCCTCAGTGACAAACGCCGCGAGGTGAACGAGTTCGGTGCGAACGTCGCCGATGTCGTGGTGGAAACTCTTGCGCAGTTCGTCCATCAGCCGAACCTTCCCGTGATGTACTGCTCGGTTCGTTCGTCGGTGGGGTTCGAGAACATTCGCTGGGTGCGCCCGAACTCGACCAACACGCCAGTACGGCGGTCGTTCTTACCCTGAGTCGACGTTGACGAACCGGTGGCGCCCTCCGACGTGAAGAACGCCGTGCGGTCGCTGACGCGGGCCGCCTGTTGCATGTTGTGGGTCACGATCACGATCGTGTAGCGAGACTTCATCTCTTGCATGAGGTCTTCGATGCGGGCTGTGGCGATGGGGTCAAGAGCCGAACATGGCTCGTCCATCAACACCACTTCGGGTTCCACAGCAATGGCTCGAGCGATGCACAAACGCTGTTGCTGGCCACCCGACAAACCAAGACCCGATGTATGCAATCGGGTCTTTACTTCGTCCCATAGCGCCGCGCCGCGCAACGACGACTCGACGATGACATCAAGATCGGCGCTCTTCTTCACACCAGCCAAACGCGGGCCAAACGCCACGTTGTCATAGATGCTTTTCGGAAACGGATTTGGCTTTTGAAAGACCATCCCGATGCGGCGGCGTACTTGCGCTGCGTTTACCTCGGGTCCATACAAATCGATTCCGTGATAGGTGAGCAGACCGCTGACGCGGGCACCATCGATGAGGTCGTTCATCCGGTTGAAACAACGCAACACTGTCGACTTACCGCAGCCCGAGGGGCCAATGAACGCTGTGATCTCGTGTTCTCGAATAGTGAGGTTCACGTCGCGAACGGCGCACTGATCGCCATAGTGCACTTCGAGATTGCTCGCCACCATGACGCCGTGGGTATCGGTGTTGGATTCTGCGGCCAAAGAGGCGGCCAATGGGGTGGCAATACTCATGTCAGGTACGAGCGATCGGCGCGGCAGCAAGGTTGCGGGGACGGCCGGTTCGGGCTGTACTTCTGCAGCGATCATCAGGCACCCTTTGTGAACGATTCATCCCGTGTTTGTCTTGACCTTCACCACAGTCGAGTGTGAACTCGATGAACAACAGGGCGAACGGTACGGCATCAAGGTAACCGATAGCCCGACCTCAGATGAACAATGGATGAACACCGCAGCCCAGCGGCCACGCGGCGCGCTAGCGAACTTGGCGCTCGCTGACCCAGTGATACATGCGTTCTTGGCTGTGTGGCGCGAACGAATCGGTGGGCCCCACTCGCAGCCACGTGTCGTCGGGCTGCATATCGAAGGCCACGACATCGGGAGCGAGGTAAAAGCTGATGACCTGATCGAGCCAAGCAATGTGCTTGGGATGTTCTACAGGGGCCAACAGCTCGACTCGGCGATCGAGGTTGCGCGGCATCAAATCGGCAGAACCAATGAAGTGAGCCGGCGACCCGTCGGCACCGCCGTGCGCAAACCGGTAGACACGCGAGTGCTCGAGATAGCGGCCGAGCACGCAGCGAACCCGAATATTCTCAGAAAGGCCCGGCACGCCAGCGCGCAGGCAACAGATGCCGCGCACCAGCAGATCGATACGCGTGCCAGCCTGGCTGGCCGCATACAGCGCCTCAATGACCTCTGGGTCACCAATTGAGTTGGTCTTGATGGTGATGTGGCCGGCGCTGCCATAGCTGGCTTCGTTGGCAATGAACTGCAACAAGCGATTGCGAAGCCCATGCGGCGCGACGATGAGCGACTTGTAGTCGTTGGCACGGCTGTATCCGGTGAGGTGATTGAACAACTGGGTCGCATCTTCGCCCATTGCCGGGTCGCACGTGAGGAAGCCGATGTCTTCGTACACACGCGCTGTCTTTGAGTTGTAGTTGCCGGTGCCGAAGTGCACGTAGCGACGCAAACCATCGGCATCGGAACGCACGACCAACACGCACTTGGCATGCGTCTTGAGACCGACCACGCCGTAGACCACGTGCACCCCAGCGCGCTCGAGCGTGCGCGCCCACGTGGCGTTGGTGGCTTCGTCGAAACGCGCCTTGAGCTCGACCAGCACGGCAACCTGCACCCCGCGCTCGGCGGCACGAATGAGGCTGCGCGCAATCGGGCTGTCGCCCGAGGTGCGGTACAGGGTCATTTTGATCGACTGCACTCGAGGGTCGTTTGCTGCTTCGTCGATGAATGCTTCGATAGAGCTCGCAAACGATTCGTAGGGGTGATGAACCATCAACGCCCGTTCGCGAACGACCGAGAACAGACTGCGATCGGTTTCTTCAGCTCGAGCAATGCGGCCAGCGGTAACAGGCGGCCACGGCGCATCTTTCAGCGTGGGTCGATCGAGGCCATGGATGTTGAACAGGCACGTGAGGTCGAGCAGTTGGCGATGAAAGCTGACCGCGTCGTTGCCGAGCTCAAGCTCACGCTGCAGCACATCCAGCATGGCTGGGCTCATTGAGGTTTCGACCTCGAGTCGCACGGCGCGACCAAAACGGCGACGCCGAAGCTCGAGCTCAACGGCCGCCAACAGGTCGTCGGCTTCTTCGTCTTCTACGGTGAGGTCGGCATTGCGGGTGACGCGAAAGACGGCCCACTCTTCGATGACCATTCCGACAAACAGCGTGTGTAGATGCGCCGCGATCACTTGCTCTACGGGCACGAAACGCTGGCCATCGCTGAGCGCTACCAACCGCGGGAACACCGTTGGAATCTTGAGCCGGGCAAACCGGCGTTCGCCAGTCTCGGGATCGCACACCATCGCCGCAATGCTCAACGCCAAGTTTGAGATGTAGGGGAACGGGTGCGCCGGGTCTACCGCAAGCGGGGTCAGAACCGGAAAGATGCGGCGCTGAAAGATCTCGACTGCGTAGCTCTGATCCAGCTCGCTGAGCTCGTTCCACGACAAGATCTCAATGCCTTCGGCGCTGAGCAGCGGCCGCAGCTGATTGGCCACGATGTCTTCTTGAATCGAGATGTGCTCGCGCACCACGCCGGTGATAGCGGCAAGTTGCTCGAGCGGAGTGCGGCCATCGGGGGTGATGGTGACAATGTCGGCGGCTACTTGGTCGTGCAGTGCCGCAACACGCACCTGAAAGAACTCATCGAGGTTTGATGACGCGATAGCGATGAACTTCACGCGTTCGAGCAGCGGAATACCTGGTTCGCCAGCGAGCGACAACACTCGGCGATTGAAATCAAGCCAACTGAGTTCTCGGTTGAGGTGGCGCTCATCGACCACGAGGGAACGACCGATCTATTGTTCTTCTTCTTCGGCGTAGCCGAGAAGCCATTCAATCGAAATGCCTTCGCGCTCGGCATCGCGAACAACGCGCTCACGATTACGACGGAACTGTGGGTCGTCGCGGGGCAAGAGCACCAGACGGGCCAACACACGGGCACGGAACTCAGAGAGCAGGGTGTGATCGCCGTAGCCGAAGTCGACCTCCCAATGAGGCGACACGGGGCCGAGATACACGATTCGAGCGTGGGCTCGTGGTTGAACGGTTGTGTCGGTCATGACTCACTCCTGGCGTACGAAACGCTGATTGTACCGGACAGGCTTGGATTCACCGAACAATTGTGTTTGACTGTCCCAAGCGGGAACCAAATGGACGCGATGCTCGTCTGAAGAGAGACGAACACGTGGTCCGGTTGCCCAAAGCCCCTCGGGGCTCGTGCGGGCGGACCACCACATGGTGGAACCAGCGAAAGGCTCGTTAATGCACGACCACACTTCAGAAGAGGCAGCAGCCATCTGGATGGCTCAAGGTAACTGCCGCAACTATCCCCCGGCAGCGTTTTTCCCGAGCGACGGAGTAGGTGTCGACCGTGCCCGCAAGATTTGCGAAACATGCACAGTGGTCGACACATGTCGCGAATACGCGCTGCATAACCGAATTGAGCATGGCGTCTGGGGCGGATGTAGCGAGCGAGAGCGGCGCCGAATTCTCAAGCGCCGCCGCCTCACCGTGACACCTGGCTGACGCCACTCAGCGTTGGGTCACGGCCAACATCAGAAGAAAACGTCAAACACCGGTGTCTGAAGACACCGGTGTTTGACTATCAGTTCGTAACGATGTGTTGCGGCGGGCGAACCCACCAGCAAATCATCAGTTGCTGTCGGACTTCTCGGCAGCCTTGGCCCGGTCGATTTCCTCGAGGCGCTTGAGCTTGTCGGCGTCGCTTTCGGCGGCGGCTTCTTTACCGCCAAGGTCGAGGCCCTTTTTGAATTCGTTCTGGGCCTTGCCAAGGTTCTTGGCCAACTTGGGTAACTGCGAGCCACCGAAGAGCACCAAAACCAAAATTACTAACAGGCCAATTTCTGGGGGATCAAGGAAGGAAAGCATGTTCGCACCTTACCAGTGGGACGTTGTGAGGGATAGTCGCCAAGCTCTGTTTTTCGTATAGATACAGCGACATCGATGGGCCGTTAGGCCGTCGCCGTGCGGCGTGTGCTCTGCGCCCGCTGACGACGCAAACGACGACGCTCGCGCTCGCTGAGGCCACCCCAGATACCGAACTTCTCGCCGTTGACCAGCGCGAACTCGAGACAGTCGAGACGCACGACGCAGCCCCGGCAAACTTCTTTCGCCTCACGCGTGCTTGCGCCGCGCTCTGGGAAAAAGAGGTCTGGGTCTACTCCCAAACAGTTCGCCTGGTCTTGCCAGCTGCGATCGTGGTCATGTGTGTTACTAAAACTCATAAGGAGGCCTCCTGCCCTTCGTCGGCCATGGGTGCGGTTGTCGCTCAAATTGCAGCGTGATCGCACCCCTGTAATTACATTGCTGTCATTGTCCCCTATCACATCACGTTCGCGCAAGAGAGGATTCATTATTTGTGAGATTTCTCGCGCAGTCCGCGCGAAGTGGTTCTCACGCTGCACCCCCGCGAAACGAAAGAAACGTTGAGAAATTAGCCGGCAGCGCGGCCGCCGCCGCGGGCCATCTTCTTTTTGTTCTCGATGAAGTCGACGAGCACGTAGTCGCCGAGCGTGTCGGGCGTGGTGAAGAAGGCGCGACCACGGTTGATGGCGGTGAGCTTCTCGACGAAGCTCTTCAGCGAACGATCGGCATCGAGCATGAACGTGTTGATACGAATGTTGTCTTTGGTGCACCGCACCACTTCGCGCAACGTGGCTTCGATGGTCTCTTGCGTGGGCGGATAGTTGAAGTACGGATCGCCGTTGGGTGTGATGTGAGCCGTGGGCTCGCCGTCGGTGATCATGATGATCTGCTTGGTGCCGGTCTGACGCGACAACAGCTGACGAGCCAACATGAACGCGTGCTGCATGTTGGTGCCGTACGCAAAGTCCCAACTCACTTCGGGCAATTGCTCGGCGGTAATGACCCGAGCAACTTCGCCGAATCCGACAAGACCCATGTAGTCGCGAGGGAATTGCGAGGTGATGAGCGAGTGCAGCGCCATCGCAACTTTCTTGGCTGGCAAGAAGTTGTCGCGCATGGGCATGCTCATCGAGAGGTCGAGCATCAAGACGGTGGACGACTTGGTGACGTGCTCGGTGCGCTCGATCTCGAAGTCGTCGGGCGACAGCTGCACTGGTGTGCCTGAGCCGCCGCGACGAATGGCGTTACGCAGGGTGCGCTGCAGATCGAGGTTGAACGGGTCGCCGTATTCGTATGCCTTGGTTTCGTAGGTGCGCTCGTGGCCTTGGCCGAAGCGGTCCATCTGGTGCTGGCCGGCTTTGTCTTTGGCGAGCTTGGCGTAGAGCTCGCGCAACGCATTGGAGCCAATCTTGCGCAGGCCCTTGGGGGTGAGCTCGAGGCGGCCTTCTTTGTTCTGAATAAGGCCGGCCTCCTCGAGCATCTTGGCCATCTCGGCCAGACGCGCCAACGACTTGGCGGCGTCGTCGCCCATCAGATCGCGGACACGATCCATATCGGCTTCGGCCAGAGCGCCAGGCGTTGAGGCGTTGCGCAACAGGTTCTCGAGCTGATCGAGCTCGCCGAGTTCTTGCATGGTCTGCATTGCCTGGCCGAAGCCCATTGGGTCTTGGCCTTGCATGTCGTATTGGCGGTTCCAGTTCATCTGCGGGAACATGCCCTGCAGGTTCTGGCTGAGCTGATCCATCTGCCAACGCAGATCCATGTCTTCCATGAGTTGATCGCTGAGCTGCTGCATCTGCGCACGCTGCTCGGGCGTCATCGAGTTCATCATCGCCTGCATTGCGGCCATGCGCTGAGCCATGGTCTCGAGCAACTCTTCGAGCGTCTCAGGATTCTCGGGGAAGAAGTCGCCGAACTGTTCCATGAACTGTTCGAAGCCAGGGTCTTCGCCCTGCTGTTGCTTGTCGAGCATCTCGTTGAGGCCAGCGAGCATGTCTTTCATGCGCTGCATGTCTTCGGGGCTCATGTTCTGCATGTCGCCGCTCATCTTGTCGACCGCTTGCTGCATGAGTTGCTGACGAAGCTTGTCCATCAGTTCGTCGAAGCGCTGCTTGGCTTCGGCAGATTCGAAATCGTAGGCCTGCAGTTCGCGCACCTTGCCGGCGAGATCGTCGGGCAGCATGTCGAGTCTGAAGTTGCGGTCTTCGGCGGTCTGACGAGCGGTGTCGGCGCGTCGTTCGTCGCCGCTTTGCTCAGCTGCGTTCTTGGCGTTCTCGACAGCGTGACGTTCTTCGTCGACGATGTCGTCGAGAGCGTCGGCGATCTCTTGAAACACACCTCCGAGGTCGCCGCGATCGAGACGCTCTTGGCGCTCCTTACGCAACCGATCCATGATCTCGCGCATGCCCTGCAAACGCTCGCCGTTTCGGTCGCGCAGACCTTCTTGCATCATCCGCCGCAACGCGCTGTTGACGTCGCCGTGATAGAGCAGATCGTCGGTCATTGCGTCGAACAGTGTCTCGGCGTCGAGATCGAAGCCCTTTTGGGAGCCATCCCAGCGGGAGTAAATAAACCGTGCGGCCATGAGGGCACGCTAGCCTGCCGATCGTCATGCGTGTTCCTCGTACCTTCGCCTTTGTCGACCTTTCGGGGTTTACGAACTACACCGCTGCGTTCGGCGACGACGCGGCGGGGCGGATCCTCAGCGCGTTTCGAGGCATCGCACGAGACCTCGCCAGCGCCCACGGGGTGCGAATCGCTAAGTGGCTCGGCGACGGCTGCATGATCGTGGCCATGAACCAGGCCGACTGTGTTGCGTTCGCTATCGAGCTCGAAGACAAAGCCTCCGAGGTGTGCGCTCCCCTGTCGTTGCGAGTGGGCATCGCTTCGGGACACGCGTTGCTGTTCGAGGGCGACGATTACATCGGCTCGGCCGTGAACCTTGCGGCACGCCTGTGCGATGCGGCGGGCCCCTACGAGATCTTGATCCCTTCGATGCAACTCGAGCGCCTGCCCGAAGGCATCCACGCCACACCGCAGGGCACGCTCGAACTGCGCGGCTTCCCGGGGCCCATCGAGGTCTTCGAGATCAGTGGCGCACTCGCCGAGAACGCCAGGCCCGACACCAGCGAACTCTGGACTCGCGCCCCATACGGCATCTAGTGCCCGAGCGAGATCTATCGCTGCCTGCGCGCGGCATCGTCATTCCGAGCTCACACCTCGATCGCACGCGCTTGCACGAAGACATCGAGTTGTTGGCCGAGCTGGGCGCGCACGAACTGCGCATCGGCATCGACTGGGACTGGATGCAGCCGTCAGCTAGCGCTGTGAACGGCGATGCTGTCGAGTTCTACCTCGGCGCCACGCAAACAGCCCGAGCGTGTGGGGTCTCATTGCAGTTCACCTTGCTCGAGCGCGATGTACCGAAGTGGTTCGACAACGACGGCGGATTCGGCGATGCCAAGTGGACCGGACATTGGTGGCCGCGGTGGGTCGAAATATGCGCCGACACATTCGGCGACAGCGTTGGCGGCTGGGTGCCCATCGATCATCCGTTAGCCGTTGCAAATCGTCTGTATCCCGATGATCCTCGACGCCACGGCGAAGTGCTCGACACTGTGATCAAAGCGTGGCGCGACGCGTGGCGAATTCTGCAGGGCGGGCCACCGATCATCACCTCGTTTGGCGTAGAGATCGTGCGACCCGTAGACCAGACAATTCCGGCCGAACACGCGGCGAAGCGGCTCGATCAGATTCGCTGGCGGCTCTGGTTGCAAGGACTGCGCGATGGCACCGTGAGCATTCCCGGCAGAGCCGACATTGAGGTCGCCGACTTGGCCGGTTCGTGCGATGTGCTGGGTATCACGGTTCGTCACGAACGCGATGCGTTGGGCTTGTTGCACCGCGCCGCCGAAATGGGACTCGATCGACCGATGGCAGTGACCATGCTGTTGCCCGCTGGCACCGACGCCGACCGTGAGTTGGTGATCGAGCGCTACATGCAGCAGGCCAACGAAGCGGCTTCGGGGCTGAAGCTGTTGTCGATAGCAGTGAGTCCGGCGTTCGATGTTGTCGAGGGCGACCGCGGCATCATCAGCCGCGATCGCGAACTGAAGGACAGCGGCCGCTTGTATTTCGGCCTAACCGAATAACGCCCGAGAATCAGCGGCCGCGGTAAGTGGCCCGCGAACCCGAAGCGTCTTTGTTCAAACGCTTGGAGAGGTGCAGACCTTCGAGCACGAACTCGACCGCGGCGGCAAGCGCAGCGGGCGATTGGTCGGCGCCAGCAAGGGCCGTCACTGGCCCACGCAACGCTGGCACTGACTCGAGCAAGGCCACTTCGTCGGCAGAGGCAATGTCTTCGCCTGTGTGAGCAACAACACCTTCGTCGAACGCTGCGATGACATCGCGCACTTGATCGGGGGTGACCCGCTGCTTGTAGACGGTGAGCACTGCGGCACGAACGAGGTTCTCGAGGATGGCGCCTTCGCGGCCGTCTTCGAGCGACTCGATTTCGATCTTGCCCGAGGTGGACGCGGCGATGGCACCCAGGTCGCAGACGCGTGGCACGACCTCGGTTTCGCCGGCGCGCAATGCACGACGCAATGCGTTGGCGGCAAGCACCTCGCTGTTGCTGACAGACAAGCGAACCGACACACCGCTGCGCTGGTTCACCTGGCTGCTCGAGCGAGCGAGATGGCTGAGCGTGGCGATGACTTCTTCCATGTAGTCGGGCACACGCACGTTGACATTGCCCACGCTTGCCGGGCGGGCTTCTTGGCGCATGATGGCCACTTCGGTTTCGACTTCGAGTGGGTAGTGCGTGCGGATCTGGCTACCGAAGCGGTCTTTGAGCGGCGTAATGATGCGGCCGCGGTTGGTGTAGTCATCGGGGTTGGCCGACGCAACGAGCATGACATCGAGTGGCAGGCGGATCTTGTAGCCACGCACCTGCACGTCGCGCTCTTCGAGCACGTTGAGCAAACCGACCTGAATGCGCTCGGCGAGGTCGGGGATTTCGTTGATGGCAAAGATGCCGCGGTTGGTGCGCGGCACGAGGCCGTAGTGCAGCGTGAGTTCGTCGCTGAGGTAGCGACCCTCGGCCACCTTGATGGGGTCGACTTCGCCGATGAGGTCGGCAATTGAGGTGTCGGGCGTAGCAAGCTTTTCGCCGTAACGATCGCTGCGATGCACCCAAGAGATTGGGGCGTCGTCGCCCTTTTCGGCGACGAGATCGCGAGCGTGTTTCGACACTGGCGAGTACGGATCATCGTTGATCTCGCTGCCCGCAATGATGGGCATCCATTCGTCGAGCAAGCCCGTGAGCGAGCGGATCATGCGGGTCTTGGCTTGTCCGCGCTCGCCCAAGAAGATCACGTCGTGACCCGCCAAGATGGCGTTCTCGAGTTGAGGCATGACCGTGTCTTCGTAACCCATCACGCCGTCGAAGAGCGGCTCGCCTGCAGAGATCTTGACTACTGCGTTGCGACGGATCTCCTCCTTCACGGGCCACGACTTCCAACCGGAAGCCTTGAGTTCACCAAGAGTTGTTGCCATCTGCGCCATGGACGAAACCTAGCGAAGATTCGCACCACGCGCTCAGACGGGCAGCGAGTTGCACGTTCGCGCAGACGCCACGTCTGCTACCCGTCGCCCTCGCCCGACCCCATTAGGCTGCGTCGAATGGATCTCAGCGGCACGTGGCGAGCAGTAGCTGCCGATGACCAACTCAGGCGTATCGCCATTGGTATCGACTACGACGACACCGCATGGACTCCCATCGAAGTGCCGGGCCATTGGAGATCTACCGCCGACTTTGCCCAGAGCGACGGGCCGTTGTTGTTCCGTACGCACTTTGCATTCGACACTCCGCCTGCTGGTCAACGTTCGTGGATCATCATGAATGGACTCTTCTATCAAGCCGACGTGTGGCTTGATGGCGCCTACCTCGGCGACCCCGAGGGCTATTTCTTTCCTCACTCGTTCGATGTCTCTTCGCTGCTACGCATCGGCGACGAACACGTGCTTGCTGTCGAGGTTGCATGCGCCCCGCACAAGTCGCATCGCGGTCGACGCAACATCACCGGCGTGATGCAGCAATGGGATGCCGCAGATCCCAACTGGAACCCCGGCGGTCTGTGGCGCTCGGTGCAGGTGGAAACCACGGGCCCCGTGCGTCTCGACAAACTTCGTGTGCTGTGCCGCGACGTCAACCAGTCGCGAGCCCACCTTCGTTTACACGGACGCCTCGATAGCGACGAATCGCGTACCGTGAAGATCCGAACCTTGGTCGATGGCGTCATCGTCGCCGAGGTTGAGCAGCCGTTGGCGCGCGGCACCAACGCAGTCGACTGGAATATCGATGTCGATAATCCGCGGTTGTGGTGGCCATATTCACTTGGCGCCCAAGAGCTCAGCGATGTGCATGTCGAAGTTGTGGTCGACGGAATCGTGAGCCACGCGCGCACTGTGCGCACCGGCATGCGCGAGGTAGCGATGCAAGATTGGGTGTGGTCGATCAACGGCGAACGCATCTATCTCAAGGGCGCGAACCTGGCTCCCACTCGACTTGATCTCGCCGCCACCCCACCAGCTGCGTTTCGCCGTGACGTAGAGTTCGCACGCGACGCTGGGCTCGATCTGCTTCGAGTGCACGGCCACATCGCACCGCCAGCGCTCTACGAAGCCGCCGACGAACTGGGAATGCTCTTGTGGCAAGACTTTCCGCTGCAGTGGTCATACGCGCGAGATGTTCGTCGCCGCGCGGTGAGCCAAGCGCAAGAGGCCGTGTTCGAACTGGGGCATCACCCGTCGATCATCACGTGGTGCGCCCACAACGAACCCGCTGCGACCAACATCGACCTGCGCGACGATCAACCGCGATGGAAGAACGCCGCTCGCTACTTGGTGGGGCAACAGGTGCCGTCATGGAACAAGAACATCCTTGATCGGTGGGTAAAGCGAGCGTTCGAAAAAGACGACGACACCCGACCCACCATCGCGCATAGTGGAGTCATGCCGCACCTTCCCGAGATCAACGGCTCAGACAGCCACCTGTACTTCGGTTGGTATCACGGTGACGAGCACGAGTTCCCAGCGTTTGCCGCAGCGTTTCCGCGCATGGTGCGATTTGTCAGCGAGTTCGGCGCGCAAGCAGTGCCGCCGCATCATGAGTTCATCGACACCAGCACGTGGCCCAATCTCGATTGGGACACGCTCGAGAACACCTACGGATTGCAGCGCACGATGATGGAGCGTTATGTGCGCGCTGTCGATTACGCCACGTTCGAAGAGTGGAGCGAAGCAACGCAGCGCTATCAGGCAACGCTGCTGCGCTATCACATCGAAACCATGCGCCGGCTGAAATACAGACCCAACGGCGGATTCTGCTTATTCATGCTCAACGACTCGAGTCCGATGATTTCGTGGAGCATCCTCGACCACACGCGGGCACCAAAGCTGGCGTTTCAAGTGGTTGTCGACGCGTGTCGCCCAGTGATCATCGTGGCCGACCGTCTGCCCGCCACCGTGGCTCCAGGCGACGCAATCGCGCTCGATGTGCACGTGGTGAACGACCTACGGCAGCCGCTCGTTGACGCCGTCTTGCACGCCCATCTGCAATGGGCCAACGGCGAACACGAATGGACCTTTGTGGGCACCAGCGAAGCCGACGATTGCACTCGTATCGCTACTCTGCAGTTTGTGGTGCCCGACGTGGCCGGACAGTTGGTGCTTGATCTCACACTCGACGCTGGCAGCGTTGCGGCTGCGACGAACCGAGACGAAACACTGATTGCTTAACGCAGCGCGGCCACGAATGGCCTTGCTGAGCAACTACGAGCGAGCGATTTCTTTGCGGTTCGCGAACTTTGCCTTGCGGTAATCCTTGTGCATCAACGCGATGACGTCGATGGAGATTTCCTTGGGGCACGCTGCCTCGCACTCGCCGTGGTTGGTGCATGAGCCGAAGTATTCGTCCATGGTCTCAACCATGGACTCGGCACGGGCGTGACGCTCGGCCTGACCCTGCGGCAACAAGTTGAGGTGAGCAACCTTGGCGGCAGTGAACAAGTTGGCAGCGCCGTTGGGGCACGCTGCGACGCATGCACCGCAGCCGATGCACTCGGCCGCATCCATGGCGGCATCGGCCACTGGCTTTGGCACAGGGATGAGGTTGGCGTCGGGAGCACCACCGGTTTGAGCCGTGATGTAACCGCCCGATTCGATGATGCGGTCGAATGCACTGCGATCGACCATCAGGTCTTTGATGATGGGGAACGCTGTGGCCCGCCATGGTTCGATGACGATGTTTGCACCGCTCTTGAACTTGCGCATGTGCAGCTGGCAGGTGGCGGTGCCGCGCTGAGGACCATGAGCCTGCCCATCGATCATCAACGAACAGCTGCCACAAATGCCCTCGCGGCAATCGTGATCGAAGGTGACGGCATCGCGACCTTCATCGATCAGCTTCTCGTTGAGCACATCGAGCATCTCGAGGAACGAGGCTTCGTCGCTGATCGAGTCGATGCGGTAACTCTCAAACGCTCCGGCGGCCTCGGGGCCCTTTTGGCGCCAGACCGAAAGGGTGAGGTTGGTGAGATGCTCACCGTGTGATGCAGTCACTTGTAGCTCCGAGTCGCGAGGTGGACAGTTTCAAATTCGAGTGGCTCAACATTGCGGATCGCCGCCATTGGGTCGCCGTTCCATTCCCATGCGGCCACATGGGCGAAGTTTTCGTCGTCGCGCTTTGCTTCGCCTTCTTCGTCTTGGTACTCGGCACGGAAGTGACCGCCGCAGCTTTCGTTGCGCTCGAGTGCATCGCGACACATGAGCATTCCGAGCTGGAAGAAGTCGTCGACGCGACCAGCCTTCTCAAGCGTCTGGTTGATGCTTTCGCCATCGCCGGTAACGCGTAGATCGTTCTGGAACTCTTCGTACAACGGTGGCAGATCGGCGAGGGCCTGCTTGAGGCCAGCCTCGGTGCGTTCCATGCCGCAGTTGTCCCAAATGATCTTGCCCAACTCTCGATGGAACCAATCGGGTGAGCGCTTGCCGTTGGTGCCGAGATAGCGACTGTAGCGATCGCGGGCTTCTTGCTCGGCCACTTTGAAGGCTGGATGATCGGTGCTTGGAATTGGCTTGTTGAGCAACGGCGCAAGCTCGTTGCCGATGGTGTACGGCAGCACGAAGTAACCGTCGGCGAGACCCTGCATCAACGCCGAAGCACCGAGGCGGTTTGCGCCGTGATCGCTGAAGTTGGCTTCGCCTGCGGCGTAGAGACCGGGCACCGTGGTCTGCAGTTCGTAGTCGACCCAGAGTCCGCCCATTGTGTAGTGGGTGGCCGGGTAGATGCGCATTGGTGTGTCGTATGGGTTCTCACCCGAAATGCGCTCGTACATCTCGAACAAGTTGCCGTAGCGCTCTTGCACGACATCTTTGCCGAGGCGCTCGATCGCTGCTGCGAAGTCGAGGTTGACACCGTTCTTCAGTGGGCCAACACCGCGACCCGAATCGACGGCGCGCTTGGCGGCACGTGATGCGATGTCGCGAGGCGCCAAGTTGCCATAGCTCGGGTAGAGGCGCTCGAGCACGTAGTCGCGCTCGTTCTCGGGAATCTGTGCTGCCGGGCGTGAATCGCCTGGGTTCAGCGGCACCCAAACACGACCGTCGTTACGAAGCGACTCGCTCATCAAGGTGAGCTTCGACTGCGTTGGGTCACTCTGCGGAATGCAGGTTGGGTGAATCTGGGTGTAGCACGGGTTGGCAAACATTGCGCCCTTGCGGTGAGCACGCCATGCAGCAGTCACGTTGCACTGCATTGCGTTGGTGCTGAGGAAGAACACGTTGCCGTATCCGCCCGTTGCCAACACCACTGCATGAGCGGCGTGCGACTGCAGCTCGCCGGTGAGCAGATCGCGAACCACGATTCCTGCGCATCGGCCATCGACAACAACGGTGTCGACGAGCTCGGTGCGGTTGTAGAGGTTGACTCCGCCAAGTCCGACTTGGCGAGCGAGTTGCTGATAGGCGCCGAGCAGCAGCTGCTGGCCGGTCTGACCACGCGCATAGAACGTGCGGCTGACCTGTGAGCCACCGAAGCTGCGGTTGTCGAGCAGACCGCCATATTCGCGAGCGAACGGCACACCTTGCGCCACCATCTGGTCGATGATGTCGACGCTGACTTCGGCGAGGCGATGCACGTTGCCCTCGCGGGCACGGAAGTCGCCACCCTTGATGGTGTCGTAGAACAAGCGGTGCACGCTGTCGCCGTCGCCGCGATAGTTCTTGGCTGCGTTGATGCCGCCCTGAGCCGCAATCGAGTGGGCGCGACGAGGTGAGTCGTGGAACGTGAAGGCATCAACCTGGTAACCCAACTCGGCCAGCGTGGCCGCAGCCGACGCACCCGCAAGTCCGGTACCGATAACGATGACCTTGAACTTGCGCTTGTTGTTGGGGTTCACCAACTTCATGTCTTCTTTGTAGTTATTCCATTTGTCGGCGATGGCACCTTCAGGAATCTTGGAGTTGAGGCGGGGGTCAGTTGCAGTAGTCATGGGTCCTCACTGACCGACGATGCCGGCGAGCACGGCGATGGGAAACGACACGTTGCCGACGACAACGATGGTGGCAATGGCCGTGGCAAGCCAACGGCGCCACTTGTTAAAGCGAGGGTTGCTCCAGCCGATGCTCTGGAAGAGGCTCCACACACCGTGGAACAGGTGGGTTCCGAGGGCGATGTTGGCAACGATGTACAGCAGGGCTACCGGTGGGCGTTCGAAGCTACGAACCACGTTGCCGTAGGCATCGCCACGGATGAAGACACCATCGGCTGTCGTGGTGCCCAGCGCGTTGGCGGTACCCCAGGTGAGGTCGGCGAGGTGCCAGAACAAAAAGAGGAACACGATGATGCCGGTCCAGCGCATGGTGCGACTCGCGAACGTGGCCACTTGGTAGTCACGAGGCGACTGGTACTTCACCGAACGTGCGCCACGGTTGAGCAACGTGAGGCCGTACGCAGCGTGCACATGCAACACCACAGCGACCAGCAGCATTGAGCGGAAGATCCACAAGAAAATGGTGCGAGGCAAGATGGGCACGAGGATCTCGCGGAGGAACTCGGCGTAGTGATTGAAGTCTTCTCGGCCGAGATACATCTTGAGGTTGCCGACCATGTGAGTAATCACAAAGCCGATGAGGATCACGCCGGTGATCGCCATGACGTACTTCTTGCCAACGGCAGTTGAGTACATGTCGAGCAAGAACGGCTTGCGCTTCTTGGCCCGATGAGCGGTACCCGTGACCGGGCCTCGCGTCGTGTTCGTTGTCTGTGCCATCAGATGGGGACGGCCTTTCGTGGATCGGTTGTCCGCTGCTCGAAATGGAGCAAACCCGACCGTAGTCCTCGGCGCATGGTGGATGGTAAATCCACCGGCCGGTTTGTGTTTCGCGCGATCGTTTCGTCTCTGACCCGGTTTATTCCCTACACTCTTGCCGTTCCCATCAACGGCGCGTGCAATCTGGTGCGCGCCCACACTCAGGACAAAGGTTCACCCGTGTCAGGAATCCTCGCCGAAGGCGGCTATCAGCAATTTGCACTCAAGGGCGGCGAATGGGCAGTTCTGCTGCTTTCCGCCGGTGCAGCACTCATCGCTCTCGCCGTTGGGCTCTTCCTTGCGAAGAGCGTCATGGCGGCCGACGCAGGCTCGCCCAAGATGCAAGAGATCGCTCAGGCGATCCAAGAAGGTGCGCTCGCCTATCTGAAGCGTCAGTTCAAGACCATTGCGGTCATCCTCGTTCCTCTGGCCATCATCGTGTTCGTCACGTCGAAGGCCATCGTTCGTCCCGACGGCACCACGGCACTGCCGTTCGTGCAAGCTGGCCTGTGGCGCACCATTGCGTTCATCTTGGGCTGCTTGGCGTCGGGCTTCACCGGCTACATCGGCATGACACTGGCCACGCGTGGCAACGTGCGTACCGCTGCCGCAGCCCTCACCAACAGCATGCCGAAGGCCCTCGACGTGGCGTTCCGCACGGGCGGCGTTGCCGGCATGTTCACCGTGGGCCTCGGCCTGCTCGGTGCCACCGGCATCATCATGGCCTTCCAGAACAGCGCCTCGGTCATCCTGATCGGCTTCGGCTTCGGTGGCTCGCTGCTCGCACTGTTCTTGCGCGTGGGCGGCGGCATCTTCACCAAGGCGGCCGACGTAGGCGCCGACTTGGTGGGCAAGGTCGAAGCCGGCATCCCCGAAGACGACCCTCGCAACCCCGCAACCATCGCCGACAACGTGGGCGACAACGTGGGTGACTGCGCCGGTATGGCCGCCGACCTGTTCGAGAGCTACGAGGTCACCCTCGTTGCCTCAATCATCTTGGGCGTTGCAGCCTTCAAATCGATTGGCGCCAACCCGGCCCTTGGCTTGATCTTCCCACTCGCAGCTCGCGCCATCGGCGTGGTTGCATCAATCATCGGCATCTTCTTCGTGAAGGCCAAGGAGGGCGAGACCAACGCCCTCAAGCCAATCAACCGTGGCTTCTTGGTGGCTGGCACGCTCACGCTCATCGGCACGTTCATCGTGGCGCTCACGTACGTCGGTAACGACCACAGCAACGCTGGCTGGAAATGCTTCGGCGCCGTGGCCATCGGCTTGGTGCTCGCACAGCTCATTAGCCGCCTCACCGAGTACTACACCGCTACGCACTTCAACCCGGTGAAGGAAATCGCCGAAAGCGCCGAGACGGGCCCTGCCACGGTTGTGCTCGCCGGTACCGCCAGCGGCATGGAGAGCTCGGTCTACGCGATCATCGCCATCGCCATCGCCCTCGGCGCCGCCTTGGTGCTGGGCGACGGCAACCTGCAGTTCTCGTTCTACCTTGTGGCGCTCTGCGGCATGGGCATGTTGGCCACCACCGGCATCATCGTGTCCGAAGACACCTTCGGCCCCGTCAGCGACAACGCTGCTGGCATCGCCGAAATGTCGGGCGAGTTCCACGGCGAAGCCGAGCGCATCATGGTCAGCCTCGACGCCGTGGGTAACACCAC
>JBAXHD010000040.1:0-22538 GCA_037139095.1 Actinomycetota bacterium
ACTTGCCTCCGACTAACTTGCGGGCATGGAAATTTCGCTTGCAGGCAAGGTCGCGTTGGTTACAGGAGCATCACGAGGCATTGGTCTTGCGATAGCTCAGTCATACGCAGCGGCCGGCGCACAAGTAATGCTGAGCTCGCGTAAGCACGATCAGCTCGAAATTGCGGCGAGCACGATCGACGGTGAGACGGCAGTGTTCGCAGCGAATGTGGGCGACCTCGATGCCGCACAGCGATGCGTCGAGGCAACCATCGAACGCTTCGGCAAGATCGACATCTTGGTGAACAACGCTGCCACCAATCCCTATTACGGGTCCACGCTCGGCGTAGATCCCGCTCGTTACGACAAGACCTTCGATGTCAACCTGCGCGGCCCACTGTTTTGGACCAAGGCAGTGTGGGAGGCCTCGATGAAGGACAACCCTGGTGTCATCGTGAACATCGCGTCTGTCGGCGGCCTTCGTGCCGAAGGCGCGCTCGGCGTGTACAACCTCACCAAGGCAGCGCTCATTCATCTCACTCGTCAGCTTGCTGGCGAGCTCGGCCCCACGCGAGTTGTGGGCATTGCCCCGGGACTAGTGCAGACCGATTTCGCGGCGTATCTCGTGGATAACTTCGGCGACACGTTGGCTGCCAGCTTGCCGTTGCGCCGCTTGGGGGTTCCGCAAGACATCGCCAACTTGGCCACGTTTTTGGCGAGCGATCTCGGCAACTGGATTACCGGCGAGACCTATGTCATCGACGGCGGCGCGGGCGTTCGGAGTTCGGCCAACTAGCCGTTGGCGTTGACGCTGGCGGTGACGTTCGGCGCCGCAGGAGCGGCCGCGTCGATTCGTTGGTCGCTGAGCAATCGGCCGCCGAACGCGAATGCAACGAGGATCAGCGCGCCGCCCACCACAAACGGTGTGCGCAGATTGAAGTAGTACGCAAGCTGGCCGCCGATGAGCGCGCCGATGGCTGCCGACCCAGTGCCGATCCATCGATAGACGCTGTTGATGCGCCCAAACAATTCGCCCGGAATGATTTGCTGGCGCATCGAGACGGACACGACGTTCCACAAGATGGTGGCTACCGCTTCGACGAATGCGAAGGCGGCAACGAACCAGTAGTTCGGCGAGAGCCCAGTGCCGATTGCGGCGAGGCCGAAGGCGATGAAGCTCAAGCGCAACGAGGCTGAGCGTCCCAACCGACGAACGACTCGATCACCAATGAGTCCGCCGAGGATTGCACCGAGAGCCATCAGGGCAAGCAGCGCTCCGTACCAGTGCTCGTTCACATGCAGCGTCTCAAGCGCGAACTGCACGAAGATACTCACGCCCAAGGTGCCACCGAGGTTGGCGGCACCCAGCAGGATCGCCATTGTTCGCAGCAACGGGTGCCGCCACAGCCACCGCACGCTTGCAGCGATCTCGTCGCCGAACGACTTGGTGGGTGCATCGGTGGTGGGCGAGGGGAGGGCACCTGGGCGCACACGAATAGAGGCGACAAGCACAGCAGCTACAGCGAAACTTGCGGCATTGAGTCCAAACGGAATTCCGACAGCAAGAGCGAAGAGCACTGCTCCAACCGGCTGACCAAGAAAGAAGTTCGCGATGGTCTCGGCCATGTACATGCGACCGTTGGCTTTCGGTAACTGATCGGCATCAACGATTGCTGGCAAAAAAGCTTGGGCCGAACTGTCGAACAGCACCTCGCAAATGCCCACGCCGAGCAGCAGCAGATAGAGCAACCAGATGTTCAAGATGCCCGTAGCGGCGGTGATTGCGAGGCCCACGTAGAGAATGCACCGCACTGCGTTGGTAGCAATCATGAGTGTCTGGCGGTTGTAACGATCGACAACAACTCCCACCGGCAGCGCCAACGCGAACCACGGCAACGAAATGGTCAGAGCCACGCCCGCGATGAGTCGGCTGTCGCGTGTGAGTGACACGGCTAACAGTGGCATCGCCGCTGCGTTGATTCCGTCGCCAAGATTTGAGATCGTGGTGGCGACCCATTGTCGCCAATACGCGTGACCGAGTGTCATAGACCTGAGTTGTCGGCCAACCGCGCAAAGGCGCCGGGCAGGTCGGGATAGCGCTTTGTGGCGGCGCCGCCATCGACGCTGTGAAAGCCAGCGCTGATGAAGCTTGACTGGTCGCTCGCTAAAAACAGGGCGAGGTTGGCGATGTCATCGGGCTGCGCGAAGCGACCAACAGTGGTGTTCTCGACGAACTCCTCAACGATGCCCGGCATCATCCAAAACGCGCCGGTGGCGTTGGTCTCAACGAGTCCGGGAGCGATTGTGTTCACGCGAATCTGGCGATGCCCCAACTCCATTGCAGCAACTTTGGTGAGCATCGCTACACCGGCCTTCGCCGAGCAATATGCAGCCATTCCCTCGGCCGGTTGGATGGCGTTGAGCGATGCGATGTTGATAATCGAACCACCGTCGCGCATCACTCGGCCAGCATGTTTCACCGTGAGGAAAACTCCGGTGAGACACAGGTCGATGATCTCGCGCCACGACTCGAGCGAGTGTTCTGTGATGAGTCCGAAGGTGCCCTTGCCGGCGTTGGCAACGGCAATGTCGAGGCCTCCAAAGCGGTCGACTGCAAACTGCGCAGCTGCCTCAACATCAGATTCGTTGGTCACATCGCAGCGAATGAACGCTGCGTGCGTCGCCTCGAAGTCGGCCAAGAATGCTGCGCCGGCTTGGTCGATGTCGGCAACCACAACCGCAGCGCCTTCGGCAATGAAACGAGTAGCGATGGCCTTACCGATGCCACTCGTGGCGCCTGTGACGAGGGCGACTTTTCCCGCAAGTGGTGGTGTCATTGGCGCCGAGCCTAGCTGTGGGTGTCCGCTGCACATGGGAACTCCCGAGGCCTTGGATCGTTGTGGTGAGGTGTCGGGCGTGCGCGTGGATTACGGTCTGCTGCATGATCCGAGTAAGCGTTCTCTATCCCGGTGGCGACGACATCAACTTCGACCACGACTACTACAAGAACACCCACGTTCCGCTGGCGTGCTCGTCGTGGAATGTGGCTGGCGAAATCGACAAGGGCATCAATGGCCCATACGTCGCAGCCGTGCACTTCTTCTTCGAGTCGATGGAGCAGTTCCAGGCAGCGATGGCTTCGCCGGGCACCGGCGCTGTCATGGCCGACGTTGCGAACTACACCAACTCAACTCCAGCGATGCAGATCTCCGAGATCGTCTAGTAGCTCAGCGCTGCTGCTATGGCATTCGCCGGTTTCTCCACCGAAGCCATCTCGTTTTACGAGGGTCTCGTTGCAGATAACTCAAAGGTGTACTGGCAGGCCAACAAAGCCACCTACGAAGCGCACGTAAAGGGCGCAATGGTGGCGCTACTCGAAGAGCTCGACGAGTTTGGCCCCTTCAATATCTTTCGTCCCTATAACGACGTTCGTTTCGCCAAGGGTCGGCCTCCTTATAAGGAAGCCATCGGCGCGGTTGGCGAGCGCGAGGGCGGCGCAATTTTCTACGTGCAGTTCTCTGCTGCGGGCCTCACCATCGGGTCTGGCTACTACGCCATGGCCACCGATCAGCTCGAGCGCTTTAGGGTCGCGGTAGACGACGAATCTCGTGGTGCAGAGATTGCTGCGATCTCGGCCGCGCTGGCGAAGAAATACACCATCGGCGCGATCAGCGAACTCAAGACCGCCCCTCGCGGCTATCCCAAAGATCACCCGCGTATCGAACTGTTGCGCCGCAAGGGCCTCACGGCGTTTATGTCGTGGACGCCTCAGCCATGGATGCACACCAAGGCAGTGGTCAAGAAGGTGCGCGATGGTTGGAACGGTGCAAGCGAGTTGAACGATTGGCTCGATGCTCACGTGGGACCAAGCACGCTGCCGCCGCCCGACTGGGATCGTTAGAGCCGCTACTTGTTCTCGGTGATGCGGTACGCGCAGCGCGCATCGCCGCTGAGCAGATGCTCCTCGCGGGTCACCGTGACCGAGGCCCCCAGTGCTGCTTGAAACACCTCGAGCTCGCTGCGACACAGACCCTGGCACGCCGTTGCGGCGCTGCAGATGGGGCAGTGGTGCTCGATGAGCAGCAAATCGGTACCGCGCGTAATCACCTCGGCGAGATACCCCTCGGCAGTTCGCTGTTCGCCAAGCGCGCGAACGCGCAACTCGGTTGAACCGTTGGGAAGTGCTGCCTGATAAGCGGCGAGTTGCTGCGCCGAGCGGTGGTTGATCACTTGATCGAGCGCATCGTTGCCCAAGGTGGCGCGGATTGATTCGACGAGGTCAACCGTGAGTTCGCTGTGGCGGTCGGGGAAGAGTTCGCGAGCGAGGGCTGTTGTGCGCCAATGCAGTGCTGGTCGTCCGCGGCCAACATTGGTGCCTTCGAAACGCTCGACCAGACCCGATTGCTGCAACGCCTCGAGGTGCTGACGAACGGCAGTGGTGGTGGTGCTGAACTGATCGGCGAGCTCTTGCGCGGTGCAATCGTTGGCGCGCTTCAGCGCTTCGATGATGCGGCGCTTGGCGTCGGTGAGCTCTGACATCTCGGCCAGCCTAACGGTTTTCGCAAGCGATCCCTTTGCTAATCAAGGTCGCGCGTCTTTGTGAACGGCCTCACGTCATGCCCTCAAAGCGCGCAAAGGTCAGCGTGCTTTGACAGAATGTAAAACGTGACTCACGACTCCACCCCCGATACCGGCACCGATGCGCACATGCGCGACGCGCTCATCAACCAGTTCGGCCTCGCCGACACGGTCGTCGATTCGGACTCGTTGGCAAACAGCGTTGCTCGTTTCCGTGAGCAAGGGATTGTGTTGCCCACGTTCGCCGAACTGGCAGATCCAAGTGGCATCGATCCCGCCCGCACCGCCGGAGTCGGAAAGAACGACGCCGATGCGCGCAACTTGTTCCGTGTGCATTGGTACAACGACATCAATGGCGACCGGGTGCAGGTGCCCGACTATGTGGTGCTCACCAAAGAACTCACCGGTATCGAGAGCCCCATCATCGTGGCGTTTGGCGATCGCTTCCCGATGATCACAGCACACAAGGTGCTGGCTGCGTACAGCTGTCTTGCTCCGCGAGTAGTCACCGGTCAGTTCGATCCCACTCGCCATCGGGCCATCTGGCCAAGCACCGGCAACTACGCGCGCGGTGGCATTGCGATCAGCCGCATTATGGCCAGCCGCGGCGTGGCCATTCTCCCTGCCGGCATGAGCCAAGAGCGGTTCGATTGGCTCGATGAGTGGTGTGCTAACCCTGCCGAAGACGTGATCAAAACCGTGGGCACCGAGAGCAACGTCAAAGAGATCTATGACGCATGCAACGAACTCGCTAAAGACCCAACCAACTTCGTCCTCAACCAGTTCTGTGAGTTCGGCAACCACCTCGGCCATTACGAGGTCACCGGCCGAGCGTTGGGGCATGTGTTCGAACACGCTGCCGCGGCAATGGGTCGCCCCAACATGCGCCTCGCCGCGTTCACTAGCGCCACCGGTTCCGCGGGCACGATTGCCGCTGGCGATCGTTTGAAAGACGACTACGGCACCAAGATCGTTGCCGTCGAGGCGCTCGAATGTCCCACGATGCTCGAGAACGGATTCGGGGAGCACAACATCCAAGGCATTGGCGACAAGCACATCCCGCTGATTCACAATGTGACCAACACCGATGTGGTTGTTGCTGTCAGCGATCGCGCTACCGACGAGCTCGACGTGTTGTTCAACACCCCCGAAGGCCGCGCGTACCTTGCCGATAACAAAGGCATTTCGTCCGAACTCATCGCAGCACTCGAGCACTTTGGGTTCTCGGCAATCTGCAACACCTTGGCCGCGATCAAGACCGCCAAGTTGCTCGGCCTCGGTCCCGACGACGCCATCATCACCATCGCCACCGACGGTGCCGCGTTGTATCCCAGCGAGCGCGCCAAAACCCTGGCCAGCCGGTTCGGAAACGACTTCACCAGGGTCCACGCTGCCGAAGTGTTTGGAGAGCATCTCGCCAACGTGACCACCGACTCGATGATCGAATGCACCGAGCGCGATCGCAACCGCATCTTCAACCTCGGCTACTACACATGGGTCGAGCAGCAAGGCACGCCGTTCGAACTGTTCGAGGCCCGTCGTTCGCAGAGTTTCTGGAAGGGCCTTCGTCGCTACCTTCCGGTGTGGGATGAGCTCATCGTCGAGTTCAACGCACGGGTCTCGTCGGCCGGCTGAGGTCATGCAATCAACTGCTGTGGTTGGGTGGCGCTGTGTCGTGTGCGGAACAACCGTCGACATCTCTCAGCCGATGGTTTTCAAGTGTCCGAAATCAACCGCAGCAGATCCACATCACACGCTTCAGATCGTGCAGCACGACACATCGGTGCGACCTCTTGCGGGTGAACGAAATCCGTTTCTCGCGTTTCAAACCTTCTACGCATGGGACTCCTTCGCGGCGTCGCTCGGCATGTCCGAGCCGGATCGGCGCGATCTGGTCATCGAGGTCGATGCGCGCGTCGCCGCGGTCGATGGCACTGGGTTTGTGATCAGTCCCTTCGAACGCGCCGATGCGCTGTCCGAAGAGCTTGGTTTCAGCGCTGCGGGCGGGGTGTGGATCAAAGACGAAACGCATCAGGTGGCTGGCAGTCACAAGGCGCGCCACTTGTTCAGCACGTTGCTTTCATTGCTCGTCGCCGAGCGCAACGACGCGGCGCCTTGGGGTAACCGCATCGGCAATCGTCCGGTGCTCGCGATCTCTTCGTGTGGCAATGCGGCAATCGCAGCGTCCACGTTGGCGGCGGCTGTCGAGTGGCCGATTCAAGTGTTTGTCCCTCCAACTGCGAACGCTGCAGTGATGACACGCCTTCATCAACTCGGTGCGACGATCACCGTGTGCCCGCGGCGCCCCCATGATCATCCCGGCGATCCGTGTGTGTTGCGCTACCGCGAAGCGGTTGCTGCTGGTGCGATTCCCTTCAGCGTGCAGGGTCCCGAAAACGCGTGGTGTCTCGATGGAGGGCGCAGCCTCGGATGGGAGATGGCTGCGGTGCCGCTCGATCGCATCTTCGTGCAAGTAGGCGGCGGCGCACTCACGCGCAGCGTCATCGGCGGGCTCGCTCAGTCGGCTGCCAAGCTGCCTGTATTGCATCCCGTGCAAACCGAAGGCTGCGCTCCGCTGGCGCGGGCATGGCGCCGAGCCCTCGATGGCCCCGGTGGTCTCGCTACCGCTGGAGCGCGTTGGAGCGAGTGCATGACCGTGTGGGAGGGCGAACCATCGTCGGCGGCCGACGGAATACTCGACGACGAAACCTACGACTGGCTTGGCATCGTCAACGGCATGGCCGCCAGTGGCGGATCACCTGTGGTTGCCAGCGAGGCCCATGTTCTGGCGGCCAACGAGATGTCACGGTTGCATACCGCCATCGACGCCAGTTACACCGGCACGGCTGGCCTTGCCGGGCTGCTTGAGATACGCAGCCAAGTCGGCGACGACGAACGCGTGGCGGTCATCTTCAGCGGAGTTCGTCGCTAACGGGTATTTCGCAGGCCGTGCTCCCGAGTGCGCGGCCCGATTCACGGTAGTCTGGCGCCATGTCGGATCTCCTTTCCCCCAATGCCCTCGACTCTGGTTTCGATCCACGCAGCGACGTGTTCAACCGCTTGCTCAAGAATCGCGTGATCCTTCTCGGCACCGACGTCAACGACGAAATCGCCAACCAACTCTGCGCACAGTTGCTGTACCTCGAGGGCGAGGACCCCAACGCCGATATCTGGCTGTACATCAACAGCCCCGGTGGCTCGGTCTACGCGGGCATGGCCATCTACGACACGATGCAATTCGTGAGCTGCGAAGTGGCCACCGTGTGCATGGGCATGGCTGCCAGCATGGGTCAGTTCTTGCTCACTGCAGGTGCTGCAGGCAAGCGGTTCACGTTGCCCAACGCTCGCGTAATGATGCATCAGCCGCTCGCCGGCTTGCGCGGCCAGGCCGCCGACATCGCCATTCAGGCCGAGCAGCTTGGCTACACCAAGCGCCGCATGGCCGAACTCACGGCGCACCACACCGGTCAGCCACTCGAGAAGATCCAGGCCGATAGCGAGCGCGACCGCTGGTTCACCGCAGAAGAAGCCAAGACCTACGGCCTCGTCGACAAGGTCATCGTGAAGCGCGGCGAGATCCGCTGATCGCCTCGTTAGGCCCCGCCAATGGGGCCTATGTCTAAGCCGCACACGGTGAGTGCCCACGCCGCAAGGCTTTGCGCAGACTTCTGTGTGGCGTATGCCGAATTGGCCGCCGCCTGAACTGACGCAGAGTCTTTCACATCAACCGTGCTCGCCGTTTTGAGGTTGGTCGAGAGCTGATCCCAATCGGCCTGAATGTCGAGTGGGGCTACCTCACCCATCTGCGAATACAGCGTGATCAGTTGAGTGATCGACGTGTCCGATGTGGGCAGCTTGCGAATGTCTGCCTTGTGCGCAGTGAGTTCGCCGCAGAACCGTTCGGCGCTGCGCGTTGGTGCGCTGCCACACGAAACCATCGTGAGCGATGCCACGCCAAGGGCTGCGGCAGCTACGGCGTTTGTGAGGGCGGGCGGCGTTCTCATTTCTCTAGTCAAGCATTCCTAGAAGGGCCGATGTTACAACTCGAAGGTTGAGCACCTGAATGCTTGATCTGTGCGTGTGGTCCACGCGGCGCCGGTAGCGTGACCCACGTTGTGGGGCCGAGCCCCTCCTGTGCATCACGCGGTAATTGCCGCTTGTCTGTCGGAGGTGAGCCATGCTCGCAGCCATCCTGTCTGCCACCTTGCTTGGCGTCGAAGGTCATTGCGTCACTGTCGAAGTACACGTGGCCAACGGTCTGCCAAGTTTCACCATTGTCGGCCTGCCCGACGAAGTGTGCCGCGAGGCGCGTGATCGTGTTCGGGCCGCTGTGCTCTCCAGCGGTTACCCGTGGCCGTCAAAGAAGGTCACTGTGAACCTTGCGCCATCAAGCCAGCGCAAAGTGGGCTCAGGTCTCGATCTCGCGATTGCCGTGGGCGTGCTGGTGGCCGACGAGTTCATCACAACCGACGCTGTGGCCGACTTCGGCTTCATCGCCGAGCTTGGTCTCGATGGTTCGCTGCGCGCCGTTGCTGGCACTGCTCCGATGGTTGCTGCGCTTGGTCGGGTGCAACCAGTTGTGGCCGCGGCAAGTCGTCACGAAGCCGAGATCATTAGCGAGCGCCGGGTGTTCGTCGGCCGCACGTTGCGAGACGTTGTCGAAGCATTAAAGGGTGAAGCAGCGTGGCCCACGCCTCCGGCCGACACCATTGCCGACGATGTCGCCACGCTTGCGGACCTCAGCGATGTGCGGGGTCAGCCACTTGCACGTCAAGCGCTCGAGGTCGCTGCGGCCGGAGGTCATCACGTGCTCTTCGTTGGTCCGCCCGGATCGGGCAAGACCATGTTGGCTCAGCGCATGCCCGGGTTGTTGCCGCCGCTGACTCCGCAGGTTTCGTTGGTGACCACCATGGTGCATTCGGCTGCGGGTCTGCGCCTGCCCCCGGGTGGACTCATCGGCCGCGCGCCGTTTCGTTCGCCTCATCACACGAGTTCGATTGTGGCGCTTGTGGGTGGCGGCACGGCCGCGTTGCGACCCGGTGAGATTTCTTTAGCGCACGGGGGAATCTTGTTTTTGGATGAGCTTGGCGAGTTCTCGCCTGCCGTGCTCGATGGGCTTCGCCAGCCGCTCGAAGAGGGCGTGGTGCGCATCGCTCGCGCCCGCGCCAGCGCCACGTTGCCAGCGCAGTTTCTGTTGGTTGCCGCAACCAATCCATGTCCGTGTGGCGGTGGTGCTCCGGGTTCATGCGAGTGCGACGACGGTGCCAAATCGCGATATCTGCGTCGTCTGTCGGGGCCCTTGCTCGACCGGTTCGATCTGCGTGTGCCGGTGCATCGTCCCGGTGTCGACGAGCTTGTGGTCGGTGGGCTCGGCGAGTCGTCTGCCGACGTTGCCATCAGAGTTGCCCGGGCGCGGCAGTTCGCGTTCGAGCGCAACGGCACACTCAATGCGTCGATCCCTGGCGCTCTGCTCGACTCATTGGCGCCGCTCGAACCAGGCGCACAAAAACTGTTGCGAACTGAGCTCGAAAACGATCGGCTCACCGGGCGCGGCTATCACCGGGTTCGTCGCGTGGCGCGCACGCTGGCCGATCTCGAGCCAGAGCATCACGAGACGATTCGTGAGCAACACGTGGTGATGGCATTGCAGTTTCGAGTGCGGTTGTCGCCCTTGCTTCGCGGTCATGCGGCATGACCGCCGGCCGATCCGATATCGATCATGCGCTGCCCGATGAAGCCTTCGCAGCGTCGCTCGCCGGATTCGACCGGATGACCGTGAACCGTCTCAACGTGCTGCTCGCTCACATGTCGCCCCCGCACGCCTTTGCCGTTGCTGCAGGTCATGAACAACCTCGCGGGTTAGTTCGACAACTCTTCGATATCGAAGGCCTCGCCGCAGCGTGGCGCCAGAGCGCGTCGCAGCGTCCGCCCGAACTCGTCTATGAGCAGTGCGTCAGCGCCGGGATCACGGTGCTCATTCGTGGCCGCGATGGCTTCCCAGCGCCCGTACTCAACGACCCCGCACCAGCCGCTGTGCTGTTCGTTCGCGGTGACCTTGCCCGCATGAGTGGTCGTCGCGTGGGCATCATCGGCACCCGCAATGCCACCAGTTCGGGGCGCGATACGGCCACCATGCTCGGCCGCGATCTATCGGCGCTGGGTGTTCACGTCGTATCGGGGTTGGCGCGCGGCATCGATGGCTGTGCGCATCGTGGGGCCTTATCAGTGCCCGGTGGGGCGGCTCCGTTGGCGGTTGTGGCTTCGGGCCTCGATGTTGTGTATCCGCGCGAGCATGCGGCGTTGTGGCAACAGGTGGCCGAGCGCGGCGCGCTCATCTCCGAAGGGCCGCCGGGCACTGTGCCCGAGGCCTATCGGTTTCCACTTCGCAACCGGATCTTGGCGGCCTTCAGCGAGGTACTGGTGGTGGTCGAGTCGCGCTCCAGCGGCGGTTCGCTCATCACGGTCAACGAAGCGCGCGACCGCGGAATTCTGGTGATGGCTGTGCCGGGTGCGCTCCGCAACCGAGCATCCGAGGGAACCAACGCACTGGTTCGCGATGGGTGTCCGCTGGTGCTCGATGTCGACGACGTGCTCATCGGTCTTGGGCTCGATTCGCGGCGCGCTGGGGGAGTTGCCTACGACCCCCGTCCGAGGCCCTCGGCCGCCGATGCCGAACTGCTCGATGCCCTCAACGAACCACGCACGCTCGATCATCTGGTGCTCGTTACTGGTCAGTCGCTGGTCGATTGCGCAATGGGCTTAGCCCGGCTCGAAGCCGACGGTTGGGTGCAACAAGTGAACGGCTGGTTCGAGGCCACCACCGACTCGGCGCTGTATGGCTTCAGGTCACCCACATGATCACCAGAAACGAATACCCTCGTAAGAATGGGTGGACCCACCGTTGCAGCCGAGGCGGCCGATATCTCCGCGCACCACGAACTGTGGCGCGCTCACGACTTCGCCCAATCGCTCACGTCGTCGTCGCCCAACACGGTTGCGGCGTACAGCAGCGACCTCGCTGGCTTCATCGAGTGGGCGCAGCGCTCGGGCATTACTTCGCCCGAGAGTGTCGATCGTTTGGTCTTGCGTCGCTATGTCGCATACCTCACCACCCGGCAATTCGCTCGCCGCAGTGTGTCTCGCAAGGTCGCTGGGTTGCGGCGCTACTTTCAGTGGCTTCGTCGCAGCGGCACCATCGAACTCGACCCAGCAGTCAGCCTGCGTGCGCCAAGCGGCCCTGGTCGGTTACCCAAGGTGCTGTCGAGTTCAGACATCGATGTGCTGCTCGATGCTGCGAGCGACGATGACGAACCTCAGTGGCGCCGCCTGCGCGACGACGCAATTCTCGAGTTGCTCTATGGCAGCGGCATTCGCGTCAGTGAACTCTGCGGCCTCGATGTCGACAATCTCGATCTTGCAGGCTCAGCTGTCTCCGTGTGGGGCAAGGGCAGCAAGCAGCGGCGCGTGCCGTTGTCGCCTCCTGCATCAGCCGCTCTGTCGGCGTGGCTGCGAATTCGCCGCGAAGTTGTCCATGAGTCCGCAGGCGCAGCTTTGTTCGCGAACGAACGCGGCAAGCGACTCACGCCACGAGACGTTCGGCGAATTGTCGACCGCCGATCACCAGTTCCCACACATCCACACGCGTTACGGCATAGTTTTGCTACGCATCTGCTCGATGGTGGAGCCGATTTGCGTGCAGTGCAGGAACTGTTGGGGCATAGTGATGTCGCAACGACGCAGCGATATACCCACGTCAGCAAGGAACGACTCCGTACCGTGTATTCACAAACGCATCCGAGGGCTTGAGACCATGAGGGAAAGCTTCGGGCGAGCCTCGGGCGACGAAGAACTGATGGGTTGGTGGGATCGCTGGTTAGACCATCGCGATCCCAAAGCCCGCGAGCGTCTCATCGTTCACTACTCACCGCTGGTCAAGTTCGTGGCCGGTCGTGTTGGCGCGGGTCTGCCCAACAGCGTCGATTCGGGCGACTTAGTCAGTGCTGGTGTGTTCGGCCTGATCGATGCCGTCGAGCGCTTCGATTCCGAGCGCGGCGTGAAGTTCGAAACTTTTGCGGTGCCTCGTATTCGGGGTGCGATCTTCGATGGTCTGCGCCAACTCGACTGGGTGCCGCGGTCAGTGCGTAGCCGCGCCCGCGAGGTTGAGACAGCGTTCCACGACCTCGAAGCCAAGCTTGGCCGCAGCCCCAACGACGAAGAGTTGTCGCTGCACCTCGGCATCACCGGCACCGAGTTCAGGCGCTGGCTCGCTGCCATCGCCTCCACCACGGTTGGCCCACTCGATCGTGCACTCGTGGCGGGCGTCGAACCCACCTCGCTCCGCGGCGAAACCCCCGATAGTCCCGCTGGCGCCTACGAAGAAGGCGAAGTCCGTCAAGCAGTTCGCTCCGAAGTTCGCAAGCTGCCCGAGCGCGAACGCTTGGTGCTGTCGCTGTACTACGACGAAGGCCTCACGCTTGCCGAAATCGGCGTGGTGCTTGGCGTTACCGAGAGCCGCGTGTCGCAGATTCACACCAAGTCGGTGCTGCACCTCAGGTCGCGCATGGCCTCTAGCGGGATGAGCTAGGGCTCACCTCGCGCGTCGCGCTCACGTCTGAGTGCCAGTTTCCGCCGGCCACGCCAATGGCCGCCGACCTCGCTGGAGGTTGTCATGAACGGTTTGATCGTTGTTCTCGCCCTGTGGGTCAGCGTTTTGTCGCCTGCGCCCACAACCTTGCCGCCGTGCTTGCGGCCCCCGGTGCAGGCCCCCGTAGTGGTGCAATTCAGAGCCCCACTGTGTCCATATTGCAGCGGACAGCGCGGTCTCGAATATGCCACAAGCAGGCACGATGCGGTGCGGGCTGTGGCTGCCGGCGTCGTTGTGTTCAACGGAGTTGTGGTGGGCACCCGATACGTGGTGGTCGCCCACGCCGACCAAACGTTGGCCACCTACGGAATGCTTATCGACTCTGCAGTGCACAGCGGTGAGGCGGTGGGCGAGGGCCAATTGTTGGGGCATTCGTCGTTGAGGCTGTATTTCGGCCTGCGCCGAGACGGAATCTATATCGACCCGATGCCGCAGTTGGCTCGACAACGGTGGCGAATCCGTCTCATTCCTGTGAACGCGGGACCATCTCGACCCGCTCAAAAACGTCGATCAAGCTGCGAGATCGTTGCGGCAACCGGCGAAGTCGCCCGATAGCATTGCCTGCGACTTGTCGTCCTGACGGGTCACAAATCAATCGCATCTCGCACACACTGCGGTCGCCTCGGCGCCGTGCGAGCTGCCCGCCAACCGCAGTAGAGGAGAATGTCATGGCAGTCGTAACTACGCGCCAAATGCTCGAAGCCGGAGTCCACTTCGGTCACCAGACCCGCCGTTGGAACCCAAAGATGAAGCGATTCATCTTCGGAGAGCGCAACGGCATCTACATCATCGATCTCGAGCAGACGCTCCAGCGTGCCGAGGTTGCCTACAACTTCGTTCGTGAGTTGTCAGCCAAGGGCGGCACGGTGTTGTTCATCGGCACCAAGAAGCAAGCGCAAGATCCAGTGCGCAGCTACGCCGAAAAGAGCGGCATGCCCTACATCAACGAGCGTTGGCTCGGTGGCATGCTCACCAACTTCGAAACCATCTCCAAGCGTGTTGCCAAGATGCAGGAATACGAGCGCATGAAGATCTCGGGCGAGTTCGACGCCATGCCAAAGAAGGAAGCACTGTTGCTGAGCCGTGAGCTCGAGAAGCTGCAGAAGAACCTCGGTGGTATCCGCGACCTCGGCCAGCGTCCCGATGCTGTGTTCATCCTCGACACCAAAAAAGAGCACATTGCTGTCACCGAGGCCAACAAGCTGAAGATCCCCGTGATCGCTGTTGTCGACACCAACGTGGACCCCGACGTGATCCAGTTCCCAATCCCAGGCAACGACGACGCAATCCGTGCCAACGCCCTGATGTGCCGCGTGATTGCCGAAGCAGTGGCCGAAGGTCGCTACATGGCCTCGCGTCGCAACCCGCAGGCAGCGCCAAAGCGCACCGCCGAGCAGGACGCCGAGTTCGTGGCAGCGCAAGCCGATGCCCGCGCTCAGGCCGCCGCTGCGCAGGCAGAGCGCGAAGCTCGCCTCGCCGCTGCCAAGGCACCCGAGCAAGCACCAACCGAAGTCGTCGCAGAAGTTGCTGCGCCAGACACCGCCGAAACCACGGAAGGCTGAACCATGGCTGTAAACGCAAAAGACGTCCAAGCACTGCGCCAATCAACCGGCGCCGGAATGATGGACTGCAAGAAGGCACTCGAGGAGTCCGGCGGCGACGTCGAGAATGCCAAGCAGTGGCTTCGTGAGAAGGGCTTGGCCGCTTCGGCCAAGCGCGATGATCGCGAAAACACTCAAGGCCTCGTGGCGTTGCTCATCGAGGGCAACGTCGGCGCCATCGTCAAGCTCAAGTGCGAGACCGACTTCGTCGCTGCAAGCGATCAGTTCAAGGCCGAGGCCGCAGCACTCGCATCGTTGGTTGTTGCCAAGGGCGCCGCTGCGGTTGCCGAGCACGCCACGATCATCGACGATCTGCGTATCACGCTGAAAGAGAAGATCGAGATTGGCGATGTCGTTCGCATCGAAGCTGCTGCGGGCAACACCATCGATTCCTACATTCACATGCAGGGCGGCCGCGGTGTCAACGCCGTGCTTGTCGAGATGGCAGGCGCCGGCGCTGAGCTCGCACACGACATCGCTGTGCACATTGCCTTCGCTCGGCCCAAGTACCTCAAGCGCGACGGTGTTCCCGCCGAAGTGGTCGCTCACGAGCGCGCCACTCTCGAGACCATCACCCGCAATGAGGGCAAGCCCGAAGCTGCAATCTCAAAGGTTGTCGAAGGTCGCATTGTGGGCTTCTTTAAAGATGTCTGTTTGCTCGACCAGCCCTACGCCAAGGACGACAAGGTCTCGATCACGCAGCTCATCGGAGCCGCAAGCATCGTGAACTTCGCTCAAGTCGAGATCGGCTAGTTCGCCATGGCCTCGCCACGCTGGAAGCGCATTGTCTTCAAGCCGTCGGGCGAGGCCTTGGCCGGACCATCCGGGCTGGGCCTTGATGGAGCCACCCTGGCTCACACCGCACTCGAGATTCTCGATGTGCGTGAAAACCTCGGTGTCGATGTTGCCGTCGTTGTCGGCGGCGGCAACTTCTGGCGTGGCCGCACCGGCGCAATGACCGGCATGGACGCCACGCAGTCCGATCACATCGGCATGTTGGGCACCGTGATGAATGCCTTGGCGCTGCAAGACGCGCTCGAGCGCGCTGGCCAACCAACCCGAGTTCAGTCGGCCATCGAGATGCCCCGAATCGCCGAGCCCTACATTCGTCGTCGCGCTATGCGCCACCTCGAAAAGGGTCGCGTTGTCATCTTTGCTGCCGGTACCGGCAACCCATTTTTCACCACCGATACTGCTGCCGCACTGCGAGCCGCCGAGATCGATGCCGATGCCTTGCTGAAAGGCACACACTCGGGCGTCGACGGCGTTTACTCGGCCGACCCACGCGTGGACCCCACCGCAACGAAGTACGACGAGATCAGTTACATGGATGTCATGAACAAAGATCTCAAGGTGATGGACTCCACCGCGATTGCGTTCTGCCGCGACAACAAGCTGCCCATCGTGGTGTTCGACATGTCTGCGCACGGCGCGTTGCGGGCAATTCTCGAAGGCCATCGCGTCGGCACCATCGTTCGCGACGCCTGATCTCGCTCGGTTGTCCACGCTCTACCGTTGGCGCGTCTGTAACCTGTGTCCGTGATTGAAGAGACCATTCTGGAAGCCATCGAAAAGATGGACAAAGCCGTTGAGCACGTACAGTCCCAATTCACCACTGTGCGTACCGGCCGGGCAACCCCTGCGTTGGTCGAGCGCATCATGGTCGACTACTACGGATCCACAGTGCCGCTGCAGCAACTCGCCGGGTTCCAAGTGCCCGAGGCACGTCAACTCATTGTGAAGCCTCACGATCGCGCCTCGCTTGCCGCCATCGAAAAGGCAATTCGCGAAAGCGACCTCGGAATCTCGCCCTCAAACGACGGCGTGGTCATCCGCCTCAACATTCCTGCGCTCACCGAGCAGCGCCGCAAGGAATACGTGAAGATCGTGAAGAACCTCGCTGAGGACGGACGCATAGCTGTTCGCAACCTGCGCCGAGACGCGCGCAAGCACCTCGAGGCGGCCGAGAAGGCCAGCGCCATTTCGGCCGACGAGCTCGAGCGGGCCGAAAAAGAGATGGAAAAGATTACGCACGATCACGTCGAGTTGATCGACAAGGCTTTCATCCGCAAAGAGCAAGAGTTGCTCGAAGTATGAACCACGCCGTAGCCGTGGCCGATCTGAACGGAGTAACCCAATGAGTGACGACGTATGGCGTAGTCGCGGACGCGACGACGAAGATTTCGGCCCGCCGCTGTTTGGCGACGACTCCGATTCGGGTTCCTACCAACGCCCACCAGAACGCAAGCGCGACAAGCCAATTGTGTTCGACGACAGCACCGGCTCGCTGCCTCATTGGACCGAGCCGCCTACCGGCGAGATTCCTCGACCACGTTCAGGTGGTGCCGACGAAGTGCGCGACCCCACCGACGATCTCGACGTGTGGTCATCGTTTTCTGGCCAGGCGCCAGTGTGGAACGACGATCCGGTCGACGAAACCGGCCGCCAGTTCGACGACTACTCCGACTCAATCCGCGCAACTTCTGGCGTCGATGTCACCGCCGCCGAGGATCAGTACTTCGATGTCACCGATGCAGATATCAGCGGCGCCGTAGCGCGTCGCGGTCCTGGCCGCATCACCATCGGTACCGACCCAACCGGCGAGGGCATCGGGCGACCAACACCGTCAAAGGGTAGGGGGCGCACATCTCGCGAAGAGCAGCAGCGCCAGGCTCGCAGCGCCCGCCCGGCTGGCTCGGTTCGCACAGCGCCGGCATCGTCATCGAAATCCACTGCCGGAGTCGGCGGCCGCGACATGCCAACCGCCGTGGCCGTTGGCGCACTGATGTCGGCGGTGTTTGTTGGCGCCATCATTTGGAAGCCGCAGGCCGTGTTGGCCATCGTGGTGGTCATCATCGGGCTTGCCGCCGTCGAGTACTTCGAGAAGGTCACCGAAAAGGGCTACCAACCCGCCAGCGTTGTTGGCATCGTTGCCTGCGTGGCCGCACCACTCGCCGCCTACTGGATCGGCGAGCGCGCCGTTCCGCTGGTGATGATCTTTGCGTTCATCGCCGGATCCATTACCTTCATCGGAGCCCAAGGCCTGAACTCGAGCCCGATGCCAAACATGGCGATCACCACACTCGGCGTCACGTGGATCGGCCTTACCGGTGCCTATGGCGGGCTTATCTTGGGTGCGCAAACGTCGGGTCTCATCCCGGGTCACGCCGGAACCGACACGTTGCTGCTGCTTGCCGTTGGCGTGGTCGTCAACGATGTTGGAGCGTTGTTCGTTGGTTCAGCAGCTGGCCGCACGCCACTGCGTGGTTGGATCAGCCCGAACAAGTCGGTCGAAGGTTTCATCGGCGGTGCGTTGCTCACCATCATCGCAATGGTTGTCATCGGCATAGCTGGCAAAAGCGATACGTGGAGCAACCCAAATCTGGTGTTGCTCGGCGTGATCATTGCGATCATGGCACCGCTCGGCGATCTCACCGAGAGCATGTTCAAGCGCAACCTTGACGTCAAAGATTTCGGCAGCATCGTAAAAGGTCACGGCGGCATCCTCGATCGTTTCGATGGCTTCTTGTTCACGCTGCCAGCGGTTTTCTACCTGATGATGGTGCTCGAACCGTGGGTGAGCGCCGCCCCGAAGTAGTGCATGGGTGGTGATGATCTGTAGGCGACGTACATTCGGGTCGTTTCGATGACAGACTTGTGACTTCATGTGTGCCCAACGCGTCGCCATTGCTGGCTCAACAGGTTCTATCGGCACCCAAACTCTCGATGTGGTTCGCGCTGAACCGGGCGAGTACGAGGTTGTAGCTCTTGGCGTCGGCTCGTCGGTAGAGGCGCTCATTGCGCAAGCCAACGAATTTCGACCCAAGCTTGTGGTCGTTGCCGACCCCGCCAAGCGCGCCGCAGTTGCGAGCGCACTGCCGTTCGCCGAAGTTGTTGGCGACCTAGCTGCGTTGGTCGATGACGCCGATGTCGTGGTGAACGGTGTGGTCGGTTTCGCCGGCCTAGCGGTAACGGTGGCCACTCTTCGCGCTGGCAAGCGATTGGCGCTGGCGAACAAAGAGAGCCTCATCGCGGCCGGTCCGGTTGTTCAGCCGTTGCGAGCCATTGCGGGTGCCGAACTCGTGCCGGTCGACTCCGAGCATTGCGCCGTTCACCAGTGTCTTCGTTCGAGTTCGCGTCCGGTGGCCGAACTCTCCCGCATTGTGCTCACCGCGAGCGGCGGACCCTTTCGGGGACGCACCAGCGCCGAGCTTGCCAACGTTGGCGTCGAGCAGGCGCTGAACCACCCCACGTGGACGATGGGACCCAAGATCACCATCGATTCATCCACGTTGATGAACAAGGGCCTCGAGGTCATCGAGGCGCACGAACTGTTTGGCACGCCGTACGACCAGATCGATGTTGTGGTGCATCCGCAATCGGTGATCCACTCGATGGTCGAGTTCAGCGATGGCGCCACGATTGCCCAACTCAGCATGCCCGACATGCGTCTTGCCATCGGATACGCGCTGGCTTATCCCAATCGCATCGCCACTGCATTTGGACGAATCGATTGGACCACATTGGCCCGTCTCGACTTCGAAGCGCCCGACCTTGTCACTTTTCGCTGCCTGTCGCTGGCGTACGCCGCCGGCCGGGTGGGTGGCTCCGCCCCGGCGTGGCTCAGCGCCGCTAACGAAGAAGCTGTCGACGCATTTCTGGCGGGTCGCATTCGCTGGAGCCAAATCGCCGAGATCTGCGACGCGGTGCTTCAGCAGCATCACGAGACAACCGATATAACAACGATGACCGTTGACGACATCGTGCAGGCCGATGCCGTCGCCCGTCGCATAGCGCACGAGGAGCTTGCTCGATGAGTAATACATACACCAAGGTTCGTAACGAGATCGTCGCTGGCGGCGCGGTCGATCCTGTCGACGAAACAGTCGGCGGCGCTAGAGCGATCGTCGGGGTTGGGGCGTTGCTTGCGTTGCTCGTGACGCTGGCTATTTCCAACATCTGGATCTTCGTGTTCGTGGTGGGATTGTTGACCTCGGTGTTCTTACACGAGGTCGGTCATTTCGTGACGGCGCGTCGTTCGGGAATGAAGGTCACCCAGTTCTTCATGGGCATGGGCCCGCGGCTGTGGAGTTTCAAACGCAGCGGCATCGAGTACGGCATCCGCGCCTTACCAGTTGGCGCATTTGTTCGCATCGTGGGCATGAACAATCTCGATGAGACCGACCCTGAAGACGAACCGCTCACGTACCGCAGCAAGTCGTATCCCAAGCGACTGCTCGTGATCACGGCCGGCTCCATCATGCATATGTTCATTGCGATCGTGCTGCTGTTCGGCGTGTACACCATTGCCGGCAAGGATCGCCCCACAGGAGAGGTTGCCTTTGTGGGTATCGAGGTTGGCGGGCCAGCGGCGAAGGCGGGCGTGCTGCTCGACGACATCGTGGTGAGCAACGGCGGTGTGGCCGTCACGTCGGCCGATCAGTTTGTTCGGCTCGTGCACCAACACAAGCCAGGTGACATTGCCCAAATATCGGTGCTTCGCGCTGGAAAGACGCTCACGTTGCCTGTGAAGCTCGGTGCCAATCCGAATCCGGGCAGCGCGGGCCTCGCGTACCTCGGTGTGAGCTCGGCTGATAAGTCGGCGTTCCAGAACATCCCTCTCAGCGAGGCATTCACCAGTAGCTTCACCGACCTTGGCTCGGCAGCGTGGCAGAGCGCCAAGGGTGTGGTCAAGGTGATGAACCCCGCCAACATCATTTCGCACCTCTCAGGCGCCAACACCGATCGGTCCACCCAACCCGTCACTGTGTACGGCATTAGCCGTTTGAGCTCGTCTATCGGCAGGGAGACGGGTCTGCCGGGCATCTTGCTCACGCTCGCTGGCATCAATGTGTTCGTCGGCCTGCTCAACTTGTTTCCGCTGCTTCCGTTCGATGGTGGTCACGCTGCAATTGCCACCTACGAGCGCCTGCGCTCTCGGCGAGGGCGGCGCTACACCGCCGACGTCGCCAAGATGGTGCCTGTGGCCATGACCGTGATGATGTTCTTTGTGTTTGTGCTCTGTGCCGGGTTGTATCTCGATATCACGCACCCAATCGGGTGACGAGCAAGCGCGATGGTGTCGCAAGGTGGCACACTGATGCCAATGTTTGAGCGCCGTCAGACCCGTCAAATCTTCGTCGGCAAAGTGCCAGTGGGTGGTAACGCGCCCATCACTGTGCAGTCGATGACAATTACCAAGACCGCCGATGTCGAGCGAACGCTGCAGCAGATCTATGCGCTTGCTGCTGCGGGTTGCGACATCGTTCGTTGCACATGCAATGAAGCCGAGGCTGCCGAAGGCCTTGCGCAGATTGTTCCGCGATCTCCTATCCCGATCATCGCCGACATCCATCACCAGTACCGCATGGCGCTGGCGGCGCTCGAGGCTGGCGTGCAGGGTTTACGTCTGAACCCCGGCAACATTCGTCGCCCTGAGCACATCAAGGCTGTAGCCGCCGAGGCCCGAGACCGCAACGTGCCCATCCGCATCGGTGTCAATGGTGGGTCGCTCGATCCGGCGTTGTACACAAAGTGGGGCGGCATTACCCCCGAGGCAATGGTCGAGTCAGCAATGCAAGAGCTGGCCTACTTCCAAGAGGTCGATTTCGATCTCGTGAAGATCAGCGTGAAGGCATCAAATGTGCCGCTGATGGTCGAGGCATATCGTCAGCTCAGCGAGGCCACCAACGTGCCCCTGCACCTTGGCGTCACCGAAGCGGGGCCGCCCCCTGCTGGTCTGGTCAAGGCCACCGCAGGTATCAGCACGTTGCTCCTCGAAGGCATCGGCGACACCATTCGCTACAGCCTTACGGCCGACCCGGTCGAAGAGGCTCGAGCTGGCCGTCAGTTGCTTGAGGCGCTCGGATTACGCGAACGCAAGAACGTCGATCTCATTGCTTGCCCGAGCTGTGGCCGTGCTGAGGTCGATGTCATCGATGTGGCCAATCGGGCGATGAAGGCGTTCGGCGATCGTGAGATCCCGTTGCAGGTTGCCGTGATGGGTTGCGTGGTCAATGGGCCAGGCGAAGCTCGCGAAGCCGACATCGGTATCGCCGCCGGTAACAAACGTGGCCACTTGTTCGTGAAGGGGCGCAACGTGGCCGTTGTCGCCGAGAATGAAATGGTCGAGGCCTTGGTCGAGTGGGCCGAGTACATCCACGAGCACGGTGCCGATGCAGCCATTGCTCGTGTCGATACAGCCTTGGCCGAACGCGAAGCTGCCAAAGACCGCGCCCAGTTACTCGACGACAAGGGCAGCGATGCGAACCACTCGCACGACAAAATCATTGAGATCCGCAAGCGGGTTGAGCACTAGCGCGTAGGCGTAGCACCCACTCCGATGCGGCACACGGTGGCGGTGCCCACAAGTTCGACACGTTCTCCATCCACTGCAACTGCGCACTGACCGCGATTGAGTTCTACGGTCTCGCCGCTGGTGCACAGCAGCAACTCGGGGCCTTGGGCCGTGAACGTGACGCTGCCATCGATCTCGTACACAGAGAAACGAAACTCGGGCGTTGGCGCCGGGTAACGCAGTTCTCCCTGAGCGGTTGCTGCCGGAACCGCTACGGGATCGCGCAGCGGAGTGGTGTCGAGCACGCGTAACACTTCGTGGGCATCGACAAACTTCGGTGTGAGCCCGCAGCGAACCACGTTGTCCGAGTTGGCCATGACTTCTACGCCGAGCCCGCCGAGATAGGCGTGCAAGTTGCCGGCACCGAGGTATATGGCTT
>JBAXHD010000041.1:0-22372 GCA_037139095.1 Actinomycetota bacterium
GTGGCGAGAAGCCTCCAGGACGAGCACCGCCGGGACCACCGGCACCACCAGGGCGCGGCGAGAACGTATTGCCGCCCGCGCGGCCTGCAGGCGCACCAGCGCCGGGACGGGCGCTACCCGGAGGCGGAGGAATTGGGCGGCCGGAAGCCGACATGGGCCGAGCGCTACCCGGAGGTGGAGGAATTGGTCGACCGGTTGGCGACGTTGGCCGTGACCCAGGCGCAGCGCCAGGAGCGCCGGGGGCACGAGTAGGAGGCATGCCTGGCGGCAGCGTGGCCGCTGGACGATCGGCCTGCGGAGGCAGGGGGCGTGCAGCGACGCCCGAGGATGGGCGTGGCGCCTCGGCCGAACGACCGCTGGAAATGAAACGGCTCTCGGTCTCGGGAGCAGCGGGTGCTGGGGCTGGTTCCGCAGCGGCTGCAGCGGTTGGAGCGGTTGGAGCGGGTGCTGGTGCGGCTGGAGCAGGGGTTGGCGCTGGATCTGCTGCCACTGGCGCCGCGGCTGGCGCCGGCGCAGGTGCTTCGACAACAGGTGCAGCAGGGGCGGGCGCAACTGCGGCTGGAGCAACTGGAGCAGCGGGTGCTTCGACAATTGCAGGGGCCGCTACTGGAGCCACCGGAGCCACCGGAGCCGCTTCAGCGGCAGCGGGGGCAGCGGGGGCAGCGGCTGGTGCGGGCTGATCTTCTGCTGGGCGAGGTGCGGCGGCCTTTTTGGCAACTGCCTTCTTCACCGGGGCGGCGGCCTCATCGCTCGCCGGGGCGGCGTCGCCGCTTGCCTGAGCTGGCGGGGCATCGATCTTGGCTGCCGCAGCCTTCTTGGCTGCCGACTTCTTGACGGGCTTGATCTCTTCGGGCTGTTCGGGACGAGTGAGTCCGTCACGCTCGGCGCGGCGACGGATTCGGTCCGCCTGCTGCTCGATAATGGTAGAGGAATGGGTTTTCGCTCCGACGCCCATGGCGTTGGAGAGATCCATAATCTCTGCGTTGGTCATCCCGAGCTCTTTAGCGAGCTCGTGCATCCGCATGTTCTTCGACAAGACCTGTACAGCCTTTCGTGGTGTTGCGTTGAACCGGCAGACCGGCCAACGTGTCGTTAGTTGTTCATATTCGCCATCATCGCTTCGTAGGCGAATCGGAGTTCTTCGTATTCCGCAGATGCGACCGGACGTTTCCACGCCCGCTCAAATCCACGTCGTTTCATTGCTTGTTGCACACATGCAACCTTGCCCACGCACAACCATGCCCCACGGCCAGGAGCCGTGCGACTGATGAGGGGAGCCCCATCAGAGTTGAGCGCACAACGCACCAGCGCCGACTGGGGCCGCGAAACGCGGCACCCAACGCAGGTGCGAACAGGCTCGGTAGTGCTACATGTCTGCGACATCACCTTCAGCCTCCGTGGTTGTTGGTGATTCGATTTCGGTATCGGCAACAGCTTCGGCAACGTCGGCCTCAGCGTCGGCCACTACTTCGGCGACGGCTTCGGTCTCGGCATCGGCCACTACTTCGGCGCCGCCTTGCTCCCACTCGTCGGCGCTAATGACAGTGCCGTCAGCGTTGTGCCATTCCATCTTGCCGGTGGTCGAGTTCTCGACCCATTCGCCCTCGGCGTAATCCTCGGCATCGCCTTGGTCGATTGGCTGGCTCTCGCCACGAATGTCGATGCGCACGCCGGTGAGGCGAGCAGCAAGGCGGGCGTTTTGGCCCTCTTTGCCGATAGCCAACGACAGTTGCTGATCGGGCACGATGACATCGGCCTGAGTGCCGTCTTCGCTGACGATTACGTGGGTGACCCGTGCTGGCGACAACGCCTTTGCGATGAAGTCAGGGAAGTCTTCGCTGAACGGAACGATGTCGATCTTCTCGCCGCGCAGTTCGTTGACCACCATGCGAACACGGCCGCCGCGTGCGCCAACACAGGCGCCCACAGGATCGACATTGGCGTCGTTGCTCCACACCGCGATCTTGGTGCGATGGCCTGGTTCACGGGCACAGGCCTTGATCTCGACGATGCCGTCGGCGATCTCGGGAACCTCGAGTTCGAACAAACGCTTAATGAGACCTGGGTGCGTACGGCTGACCACGATCTGTGGGCCCTTGGCGGTCTTGCGAACTTCCACGATGTACGCCTTCACGCGGCCACCTGGTTCGGGGCGCTCGAACGGCACCTGCTCGGCCTGTGGCAGCAACGCCTCAACCCGACCAAGGTCGAGCAAGGTGTAGCGGCTGTCGGTCTGCTGAATGATGCCGGTGACAATGTCGCCTTCGCGGTTCGCGTATTCCTCGAACTTGCGATCGCGCTCGGCCTCGCGGATGCGCTGGTTCATCACCTGACGGAAGGTCTGCGCAGCGATGCGGCCCAGCTCTCCGGCGTCGGGGGTGTCGTCGCGCTCGTTGACCCAGTTGCCCTCGTCGTCGATGTCGTATGCAATGAACTGCATATCCATCGTGTCGGGGTTGATGCGTACATCGACCTCGGCGGCGGCACCAGGCCGACGCTTGTACGCCATTGCTAGTGCGTCGACGAGCACTTGCAGCAAAGCATCTACGGAGATGCCCTTGTCGTCTGCAAGCATCCGTACGGCTTCAGACATGTCGAGACCACTCATGCGGTCGCCTCCTCGTGTGCGATAGGGAAATCAACTTCGTCAGATGGACCAGGAGCCTCGGCTCGTGATGCACCTGCAGATTTCGCCCCTTTGGCTGGGGACTTGGGTGCGCCTGATTTCTTCGCCGGAGCTTTGCCCGGCTTGGGTGCGGCGGCCCAGATAAACACCGTGCGAGCACGGTCGATAATGTCTAGCGGCACGACCCGCTCGGTGAGCGCTGAGTCGTCGAGACGAATCGTTGCGGTCGTTGCATCGGCGGCGATGAGCACACCTTGCAGGCGGCGGGCACCTTCGTGTACTTCGCGAAGGCGAATGGCAACGGTCTTGCCAATCTCTCGCTGGAAGTGGGCCGGGGTGCGCAATGTGCGTTCGAGACCGGGGCTCGACACCTCGAGGGTGTAGTTGCCCGAGATGGGATCATTGTGCTCAAACTCGCGGTTGATCAGCCGGGTAATGAGCGCAAGCTTGTCGAGCGTGACGCCACCATCGCTGCCGGGCGGGGTATCGACCGTGATCTTGAGAATTCCGCCGTTGAACTCGAGGTCGTACAGATCGAGTTGCAGGTCAGCCACCATGGGAGCGACGAGAGCAAGAATCTTTTCGTTCACTTGTGCAGCGGTCATGGGGTCACCTCTTCTCGGTCGTCTTCTCAGTTGTCTTCTCGGTGAACGAATTGGTCTCAAATTGAGAAAAACTCATCGATATCGAAACAAAAGGCGTGGGTTTGCACCCACGCCTTGTGTCGTTGCGCGAACTTCGGGCGGTCGGAGTATATCGGGCAGATAGTCTCGTGATGCGCCCCGGGCCATGCCAGCCAGCGGTCGGCTACTCGGGCGCGCATTGGCAAAAACCAACCAAGAAGGTAGTGAGGTTCCACCGTGTTGCGAATGTCGACGTTGTTCTTACGGACATTGCGCGAGGACCCCGTAGACGCCGAGGTGGCGAGCCATCGCCTCTTGGTTCGCGGTGGATATATCCGCCGCGCTGCGCCCGGCGGATACACCTGGCTGCCGCTGGGCTGGATCGTGTTCCGCAACGTCGAGCGCATTGTTCGCGAAGAAATGGACGCTGCCGGCTTCCAAGAGGTGCATTTCCCGGCAATGCTCCCCCGCGAACCGTTCGAAATCAGCAATCGCTGGACCGAATACGGCGACAATCTGTTTCGCCTCAAGGATCGCCGTGGCAACGACTTTCTGCTCGCGCCAACGCACGAAGAGATGTTTACCCTGCTGGTCAAAGACCTGTACAGCAGCTACAAAGACCTGCCGCTGCACATCTACCAGATTCAAACGAAGTACCGAGACGAAGCCCGTCCACGCGCCGGCCTGATGCGTACCCGCGAGTTCGTGATGAAGGACTCGTACAGCTTCGACATCGACGACGACGGCCTGCAGCGCAGCTACGACCAGCACCGCGCCGCCTACATCAGCACGTTCAACCGTCTCCATCTGCCCTTCGTCATTGTTTCGGCGATGAGCGGCGCAATGGGCGGATCCGCCAGCGAAGAGTTTCTGGCTCCTATCGAGGTGGGCGAAGACACGTTTGTGCGCTGCACCGCCTGCGAATATGCGGCCAACACCGAAGCCGTGCAGGTTCGTGCGCCCGAGCCGGTTGCTACCGAGGGCACACCGGCAGCGTTTGTTGCCGACACCCCCGACACTCCCACCATCCAGACCTTGGTCGACCTCATCAATGCCCGGCCCGAACTGCGTCGCCCCGATCGCGACTGGACCGCCGCCGACACGCTCAAGAACGTGATCGTCAAGCTCAAGCATCCCGATGGCACGTTCAGCGCGTTGGCCGTTGGCCTTCCCGGCGATCGCGAGGTCGACACCAAGCGCCTCGAGGCTCAGGTGGGTCCGGCCGAGGTTGTGGCCTTCGAGGCCGAAGACTTCGCCAAGAACCCGTCACTGGTCAAGGGGTACATCGGCCCCAATTCACTCGGCAGCGACAAAGCGTCGGGTATCCCCTATCTCGTCGATCCACGCGTGGTCGATGGGTCATCGTGGGTCACCGGTGCCGATGTTCACGGCAAGCACGTGCTGCACCTCACGATGGGTCGCGACTTCACCCCCGATGGCGTCATCGAAGCCGCCGAGGTTCACGGTGGCGACCCATGCCCCAGTTGTGGCGCAGATCTCGAGATCGCCCGCGGCATCGAGATCGGGCACATCTTCCAGTTGGGTCGCAAGTACGCGGCGGCGCTTGGCCTCAGCGTGCTCGACCACAACGGCAAGCAGGTCACGGTCACCATGGGTAGCTACGGCATCGGCGTTTCACGTGCTGTTGCCGCCATCGCCGAAACCGTCGCCGACGAAAAGGGCTTGTGCTGGCCACGCGAGATTTCGCCCGCCGACGTGCACATTGTGATCACCGGCAAGCCCGCAGATCCGCAAGGTCCGGCCGCCGAACAGTTGGCCGCCGAACTCGAAGCTGCTGGCGCACGAGTGTTGCTCGACGATCGCAGCGGCGTGTCGCCAGGCATCAAGTTCAACGACGCCGAACTGCTGGGCGTGCCCACCATCGTGGTGGTGGGCAAAGGTTTGGCCAACGGCACCATCGAGGTGAAAGACCGCAAATCGGGCGAGCGTGTCGACGTGGCCGTTGCCGACATCGTGGGCTACCTGCTCGACATCTGCGGTATCCATCGCTAACGAAGTCTTCAACAAACTGAGCGGTGCCTGCCGACTCGCGTGCTGGCCGATTCGGATGGTGGCGCGCAGCGCGTCAGACTGTGCCGATGACCGCAAGCATTGGGATGTTGACCGATCGCTACGAGCTCACCATGTTGACCGCCGCGTTGCGCGACGGCACCGCCCACTCGCCGTGTGTCTTTGAGGTGTTCGCGCGACGACTGCCCGACGGACGGCGTTACGGCGTGGTTGCCGGCACGGGCCGAGCGCTCGAGGCAATCATGTCGTTCGGATTCAATGCCGACGAGTTGCAGTGGCTGCTCGCTGCCGGCGCTGTCGATGATGCGACCGCAAAGTTCCTGGCCGGGTACCGGTTCTCCGGAAGCGTCGAGGGCTATCCCGAAGGAGAAGTGTTCTTCGGTGGTTCGCCGATCCTGACCGTGCGCGCAAGCTTCGCCGAAGCAGTGCTACTCGAGACCGTCGTGCTGTCGATCCTGAATCACGACGCTGCCGTAGCCACAGCGGCAGCGCGAATGGTGAGCGCGGCACACGATCGTCCGATCATCGAGATGGGATCGCGCCGAACTCACGAGACCGCGGCAATGGCCGCCGCGCGAGCCGCATACCTGGCCGGTTTCGCATCGACATCAAACCTGGCCGCCGGACGCACCTTCGGCATTCCCACCGCTGGCACTGTGGCGCATGCATTCACGTTGCTCCACGAAAACGAAGACACTGCGTTTCGTTCGCAAGTTTCGATGTATGGCCCCGCAACCACGCTGTTAGTAGATACCTACGACATCACGGTGGGCATCGAGCGCGCTGTCGCAGCCGCCGGGCCCGAACTGGCCGCAATCCGCATCGACTCGGGCGATCTTGGCGTGTTGGCTCACCAAGCGCGGCGGCAACTCGATGCGCTCGGCAATCACAACACCAAGATCGTGGTGAGCGGCGATCTCGACGAATACGCCATCGCGGGCCTTGCTGCGGCACCTGTTGATGTGTACGGCGCTGGCACCGCTGTTGTCACGGGGTCAGGCGAACCAACTGCAGGATTTGTCTACAAGCTGGTTGAAGTTGGCGGCCGTCCGGTGGCGAAACGCAGCGAGAACAAATCCACCAGCGGCGGCGCCAAGGTGGCTTGGCGAGCACACAGATCTACCGGTACGGCCACAGACGAGATCGTGATGACCGGCACTCCCGACATGTGTGACCGAGAGATCGAGCGGCGGCGAGACCAATACCCGAATGCCCGGCGCATGCAGCAGCCCATGATCATCGACGGTGCAGTAACAGCCGAGGGCGTGGTCGACCTTGAGACCAGTCGGCACCGACTTCGCGATGCGCTGCGTGCACTTCCGTGGGAAGGCTTGGCGTTGTCACGCGGCGAGCCAGCAATCCCGACTCAGATGGTGACGGCCTCAGCGTTGTAACCATCCGTTTGGTGAAGACTTTTGGTCGAGGGTCGACCAAAAGTCTTCAACAAACCGTTTGATGGCGGATTTTGGTGGCGCGACAGGTCGGCTTGCGATGCCGATGCCGCGGCCAGTAATCAGCTGAAGCGCACGAGGCCTTGGTCGAGCACGACGCGATCGCCAACTGATGTGGTGAACACTGCTTCGCCAGCACCGGTGACCCAGATGTTCACGGTGAGTGCCTCGCCGGGAATCACTGGCGATGCGAAACGGCCCTCGACATGCTGAAAGCGTGCCGAATCGCCGCCGCACACCGAGTGCAACAACGCACGGCCGGTGAAGCCGTATGTGCACAAACCGTGCAGGATCGGACGATCGAAACCACCCATAGCTGCGAACGATGGATCGCTGTGCAGCGGGTTGCGGTCGCCGTTGAGGCGGTACACCAAGGCCTGATCGACCGAGGTCTGATACGTAACCGAGTGATCGGGGGTGCGCTCTGGTGGAACGTTTTGTGGACCACTTGGGCCACGGTCGCCACCCCATCCGCCTTCGCCGCGGATGAACAGCGACGCACCAGTGGTGTACAAGGGCGCACCGTTGGCATCGGTGGCCACGCTCTCGGTGACTACAACAGCGGCCTTGCCCTTGTCGTACATCGCGGCGATTCGACCAACAACAGTTGCGGTGCCCGATACGGGCAACGGCTGGTGCAGAGTGACCGACTGCGAACCGTGCACGAGCATGGCTGGGTTGAAGGTACCCATGCTCGAGAACGTGCTGCCAGCGCCGGGGATGACCACAGGGAATGTGGGCAGCGCCTGTTGAGGCGTGTCTTTGGTGTTTTCGGTGGTGTAGGCCAACTCGTTGGTGCCTGCACCAACGCTGACGGCGTACAACAGCGCGTCCTTGCTGGTCCAGCTCACGGTGGTGGGCTCAGAAACGGAACCGACGGCTTCAGGATTCAACGGCATGAGAAATCTCCTTGGTAGCTACAAACGGGTACAAAACAACGAGCGGCAGTAACGACGACTGCCGAATCACTAGCGGCGAGGCTGTGGCCACGAACCGTCTTCGCCGTCCATGCCGGCATTGCGGCGGGCACGGCTGATGAGGTCGGCGACGATGGGTCCAAGCTTGGTGGGATCTTCTTGCGGGGCAACGCGTGGACCGCGGTGCCAACCCTCGGCGATGGCCAATGTCTGGCCACTGGCCTCGAACACGTTGCCGGTAACGCCAGCCGATTCGGCCGAAGCGAGCCATGTGACGATGGGGGCAATCCAGCGAGGCGAACGCATCTCGCGCTCTTCGTCGGTCTCGGGTGCTGGCCCAAGGCCTTCGGTCATACGGGTGAGCGCCACTGGCGCAACGGCGTTCACGGTGACGCCGTAGCGAGCCAACTCGAGTGCAGCGATGTTGGTGAAAGCAGCAATGCCAGCCTTGGCAGCGCCGTAGTTGGTCTGGCCTGGGTTGCCATAAATGCCACTGACCGAGGTGGTGTTGATGATGCGGCCATCTACTGGCTTGCCGGCCTTGCTCTGCTCGCGCCAATAGGTGGCAGCCCAACGGCTTGGGCCGAACGTGCCCTTGAGGTGAACCGCAATCACGGCGTCCCACTCTTCTTCGGTCATGTTGATGAGCACGCGGTCACGCAAGATTCCTGCGTTGTTGACCACAGCGTGCAGATCGCCGAAGGTCTCGATGGCCGTGTTGATGAGGCGCTGCGAGCCTTCCCACGAAGCGACGTTGTCGCCATTCGCAACAGCCTCGCCGCCCATGCCCTTGATCTCATCGACCACCTGCTGAGCTGGCGACTGGTCGCCACCCGAGCCATCGATGTTGCCACCGAGGTCGTTGACCACGACCTTGGCGCCCTGGCTTGCCAGGCTTAGTGCATGCTCGCGGCCGATACCACGGCCGGCTCCGGTGACGATGGCGACGCGGCCTTCACACAGACGATTACTCATTTCAGATCTCCTCAGTCGTACGACGTGGAACATCATAAAGTGAGAAGCGTGTGTGACTCTCATTTGACCCGCCGCGAAGCGATCATCGGCGCTGGCCTCGTTGCCGCCGCGGCCATCGCCAAAGGGTCACCGAAGGCGGCAGTTGCCGCCCCACCACCGGTAGAGGTGATGCCCGGATTGTTCGTGAACCCGCGCGACGCATGGGGGGCCGACCTGCCGCCGAAGGCAGCGATACTGCCCGAGACACCACAGTTCTTGTTGGTGCACCACACCGCTTCACCCAACGACTACGGCGAGGGTGGGGCGCGGCAAGTGATTCGCTCTGCCTATTCGTGGCACACCAGCGCCGCCAAGGGATGGCCCGATGTTTGCTACGAGTTCTTCATTGATCACGACGGCGTTGTGTGGGAGGGCCGAGCCGGCGCGTTGGCGGGGCCGGTGCGGGCCGATGCAACTGGCGGCAGCCAAGGCTTTGCCCAACTCGTGTGCCTTGTGGGCGACTTCACCCTCACCGATCCCACCGCAGCGATGCTCGATTCGTTGGTCAGCGTGTTGGCGTGGCTCGGCACCCGCTACTCCATCGACACCTATCCCGACGCCACAACGTCATTTATCTCGCGCGGGTCAGAGCGCTACAAGGCCGGGGCTTTGGTCACCACTCCAACGATCGCCGGCCATCGCGATATGTCGTTCACCACCTGCCCCGGCGACCACATCTACCGACTGTTGGGCTCGGGGCTTCGAGATCGAGTCAACGCCAAACGGTTCGCGTGGATGGGGGTGCCGCCCGAGCACGGCGTGTACCACGCACAGCGCCTTGGCCGCGTCGCGCCGTAGCCTGCACGTCGTGATCGACACTGCCCCCAACGACAACGCGACCGATCGCCCGAAGCTCGACACCGAGGTGCTCATCGTTGGCGCCGGACCCGCCGGGTCGGCCGCTGCACGCATGTTGGCCGCTGCGGGTCGCAAGGTCACCGTTGTCGACAAAGCAGTCTTTCCGCGAGATAAATGCTGCGGCGATGGTCTCACCACGCTTGCCCTGCGCGAGCTCGAACTGCTGCAATTCGCACCGTCGTCGGTACCCAGTTGGACACAGGTGCAACACGCATGGCTGCGTTCGCCAAGTGGTCGCGAGGTGTGCCTTCCGCTTACCGGTCAGGGCCAGTTTTCTGCAGTCACGCCACGCATCGAGCTCGACAATGCTCTGCTCGAGCACGCCCGTGCTGCTGGCGCCACGGTGCTCGATGGCCACGGGTTCGTCGGCATTGTTGAGCAAACACCTCAACACATCGTGGTCAACATCGAACACGTTGGTTTGGTTCGCGCTCGCTACCTGATCGCTGCCGACGGCATGTGGTCGCCGGTGCGTAAAGCACTCGGCGTTGGCGAAAGCGGTTACCTCGGCGAGTGGCACGGCTTTCGCCAGTATGCAAACAACGTGACGGGCACGGCGAAAGATCGTCTCTACGTGTGGTTCGACGCCGACATCTTGCCCGGCTACGCGTGGTCGTTTCCCCTTCCCGATGGCCGCGTCAACATCGGCTTCGGCGTGCTTCGCGGCGGCACCATCAAGGTGCAACAGATGAACACGCTGTGGCCCGATCTGCTCAGCCGCCCACACATTCGCGAGGCACTCGGCGCCGATGCGGTGCTTGAGGGTCGCCACACCGCATGGCCGATTCCGGCTCGAATCGACAAGACCGTCCTTACTCACGACCGCGTGTTGTTCGTGGGCGACGCAGCCGCGGCAACCGATGCGCTCACCGGCGAAGGCATCGGCCAAGCGTTGCTCACCGGTCGCCTTGCTGCTGAAGCAATACTCAGCCCCAACACACTCACGCCAGCAATGGTGCGGTCGCGATACGAACACGATGTGCGCCATCACCTGCTTGCCGACCACAAGATGTCGATCGCGCTCGGTCGGGTGTTAGCCAAACGATGGGGAGCGCGCGGCGCCGTTCGTGTGGTTGGCCTCAGCGCATGGACTCGTCGCAACTTCGCGCGCTGGATGTTCGAAGACGAACCTCGCGCCGTGCTGCTCACGCCATCACGGTGGCATCGCCGCTTGCTGCGGCGACCCGGCGCATTCGCCGACTGACCCCGCCGGTCGCTTCGCTCGAACCGGCGCTGCGGGTACGGTTGCAGCTATGCACACACGCCTCACCGAACTCTTGGAAATCGAGCACCCAATCATGCTGGCCGGTATGGGCGGCGTGAGTTACCACGAGTTGGTTGCTGCCGTCAGTGAAGCCGGCGGTATCGGCACCTTTGGGGCAAGCACTATGGGGCCCGACGAACTGCCGCTTGAGATGGCCAAAGTACGTGCGCTCACGTCCAAGCCGTTTGGTGTCGACCTCCTCACTGCGTTTGCAGGCCAAGTTGAAGCCGGCGTTCAAGCCGTGATCGACGGTGGCGCACGAATCTTTGTGGCGGGCCTCGGCGTGCCGCGTGATGTGGTCGACCTGTTGCACTCGCACAACATCTTGGTGGGCAGCATGGCTGGCAAGGTTCGCCACGCAGTGGCCGCTGTGGCCAGTGGGTGCGACTTTGTGGTGGCCCAAGGCACCGAGGCTGGCGGACACACCGGCACGGTGGCCACCATGGCACTCGTGCCGCAGGTGGTCGACGCTGTTGGCAGCAAGGTGCCGGTTGTCGCCGCTGGCGGACTCTTCGATGGTCGCGGACTCGCGGCATCGTTGGCGCTCGGCGCCGATGGTGTGTGGGTGGGCACGCGTTTCATCGCCACCCCCGAAGCGCAAGCCGTGAACGGATACAAGGAAGCATTGCTCGGACTCAGCGAAGACGGCACCGTCATCAGCCGCAGCTACACCGGCAAGACATGCCGTGTTGTGCGCAACGATTGGACCAACCACTACGAGCAGCACCCCGAAGAACTCAAGCCGTTTCCGGCTCAGGCAGGCGTGTCTACGCGCTCGGGTGTCAACCACCTCGGCCATCCATCGGGCACCGTGGTCGAGGCCAACAAAGAGTTCATGCCCGCCGGCCAAGGCGCCGGCGCAATCAACGAACTGATTCCCGCTGGCGACATCGTGCGGTCGATGGTTGCCGAAGCCGAGCGCACCATCGATCGACTCCTCGCTGCCCGCAAGTGATTGCGGTTCTGCGCGACAACCGCAATCTGCGGCTGTTGTTCATCGCTCAGATCATTAGCTATCTCGGCGACTGGTTCACATATGTGGCACTAGCCGGACTCATCGACGATGCGACCCACTCGAAGTTGTTGGTCTCGATGTTGCTGGTGGCGTTCTCGTTGCCGTCATTTTTGATGTCGCCGATTGCGGGCTCAACCGCCGACCGGTTCGACCGCAAACGGATCTTGGTTGTCGTGTCGCTGCTTCAAGCAGTTGCGGCGCTCGGTCTGTTGTCGGCCGGGCCCGGCCATATCTGGGTTGCGTTTGCGGCCCAATCGGTCATCTCCGGCTTGGCCGCATTCGTGCGCCCAGCCATCGAGGCTGCGGTGCCAAACCTGGCCACCGACGCCGACGAATTGGGTCGCGCCAATGCGTTGTTTGGTTCGAGTTGGGGCGTGATGTTGGCAGTTGGAGCGTCGCTCGGTGGAGCCTTCAGCGCAGCCTTCGGGCGCCGTGCAGCGTTCATCGCCGATGCCATCTCTTTCGTAGTCGCGGCGGCGTTAATCATGATCGTGCGAGGCGCGATGCAAGAGGCCCGAGCCCACGCAGCGCGACAGCGCATGCGTCCATTGGCCGATATGAGCGAGGCCATCAGTCAAGCGCGACGTGACCCGGTGTTACTGGCATTGCTCACCTCGAAAGCCACATTTGCCGTTGGGTCCGGAGTCGTCAGTCAGTTGGCAGTGCTTGCCAGCGATGTGTTCCACGGAGGCGATGGAGCACGCGGCGTAATGATCGGGGCCCGCGGAGTCGGTGCCGGCTTAGGCCCAATCCTTGCGTCTCGTTTCGTCGGCAAAGACCTATCGCGCGTGCTCCTCGTCTGCGGCGTTTCCGGCTGCGGATTTGCGGCCTGTTACGCGCTGGCCGCCTGGTCGCCCTATCTGTTGATGGCAGCGGGTTTTGTGGCGCTGGCACACCTTGGTGGGGGTGCACAATGGACCTTGTCTACCTTCGGTTTGCAAGTGCGCAGCGACGACTCAATGCGCGGCCGCATACTTGCCGGCGACTTCGCTCTCGTCACCTTGATTCTGGCCATCACCAGTGCGCTCGCCGGGGTGGCCTCGCAGGCGCTTGGTGTGCGCTGGGCGATCACCGTTTTCGCAGCGGCAGCTGGCCTCGCTGGCTCGGCCTACTTGGTGTTGACCCAACGTCTGCGGCACACGCTGCAGGCCGAGGCCGCCGCCGAGCACGTCGCGTAGTCCACCACCGCTTCCCTTCAACAAACGGTTTGTTGAAGACTTTTGGTCGACCCTCAACCTGTTGTCTTCAACAAACCGGGCAGCGCCGGGTGGGCCGGGCAAACCGGGCACGCCGGGTGGCGGGGCAGCGCTGGAGGCGACGGCGGATGGAGTGTGCCTGCGTTTAGAGCGAGTCGATCACCGAGGTGCACGCATCGACCAACGCTTGCGCACGCATGTCGGCGGCGAGGTTGTTGGCCATCTGATTCATCACGTAGGCGAACGAGAACTGGCGCTCGGGCTGAGCGAAAGCGACTGAGCCACCGGCACCGGGATGCCCATACGAGCCAGGTCCCGCGAACATCGAGAATGGCCCCGAGGTCATGAATCCCATACCGAAGGTGGTGGGCATGATGAGACAGTTGTCGGGTTCGTTCTCGGGAGTAACGGTGACACGGGCGACATTGCGCACCGCATCGCTGATGAGTTGCACGCCATCGATTGGAGCCATGGTGGCTGCGTAGACCTTGGCCAGTGACGGAGCATTGCTCACACCGTTGGCGGCAGGAATCTCGGCGGCCAACACGCGTGATGTGTTGAACACACTGGTGCCGAGACCACCAGCAGCCGACTCGGCGTTGAACGCACCGTTGAGAGACAACGCGTCGCCGCCGGGAGTGCCAGGGCCCATGAATTGGGCCATCATCGCGGCGACTGCGGGATCAAGGTTGGGCTGCGAGGCCAAGATCGGCGACACGCGCTTCACGAACTGGGCGGGGAGACCAACCCACAAGTCGATGTCGAGTGGCTGGGTGATCTCTTCTTGAACAAACGTGCCGAGGCTGCGATGCGTTGGGTCCACCCGGCGAACCAGTTCGCCAGCGAGCCAGCCATAGGTGAGTGCGTGGTAGCCGTGCGCAGTGCCGATTGGCCAGCGCGGTGCGGTGTCGGCCAACCGGGCCGTGATGGTGTTCCAGTCGAGCGCCTCTTCGAGGGTGATGGGCCCATCAACGGTGTAGAGCCCAACTTGATGCGACAGCAGTTGCGCAACGGTTGCGTCGCCTTTGCCGTGTGCTGCGAACTCGGGCCAATACTGAGAGACCGGCGCGTCGTACGACAGCAAGCCGCGATCGACACAGATGGCAATGGCAATCGCTGTGATGCCCTTGGTGGTGCTGAACACCAACTGCAACGAGTGCTCGGCGTACGGCACTGTGCGCTCGGTATCGAACCAGCCACCCCAGAGATCGACGACCTGAACGCCGCGATGATACGCCGACACGCCAGCGCCGAGTTCTTCGGTGTTCGCAAGGTTGGCAGCAAATGCTTCGCGTACTGGTTCCCAGCCGGGAGCAACGGTTCCGATGATGTTGGTCATGCCGCCAACATAGTGCGTTTAGCGCAGCGAGCCTTTGCTCGATGCCTCGTAGCGATGTATCGCCGGGGAACCCACAAGGAACTGAACCATCTGACCCTGAAACGCTGCGAGGTGAGGCGTGGCGAAATGAGCCGTGAGCGCCTCTTGATCGCGCCACTCTTCGAAGATCAACACCGTGTTGTCATCGTCGCACGCAAACGAAAAGCGATACTCGAAGCAACCATCTTCGGCCAACGTGGCGACACGCACTGCGTTGGTGGCCTCAATGATTGCTTCGCGCTTTGTGCCATCTACCGGAAAGGAACCGGCGATCAAGATCACGCGTTATCGACGATCTCGCGCAACGTCTCGATGGTCTTCGCAGCGTTGGGGCCAACAGGGTTCACCGACAACACGGTGACGCCAGCTTCTTTGAACGCACCAACGCGCTCTTTGATGTAGCTCTTTGGTCCAACCAAGTTGGAGAGCTCAAGCCACTCGCCGGGAAGCGCAGCCGCAGCTTCGGCCTTCTTACCCTCAAGGTAGAGGTCTTGCACGTTGACGGCTTCTTCTTCGTAGCCGTAAGCGCGGCAGATGTCGTTGTAGAAGTTCTTACCGCGAGCACCCATGCCGCCCACATACAGCGCCATGTTGGGGCGTGCGTAGTCGAGCAGCTTGGTGCGGGTCTCGCCGACGAACTCGTCGCCGATGGCCAACATGCCACCCGCCGCAATGTCGAGTGGCTTGCGCGATGGATCGCGCTTGGCGTTACCGGCCTTGAGCGAGTTGCCCCACACCTGCTGGAACTTCTCGGGGATGAACATGATGGGCAGCCAGCCATCAGCCATCTCGGCGGTTGCCTCGACTGAGCGGTCCTTGAGGCTCGCCCACCAGATGGGGATGTCACTGCGCACCGGATGGTTGATGATCTTCAGTGCCTTGCCTAAGCCGAGGCCCTGGCCCTGCGGCAACGGAGCCTGCACAACCTGACCCTGATAGTTGAACGGCTCTTCGCGCTTCCAAATCATGCGGCACGCTTCGATGTATTCCTTGATGCGCACCATTGGCTTTTCGTACGGCATGCCGTGGAAGCCTTCGATGACCTGTGCACCACTGGCGCCGAGACCGAGAATGAACCGGCCATCGCTGATGTGGTCGCAACCGGCGGCAGTCATCGCCATCAGAGCAGCGGTGCGGCTATACACGTTGAGGATGCCGGTGCCGATTTCGACCCGCTCGGTCTTTGCGGCAAGGTAGCCAACTTGGCTGACCGCATCGAAGCTGTAGGCCTCGGCAATCCAAACTTGGTCGAGGCCAGCCTTTTCGAGTTCTACAACTTGGTCGACGGCTTGCTTGAAACCACCTGCGTAATTGATCATCATTGAAAGCTTCATGGCGACGACCTTAGGTGACCATCGTTGAGATTTCCTGACCGGAAACCTTCGAGGTCGAGGGTTACGTATCGATAGCCCACGCCCTTGAGCGCGCTCACAATGCGTTCTCTGTGTTCGAGTACCGAGCCAATCTCAACAAGATCAACCTCGAGACGCGCTGTCTCGTCGTAGTGCCGTACCCGCAACTGGCGAAAGCCCAACCGCCGAAGCGCTGCTTCGGCGCGGTCGACGCGGCTGAGAACAGCAACCGATACCTCGGTGCCGTAGGGCACCCGGCTCGCTAGGCACGCAGCGGCTGGCTTGTCCCACGTGCGTAGACCAAAACGCTGTGACAACGCGCGCACATCGGCCTTAGTAATGCCCGCAGCCACCATGGGGAACTGCGCTCCACGTTCGTCGGCCGCAGCCTGGCCGGGTCGGTGCTCGCCAAGGTCGTCGAGGTTCACACCCAACAACACGGTGGCGCGGTCAGCGAGAGCGAGAGGACCCACCACATCCATCAACTCGGCCTTGCAGTGGTAGCACCGGTCGATGTCGTTGGCTCGATACGCAGCGCGGGCCATCTCGTCGGTGCGTACCGGAGTCCATCGCAAACCCCATTCGGTTGCCAACGCGCGACAGTCGGCCTCTTCGTCGCCAGCCAACGAGGGCGACACGGCGGTGACTGCATGCGCTGCCGATGGTCCAAGAACTTGGTGGGCGCGGTACGCAAGAAATGCTGAGTCAACGCCGCCGCTGAACGCAACGACCACATTCGCAAGTCGACGCAATTCGGCATCGAGTAACTCGAGTTTTTCGTCGAGCGAAGCATCCGCGGCAATGGTCACCGCCACATGTTCGCACCTCGGCACCCGAGTTCCAATGCCGTACGCGAAGCATGACAGGATTGCTACTCGTGACCGTGCCTACGTGGTGGAATCAGCGACGCTATGGCCTGTTTGTGCACTCGAGCGTTGCGGCGGTTCCGTCGTTCAGTCCTATTGGCGAGTATGCCGAGTGGTACTGGAGCCATATGGGCCCCGAACAGCTCGAAGATGTGTTGCTGCATCCAAGCCCGATGGCCGAAGTACTCGCCTATCACCGCGACCGTTGGCCACACATTGGGCACTACGACGACTTCATTCCACTGTTGTCGTACCACCGCTTCGATGCCGACGAACAGCTCGAGCTGGCAACCAGCGCGGGCATGAACTATCTCGTGCACACCGCCAAGTACCACGACGGGTTTTGTTGGTGGGACGCACCGGGAACCCAGCGCACATCGGTGCTACAGGGCCCACAGCGCAACGTAGTGGGCGAACTCGCCGAGGCGTGTCGCAGTAACGACGTGTTGTTCGGCACCTACTACTCGCTGCTCGATTGGGCCGACGATCGCTATCCCGACACGTCGTACATCGATGAGATTCTTCATCCGCATGTGCTCGATCTTGTCGATCGTTACGGGTCGCAGATTCTGTGGGGCGACGGCCATTGGGGCCACGGACCCGATCTGTGGCGCGGCGCCGAACTCATCGAGCGCGCCCAAGAGATCGCTGCGAAGCAGGGCCACGAACTGCTCATCAACGATCGTTGGTGGCATCCATCGCCGTCGATCACCACCTACGAATACAACGCACCAGCCGGGATTGAACTCGCCCCATGGGAGTTGTGTCGCGGCGTCGGTCACTCATTTGGCAACAACCGCGCCGAGCGCGCCGAGCACATGTTGTCCACCGGCGCCCTGCTCGATCTACTCACCGAGGTTATTGCCAAGGGCGGAAACCTGTTGCTCAACGTTGGCCTCACCGCCGACGGCACCATTCCCGAGCTACAACAGCACCCGCTGCGCGAAGTGGGTACATGGGTCAATGCGCATCGCGATGTTGTGCACGGCAGCCGTCCCTTCGATCTGTGGGGCGATGCGCAGGTTCGCTATGTGCGCGTCGACGACGATGTTGTAGCCATCGATCTGTCGGCGAGCGCCGAGTTCACCTTGGCCGGGCTCACACCCGATCGCTACGAGATCACCAGCGTTGCGGCCCACGACGGCGGCGCCTTGAACTGGGAGCAACACCGCGGCGGTGTAGCGGTGCAACGAGTGGATCGTTCACCGGTTGCTCTTGCGGGCGTCTATCGCGTTGCACTTCGCCCCGTTGCCGAGACCATCCGCTTGTTCGAGCAACGCGAGCCCACTCCGCTGCCGCTGCAACCGCTGCTCGATGCCGCCAAGTCTGGTGACATCGTTCAGTTGGCCGAAGGCGCCTACCGCGGGCCGGTCACCATTCCCGACGGCATCACGTTGCGCGGCCTCGGCTGGGATCGCACCACCATCGTGGGCCAGGGCGAGATCGTTGTGCATCTCGGCGCTCACTCACGTCTCGAACATGTGCTCATCACCGGTGGACCAACTCGCTTCTTCAACTTCCACGCTCCGGTCGTGCTGCTCGGTGGCGTGGGCTCAGCAATGGTTGGGTCGCGATGTGAAGGCCACATCGTGGTCACCGCCAACGACGTCGTCATCCAGACAGTCACCGGCGTTGGCGTCATCGGTTTCGCCGAGCGAACAACCATCGAGCGGAGCACGTTCAAAGGCATGCGTTGGGACATCGGCATCGAGCTCGCTGGCGGCTCGGGGCACACCATCACACAGAACGAAGTGATCGATCACATCTGCAACATCCGCCTGCGCGACGCGAGTGCCAGTGTGATCTCCGAGAACCGACTCGAAGGCCGATGGTGGGCCGTGCATCTCACCAACTGCAACCACATCGGAGTGATCGAAAACAACGTGAGCAACACCATGCGCGCCGTCAACGTGCACAGCGGCAGCGGCTCTGTCATCAGCGGCAATTGGATTGTCGATGGCGATAGCGGCGCGTTAGTCGAGTTCGGCGCCACCGATACCGCCGTGCTCGACAATCACATCGAGCGGTGCCGCATTGGCGTGTTGGTGTGGGACGCCCCCACCACCCGCGTGGGGCCCAACGCCTACGTCGATCTCCATGAAGAAGAACCAGTGGTCACAGGGCCCGAGTAGTTAGCGGCGCTGAAAGTTTGCTGGCCGCTTTTCGGCAAAGGCGCGCGGGCCCTCTTTGGCGTCGGCGCTCGCCATCACGGCCATGCCATGGGTGGCTTCCCATGCGAATGCATCCGCTTCGGACATTGAGTCGGTGACGCGCAGTGTCTTGAGGATTGCCTCAACTGCGAGCGGGCCATTCGCAGCGATCATGCCGGCGATCTCCATTGCCTTGTCGATCGCTGAGCCGTCGGGAACCACATGATTGATGAGGCCCAAGTCTTTGGCCTCTTGCGCTTGCAGGTGACGGCCAGTGAGCAAGATCTCGGCCGCAGCTGCGTACGGAATCTGGCGGCGCAGGCGCACCGCCGAACCACCCATTGGGTACAGCGACCAACGCGCCTCGCTCACACCGAATCGTGCGCTTTCGCCGGCAACACGAATGTCTGTGCCCTGCAGAATTTCGGTGCCTCCGGCAATGGCCACACCTTCGACCGCGCAGATGATCGGCTTGGTCGGCTGGTAGGTCTTCAGCAACCCGCGGTAAATGAAACCCGGATCTTCTTGCATGCGCTTGGGCACATCGATCGAGTCGACCTCGTCGACATCGCCCGCCATCGCGCGAAGGTCCATGCCCGAGCAGAAGTTGCCCTCGGCACCAGTGAGAATCGCACAGCGAATGTTGTCGTTGTCGCTCACTTCTTGCCACACATCGGCAAGGAGGGCGAACATCGTGAGTGTCATCGCGTTGAACCGCTTTGGTCGGTTGAGCGTGACCACCATGACCGCGCCTTCAGTTGTGACCTCGATCTGCGCCATGCTGACATCCCTTTCGTTCGTGTCCGTCTATCTTTGCCGGTGATCCCCTATGACCTCTCAATCGAACGCTCCAGTGATCATCGGCGCAGGCGTGTCACAGCAGCGCTTCGATGATCCCACTCAATCCGTTGAGGCCGGGGCGCTGATGCGCCAAGCGCTCGAGAACGCAGCCGACGATGCTGACTCACGACGCGCCCTCGAGATCGCCGATGCCTTGTTGCTGCCTCGCGGCACGTGGCCGTACGCCAATCCAGTTTCGGTGGTGGCCCCATGGAATCCGGCGATTCGATCGATTGTGGCCGACATCGGTGTGCTGCAGCAGACCTTGCTCAGCAAGGCCTGTGCGATGGTTGCCGACGGGAGTTCGCGCGTGGCTCTTGTTGCGGGCGGTGAGGCAAAGCACCGAGCGCTGCGATCACAGATCACCGGCATCACAGCGCTCGACACACCAACTTCTGGCGAACCCGATCAGCGTCTGGTGCCCTCAAACGAAATCCTCACGCAAGAAGAGATCAGCCGCGGGCTGCCTGTGCCCGCACGCCAATACGCAATGATCGACACGGCGCTGCGGAGCGCTCAGGGCCTGTCTGCCGCAGAGCACATCAACCTGCTCGCTCACCTCTGGAGCGACTTCAGCGCTGTCGCCGCCGACAACACCGACGCATGGACTCGCGCTCAGATTGATCGTGCAACGTTGGTCAATCCCACAGCGGCGAACCCGATGCTCGCATGGCCCTATACAAAGCTGCACTGCTCGCAGTGGAACGTGGATCAGGCAGCAGGTCTCATCATCTGCAGCGCGGCAACCGCCGACGAACTCGGGATCGCCCGAGACCGCTGGGTCTTCGCGCATGCGGGTATCGAATCGAATCTGATGGTGCCGCTCACTCGTCGTGCGCAGATGCATCGCTCCCCAGCGGTTGGCGTCGTTGGCCAAGCCATACAGGAGCACTGCGGCGTAACCCCGGCCGACATTGAGCATCTCGATATCTACAGCTGTTTCCCCGCTGCGGTTCGTGTGCAACAACATGAGCTTGGCATCGACAACAGCCGTCAGCTCACTGTCACCGGCGGCATGACCTTCGCAGGCGGCCCACTGAACAACTACACGTTGCAGGCAACCGCAAAGATGGTGCAGGTGCTGCGCACTCATCCGTCGACACGCGGACTCGTCACCAACGTAAGCGGCATGCTCACCAAGTACGGCGCTGCAGTGTGGTCGTGCTCACCACCAGAGCAGCCGTTTGCCGCGCTCGATGTAACCGCTGCGGCCACCGCTGCCACCCCCACCGTGGAAGTTGATAGCGACTACGCCGGCCAAGCCAACGTGATCACGTACACCGTGGTGTTCGACAAGAGTCAACCGGCGCAAGGCATTGTGGTTGCCGAAACCGCCGACGGCCGTCGCGTGATTGCGAGTTCAAGCGACGCCGCAATCGCTGCCGACATGGCTACCAACGACTGGATCGATCGCTCGGTGCGAATCGATGGAGCAGAGCTGCTCAGCTGAACGGTGCCGGCATGCGGGCATCGCGCCCAAAGCGTTCTCAGTGGGCGCTAGTGCTACGACCATTGGACACTTTTCTCTCACACTGTTTTCGCACATAGTGACACGGTCACTGGCATTTCAGTGGCGCCACACAATGAGGGACCGTGATGAATATCAGAAAGTTAGTAGTAGTTGGCTGCCTCACGGCAGGAATGGGAATGGGCGCAATGGGCGTGCACTCGAGTTTTGCGGCTCGAGCAATCATCGACGGCGCCGTGCGTCGCAGCGTGAACACTGGCGGAGTCGCCGGAAACAAGGTTCCTAGGGTTGGGGTCAACAAGCCGTGACCCTCTCAGACCATCTGGCCGGTTGCGGTTTCTCAGCAGCTGCGGCCGCCCAGATTGTCGGCTTGATCATGCTCTTGTGGGTCACACAAGTTCATCGGTGCTTTCCGAGCATGGTCGGTGGTACTAAAGCAAACCGAAAAAGAGCTAGGACCAATGTCCACTATCGGTTGGCAGAACAACTGGCACATACTGAACACGTTAAGAGATATCGGGGATATCCGGAAATGAGGAGAAGGTAATGAGAATTCCAAATTGGGTCTTGGCAAGCGGACTTGCCACGGTTGTTGCGCTAGGTGCGGGTTCGTCCTTCGCCGGCCGAGCAATCATCGACGGTCTCACCGCTGGCGCAAACGGCGGCGGCGCGAAAGTCGCCACGGTCGCGGCGCCAACAGCCGTAGCGGCTCCCAAGCCAGTTGCAGCCCCGGCACCGGCACCGGTGAGCTGCGCCAACATCAGCAAGGTCACCGCCTCAACTGACTTCTTGGATGTTCACGCCACTATTACCTTGAACTACACGATCGTTGACAAGTGCGCCTCCCCGTCCACCTGGAAGATCGACGTCGCTGACTCGCTTGGCGCCACCCAGTTCACCGCGACGAACACCACCGACAACTCATCGATCGGTTCGGTCACCGCCTCAGCGTTGCAGTTCAACGCCAAGTACACAGTGACCGTGACCGTGACCTCGAGCACCGGCACACAGTTGGCGAAGAACTCGCTGGGTGTTTCCACCAAGCCAGCCAAGACCTACCTGGCCGCAGCTCTGACTGCGTTGAACAACGCCAACAACGTGTACCTCACCGACGCTGCAACCGCTGCCGCCGCTGACACCGCCGCTGCAACCGATGCTGCGAACGCTGTGTATGCACACGATGTTGCCGCTTGGGCCGCCGGCGCTTCAAACGCTGCTTCATCAGCTGCCGCAACCGCCGCTGCGAACCTCGACGCCGCCAACGCAGCCGCAGCAAGCGCTGCCGCCGACGCTGCCGCTGCAGCCGACGCCGCTGCGAATGCT
>JBAXHD010000042.1:0-21765 GCA_037139095.1 Actinomycetota bacterium
GGCTCAGCGTCAGCAAAACCCACCGCGGCCAAAGCCAGCCGGTCAGCAGCCCGGCGGACAGCCTCGTGCGCCGCAGCAACCGCGCCAGCCTCGCCCTGCAGCGGTAGCCGCCGACCCTAATCCCGAATTGCCAGAGCGCTCGTCCGAGGGCAAGCCCAGCGTCGAGGCCGCCGAGACGGCTCTCGTTCGGCGTCCACAGATTGGCGACACTCGGCCAGCGCCCCGGCCGGCAGCTGCCGCCACCGAAGCTGCCGCCGAAAGCACCACGCCAAGCAATGGTGCCAAGAAGAAGCGTCGTCGCACTCCCAAAGCCAAGGTCGCGTCGGCTGGCGGTAGCGGCTCAGCAGGTGGCTCTCGCGGCGCCCAACTCGATGCCGACTTGCTCGAAAAGCGACGTGGCCGCGAGCGCAACGGTCGCCCAGTGGGGCGCTATTTAATGTGCGTTCAGGTTCGAGACAACCTCACCCAGGTGGCAGTGCTCGAAGGACGCAACCTCGTTGAGCACTACGTGAGCCAGCCGGCCGACGATGTCAGCCAGATTCACGGCAACATCTACGTGGGCAAGGTGCAAAACGTGCTGCCTGGCATGGAAGCGGCCTTTGTCGACATCAGCACACCAAAGAACGCGGTGTTGTATCGCGGCGATGTGCAGTACGACCAAGAAGACATTGTCGAGCATGGCAAAGATGCCCGCATCGAGAACATCCTCAAGGCCAAGCAGCTCATCGTGTGCCAGGTCACCAAGAACCCCATTGGAGCCAAGGGTGCTCGTCTCACCCAAGAGGTGTCGTTGCCCGGTCGCTTCGTGGTGTTGATTCCCAACTCAAAGACCTATGGCATCTCGAAGCGTTTGCCAGACGATGTACGCAAGCGTTTGCGCAACATCCTCGACCGCGTGAAGCCTGCCGAGCATGGTCTCATCGTGCGTACCGCCGCTGAAAATGCTTCTGAGCACGAGCTTCGGGCCGACATGACCCGGCTGCTCGATCAGTGGAACATCATCGAGGCTAAGGCCAAAAAGGCTCAAGGCCCGGCGTTGCTCTACCGCGAACCAGAGCTTGCTGTACGTGTGATTCGTGAAGAGTTCAACGCCGAATATCGCGGTGTCATTATCGATGACCAGCGCTTGTTCGAAGATGTGCGTGATTACGTCACGGCGTTTAACCCCGAACTTGCCGACCGAGTCGAGTACTTCGACGCATCGCAAGAGGGCCTGCCCATCTACGAGAGGTTCCACCTTCACGAACAACTCCATAAGGCGCTCGACCGCAAGGTGTGGCTCCGCTCTGGTGGTTCGTTGATCATTGAGCACACTGAAGCGCTCACGGTCATCGACGTGAACACCGGCAAGAACGTGGGCACATCGAACTCGAATCTTGAGGCCACGGTGTTCCACAACAACCTCGAAGCCGCCGACGAAATTGCTCGGCAGCTACGGCTGCGCGACATCGGCGGCATCATCGTGATCGACTTCATCGACATGGAGATCCGCGAGAACCGTCGCAAGGTGCTCGATGCCTTCCGTGAGGCCTTGGCCCGCGATAAGACCCGTACGCAGGTGTTCGACATCTCTGAGCTCGGTCTTGTCGAGATGACCCGCAAACGCATCGGCGAAGGTCTGCTCACCAATTTCGCAGACCAGTGCCCGAACTGCGAAGGTCGTGGCGTACTCGTTGATGTGGCGCTTCTGCAGTAATCCCGGGCGAGCGCCAGCGAGCCATTTGAAATGACCCCAACATCCCGTTGGTGTAGTCACCCAACGACGATAGGATCTCACCCGTTATGTACGCAGTAATCGCAACCGGCGGTAAGCAGGAACGTGTCGCAGAAGGCCAGCAATTGCAGGTCGAGCTACTCGGGGCTGAAGACGGCGCCGACGTCTCCTTCACTCCTGTTCTGTTCGTCGATGGCGACTCAGTTTTGGCTACACCTGCTGAGCTGAAAGGTGTCACCGTTACGGGCCGGGTCATCGGCACCGCAAAGGGACCCAAGATCGACGGCTTCACCTACAAGCGCCGCACGAACCAGCGCAAGCGCTACGGTCACCGTCAAAAGTACACTGTCGTCGAAATCACATCGATCGCAAAGGGCTGAGCCATGTCAAAGACAAAAGGTGGCGGGTCTACCCGCAACGGTCGTGATTCCAACGCCCAGCGCCTCGGCGTGAAGGCATTTGGCGGATCCTCCATCACAGCCGGAACCATCTTGATCCGCCAGCGCGGCACTCGGTTCCATCCAGGCACCAACGTGGGCATTGGCAAGGACGACACCTTGTTCGCTCTCAAAGATGGCAACGTGCAGTTCGGCGAGCGCCGTGGCCGTCGTGTCATCAACGTGATTGTTCCTGAGTAACACTTCTCGTTACTGAGTTCTTTCTGACCCGGCCCCTGCGGCCGGGTTCAGTCGTTTTCGGGCCAGATTTCCTTGGTGAGTCGGGCCCGCTATTCGGCCATGCCCACGCCGCGGGGTAAACGGTCGGCACTCCAACCCAGCAGCATCATCGCTTGGCGGCAAGCAAAGCGATCGGTCATGCCACTCACGTAGCGAACTGCCGAGTGCAGCGCTTCGGCACTGCCGGCCTGAATACCAGCAACCGCAACAGCGCTGTGCTGATGGTCGATGTTGTGCTGGGTGTCGATGTCGGCGAGCAGGTTGGGTCTATCGGCGTAATGCTCGACCAATGCCTGAAGTAGGGCGATGACCGCCGTTGCTTGGGCCTGCGAGGCAGGGCGAAGGTACACGTGCTCATAGTTGAATTGGCGAAACTCGCTGAGGGCTGCGGCGTAGTCGTTGACCATGCCGATACGTCCGGTTTGTGCGGCGGCGTCGGTCATTGCATGCACGAACGCGCCGAGTTGACGCGAGCGAGTCGCGCCGCACCGGTCGCGAACCAGTGCGGGCAACATGTCGGGTGCCACGATTCCGGCGGCCACGGCATCTTCGAAGTCGTGACACACATAGGCAATGCGGTCGGCCCATGACACCACTTCGCCCTCGGGGGTTGCCGGGGCCGGCCGCGACCACGAGTGATTACGGACGCCATCGAGGGTCTCGGCGCACAGGTTGAGTGAGGTCAAGGTGACATCGGCACCCCACAGCGCATGGTCGTAGCCCCCGGGCACATACGGCGAGAGGGCGTCTTCACTGGCGTGGCCGCCCGGACCGTGACCGCAATCGTGTCCGAGCGCGATGGCCTCGGTGAGTGCCACATTCAGCCCGAGGGCCCGCGAGATCGACACGGCCACTTGGGCCACCTCGAGCGCGTGAGTGAGGCGTGTGCGCTGATGATCGTCGGGGAACACGAACACTTGGGTCTTGCCGGCGAGGCGACGAAACGACGATGCGTGCAAGATGCGGTCGCGGTCACGCTCGAAGCAGGTGCGGTACGTGTCGGGTTCTTCGTCGATGGCTCGGTCGCCGGCGCCACTGGCTCGGGTGGCAAGGCGCGCCATTGAGGTGTCTTGGGTTTCTTCGCTGTTGCGTCGATCGACGAGGTTGGTGCTGCCGGGTCCTGCCCACGAGTCGCTGTGCGCCAATTGGATGCCAGCGACTTGATGCCCAGACATCGTCGCGGCCCAGCGTTGCGCTCGTTCTTGCACCGACTCGTCCATAGCTCGCAGGATACGCGGTGCAATCAGCGACCACCGACTACCGCTGACAGATAGCCTGCATTTGCCCTATGAGTGGATTTGTCGACGAAGCCCAACTAAATGTCCGCGGAGGCGATGGTGGTGCTGGCTGTGTGTCGTTCCGTCGCGAAGGTCCAGAGGCCATGGGTGGACCCAACGGCGGCGATGGAGGCAAGGGCGGCGATGTCTGGCTTGTAGCCACCCGCAACGTTGCCTCGCTGCTTGCGTTTCGTGATCATCCCCACCGGCGCGCCAAGGATGGCGTGCACGGTAAGGGCAAGGATCAGCACGGCAAGCGCGGCGAGAGCATCGAGGTCATGGTGCCCGAGGGCACCATTGCGCGCGACATGTACACCGGCGAATTGCTGGCCGACCTTGTGCATCACGGCGACCGTTGGCTCGCTGCTGCCGGCGGCCGTGGCGGCCGCGGTAACGCCAAGTTCTGGTCAAACCGTCGTCGTGCCCCGAACTATGCCGAGCAGGGCGAACACGGTGTAGATCAGTGGCTCAAGCTCGACCTCAAACTGATGGCCGATGTGGCATTGGTGGGTTTCCCGAACGCTGGCAAGAGCACGCTCATCAGCAGCATCAGTGCGGCAAAGCCCAAGATCGCGGCGTATCCGTTTACCACGCTCGAACCGCACCTTGGCGTTGTCAGAGTCGACAGCGATACCGAGTTCATCGTGGCCGATATTCCTGGTCTCATCGAAGGCGCCAGCGAGGGGCGTGGCCTTGGCCATCAGTTCCTACGCCATATCGAACGTGCTCGGGTGTTGTGTGTGTTGGTCGACCTCGAGTCGGCCGACGGCGTGTCGCCAGCCGATCAGGAGCGCATCTTGTTGGGTGAGCTTGGCAACTACGAACCCGAACTTCTCGAGCGGCCTCGCCTTGTTGTGGGTACCAAGAACGATGTCGGCGCCGACACCCAATGGGATGGGCTTCGAATCAGCGCCATCACTACCGAGGGTTTGCGCGTGCTGGTGGGCAAGTTGGCCGAACTGGTTTCGAAGGTTCGCGAAGAGCAGCCCGAGCAAGAAGGCATTGTTATCATTCGTCCTGAGGTCGATGGTGCCGTTGTCGAACGCATCGACGAGAACCAGTTCCGTGTTCGCGGTCGCAACGTCGAGCGCGTTGTAGCGTTGAACGATGTGACCACACCAGAGGCGCTGAACTGGATCGACGAGCGTCTGAAGAAACTCGGCGTCGATCGACTCCTCAGTCGTGCCGGTGCGCAGGACGGAGACGTGGTGTGGATCGGTGAGTTCAGCTTCGAGTACGAGCCCGATCTGTAAATGCGGGTCGTAGCCAAAGTCGGGACGTCGTCACTCACTGATGCATCTGGTGTGATCCAGGTGCATGTGATCGCGTCGCTGTGTGATCAGTTGGCGGCACTTCGAGCGCAGGGCCACGAGGTCATCTTCGTGAGTTCGGGAGCTATTGCTGCGGGCGTGGCCGCGTTGGGTCTTACGTCGCGACCAGCCGACGTGTTGTCGTTGCAAGCCCTTGCCGCTGCTGGCCAGCCACGGCTGATGAAGGAGTACAACCAACAGTTCGAGCGCCACGGACTCGTGGCTGCGCAGGTGCTGTTGGTGCCGCACGATTTTGCCAACCGTCGTCAATATCTGCACGCCCGCGACACGCTGGTTCGTTTGCTCGAACTTGGGTGCATTCCCATCGTGAACGAGAACGACACGGTGGCCAGCGACGAGATTCGTTACGGCGACAACGATCGCATCGCGGCGCTTGTGGCCCACAACGTAAGCGCCGACGTGCTGGTGCTGCTTACCGATATGCCCGGTTTGTATACGGCCGATCCGCGCACGAACCCCGGCGCAACATTGATCAGCAATGTTGCCGCCGACGACCCATTGCTCTCGGTTACGGCTGGGGCAACAGGCACCAATCGTGGCAGCGGTGGCATGGCGTCAAAGTTGGGCGCGGCGCGACTCGCCAGTTGGTCGGGTGTGCGCGCGGTTATCGCCGAAGCGCTGCGCGCAAATGTCTTGGTCGATGCTGTTGCGGGGGTCTCCGTGGGTACCACATTCGAGCCCAGCGATCGCCGGTTGCCAGCACGCAAGCTGTGGATTGGCTTCGCTAGCCAAGTCGACGGTTCGGTCACTGTGGACACCGGTGCCGCCCGTGCGTTGGTCGAGCGCGGTACTTCGTTGCTTCCCGCCGGAGTCACCGCTGTCACCGGCGATTTCGACGAGGGCTCCACGATCGAAGTGCGCGATGCCGAAGGCATCGTGTTCGCTCGCGGCATGGCTGCCGTTTCGTCGGCAGTGGTGCGTGCCAATGCTGGGCGCAGCACTCGTGATCTCGCACCGCAGATTGCACACGAAGTGATTCATCGCGACGATCTGGTGCTGTTACCCCGCTGATTCGTGCGCGCAGCCCGATGTCTTGGCTGCCAGCGTTACGCCTCGGTGTTGCGGTGGCGCAGTAACCGATCGCTGACCAACGTGAGTTCGGGTGCCTTCAACACGACCAACATGGCCACGTACACGCCTGCGCCAATGATGGTGCCCAGCAGTGCGCGAGGTATTGCGCCGTCACCGGCATTGGCGCCTACGTGGCGGGCAAACCACCACACGACCTCACCCATAATCGCTGAGGCCAACAACATGCGCCCCATGCTTTCGTAAATGGGGCGCAGTTCGAACCCAGGCACCTTGTAGCTCAGCACCAAGAGCGCAAACGCGGCGCTGATCAAATATGCAATACCAAACGACAGCCCGAGGCCGAGGACTCCGTAGCGGCCAACAAGTATGCACGCGAGCACGATGTTGAGCGCGTTCTCGACGAGGTTGATGATGAATGGCGTGCGCGCGTCTTGGTGAGCGTAAAACCCACGCAGCACGAACAGATACACGCTGAACCCCACGAGGCCTACGGCGAATCCGCCGAGGGCCCGACTGGTGTTGAGCGCCTGCAACGCGTTGAGGCGGCCGTGTTGCAAGATGCCGCCGATGATTGAGCGGCGCAGAACAAACAGGCCGACGCCCGCAGGCAAGGTGAGTAGCGCCACCATGCGGATGCCGAGCGATGTGCGATCCATGAACGCGGCTTTGTCGCCGCGTGCCACAAACCGGGAGAGCTCGGGAACGAACGTGGTTGCAATCGAAACTGCTAACAACCCGTGGGGGAGTACGAAGAATGTAAAGGCAGCGGTATAGGCCGCCTGTTGGCCTTCGCCGGATCCGAGCGCGAGGTTCTTCACGACGACGATCGACACCTGGTTGGCTATCGCATAGCCAAGGGTCCAACCCGAAAGCTGCAGGAGTTTGCGTACTGCGGGATGGCGGAAGTTGGCGTTGAAGCGCAGCGGTACATGCGCCTTCTTCAGAGCGGGCAGCAAAGCGAAAGCCATCACTGCGATACCGGAGGTAGCGCCGAAGCCAAGCATCAGACGCAAGCCAGTGTTCGACAACACCTCACCGAGTTCGATGTCTTTGTGGCCGACCACGCCAGGAATGAGCAACAGGCTCACGATGATCACCAGATTCGAGAGCACCGGTGACCACGCAGCGGCAAAGAAGCGACGCCGCGCATTGAGTAGCGCAGCGCCCAGTGCCGACAAGCCGTAGAAGAAGATCTGGATCAAAAAGATGCGAGCCAATGACGAGCCGACGTCGCGGTATTGCGTGGCGTTGATGGTGCTCGGAGGATTGAACGAGAAGAGGTGAAAGATCAACGGCGCAGCAACAAACGCCAGCGCTGTGATTGCGGTGAGGGCCAACACTGCCACGGTTACTACGGCCGTGGTGGCGTCGTCGTCGTCTTGTTCGACGTGCTTGGTGAACAGTGGAACAAGGCTTGCCGAGAGCACGCCGCCGAGCAATAACTCGTAGATCGCGTTGGGGCTGTTGTTGGCTCCGTCGTATGCGTCGGCCAGCGCCGTTTGCCCGATGATGATGCTGAACACGACAATGCGAATCAACCCAGTTAGCCGGGACAATGCTGTGCCCAACGTGACCACGACGTTGGATCGCAACAGGCCTCGTCCCCCGAGTGCTTCGTTGTTCACCTGCGCATAGTACGGCTTTCGTCGCGAAGGTGTAACTCGATTGAGGTGCCGACGAGCCGTGCGGTTAGGGTGCGATGCGTATGGGAACACGCTTTGAATCTGTTCAGTCGGTACGCGAAGGGCTTCGCGCCGAGAATTACCTTGCTGATGAAGGGATCGCCGGCGTCGTCTTTCTGGCCGATCGCCTCGGCAAGCCAGTTCTCGTAGAGGGCCCCGCAGGCACCGGTAAGACCCAGCTGGCCAAGAGCGTCGCCGAGATGCTTGGCGCTCGATTGATCCGTTTGCAGTGCTACGAAGGCCTCGACGAGTCGAAGGCCCTCTACGAGTGGAACTACAAAAAGCAGTTGCTGCGCATTCAGGCTGACAAGAGCAGCGATTCGTGGAGCGATGTGCACAACGACATCTTCTCCGACGAGTTCTTGTTGACTCGCCCGTTGCTCGAGGCCATCACCGCCGATGATCCAGTGGTGTTGCTCATCGACGAAGTGGACCGTGTCGAGGTTGAGACCGAGGCGTTGTTGCTCGAAATCCTGTCCGAGTACCAGGTGAGCATCCCCGAGTTGGGCACCATCACCGCAAAGCAGATTCCGCTGGTGTTCCTCACGTCGAACAACACTCGCGAACTGTCCGAGGCACTCAAGCGTCGTTGCTTGTTCTTGCATGTCGACTACCCAGAGCTCGAGCGCGAAAAGCAGATCGTGATGACCCGCGTTCCTGAGGTCACCGAGAACATGGCCGATCAGATTGCGCGCATCGTGCGCAGCTTGCGCCAGCTCGATCTCAAGAAGGCGCCAAGCGTCAGCGAAACCATCGACTGGGCGCGCACGCTTGTGTTGCTCGGTGTGCAAAACATCGATGCGCAGTTGGCCAAAGAAACCTTGCACGTTCTGCTCAAGTACCAGACCGATATTGCCAAGGCCGCCAAAGAGTTGTCCGTCGAAGCCAACAAGTAGTCGGCGCGTACAAGGCCACCTCTGATGATTGATCTTCTCGCCGGCTTCGTTGTAGAGCTTCGCAATGCAGGCATACCTGTTTCGCTGACCGAGAACCTCGACGCGATGGAGGCCATCCAGCACATCCCGATCGAGGATCGAGACGCGTTTAAATACGCGCTCGGCGCCACGATGGTGAAGAACAACAGCCACTGGCGCGCGTTCGAAACCGTATTCGAGGTGTACTTCAGCCTGCGCGGACCCGAGTACAAACTCGTCGACGGCGACGAGAGCGAACTCGACGAGATGTGGCGCGAGATGCAAGAACAGCAGCAGGGCCAAGGCGAAGGCAAGGGCGCTGGTGGTGGAGGCATGGAGGCGTTAACGCCCGAAGAGATGATGAATCTCCTCATGAAGGCGTTGATGAAGGGTGATCAGGGCATGATGCGTGCCTTGGCCAAGCAGTCGGTGCAGCGTTTTGCTGGCATGGAGCCTGGTCGTCCGGTGGGCGGCACCTATTACCTGTATCGCACGCTTCGTAATCTCGATCTCGAAGGCATGCTCGAAAAGCTGATGGAGGCGAGTCGTCAAGAAGTTGGCGGCGAGCTCACCCCACTCGAAGAGCGTCTTGAGAAAGACGAATACGACAGCCGTATCGATCAATTTAAAAAAGAGATCGAGGCCGAGATTCGTCGTCGCCTTGTTGCCGATCGTGGCGCCGAGGCAATGGCCAAGACCTTGCGCAAGCCGTTGCCAGAAGATGTCGAGTTCATGCATGCGTCACGCGACGAAATGCAGAACCTGAAGAAGTCGCTCTATCCGCTGACCCGCAAGTTGGCGGCGCGGCTCGCGCGTAAGCGCCGCCATGGCCGCAAGGGTCCGCTCGACTTCCGCAATACCGTTCGTCACTCGTTGTCGTATGGCGGTGTTCCGGCCGATCCCAAGTTCAAGTACCCGCGTCCGGCCAAGCCCGAACTGATGGTTATCGCCGACATCAGCGGTTCGGTTGCGGCATTTGCTCGCTTCACCCTGATGTTGGTGTATGCAATTCAGGGACAGTTCAGCAAGGTTCGCTCGTTTGTGTTCATCGACGGTCTCGATGAGGTCACCGATTACTTCAAGGGTGTCGAAGACATCAGCGAGGCGATTCATCGGGTGAACACTGAAGCCGATGTGGTGTGGGTCGATGGCCACAGCGACTACGGCCATGCGTTCGAGGTGTTCTGGGAGAAGTACGGCAAAGATGTCGGCCCAAAGACGACGGTGCTGTTGCTCGGCGATGCTCGCAACAACTATCACGCCAGTCAGGCATGGGTCGTGAAGAACATTCGTCAGAAGGCCCGCCATGTCTATTGGCTGAACCCTGAGCCACGCAGTTACTGGAACACCGGTGACTCCATCGTGGGCGACTACGGAACCCACACCGACGGCGTGTACGAGTGTCGTAACTTGCGCCAGCTCGAAGCCTTCGTCGAAAAGCTCGCCTAAGTTCTTCGCCGCCACGAGTTTTGTTGAAGACACTTGGTCGAGCCTCGACCTGTTGTCTTCAACAAATCGTTTGTTGCAGGGCGAAGTGGTGCGCACATGCGTGCGCGAGCGCTAGCCGCGCTGGTAGTTGGGCGCCTCTTTGGTGATGGTCACATCGTGCGGATGTGACTCCTCGCGTCCGGCGGTAGTGACCTTCATGAACCGTGCCGTGTCGCGCAGTGCCTGCAATGTGCCGGCGCCCGCGTAGCCCATGCCGCTGCGGAGGCCACCTACGAGTTGGTAGGTGACATCGCCAAGGCCGCCAGCAAATGGCACCCGACCTTCGATGCCTTCGGGCACGAGCTTGCGGGTGCCACTGGGTGCTTGGCCGCTGGCGTAGCGGTCGGCGCCGTGGCCCGACATCGCGCCGAGCGAACCCATGCCGCGGTAGCTCTTGTAACGCCGGCCCTCGAACAGTTCGAGTTCGCCTGGAGCCTCTTCGGTGCCGGCGAGCAATGAACCGAGCATGATGGTTTCGGCCCCGGCGGCAATGGCCTTGACGACATCGCCGCTGTAGGTGATGCCTCCGTCGGCGATAACTGGAACGCCCAAGCGTCGAGCGGCGAGGCAGGTGAAATAGATGGCAGAGAGCTGAGGCATGCCAGCACCAGAGACCACGCGAGTGGTGCAGATCGAGCCAGCGCCAACGCCGACTTTCACTGCGTCGGCTCCAGCGGCCACGAGCGCTTCAACGCCTTCTTCGGTGACCACGTTGCCCGCCACGATGGCGACCGATGGCCAACCAGCATGCAGGCGTTCGATGGTCTTGATGACTCCGGCCGAATGGCCGTGCGCAGTGTCGATAACGAAGGCATCGACACCCATCGCGGCGAGCGCTTCGGCGCGATCTTCGACATCGGGTCCGACGCCAACCGCAGCAGCGCATGCAAGGCGACCCTTTGAGTCGCGGGTGCCGTTGGGGAACTCTTGACGCTTGAGGATGTCTTTGACGGTGATGAGGCCGCGCAAGAAGCCTTGGTCGTCGACCAGTGGCAACTTCTCGATGCGGTACTTCTGCAAAGTAGCCCGAGCGTCTTCAAGCGTGGTGCCAACGGCGGCGGTGATGAGTCTCTCACTGGTCATGAAATCAGCGACTGGTCGATCGAAGTCGGTTACACCGCAGAACCTGATGTCGCGGTTGGTCAGAATGCCCACGAGGCGACCATCGTGATCGGTGATCGGCACGCCGCTGAACTTGAAGCGGTTCATTAAGGCTTCGGCTTCGTGCAGCGTTGCAGTGGGTGTGAGCGTGACCGGGTCGGTGATCATGCCGCTTTGGCTGCGCTTCACCTTTTGCACTTCGGCCGCTTGGTCGTCGATCGAGAGGTTGCGGTGGATCACGCCGATGCCACCCTCTCGCGCCATTGCCACCGCCATTGGGGCCTCAGTCACTTTGTCCATCGCCGCCGACACCAGGGGCACGGCCAAATTGATGCCGCGAGCGAATACGGCTGATGTGTCGACCGAGTCGGGGAGCACCTCGCTGTAGCCGGGCACGATGACGACGTCGTCGAACGTGAGGGCTTCGAAACGATCGAAGAATGTCTCGCGATCATTTCGTCCGGCGGGACGAGAAGACGAAGGGCTTGGCAAGGTGGGCCTCCTTCGGGCGCAGCAGTATGTTGCAACGTGACCTTAGAACCAATGCCAGTTCGGCCGGTTGGGATTGAACGAAAAGTCAGCCAACGCAACCGCCGGATGGCCCGCATGAAGGTGCGCATGCGTATTCTGGGGTGCCTGTGACCCGCCTCATCATGATTCGCCACGGCGAATCGAACACAACTGTCGCTCGCCGAATCGGGGGCTTCCGCACGTGTTCGGGGCTGTCCCCTCTGGGTGTTGCGCAAGCCGAACGCTTACGTGACCGCCTTGCCGCCACTGCTGAACTTTCGGCCGACGTGTTGGTAAGTAGCCAGTTCCCGAGAGCTCTTGAAACGGCCACGATCATCGCCCCGGCGTTGGGCAACCTCGACATCAACGTTGTCGAGGGGTTCGGCGAGCACGACCCCGGCGAGGTTTGCGATGGCATGACCTTCGACGAATACGTTCAGCTCTACGGTCGCCACGATCACGAAACAGACCCCTTCAACGTCGGCTTTCCGGGTGGCGAAACGTTGGCGGCATTTCACCTGCGCGTGGGTGAGGCGATCTCGCAAACCCTTCGGGCCAACGAGGGCAAGACCATCGTTGTTGCATGCCACGGTGGCGTGATCGACGCGGCTCTGCGTCAGGCGCTGCGCACCGCGCAGTTGGGTGTGTTTGAGATCAACACGTTGAATACCTCGATCACCGAGATGCAACTCGTTCGGCCAGGCCGCTGGCGCCTCGTTCGCTACAACGATCATGCTCACCTCGCTGGGTTGCCCAGAGAGACCGCTCGGTAGCCCTAGATTACGGGCATGGGGATTCTCGATGGTCAGGTGGCTGTAGTCGTTGGAGGTCACAGTGGGTTTGGTGAGTCGATCACGCGGCTGTTCGCATCCGAGGGCGCCACGGTTGTTGTCGCTGGACGTCGAGTAGAGCTTGTCAACGAGGTTGCTGCGGCTGTTGGCGGACTCGGGGTCGATTGCGATATCACCGACGACGAACAGGTGCAGTCGCTCGAGCAAAGAGCACGCAATGCATACGGCAAGATCGACATTGCGGTGAACTGCGCGGGGTACGAGCAGAGCACTCCGCTTGCCGATCTCACTCCGGCCAAGCTCGATGCAATGTTGGCCGTTCAGCTCAGTGGCGCGATGTATTGCATGCGTCATTTCGGCAACGCGATGGCTGCCTCTGGTGGTGGGGCCTTCTTGTCGATCAGTTCGCTCACCGCGCACAACCCATCGAACGGCCTTGCTGCCTATGCCAGCGCGAAGGCTGGTGTGGAATATGCCTCGAAGATCGCGGCCGTCGAATACGGTGCCAAGCAGGTTCGGTTCAACACGGTGGCGGCATCGCTGATTGAAACGCCGATGACCAAGCGCGTCTTCAAAATTGAGTCAGCTATCCAGGCGCTGCGCGAGGTGACCCCGCTGGGCCGAATGGGAACCAGCGACGATGTCGCCAAGGCAGCGCTCTTTCTGTGCGGTCCCTCAGGCAACTTCATTACCGGTCAAACGCTGTGTGTCGACGGTGGCGCTTCGTTGTTGATGCTGCCCACGCAGCAGATGTTTGCCGACGTCTACCGCCGATGGAGCGAAGCTCAGACACCACCGGACCCGGCGTAGGCAGTGCGCTACGACACGGTGATTGTTGGTGCCGGCTCTGCCGGGGCGGTGTTGGCCTCGCGGCTCTCGCAGACGGCTACTCATCGGGTGCTGTTGCTTGAGGCAGGCCCCGATCACCGCAGTGCTCAAACGCCAGCATCGATCGCTGGCAATTCCTTTCTCGATGCTCTCGCCGAGCCCGGCCGCATGTATCCAAACCTCGTTGCGCAACGAACTGAGGCAGGGCCTGAAAGCGTGTATAGCCGCGGCCGAGGTATCGGTGGTTCGTCGGCTGTCAACGCAATGGTCGGTATGTGGGGTGTGCCCGACGACTACGACCGGTGGCAGCGCGATCTGGGTTGCGTGGGTTGGTCATGGGCCGATGTCGCTCCGGTCTTTGGTCGGCTCACGGCGATGCTCAGCCAGCCATCTCGAGCCGAGTGGGGAAGTGTCGACAAGGCTTTGGTTGAAGCGGCGCAGTTGCTCGGCCATCACGCGTGTGACGACTATCTGCAGCCCGGTGTGCTCGGCGTGGGACCAGCCTGGCTCACGCGCCTTCATGGTCGACGGGTGTCTACCAACGACGCGTATCTTGAGGCCGCGCGTGATCGCGCCAACCTCACCATTCGCGCCAGCGTTGTAGTAGATCGCGTGCTGCTCGAGGGTCGCCGCGCTGTTGGGGTTCGCTTGGCCGACGGCGAGGTGATCGAGGCTGGCGAAGTCATCGTGTGCGCCGGCGCTATTCATTCGCCCGCAGTGCTGCTGCGAAGTGGCGTGCAGCTCGCAGGTATCGGCCGCGGACTCAAAGATCATGCGTCGGCCAGCGTCACGCTGCAACTTCACGACGACTCTCGAGCGTCGTCTCACGATCTTGCCTTGGCTACGTTGCTGCGTTGGTCATCATCCGATGGCGTTGCCGATCTGCAGTTGTTGCCGATGAACCATCTGGGCGCCGCACCCGAGGTGGCAGGCTTTGCACTACTGATGGCGGCGATCATGTCGGTTCACTCAGAGGGCTCAGTGTCGTTGCGTAGCGATGATCCAGCAGATGACCCCGTGGTTCAGTTCAACATGCTTGCCGACGAACGTGACCGATCGCATCTACGCGAGGCCGTGCGGCACATGGCAAAGCTGGTCGACACCGAGCCATTCCGACGCATCTCGTCGGCCGCCTATATCGATGACATGGGCACGCACCTCGAGGCCCTGCCGCACGACGATGACGCCTTCGATCAGTGGATGATGCATCACGTTGCCGACTATGTGCATGCCAGTTCGAGCTGCCGTATGGGTGCCGCCAGCGATGAGTTTGCTGTGGTCGATGTCGATTGCGCGGTGCATCATCACCAAGGGTTACGAGTGTGCGATGCCAGCGTGTTCCCCGACTTGCCACGCGGCAACACGCATTTGCCCACCGTGATGGTGGCCGAGCGTTTGGCCGAGCGCCTCGGAGCGAAGGCTCAATAACCCTGGCTCAGTAACGCTGGCTCAGTGCTGAGCGTTCTCGGCGAGAGGGAAGATCAGCGGATCGTTATCGGCGAGAGCGGTAGCAACGGCCTCTGCACGTTCGGCGTCGGTGTACGGCACGAAGCTTTCTGCGGCATCGAGCACCAGCGGTAGTAGCGACAGATCGCCGGGGCTGCAAAAGGCGTGTACTCCGGGGTGCGACAGCGCGAACCGGATGCCGTGGCGAATTCCCTCGGGCGTTGTCTGCGGTTCGTACCACGTGCCGTGTGTTGGCTTCTGTTCGCCCCAGGGCTGCTTCGCCGCTGCTTTGATGACCATCACGCCAACGTCGCGCGCGGCGCACTCGGCGAGAAGTGCCAGCACGTTGTCTTGGTATACCGGGTCGGCGTAGACGCGTGGGTACAGCGGGAACATCACGGTGTCGAGGTCCCATCGGCGCAACGCCTCGAGGTGAGCCACGGGTGCCCCAAGATCGTGTCCGGTGATACCCACGAATCGGAACAGGCCTTCGTCACGCATCGACAGCATTGTCTCAATCGCGGCGACGCGACTGTCAAGCACGTCGAGGCCGGTGACGCCGTGAGATTGGTAGAGATCGAATGAGTCGCAGTTGAGTTTGGTGAGCGATGTCTCAAGCTGTGAACGCACGCCGTCGGGGTTGCTGCGCCCGGTCTTTTCGCCGATAAACAGTTGACTGCGCAGAGCGCCGATGGTGGGGCCAGCAACGGTTTCGGCCAATCCATACGAAGGGGCGATGTCGATGTGGTTCACGCCGCGGGCAACCGCTGTGCGCACTGCAGCGTCGGCCTGTTCGGCCGTGCTGTCCCAAAACGTGGCGCCACCAAGGATGGCCACACTGCTGTGGTGTTCGGTGCGGCCAAGTCGACGTGTCTGCATGGCCGCACTCTATGGGATCGGTATGAGCCGCGGCGGATGGCAGGTGCTATGACATGTGCATGACTTACTCAAAGGGCTTGCACGAACTCGGCGACGGATGCTTTGCGTATCTGCAACCCGATGGCGGATGGGGCTGGAGCAACGCTGGCCTAGTCGTTGGCGACGGAGTGTCGCTGCTTGTCGACACGCTGTTCGACCTCAAGCTCACCGCAGAGATGCTTCAGTCAATGTCAGGAGTTGTTGGCGCCGCACCGATTGGCACGTTGGTCAACACCCACGCCAACGGCGACCACTGCTTCGGCAACCAGTTGGTGCACGGCGCCGAGATCATCGCAAGCGAGCGAGCCGCGCACGAGATGACCGAAGTGCCCCCCTCAATGTTGGCCGCACTCAACAAAGCGCCCGGCGAAGTTGGCGACTTGTTTCGTGGCTTCTTTGGTGAGTTCGAGTTCGAGGGCATCGAGCACACGTTGCCAACGCGTACGTTCGAGGGTCGACTCGACATCGAGGTTGGCGGTCGCATCATCGAACTCATCGAGGTTGGTCCGGCGCACACGGCGGGCGATGTGCTTGCGTATGTGCCCGACGCCAAGACCGTGTACACCGGCGACATTTTGTTCATTGGTGGTACGCCCATTGTTTGGGCGGGGCCGCTGACCAACTGGATCAACGCGTGCGATCTGATGTTGGGCATGGATATCGAGACCGTGGTGCCAGGGCACGGCCCGCTTACCGATAAGAGCGGTATTGCGCGGGTGCGTGACTACCTGTCGTTTGTGCAGACCGAGGCCACCGATCGTTTCCATGCGGGCATGGATGCATGGGATGCGGCGCGCGACATTTCGCTCAACGGGTTCGAGGGTTGGGGTGAGTTCGGCCGCATCAGCGTGAACGTAGACACCGTGTATCGATCGCTGAACCCGAACCACGAGACACCCAACATTGTTGAGCAGTTCAAGCGGATGGCAGCGATTGAGGCTCATCCGTAGCGGTTTGCGCGTGTGTCGCTGCCTGACGCGCCGACTTGGCCGAGCGCCTCACGGCGAACACCCATCCGGCAATCGCACACAGCGAGAAGAACAGCCACTGCACTGTGTATGACACATGGGGTGGTCCGCTGCCGAGATTGGGTGGCGGCACCGGTACCGGCGGCGATGGCGATGCTGGCTGTGTGGCGATGAGGTCGAGGTACACCGGTGCAATCGTTTGGTCGATGTGCTTGGCGATGAACGCAAGATCGACGCGACGAACTTCGTTATTGCTGGCGCTCGGGTCGTCGGTTAACTCTCCGGTCTGGCGGGTCTGCGATGTACGCGCGGTGCCACCAACAACGATGGTTCCGGTGGGCGCCGCTGGCACCTTGGCGCCGTCGGGAACGAACCCGCGATTGACGATGATGATCGGGCCGCTGTTGATCTGGAACGGCGTCAAAACGTTGATGCCGTTGAAGCCGTTCTGGGTGCGGTTGAGTTCGCGCAATTCGCCTGTAGCGAGATACGAACCCGATGCGGTGACCACGAACCACTCGATGTTGGCGGCGGGCGTTTGTTTGCTGAGCAACGGAGCGAGTTCTTTGGGTTCGGCGGCGAGGCGTCCCTGTACGGTCTCGACGAACGCGTCGCGCGCGATGTGTTTGTCCCACTGCCAGCGTGCGAGAAAGATCATGCCGACAACAGAGCTGAGAACAACAACGTGGAGCAGCAGCCATTTGGGCCGTAACAAGAAGCGATACATGTGCTCCTGACCGTATCGGTCAGCTACGTGCCCACAACATTTCTGTGGGCGATTGCGTGTTCAGCAATACCTCGGCAGGGGAGCGCTTCTCGATGTGTCCGATGAGGCCTCGATACAGCTGAAACCCGCACAACTGCTGAAGGTCGGGACTGAACTCTCGAACAAGATCGAGCGGAATGCCGAGCTGCTGGTTCTCTTGCTGGCGAACCCACCCGGCGCAGTAGTTCATGGCGATGCCCCAGCGGCGCTGGTTGGTGGCGTTGGCCCCGCCGCCGTGCCATAGCGAGCCATGCCAGATGAGCACGCTGCCCTTGGGCATCTCTGCGGCAATCGACTGCTGCTCCACGCCATACGGAGGCGAGTGATCGGCCCGGTGCGAACCGGGGATGATGCGCGTGGCCCCGTTTTCCTCAGTGAAATCGGTGAGCGCCCACATGCTGTTGGCGATGGTGGCGAGGTGGGGCTTGGGAAGGGGCAACAGCTGATCGTCGGCGTGAATGGGTTGGGCGATTTCGCCGGGGCCGATGGCAATAGACGACAGGCTGCTGATGAGACAACCGTCGCCCAACACGTTGCGCATTACAGCGAGCACAACCGGGTGTACAGGGATCTGCTCGTAAATGCGGCCCATGGCAAGCAGGTTGTAGATGCGCCACGTTTGAAAGCCTTCGAAGCCGTTGGTTGCGGGCACGATGTTGCGTTCGCGCTCGAGTCTCGTGAGGTCGGCCAGAAGGTCGTCGGCCAGTTCGGCTGAGAACGCGTTCTCGATGATGGTGTAGCCATCGGTCTCGACGCGGTTGAGGTGGTCGCGGATCAGCATCTCGTTTGTACCTGTCACGGCTCTGGACGCTACCGTGCCGGAGTGTGGGACCTGAGCAAGTAACTGGTGAGTGGCTATCGACACTGTTCGATGTCACGGTTGTAATTGCTGACACTCAACGCATTGGCGACGGACTCGTGGGTATGAACCTGCGTCTTGCGCTTACCGGTGCCGACGGTTCGTTGCCTCACTCGGTGCCGCGCAGCGTTGTGGTGAAACTGCCATCGCCCGACGAGACGAGTCGGGCAACCGGTATGGCGCTACGCAACTACGAGCGCGAAGTGAAGTTCTACAACGAGGTGGCGCCAACAGTCGATATTCGCGTGCCGCGCTGTTATCACGCCGAATGGGACGCCGACACCGGCGACTTCGTCATCGTGCTCGAAGACCTCGCGCCATCAGCGCAAGGTAACCAGATCACAGGTTGTTCTCTCGAGCATGCGCGCACGTCGGTGCTCGAACTCGCTCGGTTGCATGGCCCGCGTTGGGGCGACCCGGCACTGCACGACATCGAGTGGCTCAGCCGTCGCACCACAGCCGATGACACTGCGATGTTGGTTGGCATGTGGGGCATCTTGTTCCCCGGGTTCATGGCCACATATGGCAAGTATCTGTCCCCAGAGGCCACCGATCTGGTGCAGCGGTTCGGCCCGATGCTGGCCGACTGGATCGACAATCGTGACGGTCCGCTCACGGTGACCCACGGCGACTATCGACTCGACAACCTCATGTACGCCACGCCCGAGGGCGGCTCACCCATAGCCACCGTCGATTGGCAATCGCCGGGTCATGGTGCGGCGCTTGCCGACGTGTCGTATTTCCTTGGTGCTGGGCCCCAGCCCGAAGATCGTCGCGAGATCGAAAAGGGTCTCGTTGCCGAGTATGTCGAGGCGTTGCGCCGCGACTACAACATCGACATCGACCACGACTGGGCCTGGCAGCAATACCGTCGCGAGGCATTCGCCGGCGTCGTGATGGCGGTTGTCGCATCGCAGATCGTTGGCGGCACCGAACGCAGCGAGGCGATGTTCGCAGCGATGGCCACTCGGCATTTGCAGCACGCCCTCGACCTCGATAGCGAGTCGCTGATCTGACATGGTCGGGCGCATCATCGGGTGGACAAGATGACCAACGAACTGCCTGACTTTCATATTCCCCACGCCGACAAAATCGAGTGGATGATCGAGACCTCGGGCTGGGCGCTCGAGCCCGTGGCGGCCAGAGCCGACACCGAGCCTGTAACGCCCGGGTACTGCTACACCATTGGTTTGCCCGAGCTCACCGGCTTTGCCGAAGTGGTCATCTTTGGGCTCACCCCAGTGGCCGCGACGGGTTTACTCACGATGGTTGTCGATCTGCTCAAGGGTGGCACCGAGATACCGCTTGGAGTCGAGTTGCTGGGGCTGCTCGACAACGAGCTGCGCTGCCAGTTCGCGCCGGTAGACATCGCCTCTCACGCTCAACTCTTTGGCACAGCGCACGCCTGGTATCGCGGCAAGCCATTTGAGATGGTGCAGTTGCTGTGGCCCGATCGGTTTGGTTTCTTACCAACCGAGCCACAGTTCGCGCATCATCTACGCCTTGCCCAGCCTGTGATTGGCGTGCTCTAACTCGTTCAGCCCGGCAGGCGCACAGGAATGCTGCGCGGCCCGCGCACTTGACCAGCAGCCCATGTGACTGCGCTGGGGTCAGCGAGTTCGAAATCGGGGAAACGCTTCACCCATTCTTCGACGGCGACACGTAGTTCCATGCGGGCAAGGTTCGAGCCGAGGCAACGGTGAATGCCCAAACCGAACGCAGCGTGGCGGTTCTCTTCGCGATCGATGATGACTTCGTCGGCGCGATCGAAGAACTCGGGATCGCGGTTTGCCGCCGGGAACGGAAGCAACACCCAGTCGCCTTCCTTCATCGGGCAGCCGCCGATCTCGACATCTTGAGCGACCAAGCGTGCCATCGTGACGGGTGCGTAGGCGCGAAGCATTTCTTCGATCGCGAATGGCATCAAGTCGGGCTCGGCGGCAAGGCGCTTGAGATCGTCGGGATTGTGGGCGAGGTGCCACAGTGCCGAGCCAATGGCCGACCACGTGGTGTCGATGCCGGCCACGAGGATGAGCAACATCGTGCCGCGGACGTGTTCGTGCATCAGTTTGTTGCCATCGAGTTCGGCCTCGAGCAAGAACGTGGTGAGATCGTCGCGTGGGTTGGCCACGTGATCGGCGATCTGATTGTCGAAGTACGCATCGAGCGCTTGCCCTTCGACAAGACGCTCGTCGTCATCCTCGGTCACGGTGATGCCTTCCTCAAGGATGAGGTGGATCACGTGACGGAAGTAATCGGCATCCTCGGCTGGGAAGCCGAGCATCTTGGCAATGACGCGCAACGGAATGTGCTGGGCGTACTCGACCGCGGCATCGACGATGTCTTTGCCTTCGAGCGCATCGAGCAGGTCGTTGCAGAGTTGGCGAGTGAATGGCTCGAGCGCGTCGACCTTGCGGGGAGCGAACGCGGGCAACAGCAAACGACGCGCCATTGCATGGAACGGCGGATCAGATGTGATGGGGGGAGCGACACCGATAGGCGCCGGGAGATCCATGGGCCCTGGGCGCACTTCGCTGACGACAACGGCGCGCGAGGTGAAGTTCTCGGTGTCATAGGCAATCGCCGACACGTGCTCGTGCGTTACGGGTAGCCATGTGCCGCCATAACGATCGCTGTGTGCGATGGGGCAGGTGGTGCGCAGTTCGTCCCAGATGGGGAACGGGTTGTTGACCCATGTTGGGTCGGTGTGATCGAAGTCGGTGGCGAAATCAGTAACAGGAGGGTGATGGTTGACGGCCATGTGATTACTCGCTGATGGTGATTGCGTATTCGGGGCAGTTGGCCACGGCGAGGCGTGCCTTGTGCTCGAGGCCTTCGGGCACGATGCCATCGTTGAGTTCTACGGCGTTGCCGAGATCATCGACATCGAACAACTCGGGGGCTAATGAATAGCAACGGTTGTGGCCTTGGCACTTCTCTGCATCGACATGTACGCGCATGGGTTCTCCCTCTTTCTTGCTCGAGGCTAGCCCACCGACTCAGAGATGTTCCAAGGAGCGCAGTTCGTTGAGTTCGCGTGCGAGTTGGTCGAGACAGCGCTGCTCGCCGAGCAGCAGCGCAGCGGAGCGAGCGTCGGAGAATGCCGCCGCAGCGACCAATTCGGGCCATTGCGCGTTCGGGCTATCGAGCACCTTGCGCAGAGCTGCGCTGAGTGCGCCGATGGGGTCCGAGTCGAAGCGTGCGAGCAGTGCCTCGACATCGCGTTTGCTCAAGACGGCGATGGCCGCCGCTCCTCAAGATTCCAACTCACGCCATGCACCGCAAGGAGATCGAGGAATGGATCTGCCGAGAATGCCTCGGGGCCCATCACCCCAGCGCCAGCCCATTCGCCCTCGGCGATGAGCTCGCACGCGACCACGGGATGCACAGCGGTTTGCCACACGACGGCTTGGTGTCCCGACGTGCGCATGGTCCATTCGTTGTCGACGATTTGGTACAGGTA
>JBAXHD010000043.1:0-20614 GCA_037139095.1 Actinomycetota bacterium
GAGCGGGCTGCCTCCTTTTTCTCGCAGCGCGCAGCCGCAGCCACGAACCTGACCACATGCGCCACCTGATTGACTTCGGCAAACAACCGCGCACCGTCATCAACCTCGAAACCGGCCATCGTGAAGCGTTTGTCAAGGCGTTCCACCAGTCGTACGGGCGAAACCACTCTCCGTGAATGACTACCACTCTGCGTGGGAGGTCTGGTAATGTGCCACCAGTCATTCACTTCGAGAGGGATACGCGATGGACATCACCGACCTACAGCACGGACGACTCGTTCACGGTCACCAAGTCGACACCGCTGCTGCACGCGAGCACCAGCGCCAACGACGTCTCACTCGCCTCGTCGTGTTCTTAGGTCTTCCGCTGGCATGGATTTGGTATCGAGAGCTCACCGGCAATCCCGTGAGCCCAGGTCTGCCGAGCATCGTGCGCAGCAGCCCCGAACTGTCGTTGCTCGTGGTGCTTCTGGTGCTGATGGCCGCGATGACCCTCATCCCCTACCTCGGGGCGGGCAAGTCGCCGCACACCATGCTGCGGGCATCGGATTCAAAAATTCGCTTGGCCGATGTGGTGGGCGCAGAGGCCACACGCCGCGAGGCCATCGACACGCTGAACTTGTTCCTCAACCATCAGACCTTTGCCGATGAACTCGGCGGATCACCTCGCCGTGGTGTGCTGTTCGAGGGTCTACCTGGCACGGGCAAGACCTATCTCGCCAAAGCACTTGCTGCCGAAGCAGGCGTTCCGTTCTTGTTCGTCTCGGCAAGCGAGTTTCAGTCGATGTTCTTCGGTCAAACGAACAAGAAGGTTCGCTCGTTCTTCAAAGCAATGCGTAAAGCCGCTCGAGCCGAAGGTGGCGCCATCGGCTTCATCGAAGAGTTCGATGCCATCGGCGGCGCACGCAGTGGCATGAGTTCAAACTCGTCACGCGAAGGCAGCGTCGGCATTGTGAACGAGTTGCTCGTGCAGATGCAGAGCTTCGATCTGCCCACCGGCTGGCAGAAGATGAAGAGCAAGTGGATCGACCGCGTGAACTCGCTGTTGCCAGAAGGCACCGCCATCCCGCGCTCGAAGCCCAGCACTGCAAACGTGTTGCTCATCGCCGCCACCAACCGCGCCGCCGATCTTGACCCAGCACTGCTGCGCCCAGGCCGCTTCGACCGAGTTATTCACTTCGACCTTCCTCCGCACTCAGATCGCATGGAGATTGCCGAGTATTACCTCAACAAGAAGTCACACACGCCTGCCGTTACCGCCAAGACGATCGCCGACCTCTCCGCTGGCTACACCCCGGTGCGCATCGAACGAATTCTCGATGAGGCATTGATCATCGCTCTGCGCCATGGTCGACGGGCGTTGACAGTAGAAGACGTGATCGAGGCGCAACTCATCACCGATGTCGGCCTGTCGCACGAAGTGGGTTATCACCCCGACGAGCGTCGTCGAGTTGCGGTACACGAAGCGGGTCACGCGCTTACAGCTGCAGTCGCGGGCCGCGATATTCGCATCGCCTCAATTCTGCGCCGCGGCGGCGCACTCGGCCTTGTGGCACACACCGAGGCCAACGAGCGCCACCTGCGTACACCTACCGAGGCGTTCAACCTGATGGCAATCGCGCTGGCCGGACGCGCTGCCGAAATCCAAGAGTTCGGTGAAGCCAGCAGCGGTATCGCATCAGACCTTCAGGTGGCCACCACAATCGCTGCCCAGCTTGTTGGCCAGCTCGGTGCCGGCGACAGCTTGATCAGCCTTGAGGCCGCCGCTATGCCAACCGCCGCCAACTTGGTGGCCAAGGTGCTGGCCGATGAAGCGTCACGACAGAAGGTGGACCAGATGTTGTTCGACGCCGCCGATGCAGCAGCGTGTCTGATACTTGAACATCGCTATGCGTTGATCAATCTCACCAACGCCTTGCTCGACTACGACGAGCTCACGGGCGCCGAAGTAAAGGCCATCGTGGTCGAAGCGGTGCGGGCCACAACGGCCTGACCGCTAGCCGTCTGATCAGCTCGCTGCTGCTGCTTGCATCGCTGTCCACACACGTTGCGAGGTGCACGGCATATCGATGTGGCGCACACCGAGGTGGGCCACCGCGTCGACAACGGCGCTCTGAACTGCGGGGGTAGCACCAATGGTGCCGCTCTCGCCGATGCCCTTAGCACCGAGGTCGTTGAGTGGCGACGCTGTCTCGGCGTGCACGGTTTGGAAGCTCGGAAGCTCGGCTGCCGAGACAATGCCATAGTCGGCGAAGTTAGAGGTGAGCGGGTTGCCGTCGGCGTCGTAGACGAACTCTTCGAACAACGCTTGGGCGACGCCCTGAGCAAGGCCACCGTGAATCTGGCCTTCGGCCAGCAACGGGTTGATGATCTTGCCGGCATCGTCGACCGCAACGAGTTGACGCAACACCGCGCGACCAGTTTCGGTATCGAGCTCAACCACAGCAAGGTGCGCACCCGACGGGAAGCTGCCCCCGGCCTGCTCGAAGTCGCCCTCGCCGAACAGCGTGAGGCTTGAACTCTGCGCTGCCGCTGCGACCTCGGTCCATGTACGGCTGATGGCTGGCGCTCCGGCCACGTGAAAGACGCCATCGGTAATGACGACATCGGCAACATCGGCTTCGAGCAAACGGGCCGCAACCGAGCGCGCCTGATCGGCAACCAGCGTTGCTGCTCGCGCAACGTTGGTACCGCCCAACTGCACTGAGCGCGAACCACCCGTGACGGACCCGCGAGCAACGAGATCGGTGTCACCATGGATCACCGTGATGCTGTCCATCGGCACGCCCAACGTGTCGGCAACGAGCATCGCCCATGTGGTGCGATGGCCTTGGCCATACGGCGTTGTGCCCGTGACCACGCGCACTGCAACACCATCGCCGGTTGACGAAGGGGTGACCTCTACCTGTCCGAGCTCGCCGCCGCCCGACATGGCGGTGACCTCTACGTAAATCGATACGCCGATACCCAACTGCACGATGTCGCCACGATCTCGTCGCTGCTGCTTCTCTGCGCGCAACGCTGCGTAGTCGACCGCCGCGAGCAACTTGTCGAGACCACCTTCGTAATCGCCGCTGTCATATGTGGTGCCGGTGACGGTGGTGAAGGGGAACCGATCAGCAGCGACGAGATTGCGACGACGAACCTCAACCGGGTCCATGCCAATTTCGGTGGCGAAGAGATCCATTGCCCGCTCGATCGCGGCCGCTGCTTCGGGTCGGCCCGCGCCGCGGTACGCAACAATCGGAACCGTGTTGGTCACTACGGCTGTGGAGCTGAGTTCGGCAGCCGCGATGTCGTACACACCGGTGAGCATCATTCGGGTCATGAACGGCAGGATCGCTCCGATGCGCGGGTACGCCCCGGCGTCTTGCACGACATCGAGTTGATATGCGGTAACGCGACCGTCGCGTGACCCACCGATGGTGAGTTTCTGTGTCTGCGCACGACCATGACCCAAACCGTTCATGCTCTCGCTGCGCGTCTCGGTGTAACGCACGGGTCGACCCACTGCGCGGGCAAGCCATGGCACCAGCGTCTCTTCGGGGTACACCGACGCCTTTGCTCCGAAGCCGCCACCGACGTCGGGTGTGATCACCCGAACCATCGCTGGGTCGAGCGAATACCACTCGCAGATTCGCTCTTGCACAGGGTGCGCACCTTGGCTGGACTGCCAATGGGTGAGCCGGCCATCGGCATCCCAGCGGCTCGCTGCGACACGTCCCTCTAATGGTGATGGTGCGACGCGCTGGTTCACGATGTTGGCGCTGACGACTACTTCGCATGCGCTGAAATCGACGGGCGCTGCCGCAGGCATGGCCATGCAAACGTTAGAACCGTGGCCAGGAAACAGCAGCGACTCGTCGGTGAGCGCTTGTGTCACCGTGATGGCGCCAGGCAACGGGTCGTAGGAAACGATGACCAGTTGCACCGCGTCGGTTGCCTGCTCGCGCGTCTCGGCCACGATGGCCACGATCGGTTCACCCACGTAGCGAACCGTGTCGGATGCCAGCGCAGAACGCGGAAGGGTGGCAGGCAGAAACGGAAGGTCGAGCGGAAACGGACCGAGATCGATGTCGCTGTTCACGAAGATGCCAACGACCCCGGGCGCTTCAAGCGCCTCGCTGGTGTCGATGTCGGTGATGCGAGCGTGGGCCATTTGTGACCGCACGTACACCACGTGCGTAGCGCCTTCGAGATGAAGGTTGTCGATAAACGTGCCGTGACCTGTGAGCAACGCTGGGTCTTCACCACGAACAACCCGCTGACCAATGATCCCCATCGCGTTGACTCCTCTTTCGTCTGGTTTGAGTTCAGTACGCGCAGACATAGGCAAGAACCAATGACAACGCCTAGATTCACATCATGACTATGACTGAACCGGCACCACCAAAAGCAGAACGTTGGACTGCGCAGTGGAAGGAACTCTACGCCGAAGTTGTAACCACCGGCTTATGCACCGGCTGCGCCGGCTGCGTAGTGACATGTCCTCACGATGTCATCGGCTACGAACACTCCGAGGGTAAGTACTTGCCGTTTCATCTCGAAGAAGAGCTCGGTCTCGATAACTGCACCCACGGCGAAAAGGGTTGCACCACGTGCACCCGCGCATGCCCCCGCTTTCGTGCGTGGGAACCAGCCGCCGACATGCACCTCTTTGGTCGCGTTCGCGAGCCCGAAGAAATGGGCGGCATCTGGCGTGCGTTGTATCTCACCCGCGCCAGCGACGACATGGTCCACAAGATCGGCCAAGACGGCGGCCTCGTGTCGGCAATGCTCATCTGGCTGATGGAGCACGATTACATCGAAGCCGCAATGGTCAGTGGCGTCGAGCCCGACGATGCCTGGAAAGCCAAGCCCGTGCTGGCTCGCAACACCGCCGAAGTGCTCGCCACTGCTGGCAGCCGCTACACCTACTGCGCCAACCCACTCGCCTTGCGCGATGCCAAAGAGCAAGGGCTCTCACGCCTGGCTTTGGTGGGCATGGGATGTCAGACCTCGTCGCCCCCAACCATGTGGGACCGCAAGGCGGGCAAGGTCTCGAAGCCGTTCTTGTTCAACATCGGTCTGCTCTGCTCGAAGACATTCGACGACGCCATCTTCCCCGAGCTGTTCGAAGCCAAGTACGGCCTGAAGAAGGCTGACATGGTGAAGATGAACATCAAGGGCGTGTTCCAGATTTGGATGAAGGACGGCTCGTACCACGAGATCGATCTCAAGGAATGCCACAAGTGGACCCGCGAGGGTTGCAAGAGCTGTCCCGACTTTTCTGCTGAGCACGCCGACGTATCAACAGGCGGCATCGGCGAAGACAACGACTGGACCCTCACCATCGTGCGTACCGAGTTGGGCGAAGAGGTCATCAACCGCATGATCGCCGACGGATCCATCATCGCCCGCCCCGCACAGGACGATAAAGAAGCAATGCGTTTGCTGCGTCTGCTGTCGATTGTGAGCCGCCGCCGCTGGCCAGAGTTCGCCGACCGCGCACCTTCAATTGGTGTGCCTCCTCCGAAGAAGAAGGCCGACGCCCCGGCCCCCGCCGCTCACTAACTCGGCTTCGCGGCAGCACCGCATCGGCGTCACGCGCTGTTAACAAAACAGAGACCACAGCGAAATGCTCGACATTTAGGTTGCCTCCATCACCTTGACCCTGAGGTGTATTGAGAGAGGGAATCTTGTGAACAGCATCACCTTGAAAGAGAGGTTGCGCGACAAAGACCGTCGACGGTTCTTCTTCGCGTTCCTCGGCGGAAAGGCCATCGGCCTGCTCGTAGCCGGGCTCGCCATTGTTGGTTTCGGACCGTGGCTGATCGGCAGTGCAGCGCACGCTGTTGCGCCAAACGCCGACGTACCAATCGGCGATGTCGTCAACGCCACCAACACGGCATGGGTCATGGTTGCCACGTTCCTCGTGTTCTTCATGCAGGCCGGCTTCATGATGCTCGAAGCAGGTTTCGCACGTACGCGTGAAGTGGTCAACGTGCTTCAAGAGTGCATCGTTGACACCTGTTTGTGCGCCTTGTTGTTCTGGGCCTTTGGCTTTGCATTCATGTTCGGTGTTGGCAACAGCTTCATCGGACACGAGTTCTTCTTCTTGAACGGCGCTCCATCAACGTACGGTTCAACCGGCATCGGCTTCATGGCCTTCTTCTTGTTTCAGTTCGCGTTCGCGGACACATGCTCGACCATTACGTCGGGTGCAATGGTCGGTCGTACAGGGTTCAAGGGCGATCTCCTGTACAGCATCGGCGTCAGCGGTTTCATCTACCCAATCTTCGGTCACTGGATCTGGGGCCCAGGCGGTTTCTTGCAGACAGCACACGGTGGTGTTTGGATGCGTGACTTCGCTGGCAGCACCGTGGTGCACACGATCGGCGGCATCGTTGCACTGGCTGGTTCAATGGCTCTTGGTCCACGCCTTGGCCGCAAGTTCAAGCGTGACGGTGGTGGGCTTCCCCCGGGCCACGACCTCACCATTGCTGCTATCGGTGGTGTGATCTTGTGGTTCGGTTGGTACGGCTTCAACCCCGGCAGCACCCTGTCGGCGCTCGACTTCGAAGGCATCGGCCGTGTGGCCACCAACACCACGTTGGCAGCCGCCGCAGGTGGTCTCGTCGCGATGGCGTGGGTCTATCCACGTTTCAAAAAGTGGGACATGGGCATCACCATCAACGGCTTCCTCGGTGGCCTCGTGGCCATCACCTGCCCGTGCTATTGGGTGAACCCATTTGGGTCCGTAGTGATCGGCGCAGTCGCTGGCATCGTGGTGGTGCTCGGCATCGACTTCATCGAGCACATGCGCATCGATGATCCGATCGGCGCCGTTGCAGTACATGGTTTCGCCGGTATCTGGGGAACATGGAGCCTCGGTCTGTTCGCAACTGGTCAGTGGAACGACGTGAAGGGCTTGTTCTGGGGCGGCGGGTTCAAGCAGCTCTGGGCCCAGGTCTGGGGCAACACCTTGGTCGTAATCGTCACGTTTGTGGTCTCATACGCCTTGTTCAAGGCCGTTGCGCTCACCAAGACGCTGCGAGTTTCAGAAGAGGGCGAGCTCGAGGGACTCGACATCCACGAGCACGGCTCACCTGCCTACCACCCTGAATCTGCGTTCATGGGCAAGGGGTACTGATCACCATGAGTACCGTTACAACAACCCGTGCTTTCAACATCGATAAGGGGTCACCATGCTCGAAATGATCACCGCAATCATCAAGCCACACAAGCTCGATGACGTGAAAGAAGCGCTCCTCGCCAACGGTGTCGAGGGCATGACGGTCACTGAGGTTCGCGGCTTCGGCCGCCAGCGCGGCAAGACCGAAAACTTCAGAGGCTCCGAGTACAACATCGACTTCATCCCCAAGATGAAAATCGAAATCGTTGTTCCCGCAGAGAGCGTTGACCGACTCATTGCCATCATCGGCGAGGCGGCTCAGACCGGCAAGATCGGCGATGGCAAGGTCTGGTCCACAGGGGTCGGCAAGCTGCTACGCGTGCGTACCGGCGAGATGGGCAGCGAAGCAATCTGATGTGATGACGCTCTGGCATGAGGGACGCGAGTCCCTCATGCCAGACTGGCGTGTATGCCATTGCATCCCCAAGCTCACATGTTGATTCAGACGCTCGCTCAGCTCGGCGTTCCTCCCCTTGAGTTGGGAACCCCGCAGCAGGCTCGAGCGGGTCGCTTAGCCGGCGGGCAACCTTCGGAACATGTGCACGAGGTCCGCGATCTCGATGCCGGCGGAGTCCCGGCCCGCTTGTACCGGCCAAGTGCCGCTCACGACCTTGGTTTGTTGGTCTACTTTCACGGCGGCGGCTGGGTCATCGGCGACCTTGAGTCACACGACACCGTATGCCGCGCACTTGCGAATCGCAGCGGTCATGCGGTGCTCAGCGTCGATTACCGTCTCGCCCCCGAGCACCCGTTTCCTGCAGCGTTGGGTGACTCCATTCAGGCCACCCGATGGGCACATGCGAATGCAGCCGAACTGGGTTGCGATGCAAACCGCATCGCCGTCGGCGGAGACTCTGCCGGGGCCAACCTGGCTGCGGTTGTCGCCCAGATCGCACCGATTCCGCTGTGCCATCAGATGCTCATCTACCCGGTCACCGATTGCCGTCGCGTCTCGCCGTCGTATTCCGAAAACGCCACCGGCTATTTCCTCACCGCTGCGGGCATGGAGTGGTTCGTCGACCATTACCTGTCGGGCGGCCAAGGCTCGCCCGAAGACCCACGCGTCTCGCCGTTACTCGCCGACGACGCAACGCTGCGGGCTACCCCACCAGCGCTCGTGATCACCGCCGAGTTTGACCCATTGCGAGACGAAGGCGAGCAATACGCCGCCCGTCTCGCAGACCTCGGTGTCCCAACCACGCACGTTCGTTTCAGCGGAATGATTCACGCGTTCTTCAGCATGCCCGAGATGATCGACGACGCGAAGGTTGCCCACGCGGTGGCCGCCGAAGCATTGAAAACAGCCTTCAGCAAATAGCGATCAGCGTGCCCCGAGCCCAAGGGCGCGGGTGAACACCGCATCGAGCATCGGTTCGGTCAAGCGACCCGTGAAAGTGTTTTGCTGGCTCGGATGAAACGAGCACAACAACGTGAGTCCCGAATCGGTGCTCGTCTCAACGAGGTGGCCAAACTTGGGTCGCGGCCGCACGCCAAACTCTGAGCATGCTGCCTCATACGCGAACCCGCCGAGGCACACCACAACCTTGGCGTTGCGCAACAACGCGAACTCGCGCTGCAAGAACGGCCGACACGAATCGCGCTCGCTGGTCTCGGGTTTGTTACCGGGAGGCGCACACTTCACTGCAGCCGTGACCCACGCATTGGTGAGTTCGAGGCCGTCGTCGCGTGAGTGCGACAACGCCTGATTCGCCAAGCCGGCTCTGTGCATCGCACGAAATAACCAATCACCGCTTCGATCGCCGGTGAACACTCGACCGGTGCGATTCGCTCCGTGAGCAGCGGGCGCCAGACCCAACACAATGATCGACGCATTCGGGTCGCCGAACCCAGGAATCGGCCGTCCCCAATACTCTTCGTCGCGATACGAAGCCCGTTTGTCGATCGATACCTGCTCGCGCCATTCAACGAGTCGCGGGCACGCGCGACAGTCGATCACGCGGCGACGAAGTTGGTCGAGTGTCTTCGACGTGTCCGAAGTTGCAGAACTCATCCCGCCGACAGTAGGCCGTATTCACCGAACCATGGCTAAATTTGCAGGTACATGCCGAAGAAGCCTCCCGCCGGTCCGTCGCCAACGCTTGTGTTGTTGGTTCGTCACGGACAGACCCCCACCACGGGCAAGTTGTTGCCCGGCCGCGCCCCTGGTCTTCACCTTGCCGATCAGGGCCGTGCACAAGCCCAAGTGGCCGCCGATCGCATCGCAGCCTTGGCCAAGGTGGATGCCATCTATGCCTCGCCGCTCGAGCGGGCACGCGAAACCGCAGCACCCATCGCGAAGGCACTCGGCCAAAAAGTGCGCATCGACAAGGGTCTGCTCGAATGCGATTTCGGCGACTGGACCGGTGCCGAGCTGTCAGCACTGATGAAGCTGCCCGAGTGGACCACCGTGCAGCGGTCGCCATCCACGTTTCGCTTTCCCAACGGCGAGAGCTTTCTCGAAATGCAAACGCGCATGGTCAGCACACTCGACCGGCTACGTGCAGCTCACCCTGGCGGAACAATTGTGTGCGTCTCGCACGCCGACCCAATCAAGGCCGCTGTCGCCCACGCCATGGGCACACACATCGACCTGTTTCAGCGCATCGTGATCTCTACGTGTTCCATCAGCGCGATTGCATACTCCGCAGGCGGACCAATCGTGCTCAACGTCAACTCAACCGGTGGTTCGCTCAGCGAGCTTCGGCCAAGCTGAGTCGGTTCACACGTGGGAGTCTTTTTCCAGTTCGACGATGTCGACACGTTCGCAACCGTGGCGCAAGGCGCACCGGGCCAGCGCGTGTTCTTTCTCTATGCGCGCCAAGGCAACATCAGCGTGGCTGTGAAATGCGAGAAGCAACAAGCCGCCGCCATCGCCGACTTTCTGCGCAAAGCAATGGCCGACCTCGAGCCGTCGACAGAACTGCCACGATCACTTTCATTCGAGACTCCGCAGTCGTTTGAACCATCGTTCGTACTCGGGCCGATTGCGCTCGGCTACGACCGCGAGAACGACCGACTCTTAGTTCAACTCGAAGAGATCATCGCGGTCGACGAAGACGGCGAACCCGACGAAGAAGCCTTCGACGATCGCGGTCAAGTGCGCGTGTTGTTGCAGCGCGATCAGGCATTGGCCTTCTGCGCGCATACCGACTCGGTGGTGTCGGCGGGTCGGGCACCATGCGCGTTCTGCGGCAGGCCGATGGAACCCAACGGGCACCCATGTCCAACGATGAACTAATCCACGACCTGCTCAACTCAGGCGAGATCGAAATCGTCGGCCGCATGCCCTGGAGCAGCAACGCCACATTTTTGGTGAATCTCACCGGCGAACACGGTGCCGGCCAAGCGATCTACAAGCCATTGCGTGGCGAACGCCCGCTCTGGGATTTCGAACCCGGACTCCACCGCCGAGAAGTGGCCGCATACCGTCTCAGTGAGGCAATGGGATTTGGGGTCGTGCCACACACCGTGCTTCGCGACGGACCCGTTGGCGAAGGCTCAATGCAATGGTTCGTCGAAGCCGATCATCAAGAGCACTACTTCACCATTTTTGAAAAACGCGAAGACCTTCACCAGCAGCTTCGGTTGATGGCCGTGCTCGACATTGTGGCCAACAACACCGATCGCAAGAGTGGCCACTGTTTGCTTGGATACGACGAACGAGTGTGGGGCATCGACCATGGCTTGTGCTTCGCCGCCGAGTTCAAACTGCGCACGGTGATCTGGGAGTTCGGTGGCGAGCCGCTACCCGACGAATCCATTGCGCCGCTGCAACGTCTGCTCGAGGCCGTGCCGCTTGACATTGCAGCGCTGTTGGTCGACGAAGAAGTGACAGCCATCCAAGAGCGCGCCGAATGGCTGCTGCAGCAAGGCGAGTTCCCTATCGACGAGTCCGGACGTAGGTATCCGTGGCCGCTGGTCTAGACGGCGTCGACGAACAGCTCGATGCGCTCATTACCGCTGCCGATATCGATGGGTTGATTCGCCTCATCGACGCGCGCTGCGCGTCAGCCAACTGGGAAGGGCTCCTGCAGCTGCGCGACCGAGCCCGCTGGGCCGTGTCCACCGGCCGCCAACTCTGGCCCGCAGCAACGCTGGCCGAGTACCGCTTAGCGCTGCTCGCGCCCGCCGAATGGGCCGCGCAGGTGCTCGACGAAGACACCGGCAAGTTCAGCATCGGCCCGCTTACTGAGGTGATCGCGCAGACACATACGTGGCAATCGTTGGCATCGTTGTTACCAACCGGGCCACGCGCTGCTTTTGTGGCCCACGAGCGCGTGATCCGTGGCGAAGTAATCGATTCATCAGAGTTACCTGATGTGCTCGAAATGCCGTTCGCATTACAGCCGTGGGAACCCCCGTATCCGCTCGCGGTATACGAGTCCGATACGGCCACCTTCGAGGCGCCCGAGCTGCCCGCTTCGTCGAGCGAACTCGCGCTGCAATTCGACCGCAGCGCTGCGCCGAGCTACGTCGAAATCATCGACGACGACGACGTGGCCCTTGCGGTTCGTCAACTCGTTGAGGCATGGACTGCTGAATCAAACGGCAAAGCCGAGGTGGTGTGTGTCGAAGGCAGCGCCATCGATGCCGTAGCAGCCCTCGGTATCTCACACGGTCACATAACTGCGATCACTCCGGCGCACGCGCTGCAATGGCTCACCTGGGCTGGCGCGAGTGGCGGCGCATTCGGACGACGCCGAGGCACCGCGTTGGGACGCTTTGGCGCGTGGTGGCTCGTGGCCGCGCTCGGAGGCATCAGCAACGATTGGCCAACGAATCCCGACGTACTCGGCGCGTTGGTCAGCGAGTTGCAATGGTTCTGGTGGGACGCTGCCGAGCCGGTGCTGGGTTGGCAGTTGCAACTCGCTGTTGAGTTGCCCGCAGAGGGCCTTGCGTGGGCCATCAGCGCCCGCGACGCCACCTAGACCAGCGTTGTGGCTCATGCGCTCAATTACGGCGTGAGCGACCCAAAGACATCGACGATTATGTGGGTCTTCACTGAGGTGAACACGCACAACGTGCCTGCAGACGACACCGCCGAGATCACCAAGTTCGGCAAGGTCTGGCCGCCCGCATAGTTCACGTTCGACACATTGGGACGCACCCCGCCACACGGGTACACCGTGACAAAGCCACTGAGCGCCGGGCCATCAACGGTCACGTTCAGAACTACTGCTGCGGGCGAAGCGGCAAGGCCTGCCCGACCGCCCACGTTGAGCACCAGCGTGCTGTTTACCGAACGCACGCCATCGCCAGCGAATTGCTGGTCGATGGTGGACATGCCGGGTCGGGTATCGAGCAACCGCGCTGGCTGAGCCAGCGGCGCAAACTTGCCCGGCGACAGTTCGCCGAACGTGTCGATGATGACATGAGCTTCACCCGATGAAAAAACACACACCGACCCATTGGCTCCAACCGCGGTGATGACCGCATTGGCAACGGTGACGCCGGGAACGTAGTTGAGATTCGAAGTCTTTGGTTGCTCGGTGCCGCACGCCCACAGTGTGAGGTAGCCGTTTGTAGTGGCGCCATCGATGGTCACGTTGAGTACGGCCGTCTGACCCGACGCACTCATTGCGCCTCGGCCTGCAACTGGCACCTCAAGGGTCGAGCCAGTTGTCATTGCCCCACCACCGGTCATTTGACCATCGGTGGTTGGTTCTCCCGGGCGCGTATCGAGCAGGCGGGCGGGCGCTGGCACCGGCGTGAATGTTGTCGACGACAGCACCCCAAAGACGTCGACCACAAGATGTGTCGGCGCCTGGTTATAGATGCAAATGCTTCCGGTGGCGCTGAGCTTGGTGACAACGCTGTTCGAGATGATCTGGCCAGCGCTCACGTTGAGGTTCGATGTACTTGGCCGTTGGCCACAGGGATACACAGTGATGTAGCCCTCGCCGAGCGCAACCGCTGTCAGGTTGAGGGCCACTGCCGTGGCGTTTGCTGGCACCACACCGCGTCCAGCAATCTGTACTTCAAGAGTCGAATCGCTGGGGCGTGATCCGCGTCCGGCTTGCTGGCCATCGATGGTGGTCATCCCGGCGCGAGTATCGACAAATCTGGCCGGCAACGCCGACACAAGGGCTGGCAACGGCGGCGGCACCACGTTTGGAGTGAGTTGCGGGTAGCCCGGATTCGGGTTGCCCGCCATCGCTGCGTCGACCGCTGTCCATGTAGCTGCGTCGTCGTTGCCAAGCGCCCAGAAGGCAACCCCGCCGATGCCTTTCGACTTGGCCAGAGCAATGCGCGCATACACGCCATCGGGATCCATATAGAACACCGTGTGGATCACATTGCAACGCACGCTGACGCCGTTGATATCTGTTCCGCCGATTGAGTCGGTGTAGGTAAACGTTCGTTCTTGCAGCGACCCGTTCCAGAGCGGCGTGGCACCCTTGCGTTGCGCCAACGCCGGGAACTGCGACGTCTCGTAGCTCTTCTTCGAAAGCTTCATGTCGCTGGGCACCACCGTGGGGCAGCTGCCATCGATGTTGGTGATCCAGTCGGTGCCATACAGCGGGATGCCCATCACGATCTTTGAGGGCTGGCCAGACACTGCAATCGCAGCATCGATACTGTTGCTCACCCACAGGTATGGCGCCATCGGACCGGCCGAACTGGTGCTGTACGAATAGGTCATCACTCTGATGCGATCGACCGTCTGGCCGAGCATTGCGTAGTCGTATACCCAGTAGCCGCTGATGCCCGAAGTACCACCGTCGTAGATAGGCGGCACGCTGACCTCGAGCGTCTTGCCAAGGGAATGCAACGCTGTCGAAAGTTCGGTGATGAACGCCGCCCACTGCGGCCGAGTGGTGGTCCAGCTAGAGCGCCCATCAGAGAACGCGAACTGTTCATAATCGAGGTCGACGCCGTCGTAGCCACCGTCGAGCACAAACGCCAGCAACTGCCAGATATGACTCGTGCGAGCGGCGGGGTCGGTCAAGATGCCAGCCATTACATGGGCCCCATTGCCATCGACAACTGTGGGGATCAGCGGCTTACCGGCCGCGCGAGTGGCGTCTTTGTAGGCCTGAATCTTGCTAGCCGCAGATGCGTTGGTGGCGATAGTGCCATCGCCTTGGGCCGAGAAGAAGAACGGCGACAACTCGCCGAACTGAGCCGAATGAGCGGTGTACGAACCAAGGGCGTCGAGCGGCTGCCACCAGGGCGCCCACCCAGAGACATCGAACACTCCACCGGTTGCAGCGGCCGGCGCCGCCGAAAAGTTGGTCGGGGCCACCACACACGCAACCGCAGCGAACAGGCTTACGGCGCACATCGCGGCGACGCGCTTGACCATTCGGTGCGCGAGACCATGCGTTGAGTTGGAAGGCATGGCGAAAGCGTAGGCCACCCGATCATCGGTCTCCCCGCGGCCGTCACTCATGGTGACCAACCTGCCTGAAAAATGCGAAATGGCAGTTGATCCAGCCCCTTGCGGGAACGGGATCAACTGCCATCACGACAGTGCCATCAGGCGTCAGGAGCGAGCCTGCAACGCCTCAATCAGCTTGGGAAGAACCTTGTGAACATCGCCGACGATGCCCAGATCGGCGATGCCGAAGATCGGTGCTTCTTTGTCCTTGTTGATCGCAATGATGTTCTTGGCACCCTTCATGCCAACCATGTGCTGGGTGGCGCCCGAGATACCCGCTGCGATGTACACGCTTGGCTTGACGACCTTGCCGGTCTGTCCAACTTGGTAGCTGTACGGCACCCAGCCGGCATCGACGATTGCTCGTGATGCGCCCGGGGCGCCCTTGAGCAACTTGGCGAGCTGCTCGATCATTTCGTACTTCACTGCTTCGCCGAGGCCACGGCCACCCGACACGACGATGTTTGCTTCGTCGAGCTTTGGTCCGCTGGTCTCTTCGACATGCACTGCCGTGACTGTTGCTCCACCAGTTACGCCGAGGTCGGGTACTGGAGCTGCGACCACAGCGGCTGCAGCGCCACCGGCGGACTCAGCAGCGAAGCTCTTTGGACGGAATGCTGCGAGGTGTGGACCCGAGCCGGTGAAGCCGGTGGCGACCAACACGTTGCCGCCGAACACCGGCGTGGTCACGTTGACCGAATCGCCATCGACAGCGATGTCGATGTTGTTGGTGAGCACGGTGCGGTCGAGCTTCACCGAGAGGCGGCTGACAACGTCGCGGCCCTCGTAGCTCTGCGGGAAGATGATGAGGTCGGGGACGTTGCCGCCATCGATCACTGCCTTCATCGCTGACGACACAGCAACGCCGGGCAACTTGCCGCCCAGATCGCCGGTTGCGTACACCGTTGTTGCACCGTATTCGCCAAGCGCTGCAGCCACTGCTGCGCCATCGCTACCGACGAATGCCGAGAGCGTGCCGCCGAGGCTGCGTGCCTTGGTGAGGAGTTCGAGCGTGCCCGTGGTGGGTGCTCCGTTTGCGACCTGCGCAAAAACCCAGATGTTGTTCAATGCCATGACGGACCTCAGATCACTTTCAGGTTTTCGAGGAAGGCAACGATCTTGGTGAAGGTCTCGCCATCGTCTTCAATGATTTCGCCAGCAGCGCGGGCCTCGGCCTGCGTTACGGAGACGACTGCTTGGCCCGAGCCAGCCCAACCGACTGGCGTGACGCCAAGGTCGGCTGCGGTGACCTGCTCGACCGGCTTCGACTTCGCGGCCATGATGCCCTTGAAGCTTGGGTAGCGAGGCTCAACGACGCCGGCGGTGACGCTGATGACAGCTGGCAATGCGCAGGTGACTTCGTCGTAGCCCTCTTCGGTCTGACGATGCGCCTCGAGCGTGCCACCGGTGATGGTGACCTTCTTGGCAAAGGTGACCGAAGCAAGGCCGAGAACCTCGGCGAGTTGCTCGGGCACGGTGCCGGTGTAGCCATCGCTTGACTCAGTGGCTGCGATGATCAAATCGGCGCCGCCCAGACGTTGCACTGCAGCAGCAAGCACCTTGGCTGTTGTGAGCGCATCAGAGCCCAACAACGCCGGGTCGCTAATGAGTACACCCTTGGCTGCACCCATTGCGAGAGCGGTGCGCATGCCCGACACTTCGCCGTTGGGGGCCATCGAGATAAGGCTCACTTCGCCGCCGCCAGCCGCGTCGACCAGCTGGAGAGCCATTTCGACGCCGTAGCTGTCGGACTCATCAAGGATGAGCTTCCCGTCGCGCTTGAGCGTATTGGTAGAGGGATCCAGCGCGCCCGGGGTTGCCGGGTCGGGGATCTGTTTGACACAAACGATCACGTTCATAGGTTCTCTATTGTTACCGACCCGCGAGCGCTGTTCCTAACCGACGTACCAAGTCTGTCGCCGCTGCTACCCTCGGGGTCTTGCGGATCTTGCTCGTTGTCAACGCGTTCGCGTCGTCCGTGACGGCCCGAAACACCGTGGTGGTGCACCAGATTCTGTCGCGCGGCAACGACGTTGAGATCGTCGAAACGAATCGACGAGGCCACGCCACCCGATTCTCGCAAGACGCGGCCCGACGTGGTTTCGACATGGTCATCGGCTTTGGCGGCGATGGCACACTCAACGAAGTGGCCACCGGCGTTGCTGGCACCGACACCGCGCTCGGGGCACTTCCGGGCGGCAGCACCAACGTATTTGCCCGAACGCTGGGCATGCCCAACGATCCGGTGCTTGCGGTACAGCAACTGGCTGACGGCATCAACAGCAACAACATCGAGCCCATCGGCCTCGGCAAGGTCAACGGTCGCTACTTCTGCTTTCACACCGGCGTTGGCTACGACGCAGCTGTGGTGAAAGAAGTCGAGAACCACGGCTCGCTCAAGCGCTGGGCCGGGCACCCGCTGTTTATTTACGCAGCGGTTCGCACGTGGGCCTCGAAATACGACCGCAAAAATCCACACTTCGAGCTCGCCTTCGCCAACGGCGACCGCGTGCTCGACGGGTACTTCACCGTGGTGCTCAACACCAACCCATACACCTACCTGGGCAACCGGCCGCTCGATCTGTCCCCGGCAGCCAATCTCGATCGCGGCCTCGTTGCCGTCACGTTCAAAACCATGCAGGCCACCACCATCTTGAAATCGTTGGGCGGCGCACTACGCGGTGGCGGCGTGAAGCCAACTCCATCGCTCGACGTTCACGAAGATGTCGAGAAGCTCTCGATCACCAGTCATCAACCCTTCCCCTATCAGGTCGATGGCGACTACCTCGGCGAGACCACCGACTTGCAGTTCGAGCACGTGCGCAACGCCGTGCGCCTCGTTCGTCCGGGCCTTGCGGGCGCATCGCCCGACAATCTCTAGCCCGCCGCGAGAATCTCGAGGGCAACGTCGGGCACGTTGGTGCAAATGCCATCGATGCCCCATTCGATCAGCTCGCGCATTCGCTCAGGATCGTCGCAGGTCCAAGTATTCACCTGAATGCCGGCTTGATGACATCGATCGATCACGTCGCGCGAGAGCAGCCGAACCCACGGATGCAGCGCCGAGTGTCCGCGAGCCGTGAGCATTTCGACCACATCTTCGGGCGTCGGCCCGGTGAGCCACGCAGTGCGCACATGCGGGGCTATGGCTCGACAACGATCGACGGTCTCGATTCGAAACGATGAGATCAGCCAGCGATGTGCCTCGCCGCGGCGATCGAGTAACGCCATGGTCTGATCGGCCACCCACTCGGTGGCATCAAAATCAGGCTCCTGTTCGTCGTTTTTGATTTCAACGTTGACCCACATGCCCGCGCACGCATCGAGTGCTTGGTCAAGCGTGGGGATGTGCGCGGTGAGTTCGTTGGCCGCGATGTCGAGACTCGACACCTCACGGATGATTCGGCCGTCGGCCAAGTGAGCATCGTGATGCACCACCAACACATCGTCGGCCGCCCGACGGACGTCGAGCTCAACCCCGTGCGCGCCCATCTCGCCGGCCCGGCGAAATGCCGCGATTGTGTTCTCGCGCTCGGCACGAGACGCTCCGCGATGAGCCAACACCTGTACAGCCACTGTTTTCTCCTCGAGCGAGGCCCAATAATCGGCCTGATCTGCCTATCTGTTTTCGTGATAGGGGACATCAAATGTTTGCCAAATGGACATCTTCTTGAAATCAAGGTCTTGTCAAGTCGGCGCGACCAACGTACCGTACGAGCGCCGCATCAATTGCTATCCCGCACGTCGGGATTGCTACTTCTTGATGGTCACTGTTCCCACTCAGCCCTTAGTCCGTCAGGAGACGACGTGTCGATTCTCGCGTCAAGCCTCACCCTTGCTCACGCCGATTATTCATGGCGCGGAGACTCAATCTGTCGTGACACCGACCCTGACCTGTTCTTCCCAATCGGAACCACAGGTCATGCGCTCACCCAGATCGCACGGGCCAAGGAAGTGTGCGGCGAATGCCCCGTGAGCGACCGTTGCCTCGAGTTCGCACTCGAGACCAACCAAGATTCGGGCATCTGGGGCGGCACCTCCGAAGAAGAGCGCCGTGTCATGCGTCGGGCTCAGGTAGCCCGCAACAAGACCAGCCTCGCCAGCTGATTTTGCCCGCCACGGTTGTGGCGCAATGCAGGCAAATCGACTACGCGCTTTCTAGTGGCACGCGCAGGTCGACCACCGTGCCGGCCCCGTGACGGCGCTCGGTAACACCGGCCGCCACGAAGTCTGCATCGAGACTCGGCCGCATCGAGAGCGAGCCCGCCAATTCAGTGGTGACCAAGGTGCGCACAATCGACAGGCCCAGGCCGGTGGCCTTGCTCAGATCGAATGTCGGATCCAATCCGCGACCGTCGTCGAGCACTCGCACCCGAAGCTCGACACCGTCGTTGGCCAACTGCACGATGACCGTGCCGCCCTCGCTGCCCTCGGGAAAGCCATGATCGACAGCGTTCTGCAGCAACTCGGTGAGCACGACGCTGAGCGGCGTTGCCACCGTTGAGGGCAAACGACCGCCATCGCCCTGCACCACAAACTGGACTGGACGATCGACTGACTGCAATCCCTCTTCGGCGAGGCGAAGCAACGGGCGCACGATCTCGATAAACGCAACATCGTCGCCCGGCTCGCGCGACAACGTTTCGTGCACGAGAGCGATGGTGCGAATGCGTCGAACCGACTCGGCGATTGCCGCCTTTGCTTCTTGCGACGTGAGCCGACGGGCCTGCAAACGCAGCAGCGACGAAATGGTCTGCAAGTTGTTCTTCACCCGATGGTGGATCTCGCGAATCGTGGCGTCTTTCGAGAGCAACAACCGATCGCGTCGACGCAACTCGGTGACATCGCGCAGCATGAGCATGCCGCCAGTGACGACGCCGTCTTCGATGATCGGAATGCACCGCGTCAGCAAGGTGACATCGGCGTTCTGATCGAACTCTTCGATCACCGGTTCGCTGCGTTCGTAAGCCTGCCGAATTGAGCTGTCATTGAACCCAAGTTCGGCGAGGCGCATACCAACAGCGTTGGCGCTGATGCCCACGCGATGCAGCGCCGACACCGCATTGGGCGACGCGTAACGAACACGCGCCTCGTCGTCGAGCACCATCGCGCCGTCGCCCACGCGTGGGGCGGCACCCGAGTCGGCGATGCGGCCCGGAAATGGAAATTGCCCTTGCGAAATCATCTTGGCAAAGCGATCGAAGATCGACAGATAGGTGCGCTCAAGCTCTCCTGGCTGACGACCCGTAACGCTGGAGCGCTCGCGGGTCAAGACCGCGATCACGCGGCCTTCGAACCGAACGGGGATTGCGAGCATCTGCGCCGGAGCCGACTGGCTCTCGACCGCGATCTCGCCCTCTTGCACCTCGCCACTAGCCATCGATGTCGCGAGCAACGGCAGTTCGTTCGCGCTAGCCCAAGCACCCACCCAGTCGCTGAGGTAGATCGTCTGGCCTGTTGATGGTCGAACGTGCGCTGTGACAAGCCAGCGGCCTTCGCCAGCGGGCACATAGAGCAAGAGATCGGCGAAGCTCAGGTCGGCCAGCAAGCCCCATTCAGAGACAAGGTGTTGCAGGTGTGCTGTTTCGTCTCGCGACAGTGCGGTGTGCTGTCTTGCGAGTTCGGCAAGGGTCGCCATGATTCTCCTGTTCGGATTCTCCGGATGGGATTGTCCTGTGGGCCTGCGGTCAGACCGTCATCTCTGAGTTTGGCGCATCCGGCTAGCTCCAGAGATGATCTCCGAGTTGAAGCAAGCTACGCAAGTCATTGATGTCGTGATCGAGCGCCGGGGCGGCCACCGTAAACGGGGCAAAGCGCTCGAGTTCGCTGCGGCGCTCGGCTTCTCTGGCGGCGACCATTGCGATGTCGTGGAAGCGATCGGCCACCTCGGTAAGAACTCCGCGAACCACCTGAGGATCTGCTTCTAACACCGAGCCAAGATCGGCGGCCAACGAACCCGTCTGAGCCGCTTTGCGTAACTGCGCGGCGGCCTTTTCGGCGGCTGGCTCACGTAGCGCCGAAGGCATCGTTCGGTTCAGCACCATGCCACCGAGGGGCAG
>JBAXHD010000044.1:0-20607 GCA_037139095.1 Actinomycetota bacterium
CGCTTGGCGCCGGCAAGTCGAGCCCCCTGAATTGCGTTTGAGCCAATGCCACCGGCACCGACCACTGCCACGGTGTCGCCAGCTTTGACCTCGGCTGCGTACACAGCACTGCCCCAACCGGTGACGACGCCGCAGCCAAGCAGGCACGCTCGATCGAGCGGAACGTCTTTGTCGATCTTGATGCAGCTGGCCTCGTTCACCACGGTGTGATGACCAAAGGTGCCAAGGATGCACATGATGCCGAGGTCTTGCCCACGGGCATGGTGACGGCTTCCGCCATCGGTGATCTGACGGCCGAGACCCATGAGAGCACCGAGGTCGCACAGGTTCTGATGGCCTGTAGAACAGCTTGCGCAACGGCCGCAGCTGGGGATGAACCCGAACACGACATGGTCGCCAGGAGCCAGCCAGCTGACACCAGCGCCAACTTCTTGCACAACGCCGGCACCCTCGTGGCCGCCAATGATTGGCAGACCAAACGGAAGGTCACCCGTAACGAGATGCTCGTCGCTGTGGCACATGCCCGACGCAGCAAGCTTCACCAACACTTCGCCTGGGCCTGGCGGATCGAGGTCGATCTCTTCGACGCTCCAAGGCGTATTGATTTCCCACAGAATTGCCGCTTTGGTCTTCACGGTGGCTCCCAAGTTTGACGAGACGAGTTGGTTATTGGTTGCGACGTTACAACGCCTCGGCGTCGAAGGCTGTATCGCCGACCATCCGCAGCACCTGTACAGCGCGGGTCATTGCCACGTAGAGCAGGCGTGCTCCACGCGCAGAACCATCGAAAACCTCGGCCGGGTTCACCACGACAACTGCGTCGAACTCAAGACCCTTCACGTCTTCGGCAGTAAACACCGGAATGTGTGACCGCTGTAGGTCTTGCACCCGCTCTACTGCCTCGAGCGAATGAGCGGCCAGGCTTGATGCGATCGCTTCGTGTAACCGTCGCGGCGCAACCACGCCGGTGAGCACATGACGATGCCGAGCGATGAGTACTTCCTGCGCAACTGCCTCGGCGAGGTCGGCACTTTCGGCTACTCGCATCGTCGGCGCCTCGCCGTCGAGACGCACACTGCGGCTTGCCACGGTGTCGACTCCGGTGAACGCGAGCAACAGATTGGCGACCGTGAGCACCTGTTCGGGCACGCGGTATCCGATGGTGAGATGCGCAACTTCGTAGTCGGTCGCGCCGAGATACTGCGCGACCGCGGGCCAATTCTGTTGCCCCGCCGGAGTTGTGCTCTGGGCGAGGTCGCCGAGAATCGTGAACGACCCCGTAGGGCTGCGACGGCCAATGACACGCAAGCCCACAGCCGACTGGTCTTGCGCTTCGTCGACCACCACATGACCAAACTGAAACGGCGGCCCATTCAGCAATGAATTCGTCTCGTCGAGCAACAGCTGATCGGCCGGAGTCCACGGCCTGCTCTTCGAGCCCGGCTTACCGAGTCGCAACAAATCGCTCTGCTCGGCGGCGGTCAAGATGCCGTCGGCGGCAGCGGCCATCACAGTGTCGATGCTGAACAAGCGCTGCAGCACCGTCTTGGGTTGCTGCACAGGCCACGCTGCAGTCAGCGCATCGCGCAACACCGTGGCCTTCGCCCAAGCGTCTTCTTTTTCGGTACGGCGCATCAGGTCTTGTTGGGCAATCGCCTTCAGCGCATCGCGGCGGCGGTTCAAAGGCCTCGTGACCGCAGAGCCACCAAGGGCCGTCTCGATCCACGCCGCAAACTCATCAGGCTCGATAACCAACGTACGCGCACCCATTGGGATGCGAACAGGTTCGTTGGGGGCGCGCACGCCACCACGCACTGCGCGTTGCAACACGGCGAGCATGCGCGGGTCGCCTTTGAGTCGGGCCATCTCTACCGAATCGCGCCCACCTATCTCGATACGCGGCACACACAGATCGAGCACGGTTCGCTGTTGAACACTGCGCTCGCCAAGCGACGGCAACACGTTGCCGATGTAGTCGAGGAACACTTTGTTGGGGCCCACCACCAGCACGCCATCGCGTGCCAACTGGCGGCGATGCTCGAACAACAAGTACGCGGCGCGGTGCAGACCAACAGCTGTCTTGCCGGTGCCCGGGCCGCCTTGCACAATGAGCGCCTGTTGCATTGGGGCGCGGATCACCACGTCTTGTTCGGCCTGAATGGTGGCGACGATTTCGCGCATCGCGCCGGTACGTGCCGCACCGATCTCGGCGAGCACGGGATCGGGAATGCCCGACGCGGCACCAGCGGCATCTGGATCGTCGAGTTGCTCATCGAGATAGGCCGTGATCTCACCATCGGCCAATGTGAAGCGGCGACGATGTTTCACACCCAATGGGTCGACAGATGTGGCCCGGTAGAACGGCGCAGCGATGGGTGCTCGCCAGTCGATGACCACCGGATCATGACGCTGATCTTCGATGTGCCGCCGACCGATATACCAACGGTCGTTGTCTTCGTCGATACGACCGAAGAAGTCTCCGGCACCCGGCGTACGCAGATCTTGTAGCGCCTCGGCAACGGTGACCTCGATGTACTCCTTGGTGATGTCGTCGGCCGAACTGTCGGGGTCAACCCGTTCGAACGCCGCGATCATTTGGTCACGACAAGCGCGCGCGTACTTCAGCTGTTCGAGTTCTTTGTCGAGTTCAGGAAAAAGGATGCGCTCAGCCATGTTTCGGTCCGCAGGGGGAAGCAGATGTTAGTAGCCCCGCGTCGCTACCTTGCAGGGATTACTGACAGAATCGGACGATGAGATCAACGACACTCGCAGCCGCGCTGGTCATGACCCTTGCGGCCGCGGCCTGTTCAAGCAGCGCCGGCACTACAGCTACAACTCGAGGCACGTCCCCCGCCACCGCCGACACAGCTGCCGCCGCCGAGATTTCTGTTCCCACTGACATCGTGGGAGTCAAGACATTCGGCCCGCTGTTGCAGCAACACGTCACCACCCCGGTCAGCTACCCACAGTCACCACCCGTGGGCGGCAGCCATGACCCCAAGTGGCAGAACTGCGGCATCTACGACACGCCAGTGCGAAACGAAAACGCGGTGCACTCCATGGAGCATGGCGCCGTGTGGCTCACCTACCGGCCCGATCTGCCTGCAGATCAAGTAGAGATCATTCGGGCGTTTGCTCGTAATCACACACACGTGTTGGTCAGTCCCTACGAAGGGCTGAAAGAACCTGTCGTCGCCAATGCGTGGGGCAAGCAATTGCGTCTCGATTCAGTCACCGACCCACGCCTCGCCGCGTTTGTCGTTGAGTACGAAGAGGGCCCCCAGACACCCGAACTGGGGGTCACGTGCAGCGGAGCGATCGGCTCACCCATCGAGTAGCGGCGAACCGAACCAACACCCTTGCCCGAACACTCGGCACGTTGGTCGCTGCGGCGATCGTGTTTGCTGCTTGTTCGAGTGCGACGTCGAACACAACTGACCTGTCAACGCACCCCAACGACAGCTCTGCCGAGGTGGGCTTTGCGCGCGATATGTCAGTGCATCACGCGCAAGCCGTGGCCATGGCCGAAGCGATTCGTGACCGCACCACCGATCCAGACCTGAAGTTGATCGCCGCCAATATCGCGCTTGGGCAACAGAACCTGATCGGCCGAATGAACGGCTGGCTCGACGAATGGGGCCTTCCGATCAGTTCGACAAACACACCAATGGCCTGGATGGATACGAACTCCAAGGCGAACTCGGCCGATATGGGGTCGATGGTGATGAACTCCTCACCGGCGGCTTCAGCCATGTCGATGCCGGGGATGGCCACCCGACCCGAGATTTCGGCTCTGAGCACGCTGCCCATCAACCAGGCCGAGATCTCATTTCTGCAGTTGATGATCGCCCACCATCGTGGTGGCGTGCAGATGGCCGTCGCCATATTGGCGCGCACCCAGCGGCCCGACGTACGCCTCGTCGCGAACAGCATCGTGAAGTCGCAGGGCTCAGAAATCGATGTGATGACACAGATGTTGGCGCGACGCGGCGCCAAGCCCTAGCGTTCGGTGCTGTACACACTGGCTCCCAGCCCGCAGGAGGATCTGATGGACGACATCACGCAGACCGTCACCACAACGCTCGATACCGCTCATGCCGATATCGCGCACGCCGATTCTCAGCAGTCGTTGATCGTCGAAGAACTGCTCGTCGAAGAGCTGTCCATCGACGGTATGTGCGGCGTCTACTAAGCCATGACCGATTCGAGCCTGCTCGACGCTGCGCTCGAGTTGAATCCTCAGGTGGCCCTGCGCCCCGAGCCATTCGGCGCACTCGCCTATCACTACGGCAATCGCCGGTTGGTATTTCTCAAACACCTCGACGTTGTTGCTGTTGCCAAAAATCTGTCGCAGCACCCATCGTTAGCCCACACCTTGCAGGCATGCGGCATTGCTCCCGGTCGTTGGCCGAGTTTCGCCACGGCCTTCGAATCATTGAAATCATCGGAGATCGTCCGTGAGCGTTGAAACACTCGTTACCCAACTCAAGAGCGGCCTCGATGCACCGATCTGTCTCACCTGGGAACTCACCTACGCGTGCAACCTGCAGTGCGTGCACTGCCTGTCTTCTAGCGGTCAGCGCGATGAACGCGAACTCACCACCGCCGAAGCCAAGCAAGTGCTCGACCAACTCCGCGATCTGCAGGTGTTCTACATCAACATTGGCGGCGGCGAACCCATGGTGCGTCGCGACTTCTTCGAGTTACTCGAATACTCAATTGGCAATGGCATCGGCGTGAAGTTCTCCACAAACGGCGCCTTCATCGATGCCGAAAAGGCACGGCGCCTCGCCGCGATGGATTACCTCGATATCCAGATCAGCCTCGACGGAATCGACGCTGTCACCAACGACGCAGTACGCGGTCCAGGCAGCTACGACATGGCCCGGCGGGCGATGGACAACTTGGCCGCCGCAAACTTCGGACCATTCAAAATCAGTGTGGTCGTTACTCGCCACAACGTCGATCAGCTCGACGAGTTCAAGGCCCTCGCCGACTCGTACGGTGCCCAATTGCGCATCACCCGGTTGCGTCCCAGCGGTCGCGGCGCCGACACGTGGCACGATCTGCATCCAACCAACGCCCAGCAACGCCAGATCTACAACTGGCTCATGGCTCACGGCGACAACGTGCTCACAGGCGACTCGTTCTTTCATCTCAATGCGCTGGGCGACGCGTTGCCGGGGCTCAACATGTGCGGCGCTGGCCGAGTCGTTTGCCTCATCGATCCAATCGGCGACGTGTATGCATGCCCATTCGTGATCCACGACGAGTTCAAGGCCGGCTCGGTTCGCGACGAAGGCGGATTCAGCCACGTATGGAAGCAGAGCCCGTTGTTCCTCGAGCTCCGCGAGCCACAGTCGGCAGGCGCGTGCACAAGCTGCGGCAGCTACGACGCATGTCAGGGCGGATGCATGGCCGCCAAGTTCTTCACGGGTCTGCCGCTCGACGGCCCAGACCCCGAATGTGTTACCGGCCATGGCGATCAACTGCTGCAGGGTGTCGACTCTGCGTTCAACCCAAAGCCCGCGATGGACCACAGCAAGCCTGTAGCCGTGTCGCTGTCTGCATCGCGCAAACTCAGCGTTCTCAGCTGAACCCACGCTCTGAGCCCCGCGATGATGTTCAATGAAAGCGTGTCATTGATCATCGTGCTGCTCGTGCCAGCGGCATACCTGTTGGGAATGTTCCCCAGCGCGGCGATGGTGGCGCGAGCAAGCGGCGTCGACATCACGGCGCATGGCTCCGGCAATCCCGGTGCGTCAAACGTGAGCCGCGTTCTCGGTTGGAAGCGCGGCGTGCTGGTGTTTGCACTCGACGCCGCCAAAGGCGCCATCGCAGCCGGTGGCGGTTGGCTCATCGACGGTCGCTTCACGGCATACATGTGCGTGGCCGCAGCCACGCTTGGGCACATGCTTCCCGTGGTGCATCGCTTTGGTAGCAAACGCTTCGCCGGCGGCAAAGGGGTGGCCACCGTGAGCGGTGCCATGTTTGTGCTGCAGCCACTGGTGTCGGTGGTGCTCGCTGCTGTGTGGTTCGCTGTCAGCAGGCTCACCAAGAAGGCGTCGCTCGGCTCAATCGCGATCGTTGTGTTGCTTCCGATCGGGGCGGCCGTCGTTGGCGCACCCGCTTGGGAGATCTGCGTCATCGTCGCCCTCGGCCTTGTGGTGTTGGCGCGTCATGTCGAAAACATCAAGCGGCTGATCCGGCACGAAGAACTCGGCCTCGGCAAGAATCAATAGGCCATGAACCTCCTCGAACCGATCCAGCTCGGACCACGGACTGCCCCGAACCGCGTGATGTTCGGACCACACGTCACCAACCTTGCCGACGACTCGCGTGCGTTGCCCGAACGTTGGGTTCGTTACATCGCGAGGCGCGCCGAAGGTGGCTGCGGAATCGTGGTGGGCGAAGGTGCCAGCGTGCACGAAAGCGACTGGCCCTACGAGCGTTCGCCGTTGGCACAGCGGTGCGGCGCCGGTTGGCAACTCGCCGCAACGGCATGCCACCACCACGGCTCGTTGTTCATTGCCTCGCTCGATCATGCTGGCGGCCAAGGCTCGTCGGCCTACAGCCAACGCGAACTCTGGGCACCTTCCCGAGTTCCTGAGGTGAACAGCCGCGAGGTGCCGAAGTGGATGGAGGCCGACGACATCGCTGCGGTAGTCGCGGGGTTTGGTCTCGCAGCGCAACACGCCGCCCAGGCCGATTGCGATGGCGTCGAGATCAACGCCGGACAACACAGCTTGATTCGCCAATTTCTGTCGGGCCTCACGAACCAACGCGGCGACGAATGGGGCTCCGACCGCGCGCTGCTCGCCCGGCAAGTCATCGCCGCGGTGCGAGCGAACCTTGGCGCCAACCGCGTGCTTGGCTTTCGCTTGTCGTGCGACGAGCTTGCTCCTTGGGCCGGTATCACCCCCGAAGCTGCGCCGGATCTTGCTGCCCAACTCGCCGCATGCGGACTCGATTATCTCGTCGTTGTTCGGGGCGCAATCTTCAGTATCGAAAAGACCCGGCCCGACTTTCATGAGCCAACCGGTTTCAACATCGATGTGTGCCGCAGCGTTCGCGATGCCGTGCAGCAGAGCAGCCCGACAACCAAGGTGATCCTGCAGGGGTCAGTTGTCGATTGGGGCCAAGCCGAGTGGGCACTGAACGATGGCGTCGCTGATGCTGTTGAGATGACCCGCGCCCAGATCGCCGATCCCTCGTTGGTCAGCAAGCTTGCCAACGACCAGGCCGCTGAGATCCGACCCTGTATCCGTTGCAATCAAAGCTGTCAGGTGCGTGACGCGCGCAACCCAATTGTTAGCTGTGTCGGCGAACCCACCAGCGGTCGCGAAACCGAAGACCCCGATTGGTACCAACGTTCACGCCATCCTCGCAACGTGGTGGTGGTCGGCGGTGGCCCCGCAGGTTTAGAGACAGCCCGGGTCGCTGCCTTGCGCGGACACAGCGTGCGCATTGTCGAGCGCTCGTCCGGTCTCGGTGGCGTCGCACGTGTTGCGGGCCCTGCTCTACCGCTCATCGATTGGCTCATTGCCGAGTGCCAACGCAACGGCGTTTCAATCGAACTCAACTCAGAGATCAATCAGTACGCGGCACCGAGCCCCAATGAGGTCATGGTGCAGGCCACCGGATCTTTGCCAGGTGTGCGCACATACGCAGTGCACTCGGCCAACATGGTGCTCGACGTGTTGCAAGCCATCTCCGATCCTGCATCGTTACCCAGCGTGGGTCAGGTCGTGTTGTTCGACCCCATCGGCGGACCAATCGCAATTGCTCTCGCCGAACAACTTGGTGATCGGGCCGTGTTGATTACGCAAGACAACATTGCGGGCAACGAACTCAGCCGCACCGGCGATCTCGCTCCAGCAAACGTGCGCCTCGCCCAGCGTGGCGTTCATATCGAACGTCGCTCGCTACTACGCGAAGTGCACCCGGGGCACGTTGTCGTCGAAGACCGCTTCACGGCAGCGCTGCGCGACATCGCCTGCGTTGCCGTTGTCGATTGCGGATTCCGGCTGCCCTCCGAGCCACTGCCCGCCGCTGAACTGCAAGCGGGCGATTGTGTTGCCCCTCGCACGATCTATGAAGCCATCCTCGAAGGTCGGCGCGCTGCGGTGGCCATCGACAACGTCTAGCCCCCAATCGGGCAGAATCGTGGCATGACGCAACAAGCAGCCGACGTTCTCGTCGCTCACGAACTGCGCAAAACCTTCAACAAGGTTGAAGCCGTTCGCGGCATCTCCATCACCGTGGCACCCGGCGAACGTGTTGGATTGCTCGGGCCCAACGGCGCGGGCAAGACCACAACGTTGCTCATGTTGCTCGGAGCGATTCTTCCCGACACCGGCAGTGTCACCATCGTGGGCCACCGTCTGCCGCGCCGGCGCTCGACTGCGATGGAGAGTGTTGGGTTCGCCGCCGGCTACCTACCGCTGCCCGACCGGCTCAAGGTACGCGAGGCACTCGGGGTGTTCGCCGGATGGTACGGCGTGCGCAACGAGAAGCAAGCCGTGAGCGAGGCCCTCGAACGTTTCGAGATCACCCACCTCGCCGATCGACTGTGCAGCGCACTGAGCAGTGGACAGCGCACGCTCGTTGGCATCGTGAAAGCCACGTTGCACAATCCGAAGTTGCTCGTGCTCGATGAACCAACGGCGTCACTCGACCCCGATGTAGCCCTGCGCGTGCGCACCGGTTTACTGCAGTTCTGCGCATCTACCGGAGCGGCGCTGCTCATCACCAGCCACGACATGCGCGAGGTCGAGATGCTCACCGAGCGAGTCATCTTCTTGGCCAACGGGCAGGTTGTTGCCAACGACACACCCGCCGCCATCGCTGCAACCTTTGGCTACGACGATCTCGAAGGCGTGTTCATGCAGCTCGCCGACGAAGCGAGGCGCGCATGAGTTGGCATCGCATCCGAGTCGTCATGCGTCGACACGCGTACGTGTTGTGGCGCGCTCCACACCGCTGGTTCGACATCGGCTTTTGGCCGTTGATGGACATCATTTTGTGGGGCAGCCTCGGCACCTACGTGGCCCGCAACAGCACCTCGGCCACCAGCGGCACTCCGTACCTCATCGCCGGAATCATGATGTTCCACATCCTGTTTCAGAGCCAGATCGCGGTGGGCACCGGGTTCCTCGAGGAGACGTGGAGCCGCAACCTGCTCAACGTGCTCACCACGCCAGTCACCGAGTTCGAATATCTCGCGGGCACGGCCGCGTTCGGCTTGTTCAAGGTGTTGTTCGCACTCGCCACATTGTCCATTACGGCCTTTGGCTTCTTCCGCTTTGAGCTCAGCTCAATTGGTTGGTCAATCCTGCCCATCGCACTGATCCTCACCATCGTCGGGTGGTCGGCGGGCATCGCCAACATCGGCATCGTGTTGCGGTTCGGGCAGGGCGCCGAGATTCTCATCTGGGGCAGCAACTTCATCTTGATGGCGTTCAGTGGCGTGTTCAATCCCGTCGACGCACTGCCCGGAGCCCTGCAGCCCGTCGCCCGCATCCTGCCCAGTACCCACGCATTCAACGCGCTGCGCGCAGTACTCCACGGCAATCCGTTACCCGGAAACGAGATTGCACTCGGCGTCATCGGGGCCTTCGTGATGTTGCTTGCCGGCTTCGCATTCACCGCCTGGATGCTGCACGTCTTCCGCCGCCGCGGGTTCGTCACCCGCTTCTCATAACCCATCCACCCCATGCAGATGGGGACTCGGGCAGGTGATGTGGCAGCATTCGCTGATGAGCACCGAACTGTTCGACCTATCGGGGAAAGTCGCTGTAGTCACCGGGGGTAGCCGTGGGCTGGGCCGCGAAATGGCACTGGCGTTTGCGGCAAACGGAGCCGACGTTGTCATCGCCAGCCGCAAGCTTGAGAACTGCGAAGCCGTGGCCGACGAGGTTCGGTCACTCGGACGTCGATCCCTCGCTGTTGCCTATCACGCCGCATCGTGGGATGGCGCCGACCAACTCGCCGAGCGCGCCTACGCCGAGTTTGGTCATGTCGACATCCTCGTGAACAACGCTGGCATGTCGCCGCTCTATCCATCCGTCGACGCCATCACCGAAGACCTCTTCGACAAGGTCGTTGGCGTGAACCTCAAGGGTCCGTTTCGCTTGTCGGCAGTGGTGGGCACCGAGATGGCCAAAGGCGACGGCGGGTCGATCATCTTCGTGTCATCGATTGCATCGCACCGTCCCACTCCCAACGAGTTGGTCTACGGCGCAGCAAAGGCCGGCATCAACAACCTCACCCTCGGTCTGGCGCGCACGCTTGGTCCGAAGGTTCGAGTCAATTGCATCGTGCCCGGACCGTTCCTCACCGACATCAGCAAGGCATGGGACCTCGATGCATTCAGCCGCAGCGCCAAGTCGGGCTTCTCCCTGCAGCGCGGTGGCGAGCCCAACGAAGTGGTTGGCGCTGCGCTGTACTTCGCAAGCAGTGCGAGCAGCTACACCACTGGCGCGCTACTCAACATCGATGGCGGGCCGCGCTAATCAGACCCTTGCCGCCGGGGAATAGCAGCCATCAACAAAGTGTTTGATCAACCAATGACAATCGCAATTCAGACGGCCGATAACCGCTTCTCCACCGATGTCGGGTGGTTGAAATCGAAGCACTCATTTAACTTCGGCGGGCACTACTCGCCACACCACAACGGACACGGCCTGCTGCTCGTGAACAACGACGATCTTGTTGCACCTGCAACTGGTTTTGGTATGCATGGCCACCGCGACATGGAGATCATCACCTGGGTGCTCAGCGGCACGCTCGAGCACCGCGATAGCGAAGGCAACCACGGCGTGCTCTACCCCGGGCTCGCCCAGCGAATGTCTGCTGGTTCGGGCATCCGCCACAGCGAAGAAAACCCCAGCCCCGACACCGAGGTGCACTTCGTACAGATGTGGGTGTACCCCGATACCAAAGGGATCCGACCGAGCTATCAGCAGCTCGACATCAATGCCGAGCTTGCCAAAGGCGGACTCGTGCCGATTGCGTCGGGGCAGGGTCACGATGCTGCGATCAGCATCAATCAGCGTGGGGCTGTGCTGTGGGGCGCGAGGCTTACCGAGGGTCAGACTGTTGCAGTTCCGTCGGCCCCGCACGTACACGCATTCGTTGCGCTGGGTACGGCGGTGCTCGAAGGTGGCTACCCACTCGATCAGGGTGCGGCTGTTCGATTCGCCAACGCAGACTCCATCAGCATCACAGCCGGTCCGGGCGGCGCCGAGCTGCTCATCTGGGCCACCGACTAACTACGTTCACCTTGCGTTGGTTCAAAAGCAGCGCCAGTTTCGCAAACGGCCTACGCTGCACGCATGGAAATGCATTTTGCGACAGTTTGGGAGTCCATCGCCGATGTGATCGGTGACGCTACGGCGATTGTGCACGGCGACACCCGCCGCACGTGGACCCAATACGACAACCGATCGGCACGCATCGCTGCCGCCTATGTCGACGCTGGCCTTGTGCCCGACAGCAAGATCGGCCTGTATCTGTACAACAGCAACGAGTACCTCGAGGCCCAATATGCGGCGTTCAAGATGCGCGGCGTTCCGGTCAACGTGAACTATCGCTACCTCGACGAAGAACTCTGGTACTTGCTCGATAACAGCGACGCAGAAGCCCTTGTCTTTCACTCGTCACTCGCCGATCGCGTTGCACGCGTCATCGGTCGCCTGCCCAAGATCAAGCTGCTGCTCGAGGTAGACGACGGCAGTACCGGTCAGGTCGAAGGCTCACGCCGTTACGACGACGTAGTCGCTGGGTACGACCCAATGCCGCGCATCACCCGCGACGAGTCAGACATCTACATGCTCTATACCGGCGGCACCACGGGCATGCCCAAGGGCGTGATGTACGCGATGGGCGGCATGACCGGCGGCTTCATCACCAGTGGTTTCCCACTGGTCGGCGCTGCACCAATCACCGAAGCCGCGCTCGTGCCACCTGCTGTCACCGAGATCGTCCGCGCTGGCAATCAGATCATCAGCATCCCCAGTTGCCCCCTCATGCATGGCACCGGCCTATGGCTTGGCGCATTCATCCCTCACCTCATGGGTGGCAGCGTCATCACGTTGCCGTCGCGTTCGCTCGACAGCGACGAACTGCTCACCACAGTTCAAAACGAAAAGGCCACCAGCGCTGTCATCGTCGGCGACTCATTTGCAAAGCCCATCGTGCGTGCGCTCGATGCGGCTCTCGCAGCCGGCAAGCCATACGACACATCCAGCCTCAAAATGATCGTTTCGTCGGGTGTGATGTGGACCTCAGAGGTGAAGGCAGAGATGCTCGACCTCATCCCGCAAGTGGTGTTGCTCGATGCCATGGGCTCAAGCGAAGGAAGCATGGGCATGCAGATCTCGATGCGTGGCATGCCCATCGAGACCGCGAAGTTCAGCCAGTCCCCCACCACGAAAGTGTTTACCGAAGACGACCGCGAAGTTGTCGCTGGCTCAGGTGAGGTCGGCATGGTTGCCGCTGGCGGCAACGTGCCGCTCGGCTACTTCAAAGACCCCGATAAATCAGCACGCACGTTTCGTGTCATCGGCGGACAGCGCTATTCATTCCCCGGCGACATGGCTACGGTCAACGCCGATGGCACCTTGGTGCTTCTCGGCCGCGGCAGCCAGGTGATCAACACCGCGGGCGAAAAGGTGTTCCCCGAAGAAGTGGAAGAGGCCGTCAAGCGTTCAGATGGCGTGCTCGACTGCCTCGTTGTTGGCGTCGACGACGAGAAGTTCGGCCAATGCGTCACGGCAGTAGCTTCGCTTGCCGAAGGAGCCACCGTCGACGAAGCAACCATCATCGCCTCCGTGAAGGGCCAGCTCGCCGGGTACAAGGCACCGAAGCGGGTGATCTTCGTATCGGCCGTTCCTCGTGCCCCAAATGGCAAGGCCGATTACAAAGCCGCGAAGCAGGCCGCCCTCGAGGCTCTCGGTAAGGCCTAGGCAGCTGGCCCGGTTACGGGCCAACTCACGCAACTCAGGTCAGCAGCTTGCTCTGCAGGAAGCTCAGCACGCGTTGCACGCTGGGTTCGTCACGTTGCTCGGTGAGCACCGAGTGATCGGACTTGGCTGCGCTGGGCAACTCAATAGCGATGAACGCATCGCCCAACAACTCGCGCAATGAGTCGAACCGCGAGCCAACAAGCTTGTCGCCGGTGAAGCGCAACCCGAGCACCTGACAGCCTTGGGCAGCGCGTTCGGCAATCGCCAAGGCATCGTCAGGCGACAGGTTGAGATCGGCGCCGCGAGATTTTCCGCCCACAGCAAACGGCATCGAGGGCTGCGACAACACAGGCGCCACCATGATGTCGTCGACCATCATGCCCAGCGCGAATCCGCCGCTGAAGCACATGCCAATGGCTCCCACACCGGGCCCGCCGAGCTCGTTGTGCAGCGAACGCGCCAATGCGCGCAGCCACGCAATGATGGGCGAGGTCTGCTTCATCGCCATCGTGGTGAACTCCTTGGCGACGCATACTTTGAGCATTGAGCTCGCCAAGTAGCTGCCGCTGGGGGCGCGCCCGGGGGTGCCAACCAGCGAAGGCATCACCACAGTGAAACCTGCGTCGACAACATCGTTTGCGAACGCAGCTACGGCAGGCGTAACACCGGGGATCTCGTGCACAACTACCACCGCTGGGCCAGAGCCGCGACGGTACACATCACGCGTGAACCCAGCTGCGGTAAAAGTGCTCTTGGCCCAACCCTCGAGCACCGCTGTTTGATCTTGTGTCATGACAAACTCCTCACTGCAGCGAGAGCCCGCTCTGCGAGCCCCTCGGTTCCGGCTTTCATAGGCGCTAGATCGAGACCCTGATCACCCATCGCTCCGTGCATGTACCGCGCGTACACACCTTCGCTGATGATCGCAAGACGCCAGCACGAGAACGCAACGTAATAGCCGATGTCGCTCACATCGCGACCGGTGAGCTTTCCGTACAACTCGACAACCTCGGCATAGGTTAAAAACCCGCCAGCCGGTGTGGGGTCGTTGGCCCGAAGTGACGACGCTTCGTCGCCGTCGCTCCAGTAGACACCCAGGTAACCAAGGTCAGCGAGCGGATCGCCAAGGGTGCACAGCTCCCAGTCGAGCACTGCAGCAACCTTTCCGCGAGAGGTGTCAACTAAGCAGTTGCCAAAACGAAAGTCGCCGTGCGCGATCGACACGCCGTGTTGCACGGGTACCCGCTCATGGAGACGGCGAGCAACTTCGTCTACTGCGGGCAGTTCGCGGGTCTTGCTGTTTTCCCACTGAGTCGACCAGCGCTTGAGCTGCCGCTCGATGTAACCGTCGCGGCGAGCGAGGTCGCCCAATCCAATCGCGTCGATGTCTACGGCATGCAAATCGGCAAGCACGTTCACGAGATGCTCGCTGGCCGGCACACGCAACTCACGAGGCAACGCCGCGGCACGCTCGGCGCTGTCGAGTACAACACCTTCGACATGACCCATCACGTAAAACGGTGCGTCGTTGACCTCGAGGTCGGTGCACAAACCGAGCGCTGGCGGTACAGGAACCGATGTCTTACCAACAGCAGCAATGATGCGGTATTCGCGTGCCATGTCGTGCGCTGTGGCCAACACATGACCAAGCGGTGGGCGACGCAGCACCAGCTTTCGCCCGGCGCCATCAGTAACAAGGAAGGTGAGATTCGAGCGACCACCCGCGATCAGCTCTACCGAGAACGGCGCAACGACATTGTCGATATTGGCGAGCAACCATTTGGTGACGTTGACGACATTGAATCCCTGCACGCTGCGACCGTATCGTGCGGGCGACAGCCACCACTAGCCCGGTCGGCCGACACCAACCACTTTGTCCCAGTTCACTTGGGCGTAGCTCACCGTGCTTCCGCTTTGCGGACTATGAATCATCATTCCGCCACCGAGATAGATACCGACGTGGCTGATCGGCGAGTAATAGAAAATCAGATCCCCGGGCTGCGCCTCGCTGGCCGGCACGTGTGGCAGCGACGAGTACTGGTTTCGAGATTGATGCGGTAACGAAACTCCGGCTGTGGCCCACGCATACGCGGTGAGGCCCGAACAATCGAATGCAACGCCTGGAACGGATGAAGCAAACCGATACGGCACCCCAAGCTGACTCTGCGCAGCTCTGATGGCTTCTCCGGCCTGTCCGGAAACCGCAACGTACGGACCGCCACCACCACCGCCACCGCCCAGCGATGCGGCCCCGCCAAATGCACCGCTGCCACGCTTGCCCGAACCCTTGCGGGCGGCTGCCGCAGCTTGCTGCTGCTGAAGCTTCTGCTGGTACTGAACCTTTGCCGCGGCTGCTTGGCGCTGACGCTCTTGCTCAATCAGCGACCCGAGTTTTACCTTGGCCTTGGCGAGGCGAGATGTGGCTTCGCGGCCCGCCTTATCGGCAGCTTTGCGGTTGGCCTCGGCGTTGGCCGCGAGATCGGTGGCCTGCTTTTGTTTCTTCTCTAACGAGCGCTGCTCTTTGTCGAGCGCTCGCAGCAGCGCTTCAAAATCATCGGTGGTGGCTGCACCGGCGTTGACCGCAACTCGAGCTAGGTGGTCGCGCTGCAACCCGTCGGCAATGGCAGCCGGATCGGTAAACAGCGGCCCCAGTGCGCCGCTGCCGCCGCCCATCACCTTTTGGACGGCCACATTCGATAGTTGGCCGCCCAGCACATTGAGTTCGGCTTGCTGTGCGGCGATCTTGCCCTGCGACACCACGATCTCAGCATCAAGTTGCGCCTTGAGGTCGAGGGCCTGCGCACCAAGTTCGGCGAACTGCCCCTCTTTTTGCTGCAGTGCATCGATCTCGGCGAGCACCCGCTTCACCTCGGCCTGCTGATTACTGATGCCATCGGCCGCTACTGGCTCAAGCGAGACGGCCCCGCCGAACAGAGCGATGACGACTCCGAGGCAGAGTCGAATGGTCCGAGGCGCACGCATGACACACAGGAATCTACCAAATATTACGGTTATGTTGCGAAACGGAACCTCGAACCTCAAACACAGAGGCCCAAAGCGCCACTACTCCCACTCGATTGTGCCCGGTGGCTTCGAGGTGATGTCGTACACAACTCGGTTGATGCCCTTGACCTCGTTGATGATGCGGCTGGCCATCCGCTCAAGCAAGTCGTAGGGAAGCCTCGCCCAATCGGCGGTCATTGCGTCGTCGCTGGTGACCGCGCGAATGATGATTGGGTTCTCGTAGGTGCGCTCATCGCCCATCACGCCAACCGAGCGGATGTCAGCCAACACAGCAAATGCCTGCCAGATTTCTCGCTCGAGGCCCGCGAGGCGAATCTCTTCACGGACGATGGCGTCGGCCTCTTGCAACACCGCCACGCGCTCAGGAGTGACTTCGCCAATAATGCGGACGCCAAGGCCCGGGCCCGGAAACGGCTGGCGCCACACGATCTCGTCGGGCAATCCCAACTCGGACCCGAGGCGACGCACTTCGTCTTTGAACAAGCTGCGCAACGGTTCGACCAACTTCAAGGTCATGTCGTCGGGCAAGCCGCCAACATTGTGATGGCTCTTGATCACCGAAGCAGTGCCATCGCTCCCACCGCTCTCGATGACATCGGGGTACAGCGTTCCCTGCACCAAGAACAGCGCATCGGTGAGGCCGCCCGTATTCTCCTCGAAGATGCGCACGAACAGTTCGCCGATGGCCTTGCGCTTCAGTTCAGGATCGGCAATGCCCGCAAGACGTTCGAAGAAACGCTGACCGGCATCGACATGAATCAGTTCGATGCCCATGTTGCGTCGAAACGTTTCGACAACTTGATCGCTTTCGCCCTTGCGCATCAGGCCAGTGTCTACGTACACGCAAGTGAGCTGTGAGCCGATGGCGCGATGCACGAGGGCCGCAGCCACCGCAGAGTCGACGCCGCCCGAGAGACCACAGATCACGCGATGCTCGCCCACCTTGGCGCGCACTGCAGCGATCTGATCGTCGATGACCGAGGTCATGGTCCACGTTGGTTTGCATCCAGCGAGGTCGTGCAAGAACCGGCGCAGCACCTGCATGCCAAACGGAGAGTGCACAACCTCTGGGTGGAACTGCACGCCCCAGATGCGACGGTCTGCGCACTCGAGCACGGCAACTGGCGCATCAGGTGTGGACGCAGTAGCAATGAAACCCACTGGCGGGGTAACCACTGCATCGAAGTGGCTCATCCACACGTCTTGTTGAACAGGCAGGTCGGCCAACAACTGCGTGGCCGTGTTCGTCACCGTGAGTTGCGCTCGCCCGTATTCGCCGCGCATGCCGCGACCAACCTCGCCGCCATCAAGCTGCTGCGCAATCAACTGAGCGCCATAACAAATTCCCAAGATTGGAATGCCGAGTTCGTAGATGGCCGGATCAAGCGATGGCGCGCCATCGACATGAACGCTCTTGGGGCCCCCCGACAAAATGATTGCCGTGGGCTGACGACGGGCGACTTCGTCGGCTGTGATGCGATGGGGCACTATCTCGCTGTAGACGTTGAGTTCACGCACGCGACGAGCAATGAGTTGTGCGTACTGGGCACCAAAGTCAACGACAAGGACGGTTTCGATACGGTCGGTCAAGCCCCCGAATCTAGCCCCCGCTGGGCGAACACACCCAGTACGCGCGACGATGGACTCATGCGTCGATGGTTTGCACTCACCCTGACAGTTCTGGCCGTGCTTGCTCCGGCACCGGCGCTAGCGGTGGGTCCGCCCAACTCGGGTGCCACCAGCGACACAATCGTCACCACTACCTCGATCAACAACGAGTTTCTCAACACCAAGCGCGACCTGTCGCAGTGCCTTGGTCACTCGGTCGATCTGCCCGACTGCGGCATCGAGCCCACCACCCCCGGAGCACGCGGCGGTTCCTTGCAGTACGTCACATTTGCGTTGATGGCGCTGGGGGTTGCATTCATTTTCTGGCGCGTTGCCCGCGGGGTCAAAGCCCGCGATGCAGCGCTCGACCCCACAAAGAACTAACGGTTAGTTCGTCGCAAGGCGATCGCTGCAGAAAGCAACCGTGCCACTCACCAACGGGTGGGCCGCTTCCCACGGCACAAAGTGGCCGCAGTCGCGCAAGAGAAACGGTCCAACGTGATCGGCAAACACGGCCGCCGCCATGCGATCGAACGCCGGATAGATCACGTGATCGCTCGTGCCGTGCATGATCAGCGTGCGGGTTCGATCGTTTCTACCAATCATCGACGCTTCGCTGCGCGCGCTCGCTGAGAACGCACTCTCGTAGCCACCAAAGCTGGCCCTCAGCGACGCAGCGTTGGCAAAGGGTTCGGTGTGGAAATCGACCTCGCCGTCTCCGGCGAAGGCCCCGGGGTGAGCCCAAAAGCGACTGGTGTAAAACGTGGCGATGTATCGCCGACGCTGTTCGGGGGTCGACAGTTCTGCAGCAAGACCATCCGGATCGGTGCCTTGGCGAATGAAATAGTCGGCGGCCTCACGCGGTGCCCGGGTTCCTTCGATGCCGGACATCTCCTGCTTCAGGTACGGCAGCGGCGAGTTAAACAGCACCATTCGGTCGACCCATTCGGGATAGCGCAGCGCGAGATCTTGAATCACCGGGCCGCCGAGATCGCCGCCCAACAACACCACCGATTCATGCCCAAGGTGGTCGTGCACCAACGCGTAGAGATCACGTGCATGCGCCGCCACATCATGGAAACCATCGGCGCTCACTGCGCTCTGACCGAATCCTCGTAAATCGGGAACGATCACTTCGAAGCCAGCATCGGCAAGCGGCTGGATCACCTTCCAAAAGATTCGCATCGTCTCGGGCCAACCGTGCACGCATAACAACGGCACCCCACCGACTCCCTCACGAACAAAAACCTGGCGAAACCCTCGGGGCTCAGCGGTGTGCACGACGAAACGATGCGGGTCGATATGTGCTGACGACATGCACCAAGGGTACGTCAGCGCGCATCGGCTCGGCTGGGCCACGGGTACCGTGTGTGCCCGTGACACCCGAAGAGTTTCGCCAGAATGGTTATGCGCTCATTGATTGGATTACCGACTATGTCGAAGGTATCGAAGCCTTCCCCGTAGTCAATCCAGAGCTGAAGCCGGGCGACGTACGAGCCAGTCTTCCAGCGCATCCGCCATCCGCCACTGAGCCATTCGATGCAGTGCTACGCGATCTTGATGCCGTGATTTTGCCCGGCATCACGCATTGGCAGCACCCCAGCTTTTTCGCATACTTCCCAAGCAACGCGTCCTACTCGTCGATCCTTGGCGAGCTCACCTCAGCCGGACTCGGCGTGCAAGGCATGAGCTGGATCACCAGCCCAGCTTGCACCGAAGTAGAAACCTTGATGCTCGACTGGATGCAAGAACTGCTTGGCCTTCCGCAACGCTTCCGCAGCGACTCAGCAACAGGTGGCGGTGTCATCCAGGGGTCTGCATCAGAGGCAACCCTCGCCGCAATCCTCGCAGCGCGCTGGCGCGCGACGAGCGGTCAGGTGAACCACGACGGCGACACATCAACACTTGTTGCATATGCAACTACCCAGTCGCACAGCAGCATCGAAAAGGGTCTGCGAATCGCCGGCATTGGTGTCGAGCGAATGCGCATCGTTCCCGTCGACCAGCATTACGCGATGCGCGTCGACGAGCTCACGCGCATGATGGCGGCAGACATCGGCGCCGGCCTCACACCGTTTTTCGTTTGCGCTACACATGGCACCACCAGCTCGACCGCATTCGATCCCACGGCTGAAATCGCGGCAGTTTGCCATGCCAACAACGCATGGCTGCACGTCGATGCGGCGATGAGCGGTATCGCAGCGTTGGCCCCCGAGTATCGCTGGGTCAACAACGGACTCGAACTCGCCGATAGTTATTGCACCAACCCTCACAAATGGATGGGCGTCAACTTCGACTGCGACCTGTTCTGGACCGCAGATCGCGCTGCGCTGCTGGGCGCGCTCAGCATCTTGCCCGAGTACCTCCGTTCGCAGGCAGCCGAGTCGGGGGCCGTCATCGACTATCGCGACTGGCAGGTTCCGCTCGGCCGTCGCTTTAGATCGCTGAAGTTGTGGTTCACCATTCGGTGCGATGGCATCGAGTCGATTCAAGCGATGATCCGCGAGCACGTTCGCCTCACCGAGTTGCTCGCCCAATGGGTCGAGGCCGATAGCCGCTTCGAGATCGTGGCACCGCATCCGCTGAACCTGCTGTGCCTACGTTTGCGCGAGGGCAACGAGGCCACCGACTCGTTGATCGAGAGAACCAACCTCACCGGCAAAGCGTTGTTCACGCGCACCGTGCTGAACTCACAAAGCACCCTGCGCTTCTCGATTGGATCACGGTTGACCACCGAGCGCCATGTGCTCGAGGCCTGGCGATTACTGCAATCGCTCGCTCAGTAGCGCGCTCCGGCTGATCGATTTGCCGGGTTGCGCGCGTCCATTCGCGCTGCTTAACTTCTCGCTTCGGCGCATGCCGAATCAGCAAGCCCACCGGATAAAACCGGTGCTTACCCAAGGGGGCATCATGGGGCGTTTCGCCCGTGTCCTCGTCGCAGTCACGAGTTCGTTGACTGTCTTTCCATCCGCTCACACAGCGCTGGCCGTTGCCAATAACGCCGCCA
>JBAXHD010000045.1:0-20157 GCA_037139095.1 Actinomycetota bacterium
GGCACGTCATCGGTGTAGCGGTCATCTTCGGCGTGTTGATGTTTTCGAGCAAGCCTGGCCAACGCGGCTTGGGTCACCTGTTCGATTCGGCTCCTCCTGGGCTCACGGGCTGGACCGGCGGCACGTTCGTCACGATTTATCTCTTTGCTTTGGGTTTGCTGCTTGCGCAGTACACAATCACCGGATTTGATGCGTCGGCTCACGTCAGCGAAGAAACTGTTGGCGCCCGCACCGAGGCACCAAAGGCAATCGTTCGCGCCATTTACATTTCGGCAATCGCCGGCTTCCTGCTGAACTTGGCGATGAACAAGGTCTTGCCAAAGGATCCCGGCGAATACACGACCATTGCGTTCGGTGCTGGCAACGACACGTTCCTCGTGAACGCTGCGCCACGCTTGTTGTCGAGTGCTGTCGGCGATGCCACTGCGAAGTTGCTTGTGCTCATCGCAATCGTGGCCCAATTCTTTTGTGGCATGGCCTCGGTTACGGCGAACAGTCGCATGATCTATGCCTTTAGCCGTGACGGTGCATTGCCCGGCTCAAAGTTTTGGCACAAGATCAATCCGAAGACTCGTACGCCAACGAACTCGATCTGGCTCGGTGTTGGACTCTCGGCCATTGTTGGAGCACTGTCGTTGTACCAAAAGGGTGGCTACTCGACGGCGTTCTTCGCAATGACCGGCATCTGCGTGATCGGGCTCTACATCGCTTACGCGATTCCGATCTACCTTCGTCTGACGAACCCCGATTTTCAGACGGGTCCGTGGAACCTCAAGGGCAAGCACAAGCTCGTTGGATGGACATCGTTGATCTGGATCGGGTTCATCACGATCCTCTTCTTCGCCCCCTTGTTCTGGCCGTTCTGGCCGTTCTGGGGCAAGGACAACGCCATCTTGAACGACGGCATCCAGTCGGGCCTCTTCAAACAGAACAACGTCAACTTCACGGCTCCGCTCATCATCGGTAGCTTCATCGTGATCGCGTTGTACTGGGCCTTCTCCGGCCGAAAATGGTTTACGGGACCCAAGGTGCAGGGCACTCCAGAAGAACTGCGGGCAATCGAGCGCGAGCTCGATGCACTCGAGCACGGCACGCTGTAGCCACTGCTCAACTTCTGAAATGGCAACGGCCGGCTCTTCTGAGCCGGCCGTTTGCTCTTCCTGAACTGTCGCGTGTCGTGGCGATCAACCGCGCAGGCGAGCACCCGTTGGATCGAACAGCGGGTCGGCGCGCACTTCGGCGGGCACCACCTCGCCAAACACTTCAACCGACACAGCGGTGCCTGGCGCCGACGCATCAACTGGCAGCCACGCGTACGCGATAGACACGCCCAGCGAATAGCCGAGGCCGCCGCTTGAGACGCGACCCACGATGGTGCCATCGGCCAGCGAAACTGGCTCGTTGCCCAACGCCACTGAGCGTGGATCGGAGAGCACCAAACAACACAGACGTTGGTCGGTGCCTTCGACACCGGGTAACGCCGAACGACCGACGAAGTCTTTGTCGGCGCGCACTGCGAACCCGAGCCCTGACGAATAGGGATCGGTCTCGCTGGTGATATCGCTACCCCACGCGCGGTATCCCTTTTCGAGGCGCATCGAGTCGATGGCTCGATAGCCGCCGGGCACAAGACCATGCGGCGCGCCCGCCTTGATCAGGGTGTCCCACAAGCGAAGGCCGAACTCGGCAGTGGGATACAACTCCCAGCCGGTCTCGCCTACGTAGGTGACCCGTAACGCCCAGCACGGCACATCGCCCACGGTGATGAAGCGCGCTTGCATGTAGCCAAACGAGAGGTCGTCAGCTGTGATCGACGACAAGATGTCGCGAGCCTTGGGTCCCCACAGGCCCAAGCACGCCATCGACGACGTGATGTCGCGTACGGCAACCGAGCCGTCGGTTGGAGCGTGCGAACTGATCCACGACAGATCGTGACGACCAAATGCAGTGCCGGTGACAATGAGGAAGCGATCGGCTTCGAGGCGCGTGACCGTAAAGTCGCACTCGATACCACCCTTGCTATTGAGCATCTGGGTGTAGGTGATGGAGCCGGGCTTCTTGTTCACGTTGTTCGTGCACATGTGTTGCAGGAACGCGGCAGCGCCAGTGCCCGACACCTCGATCTTGGCGAACGATGATTCATCGAACAACCCAGCGGTGGTGCGAGTGGCCAGATGTTCGGTGACGATGGCGGTGGACCAATGCTGGCCCGCCCAACCTCGTGGGCGCAGTGGTTCGTGCGCTGGGTTCTCGTTCGAGTTGTACCAGTTCACTCGTTCCCAGCCGCTCTTCTCGCCGAACTCTGCGTTGAGCGCGATGTGACGCGGGTACGCGGGTGGTACTCGAAGCGGACGTGTGGCCTGGCGTTCGTGGTTGGGGTACACGATGTCGTAGTAGGTGCTGTACACCTCGTAGGTGCGCTCGAGGCTGAACTGACGTGATCGGTATTGCGGTCCGAAGCGACGGATGTCCATCTTCCACAAGTCCATTGGCGGCTCGCCACCAACGATCCACTCGGCCATCACTTTGCCGTTGCCGCCAGCGCCAGCAATGCCGTGCGCACAGAAGCCGGCGGCCACGAAGAACCCACCAACTTCGCTTTCGCCCAAGATGAATTCGCCGTCGGGCGTAAACGCTTCGGGACCGTTGATGAGTAGATGCACATCGGCGTCTTCCATGCAGGGCACCAACGTTTGCGCAGCCTCGGTGAGCGGCAAGAAGCGATCCCAATCGGGGGTGAGCAACGTGTTGTTAAACGTAGGCGGGATGTTTCCATCGAGGCACCACGGATCGGGATTGCGCTCGTAACCGCCCATGATCATCCCTCCCACTTCTTCGCGGAAGTACACCAAGCGATCAGGGTCGCGCATCGTTGGCAGGTCGGCAGGAACGGTGACCTTGGGTCGGGTAATCGCGTACTGGTGCGCCATTGGCACGATGGGTACGTTGACCCCGGCCATGCGGCCGATCTCGTGCGCGTACATGCCGCCTGCGTTCACCACGACATCGCACGTGATGCGACCCTTGTCGGTCTCAACATGTGTGACGCGCTTGCGGCCACCAACTTCTTCGACACCAATCGCGAGCACGCGAGTCATGGTCTGAATCTCGGCACCGCGGCTGCGGGCACCCGCAGCGAGCGCCATCGTGAGGTCGCTGGGGTTGAGCCACCCGTCGGTGGGTAGCCAGACCGCCCCGAGCACATCGGTGGGATCGAACAAACCATGGAAGCGCTCGAGTGCCTCTTGGGTGCTGATGAGATCGAGCGGCAACCCGAAGGTCTTGGCCCATCCGGCCTGACGCCGCAGTTCCTCAAGTCGCTCAGGTGTCGAGGCAAGGCGAAGCGAGCCAACCTCGTGCCAACCGACATCGTGGCCGGTTTCCTCAGAGAGGTGTCGGTACAGCTCGGCGCCGTACATCATCATCTTGGTCAGCGTGACGCTGCTGCGGAGTTGACCCACAAGGCCCGCCGAATGAAAGGTGGAACCACTGGTGAGTTGGTCTCGGTCGACCAAGACAATGTCGTTCCAACCCAACAAGGTGAGGTGGTAGGCGATGCTTGCACCGCCGACTCCGCCGCCGATGATCACTGCCCGCGCATGAGTTCGCATGAAAGCAGAATCTAGACCCGTGGATCACCGCGAGCATCGGTCAACCACCTACCGAAGTCGTCTGCCCCTGCGAGGCGCTCGCAGTTGTGGAGTCGCTCGTTGGCATACGTAACAAAGTCGGTGTCGAGTGTGCTGATTGCTTGCTGCACCACGGCCCACATTCCCTCGCGGAACTCGCTCATCACCTTCATGAGTTGAAGGCGTGCCCAACGAACATCGGTGACGCCGCCGAAATACAGCGTGAGGAGATCGGCATCGGCCGATGGTGTGAGTCCGCAGTTCACGCTGAGGTTGGCGAGATCGAAGAACGCATCGTTCATGCCGGCATATTCGTAATCGAGCAACCAAACGCGCTCGGATCCAAACAGCATGTTGCCGGGCAGAAGGTCGTTATGGCACGGGGTGGATGGCACCGGCGTTGCCGCGAAAGCGTTTTCGATGTGACGGCTCTGTTGATGCAGACGCTCGTACCCAGCGGGCGGCATGATTCCGTGACTTGCTGCATCGCGTGCGTGCCATTCGACGACGCGATGAATGGGGAAGGCGCCACTGAGCGGTCCGCTGTTGTGGAAGGTCTTGATGATCGTCACGATGTCTTCGAGACGCTCGATGAACGCGTCGTTCTCGAGGTGGTACCCCGGCATGAGTTGAGTGATCCGGGTGCCGATTCCGGGAAGTTCGCCGAGCACCGGTGGACCTACGCCAAGCTCGCTGGCTCGTTGCGACGCCTCGGCCTCACAACGGCGGTTGATGCCCAGCAGCTCGGTGCGCTCGCCAGGAATTCTGACGACGAACTCGTCGCTGCCCCTCACCACAACAAAGTTGCGGTTGGTGATACCGCCGGTGAGCGGACGCATCGTCAGTTCAGCGGTCGCCCATGCCGGCACACGACGCACGATCCTTTCGATCTCGGGATCCATCCCGCAAGGCTTAGCAGGTCTTGGTACCTTGGCGCTGTGAAGTCGTTGTCGGTTCGCAATGGTGAGTCTGGCCTCAGCGCGGGGCGTCAGTAGCGGTGGATTCCACCGATCATGTGACGCCCGCAGGATGGCGCATTGACCCAGCAGCATTCTCGTGGAAGTTCTCTCGCTCGTCGGGTCCCGGCGGCCAACACGTGAACACCACCGATTCGAAAGCTGAACTCATCTGCGATCTCACCCAAGCTGGGTTGCCTGAACACGTAGCCACGCGAGTCATCGCCAAGTTGGGTGAGCAGGTGCGAGTAGTGGCGTCGACACAACGATCACAGTTACGTAACCGAGCCGAGGCCATCGAGCGACTCTGCGATCTCATCGATACGGCGGCAAAAGTCGAGCGCGCTCGACGGCCGACACGACCGGGTAAAGGCGCAGTGGAGCGGCGCATCACCGCGAAGAAACACACGGCAACTCGTAAGGCGAACCGCAGTTGGCGTGCCGACGAATAGTGCGCCAGTGCGACACTTCGGCACTAGGCCGCGTTGGCTTTTTCCCGCTTGATCTTCGATTTGCCGTTGGCGTAGAGCGCTCGGCCCACGCCCGCCAGGGCGATACCGCCAGTCATCGCACTAACGGTGGCGATAAACACGATGTTGCCGCGGTCGGTGCCAGCCATGACAGCGTGCACCGTTGCCATGAAGAACGCCACGTATGAAAGCAGGTGAATCCCGTGCCAGACCTTGCGTGGCAACTTGCGCATCATCAACGAACTCACCTGCACCACGATGATGATGTAGAGCGCGATCACGCCCCATGTCACTGCGGCGGCCTTTGATGCGCCCGACGGCCAGCACTCGCGGTGGCACGCTTGCGGAAGAGCGATTTCTCGCCATCCGAAGTGGGCGTAGTTGTCGGCCACGAGGCCGCCGAGATGTACGGCAGTTGTGATCACTGTGAGCGCGGCGAGCCAGCGGTGAAGGTCGAGTAACCAAGCGGGTCGATCGACAGGCTTCAGCATTCGAGTGACGAGCAAGATGCCCCACAGGTTTGTTGCAGCCAACATCACCCACGCGACGATCCCGCTACCTCGAGAGAGGTACCACCATGTCTGGGGGTTCATGCTTGAAATGCCTCCAAAGTCTTCGTCGTGTACACCGTGAGGTCGGTTCCCACCATAAACCCTGCGAGCCCAACTCGTTCGAGCATTGCCACCGCGCTGGGTCCGTCGCCCATCATCGCGGCGGTGGCAAACACCTCGGCTGTTGCTGTGTCGCCAGCGATAATCGTTGCTGTCAGCAGGCTGGTCGATGCGGGCAGTGCAGTCTTGGGATCGATCAGGTGATGCGCGCTTTCGCCTGACGGCGTTGTCCAGCGACGGATTGTTGTTCCCGATGTGGCAACGCCGCCTTGTTGAAGAGCGATTCGGCCAACATGTCCGCTGGGTGATTCGGGATCTTCGATACCAATCAGCCATGACGGTTCGCCATCGAATGATTCGCCGAGTACGCAGATATCGCCACCCACATTTACAAGCGCGCCTCGGGCGCCGCTTTCGATGAGCTCTTCGGCAACGATGTCGGCAGCGAACCCCTTGGCGATCCCGCCGAGATCGATAGCGCCACCGGCCGGCACACAGATAGTTGCATCTGCAACATTCACGATGATCGATCCGCTGACACCGATGAGTTGTTGGCTCACCCGTGGCGCGGCGTTCGAGGTAATCGCGCTGTGCGTGTATCCGTGGTGAACCAGTGCTGGCAACACCGTGATGTCGAAACGCCCAGAGGTCTGCTTCCATGCCTCAACTGAGCGCAAGATGATTGCCAAGGTGTCTTGGTGCACGGTTACAGGTAGCCCTGCTGCTTGATTGGCGCGGGTGATATCGCTGTCGTCGAGGAAGCGACTCCAGAGACGCTCGAGTTCGCGCAAACGGAGCTCGGCTTGATCTAAGAGCGGTTCGGTGCCTTCGGTAATGACCACGTGGGATGCACATCCCATTACTCGAAAGCTACGTTGAACCGACGCTGGGATTTTGGTCGGCATCGCGCCTATGGCTTACTCGGCGCCGTGGTCGACGGAGGCTTCGGTGCCGGAGCTGGTGCAGGTGCGGCCGTTGTTGGTGGGGCCGTTGGCGCTGGTGTGACCACTGGTGCCGCTGTTGGTGCTGGCGCAGGTGCGGGTGTTGGCGCGGGTGTTGCGGCTGGCGCAGGTGTTGCGGCTGGCGCAGGTGCCGGGGTTGCGGCTGGTTGTTTTGCGACGGCGGGAGCCGATGGCGAGGCGGCCACGATTGGAGCGGCTGCTGGTGCTGCGGCGGGCACCACAGCGCCTGCCGCTACTGCTGGCGGTATTGCCAAGCTCACTGCAGTAGTTGGCGCCGGAACCGTGTCACCAACAATCGTTGGGACAGTCTCGGTGCCTGGTGCGGCGGCAACTGTGGGCACCGTTGTCTCGGTGGTTGCTGCTGCAGTGGTGACCTCGGGCCTGTTGGCCGAAGCGATTACGCCGGTGAGTCCGAGCACTGCTGAGGCAGCGAGCCCGCTGGCAGCAATGCGTCCGCCAGCCGCAGCGTGTGGTCGCTTGGTGCGAGACCTTGGCGCCGGTGAAGAGTTACGAATGACAACTGATGGCGGGGGAGCCGGTGGGGTGACCCCAACCGTTGCAACTGCCGCGGGTGTCGGCGACGTCGGTGCCACAATCGCTGGGGTCACGATTGCCGCAGCGGCCGGCGGCGCAAATGGGCTTGCCGCCGAAGTAGCGCTTGGCGCCCATATCGAGGGACCACTCGCTTGAAGCGACGTTACGAGAGGAGCGGGAGGCGCTGGCGGAGCAACCGATGCCTGAGTCATCGCTTGTGTTTGTGGTGCCGCCGCATCAACTGCTGGGGTGGCACTCTTCGCAATGGGGGCTTGACCACGCTTAGATCGCAGTGATGCGAGGCGCTGGGCGAGTTCGTCTTCAGTCGTCATTTGCTTCGTTTCCTTCGTCGTTGCTCTCGTGGTTGTCGTTCTTCCAAGTGCCCGAGCCTGCGTGCGATGTTGAACTCGATTGCGAGGTCGTCGACACGGCACCTACGGTGCGGCTTTGGTTTGGAGCAAACGTGGGGGGTACTGCGGAGTTTGGCTCGGAACCGAGGTCGCCGGGCTGTTGAATCACAATGGATGGAGCGGTCGCATCTGGCGACGCAGCGAGGCCAGCGGCGAGGGTGGCAGTTACGGATGTCTGTATTTCGCCAGCCACGCTCGAGGCGATAAACGTGACGATCTGTGTGCTGTCGGTGAGTGTCACGGTCACGCTTGATGCGGCAGGCGATGTGGAGACCAACGACCAACCGGCGTTTGGTGTTACAGAGATGACGGTGATGGTTCCGCCTGCCGATGACAACGAGATCCGAGCGGCGCTGCCCACTTGGTACACCGCTGTGTGGGGGGCCGTGAGATCGGGCACTGGCGCCGATGATTGCGGGTTTGAACCCGAGTTCATTACTGCTCCGGCCATGACGACGGCGGAGCCAGTGCCAAGTGCACCTACTACTGATACGGCGGTGAGCCAAGACTTCTTCATGGTTCGAACTCCTCAATCGGTGTTGCTTGTGCTCTCATCCAACAGTGGTATCGGCGCAACGTCATCCCCCCTTGACCCAAGAAACGTTAAAGAACCATCTCGGCCATCGGGGCGTTTGTGGCGGACTTGACCTGAGCCAGACAGAGCAATTTGGCGGAGAGATATCGCCACAGTTTGTGAGCCGATTCACACTGCGTAGTAGCTTCATGTCCGATGTCCAACTTTCTCCGGGATTACCTCACCGTTATCTGGTTCGGCGGAGCAGCCTTGCTGCTCGCCGCGCTCTTGTTGGCTATCTCGGCGGCAATCCGTCCGAACAAGCCCAACTACGAAAAATTGCTGACCTACGAAAGTGGCGTCGATCCCGTTGGCCACGGTTGGTCGCAGAGCCAGATTCGTTATTACGTGTTCGCTCTGCTCTTCGTGGTGTTCGACGTCGAAGCAGTGTTTATCTTCCCGTGGGCCACGCAGCTCGAGCGCTATAGCGGCTTTGGCTTGGTCGAGATGGGTATCTTCGTTTTCGTGCTTGTGCTCGGTCTCGTCTACGCATGGCGCAAGGGCGTCCTGCGATGGGTGTAGCTCAAGCAATGACACTGATCACCTGCACAACTCCGGCGATGACACCCAAGAAAGTGGCGTGCTGATATGGGCCTCGTTGACCGCGGCCGGCTGCCCAAGCCGCTCACACAACTCTTCAATATGGGTCGCTCGTACAGCCTTTGGGTGTACCAGTGGGGACTCGCCTGTTGCGCCATCGAGATGGGCGCCGCCTTCGGTTCGCCTCGCTACGACGTGATGCGCCTCGGCGTTATCCCGCTGCCAGCAAGCCCACGCCAAGCCGACCTCGTGGTGATTTCCGGAACGGTCACCGACAAGATGGCTCCAGCTATCAAGCGTCTGTACGAACAGATGCCCGAGCCCAAGTACGTCATCAGCATGGGCTCATGCGCCAACTGCGGCGGCCCGTACTGGGATAGCTACTCGGTCACCAAGGGCGTCGATCAGATCATTCCCGTTGATATCTATGTGCCTGGCTGCCCACCTCGACCCGAGGCGCTGCTCGAAGGTGTTGTGCTGCTGCAGCAACGCATCAAGAACGAAGATATGGGCGCCCGCTGGCGCGGGGAGGGCTACGTGCCGTTGAACCGAGGTGAGCCAATTGTCGTCAACTGATACTCCTCTCGCAGCCTTGCCAGGCGATTCATTGCGCGAGCGCGCAGTCGATCAACTGCGTGCCGAACTCGGCGATGCGCTGATTGACACACTGGTCAAGCCCGGCGACGATGTCTGGGTGCGAGTCCGCGCCGATGCGTGGCGTGAAGCTGGCATTGCATTGCGCGACGTTGTCGGCCTCGACTACTTCTGCTTTTTGTCGGCCATCGACTGGATGCCGTCGCCCTATGGCCGCGGCGAAGACGACCCAACGCAGCCTCAAGCCGAGCGCGATATGAGCATTCGTCAGGGCTACACCGGCGGCGAGACTCGCTTTCAGTTGTTCGCTCGGGCCTGCAGCACCGCACTCCATTTCGGTGTCACCATCAAGGCCGACATTGCCGACGACATGACCATGCCAACCTGGATCCCTTGCTATGCCGGGGCCAATTGGCACGAGCGCGAGGCTCACGAAATGTTCGGCATCAACTTTGCTGGGCACCCCGACCTGCGCAATATGTATCTCCCAAGTGGCTTCGAGGGACACCCAATGCGTAAAGACTTCCCGTTGTTGGCTCGCATGGTGAAGCCGTGGCCAGGCATCGTCGATGTCGAACCGCTGCCAGGCGAACCGGCCGACGACTCTGATGCAACTGGCGGCGAATCATGACCATGCTCGGTGACCGTCAGCGTTTGGCCTACATCGCGTCGCAAGCCGCCGATGCTCGCCTCAACGTCGAACTCGAAACAGAGGGCATGACCCTCAACATTGGTCCGCAGCACCCTGCTACTCACGGCACGTTGCGCATTATCTGTCGTCTCGATGGCGAGCAGGTTGTGTGGGCCGAGCCATCTGCGGGCTACATGCACCGGGGCTACGAAAAGCTCACCGAGGTGCGTACCTTCCCGCAGGTCACCTCACTGGTGAACCGCATCGACTGGCTGGGCAGCTTCGCCAACGAAGTTCCGTTCATTCTCGCCGCCGAGAAGCTGATGGATATCGAGGCGCCACCGCGTGCGCAGCACATTCGCACAATCTTGTTCGAGCTCAGTCGCATCGCCAACGTGTCGTTGTTCCTTGGCGATCTTGGTGTGCAGCTCGGCGCAATCACGCCAGTGTTCATGGCATTCCGAGATCGCGAATACGTGCTCAACCTCATCGAGAGCGCCACTGGCGGCCGCTTCCACCCCAACTTCGACCGCATTGGCGGCCTCAAAGACGACCTGCCGAAGGGCTGGATCGAAGAGACCCGCAGCGTGATGCGCAAGCTGCGCACGTTCTGCGACGAGATCGACGATCTGCTGTTTGGCAACGAGATCTTCCAGAGCCGCACACGCGGCATTGGTGTCATCCCCAAAGACGTGGCACTGCAATACGGCATGTCGGGTGCCAACCTGCGCGCGAGCGGCGTCGATTACGACCTTCGTCGTGATCAGAAGATCGCCATGGCCTGGGACAAGGTCGATTTCAAGGTCTGGACCCATCCAGATGGCGACAGTTTCGCCCGATGCTGGGTCCGTCTGCAGGAAACCCGCGAGGCAACCCTCATCGTTGAGAAATTGCTCGACACGCTGCCGGCCGGTCCGGTGATGGCCAAGGTGCCGCGCATCATCAAGGTGCCCGAAGGCGAAGCTTGGGTCAGCACCGAAAACCCACTCGGCGAGATGGGTTACTACGTGGTGAGCAAGGGTGATCTGGGCCCGTTCCGCGTGAAGATCCGCTCGGCCAGCTTCAACAACATCTCGATCGTGCCGTGGCTGCTGCGCGGTGTGTACGTCCCCGACGTCATCACCATCTTGGCGTCGCTGTACTTCATTCTCGGAGACATCGACCGCTGATGATGCTTGCAGTTCACTTTCCCTACTGGGCACAGTCGTTGCTCCGGGTGCTTGGCGGCTTAGTCGCCGTCTTGCTGCCTGCGGGCACCATTGTCTACCTCTTTTTGTTCAAGATGATGAGTTTCATGCAGAGCCGGCTCGGGCCGATGGAAGCTGGGCCGTATGGCTCGATGCAGTTGTTTGCCGAGGTTGGCAAGTGGTTGCAAAAAGAAGACATCATGCCCGAGAAGGCCGATCACTCGATCTTCAAGATTGCGCCGCTCATCGTGCTCGCCAGCACGTTCCTGCTCGTCGCCGTGGTGCCGTTCGGTCCCGATGCGTGGTTCACCAACTTTGAGACCGGTGTGTTTTACGCATTGGCCGTGAGCTCGGTCAGCGTGCTCGGCATCCTTATTGCTGGCTGGTCCAGCGCCAACAAGTACTCACTGCTCGGTGGCCTGCGCGCCGCAGGTCAGCTCATTGCCTACGAGTTGCCGATGGTGCTCGCCGTGGTCGGCGTTGTCATCCAAGCCGGCACGATGAACCTGCAAAAGATCGTGGTGGCGCAAAACGCCGGCGAGATCTTTGGCTGGAACGGCCTCGGCAATCCATACATCATCACCCAGTTCATCGGGTTCGCAGTGTTCATGATTGCCGTACAAGCCGAGCTCACTCAGGCCCCGTTCGACATGCCCATTGCTGAGTCCGAACTCGTGTCTGGTTACATGACCGAGTATTCGGGCTTTCGCTTCCTCATCTTCTTCATCGCCGAGTTCGCAACTGCCGGTGTGTTCGCACTCATTGCTTCGGTGCTGTTCCTCGGTGGTTGGGGAATTCCGTTCAGCTGGTTCGGCTGGCACAACATCGATCAGGTCGCTAACTGGATGAACATTGTCGGCCCGCTGATCATGTTCACCAAGATGATGGGACTCGTCTTCCTCATCATGTGGATCCGATTCAGCTATCCCCGTTTCCGCGAAGATCAATTGCAGCGGTTCGCCTGGAAGGTGCTCATTCCTGTGTCGCTCGGCAACATCATGCTCACTGCTGTCTTGAAAGTGTTGTTCTGATGGGTCTCAAGCCAAAGGTTCCCGGCCTCGTCAAGGGTCTCGGTGTCACGTTCAACACGATGATGGCCACCATCACCAAGGGTGCCAACACCGTTCAGTACCCACACGAAAAAGAAGCCCCGCCGCTTCGTGCGCGTGGTGTTATTGCCCTTCGCGAAGACAACTGCACCTCGTGCATGCTGTGCGCGCGTAGCTGCCCTGACTGGTGCATCTACATCGAAGGCCACAAAGAACTTGCTCCGCCCCGTCGGGCCGGCGGCGCACCACGCAAGGTCAACAAGCTCGACCGGTTCGACATCGATTACGCGTTGTGCATGTATTGCGGTATCTGCGTTGAGGTGTGCCCATTCGATGCGTTGTTCTGGAGTCCCGAGTACGAATACAGCGAGCCAAAGATTGCCGACTTGTTGCACGACAAGACCAAGCTTGGCGAGTGGATGGAAACCGTTCCCGAAGCTCCCGAGCTCGAGGTCGGCGCCGATAAGAAAGGCAAGAAATGATGCTTGCCGAAACCTTGGTCGCCCAAAACATTTCGTTCGGCATCATCGCTGCAGTGATGGTGGTCGGGGCCATTCGCGTTGTCACCAGCAAGAACGTGGTGCACGCCGCGTTGTGGCTCGTGTGTGTGTTGGCTGGCGCTGCTGCGCAGTACCTGTTGGTCTACGCCGAGTTCGTTGCCATCACCCAGATCTTGGTCTACGTGGGCGCCGTCATGGTGCTGTTCTTGTTCGGTGTCATGCTCACCCGAGCCCGCATCGGTACCGAGAACGACCTCAACAATAAGAACTGGGCGCTGGGCATTCCGGTTGCGCTCACCATGTTCGCGGCGATGGCCATTGCTTTGGTGGGCGGCTTCAAAGACGAGAAGCTTCCTTCGCCATCAAAGGCAGTTCGCATCGATACGCAAGCCGTCTCTGACGCAATCTTCAAGCCCTACTTGCTGCCGTTCTGGGCGCTCTCGTTCGTGTTGCTCGTCGCCGTCATCGGCGCCATTGTCTTGGCCCGTAAGGATTGATGCCCAATGCTGATTAATGAATTCCTCCTCCTCGGTGCCGTGCTGTTCTGCATCGGTGTTTATGGCGTCATCGCTCGCAAGAACGCAGTGATGGTGCTGATGGCCATCGAGCTCATTCTCAACGCAGTGAACCTCAACTTGTTGGCCTTCGCCTTGCGCAACGGCAGCCCCGATGGCCACGTCTTTGCGCTCTACGTCATTGCCGTTGCCGCCGCCGAAGTTGGCGTCGGTCTTGGCTTGGTTCTGCTGATTTACCGCAACAAGCGCACCATCGCACTTGACGAACTCTCTGAGATGAAGGGCTGAGCCGTGCTCGCTGCTGAACAGGTCGGCTGGTTTCTCGACCACGCATTCCTCATCCCGTTGGTTCCTGCCGTCGCGTTTGCGATCATCATTTTGGTCGGCAAGCGCTTGCCCATGAAGGGCAGCGAAGTCGGCGTCGCCTCAATCTTCGCTTCGCTTGTACTCGCCGTCGGCGTTGCTTACCAGTGGATTCAGCGCTCGGAGACCACCGTCGAGCCGGTCATCCGCAAGGTGGTCTGGTGGCAGAGCGGCGGCGTGCAGTTCAGCGTCGGCCAGCACATCGATGGTCTCGCAGTAGTCATGCTGTTGTTGGTGGCGTTCATCTCCACCTTGGTGCAGATCTACTCGCTCGAGTACCTGCGCGGCGACCGTCGCTACACCCACTTCTTTGCCGCACTCACGCTGTTCAGCGGCGGCATGTTGATGATGGTGCTCGCCGAAAACATGGTGCAGCTCATCCTCGGCTGGGAAATCATGGGTCTGTGTTCGTTCATGCTCATCGGACACTGGTGGGAAGAAGAGGCCAACAGCCGCGCTGCGCTCAAGGCGTTCTGGACGGTTCGAGTCGGTGACATCGGATTGCTGGTTGGCACCGGCATCATCTTCTTCGGTGCAAACGCCTTTGCCCAGAAGTCGGGCAGCAACGGTTTCAGCATCTCCGCCATCAATGAGTGGGCGCTCAAAGACACGGGCGCCTCGCACACGCTTCTGCTGTGGGGTTGTGTTGCGTTGTTCATCGCCTGCATCGGCAAGAGCGGTCAGTTCCCGCTTCACACATGGTTGCCCGACGCCATGGCCGGCCCTACGCCGGTGAGCTCACTGCTGCACTCCAGCACCATGGTCGTCGCCGGTGTGTTCCTGGTTGCTCGTCTCTACCCGTTGTTTCACACCGGACTCGACATCAATGTGGCCGGGCAACACTTCAATCTCATCGCCGTAATCGGTGGCATCACCATCATCATTGCGGCGGCGCTTGCCTTCGTGCAGACCGACATCAAAAAGGTGCTCGCCTACTCAACGGTCAGCCAGCTCGGCTACATGATGATGGGTCTTGGTGTCGGCGCCTTCACGCCAGCCGTGTTCCACATTTTCACCCACGCGTTCTTTAAGTGTTGCTTGTTCTTGTGCGCCGGCTCGGTTGCCCACAGCGGCAGTCATCACAGCTTCGAGATGAAGAAAGACATGGGCGGCTTGGCGCGCAAGATGCCTATCACTGCGGCGTGCTGGATCATCTCGACGATGGCGTTGTGCGGCGTTCCGTTCTTCAGCGGTTTCTTCTCCAAAGATGAGATCATCGACAACGCGCATAACAACGGCTACAAGGTGTTCTGGATCATTGGCCTTGTTGGCGCCTTCATGACCACCGCGTACATGACCCGCGCTACGTACCTCACGTTCTTCGGCACGGCCCGAGGCGCAGCCGCCGGCGTGCATCACGACGACAGCCACGCGGTCGCCCACGATGCTCACGACACGCACGATGCCCACGACACGCACGATGCCCACGATGCCCACGCCGGCCCGCACGAATCACCCGCGCTCATCACGGTGCCGCTGGTGATCTTGGCCGTGCTTGCACTCACTGCTGGTTATCTCAACGCGGCACCGTTCAAGATCGAGAAGTTCACCGAGTGGTTCGCGAGCGAAAAGCGCGACCCATTCCCCGAACTTGCTCACGCCACCTTCGAATGGATCAATGCCTTGCCATCCATCGTGTTGGTCGCAGTTGGTTTCATCGTGAGCCTGCTCATTAGCCGGGGCCTCTATGGCAGCAAGAACTTCTTCCTGAAGGACATCACCAAGCGGTCGCGTCCGCTTCGTGCCGGTTACACCTTCTTGTACAACAAGTACTACCTCGATGCCCTCTACGAGAACGTCATCGTTCACGCAGTGGCATACCCAATCAGCAAGGCGGCGTACTGGCTCAACCAGAACGTCATCGATCGCACCGTCGACCAAGTCGGTCTCACCGGACAATCGGTCGGCAATTGGGTGTATCGCAACATCGACCAACGCGTGGTTGATGGAGCGGTCAATGGATCTGGTGCCGCAGCCCGCGGTACAGGCAGCGCATTGCGGCCGATCCAGTCAGGCAAGGTCAACCAATACGGGGCACTGCTCTTCGGAGCCGCCGCCATCGGCGCCCTCGTTCTCGTCATCGTCAATACCTGAGGAGCCTCACGGCAATGGAAGTACTCCGCACCAATAACGCGCTACTCACGATCGGTACCTTCCTGCCGCTCGTCGGTGTACTCGTCATGATGTTCGTCCCGAAGGGCAAGGAACTGCTGCACAAGCAGATCGCTTTGCTCACGGCGGTGGCCACGCTGCTTGTCGGCATCTATTCGCTGACCAAGTTCAACTACGGCAGTTCTGGCAAGTTGCAGTTCTTCGCCGACACGTCGTGGATCAAGGTGATTCACAGCAACTACACCGTGGGCCTCGATGGCTTGAGCCTGCCGCTCTACATCTTGAGCATGGTCGTCACCGTGTTGGTAATGATCTACTCGTGGGATCACATCCCGTCGCCGGGTAACCCCAAGGCATTCCTCATCTTGATGCTCGTGCTGCAAGTTGGCATGGCCGGCACCTTCGTGGCCCAAGACCTCATCTTGTTCTTCGTCTTCTTCGAACTCGTGCTCTTGCCGATGTATTTCATGATCGGTGTATGGGGTGGCGAGAATCGTCAGTACGCGTCACTGAAGTTCTTCTTGTACACGATGTTTGGCTCGGCGCTCATGCTCGTGGCCTTCTTGGCGCTGTACTTCCAGGTGTCGGGCAAGGTGCCCGCAGGCGAAGCGAGCTTCAACATTGCGTATCTCGCTGAGCACGGCGGCCTGCTTGGCCGGTCGGTGCAGATCTGGATCTTCGCCGGCATGTTTATCGGCTTCGCGGTCAAGGTTCCGATGTTCCCGTTCCACACGTGGCTGCCCGACGCACACACGCAGGCTCCAACTCAGGGATCAGTGATCCTTGCTGCAATTCTGCTCAAGCTCGGTACCTATGGCTTCGTGCGCATTGCTATCCCGATCCTGCCTGTGGCCGCAAAAGCCTGGGCACCGTGGATTGGTGGACTCGCAGTGATCGGCATTATCTACGGTGCACTTGGCTGTCTGGCTCAGACCGACATGAAGCGCCTCATTGCCTTCAGCTCGGTGGCTCACATGGGCTTCGTGATGCTCGGCATCTCGACACTCACTCCGCTTGGCTTCAACGCCGCAATCTTTGGCATGGTTGCTCACGGCCTCATCACCGGCATGTTGTTCTTCGTTGCCGGTTCGGTGAAAGAGCGCTATCACACGCTCGAGATTAAGCGCCTCGGCGGCATGCTCATCTCGATGCCGCGCATGGGCTGGATCCTTGGCTTCTGCGTGATGGCGTCGCTCGGTCTGCCAGGTCTCGCCGGTTTCTGGGGCGAGTTCCCAGCGATTATTTCGTCGTACTCACCAGCGGCCGGTTTGAACCACAACGTGTTCCGGGTGTTCATGGTGGTCGCTGCTCTCGGCACAGTGCTCGCCGCCGCTTACTTGCTGTGGCTGTTCCAGCGCGTGGCATTTGGCCAGCCCAAGCCCGAGTTCGCCGGGGCCAGCGCTGGTCACGATGACGGCCACGGCCACGGCCACGCCGCCGCCCACGGCGACGACCATGGTCACGGCGACGACCACGGTCACGACGATCATTCGGGCGATATCCACGACGTCACGTTCTTCGAGTGGGTTGCGTGGACTCCGTTCCTGTTGGCCATTGTCGTGTTCGGTGTGTACCCGCAACTGATGTTCAAGATCATCGATCCAGCGGTCAACCTCACCCTCAAGGCATTCGGGCAGGGCTGACCCGTGCTTGCTTCGCTCCTCGTTGCCGGGGGCGGCTTCACGCCGCCGAAGGTCGACTATCACGCGCTTGCGCCCGAGATCATCCTCGCGGCCGGCATCTGCGTCGTGCTCATTGTCGATCTCTTCGTCAGCGAATCTAAGAAATGGCTTACCGCCACGCTTGCCGGTTTCAGCCTGCTCGCAGCGCTACTTCCCATCGTCACCCTCGCAGTCACCGGCAGCGAAGTGCGCTCAATGTTCGATGGTCGTTACGTGGTCGACAACTTCAGCTTGATTATGAAGGCGATGTTCCTCATCGCTGGTTATGTCGTGGTGCTGCTGTCTACCAACGAGATCGAAGAGGGTGGGTACTACCAAGGCGAGTACTACGTGCTGTTGCTTGCCAGTGTGCTCGGCATGGTCATGATGACCTCGGCCCGAGATCTCATCAGCGTGTTTGTGGCGCTTGAGTTCTTGTCGATCCCGGCCTACATGTTGGCCGCGTGGCGCAAGCGAGACACCAAGAGCAACGAAGCGGGCATGAAGTATTTCTTGCTCGGCGTGTTCGCTAGCGCGATGTTGCTCTACGGCATGAGCTTGCTCTACGGCGTTGCCAACAGCACCTTGCTCGTCGACATCGGCAAGGCCGTGACCATCACCGGCCAGTTCAAAGCTGTCGAAGCCTTGGCTGTTGTGTTCATCGTTGTTGGCTTTGCCTTCAAGGTCAGCGCAGTGCCATTCCATTCATGGGCCCCCGACACATACGAAGGTGCGCCCACGCCGGTTACCGCGTTCTTGTCGGTGGCCTCGAAGGCGGGCGGCTTTGTTGCCCTCGTCACCATGCTGTATCTCGCCTTCCCTCACGCCGAAAAGGTGTGGCAGCCATTTATCTTCGTTCTTGCCGCACTCACCATGACCCTCGGCAACGTGGTTGCACTCAAGCAGACCAACATCGTTCGTATGTTGGCCTACTCGTCAATTAGTCAGGGTGGCTTCATCTTGATGCCGTTGGTTGTTGCGGGCACCAAGGCCACGGGCACGTCGCTCAAGACGGTTGTCGTGTACCTGCTTGTGTATGCAGCCACCAACTTGGGCGTGTTCGCTGTGGTCATTGCGGTCAGTCGTAAAACCCGCAGCGGCGAGATCACCAGCTTTGGCGGTCTGTTCTCGTATGCGCCAGGTTTGGCTGCACTGATGACCTTCTTGCTGGCATCGCTGGCTGGTATTCCTCCGTTCGGCGGATGGTTCGCCAAGCTCAACGCGTTTCGCTCGGTGCTTCAAGCCGGCACCTCGCTGGGTTACGCAATCGCGATCATCGGTGCCATCAACACGGTCATTGCATTCGGTTACTACGGCAACATCATGCGCGAAATGTGGATGAAGCCCGCACCCGATGGCGATACCACGCCAATCACCACCCCGCCATCATTGGTGGCAGCTTTGGTGATCACCGGCGGCAGCACCTTGGTGCTCGGTATTCTCCCCGGGTTGGTCTTGCGCTTTGGCGACCTCAGCGCGCTCACCGGTGCTCTCAGCCGCTGACGAAATCCGTGCCGCAATAGCAGCGGCGGGCGGAGCAATTTCTTTCGAGCGGTTCATGCACATCGCTCTCTATGGCGAGCAAGGCTTCTATACCGCTGGTGGCTCAGCGGGCCGCCGAGGCGACTTCATCACCAGTCCCGAAGTCGGGCCGTTGTTTGGTGCAGTTCTTGCGCGCATGGTCGATTCGTTGTGGCATCAACTCGGTGAGCCCAATCAGTTCACGGTCATCGAAGCTGGCGCTGGGCCCGGCACCTTGGCGCGTGCATTTCGCGCAGCGCAGCCCGATTGTCTCGCCGCCGTCAGCTATGTAGCCGTTGAGGTGTCTGCTCAACAACGCGCCCTGCATCCCGACTGGGTTACCTCAGTCGAGACCATGCCTACCGAACCAATTGTTGGCGTCGTCATCGCTAACGAACTACTCGACAATCTTGCGTTCCGATTGTTCGTGATGGACGGAGGTTGGCGTGAGGCCTTTGTTATCGCGCGGACCGACGGAGCCTTCGCCGAGGTATTGCGCCCAGCCGACGACCTCGACCATTTGCCGTTGCCTCAGTCAGCCACCCACGGTTCGCGCGTGCCTGTGCAAGCGCGGGCAGCCGATTGGCTCGCCCAGACGCGAGCACTCGTCACGCACGGCACGGTGCTCGTCATCGATTACGCCAGCGCTACCACAGCGGGCCTTGCAATACGCCCTTGGCGAGAGTGGCTGCGCACGTACCGCGGTCACGAGCGTGGCGGCCACTACCTCGCTGAGCCGGGCGCCCAAGACATCACTGCTGAAGTAGCGCTCGACCAGTTGCTGGGCGACAGCGGCCATCTCGCCAACGTGCGCACGCAACGTCAGTATCTGCAGTGTTGGGGCATCGACGACCTTGTGGCCGAAGGCCAGCGCATCTGGAACGAGCAGGCCGCTCGACCCACAGTGGTAGCACTCACCATGCGAAGCCGCGTTCGCGAGGCTGAGGCGTTATGCGACCCGCAGGGGCTTGGCGCGTTCATCGTTGTCGAGATCCCAATCGGCCCAGCCCCATAACAAAATGGGCCAAGTGGCCTATACAGATTCATCGCCCACGTCCGTACTGTCTTGATCACTAGCCCACCCCCCGGGCAACGGATCTGGAGACAGCGACATGCATGGCCACACGGTGCATACACGAGGAGTTGGCGCGTCGACACGTGGCCCCGCTAGCTCGTTTGTTCGTCTTGTGCTTGTCGTGGCCCTGACCGTAATCACGGTTGGATTCACCGCCGAGATCACTCGTGCAGGTTCTGGCTCGGGCTCGGGCTCGGGTTCTGGTTCTGGTTCTGGTTCTGGTTCTGGTTCTGGGTCAAGCTCCGGCAGTTGCACGAGCAGTA